>LJNK01000042.1 GCA_001303025.1 Deltaproteobacteria bacterium SG8_13
AGACGCCGTGCGGCGGGAGCTGGACGAAGAAACCGGTTTGGCCGTCACCCGCATTTTGAAAGTGGGCCCGCCGGTCTATTCGTCGGCCGGGATGACCGATGAATCGGTGGCCATGGTGTTTGTCGAATGTGAGGGCGAGATCACCACGGCCGCCAACGAGGGCACCGAACAGATCGAGCCGATGCTGCTGTCCAAAGAAGAGGTAACGCGCCTGGTTGAGGACCCTTCCAAAAAATTCGATGCCAAAGCCTGGCTGGTGATGGTGGGCCTTACCGGTCAGAACCCCCTGACAAGTCATTTTTGAGCGTCACCAGCGTGGCGCCCCAGCCTCCGGCATCTGCCGGGGCCTCCCGGAAGGAAGCCACCCGGGGATGTTTTGCCAGGTGGCTGCGGACGCTTTTTTTCAGCACCCCGCTGCCCTTGCCGTGGATAACGCGTACCTCGTACAGGCCACTGCGCGCGCATTCCTCAAAATAATCGTCGAGCAGATCCGGCACCTCCCTGGGGTTGAACAGGTGCAGGTCGAGGTTGCCGTCAATGGGGATACGGACCGGTTTCATCGGACAGCCTTTCGACAGTGCCTGTCGGCGTGCGTTCAGCCGACCAGCTGGGGGGCCACCTCCTGCATCAGCGGTTTGAGCTCCGCCAGGGTTTCAGCGCTCGCTTGAATGGCCTTGTCGATCTCCGCCTCGGTCATGGGCGTCGATACCGAGAAAAAACCGCGGTTGGGAATGAAAATGCCCTTGTTCATCAGCGACAGATGAAACAGTCGCAGGATGTCGCGGTCCTGGGTCAGAAAGGCGGTGGACGCATGATGAATCGGCTCGGGCGTGAAGTGCAGCTGCTGCAGGGAGCCGTATCCTTTGATCTGGGCCTTGATGTGCAAATCGTCCAGGATGCCCTGCAGTTTGTCCCTCAGCGACCAGCCCAGGGCGTTGATGCGATCGATGGCTTCGGCGGTCAGTTCCTTGAGGCCGGCAACTGCGGCGGCGACCGCGATGGAGGAGGCCACAAAGGTGCCCGCATGATGGGCCGGGCGTTTGTGCCGGGGGGAGTAAACGGCCATCACGTCTTCGCGGCCGCCGAAAGCGCCGACCGGCAGGCCGCCGCCGATGGTTTTGCCCAGCGCGGTCAGATCGGGCTGAAAATCGAAGATCTGCTGGGCGCCACCGGTGGCCAGGCGGAAGCTGATCACCTCATCGGCAATCAGAAGTACGTCGTTTTCCCGGGCGGTCTGCTGCAGGAACTTCATGTAGTCATCTTCCGGTGGGATCATGCCACCGGCACCCAGGATGCCTTCGACGATCACCGCTGCCAGTTCATCCTTGTTTTCACGGATCAGTTTTTCGGCGGCAGCCTTGTCGTTGAACGGAGTCACCAGGACATCCTGCTCGACGCTTTTGGGCAGGCCCGGCGGCAGCTTGCGCCAGCCGACCGTCATCTCCATGATGTCGTAGCTGCCGTGATAGTTCCCCTCCATTTTGAGGATCTTGTCCCTGCCGGTAAATGCCCGCGCCGCGCGAACGGCGAACATGACCGCCTCGGTGCCGGAGGTGCAAAACCGCACTTTATCGACCGAAGGTATGCGGTCGCACAGGATCTGTGCCCACTCGTAAGCCCTTTTGGGAGGAGCTGCCATGGCCGAGCCCAGGGGAGCCTGGTTGCAGATTGCCTCGACGACTTTCGGGTGGTTGTTGCCCAGTACCATCGACGTCCAGTTGTTGGAAAAATCGAGGTACTCGTTGCCATCCTCGTCGTAGAGCCGGCAGCCGTCGCCGCGGGCCATCACAGCCGGGTACGGTTCAAACCAGATGGAAATCCGAAAGTCTCCGTCCGGAACATACCGGGCGGCATCCTTGATGATCCGGGCGCTCTCCGGTGTCCGGTTGCGGTAGGTTTCCTCGATTTCCCGGGTGGCTGCGTCCACTTTTTCATTTCTGGACATTTTGCCTGTCCTCCTTTTTTGTTGGTGGGTTTCCGCTGTCCTGATATACCATAAAGCCATATGGGGCACAAATCGATTTGATAAACCCAGCCGGGCAGCGTTGGATGCGGCTGCGCTGCGGCAGGACCGGTGCTATTCGGCCAATGGTTGGGCCGCAGACAGGCGCTAAATGGGGGTGAGCCCCGACGCAATTTGTGCTATACATACCAACCGGTCGACCAAGATAACGGAGAATCGATCAAGAAAACCAGCATCATCTTAATTGTTTGCGGCAATGGTTTTCTTTGGCGTCGCGGCGGCCGGGGTCGACGCGACCGAAGGTTTTCGTTTCAGCGTCGTATTTTCCGTGGCCGGTTACACGGTCGGCAAATCTGCCCTTATAGGGCCGGCCGGCGTAAAAAAGTGACCAGCGGATTGCGCGGACACCGGGAAATCGATACCGTTGTAAATGATCCGCAGGTGAGGACCCCAGAGGAGATGGTATCGGCGCTGAAAAAACGGGCGCTTTTCACGGCACCGCCGAGCCGTAATGTGTTGAAGCCGAGTAGAGCGATCAGTTAATCGTATCCGGCATAAAGGAGGCAGGATTGAACCCGACGGATCTTATCACCTGGCTGGGTGTTATCCTACTGGCCTATCTGCTCGGTTCGATTCCCTTCGGACTGGTGCTCACCCGCCTGTTTACCGACGTGGACATCCGCAAGGTCGGAAGCGGAAACATCGGCGCCACCAATGTCCGGCGGCTGGCCGGCACCCGTCTGGGACTTCTCACCCTGGCAGGCGATGTCGCCAAGGGGGCCTTTCCGGTACTGCTGGCCCGATCTTTGCCGGCACCGGATTTTCCCCAGCAGGACATCTGCCTGTCACTGGCGGCCCTGGCGGCATTTGGCGGTCATCTGTTTCCCGTGTACATGAAGATGAAAAACGGCGGAAAGGGGGTGGCCACCGCTGCCGGTAGCCTGGCAGTTATATCTCCTTTGGCGGTGCTTGTCGCCCTTGCGGGGTTTCTGCTGGTGGCCTTTGCAAGCAACCGGGTGTCGGCCGGTTCGCTGGCAGCTGCAGCGACGCTGCCGCCGGCCATCTGGTGGACGACACACTCCGCAGCCTTTAGCGTCTGTGCCCTGGTTCTGGCCGCCGGCATATTTGTCCGTCACAGCGCCAACATCCGGCGTCTGCTCGATGGAAGCGAGCCGCGTATTCGATCGAGGCGATCCACGCGCTGAATAAGTTTTCGGCCCACAGCGCGCCAATACCCTCGATGTTACGGAAAGTCATCGTATGAAATCTAAAATATTTCTGATTTCCCTACTGATTATCGGTATCGGGATCATCGTTTTACTTCAAACCAAAGATTCTTTGTTCAAGCCTTCCGATATGCCCCGGCTTGGAAAACGTATGCCTGCGCCGAATTTCAGTCTGCCGGATCTAAGCGGCAAAAAAGTCAGTCTATATGAATTTAGAGGCAAAGTAGTTCTTCTCAATATCTGGGCGACATGGTGTGCTCCCTGCGTGGAAGAAATGCCGTCCATGGAAATACTCCATCAGAAGCTGAAGGGAGAAGATTTTACAATCCTGGCAGTCAGCATCGATGAATCGGGAGCCGAAGCAGTTATCCCCTTTATGAAACAACACAAGTTGAGTTTTACTGCCCTTATCGATACGAAAGGATCCGTAAAAAGTCTCTATCGGACAACTGGTGTCCCTGAGAGCTTTATCATTGATCGGGAAGGGTTAACTGTAGAAAAAGTTATCGGAGCGAGGGATTGGGCTTCCCCCGAAATGGTTGGATATTTTCGAAATCTGATTCAGAGAAATTAGAGATCAACGATAAAGAACCCTGGTTGAGATACGGTATTGCTAATTCATTGTATTAAAAGCTGTCTTAGCTTTTGCTATATAGCAGCTACCTGTGCTGGGGCGTGAGTGCAGGTTTGTCGCGTCTAACATCGGCTCATGAATCAAATCAATGCTTTTTATTTCGAAAAGGTTCTCAACGAAATACAGGTTCGAGATTGGCTATGTTTTGTCGCATTACCGACAGAAAATCACCATCTAATGGAACATTGCCGCAAGGATCAAAAACAGCACTTTGAATGCCCATCCTTTCCAAGACATTCACCGCTGACTTGATCGGTGCACCTTCCCAAATCATCCATTTGGCCTGATGCGTTTCATAAATCTTATTTAGTTCGGCGATCTGACTGGGAGTTGGTTTCTCGTCTGGTTCCCAATGCACCGATTCGCCATTCAAAACATACACTTTCTCAAAATATTCGTATACCGGGTGAGAAAATATGATGGGCACGGTATGGTTGGGTGTGACCAGCGCTTTTATCCGGCTATCAAGTGCCAATAGATCCTTCTCCAAGGATTGGTAATTGGCCATGAATTGTTCTTTGTGCTGGGGACGTTTGCGGGTCAAGGCATTAGCAATCACTTCGGCCTGTTTGGCTGCCAGAGACAGATCCAACCAGGTGGTAAAAGCCAACCCCTCGTGGGCATGCTCCCCTTCGGCACCGTGGCTGTGGGTCATGGTTTCTTTCACCGTGATGTGCCGATCCTTGAATCCCCGCGAGGTGTCCACACTTTTGGAGCGCGGTAGACTGACCTTGCTGACCCACTTGGCGTAGCCGGCGCCATTGAGCAGGATTAGATCAGCCTGCTGATAGGCACCGATGTCAGAAATCTTCGGTGTCCAATATACCGGATCAACATCCGCCGGCACTGGCAGGAACACCCTGACATGCTTACCGCCGATGCGTTCGGCAAAGTATTTCAACGGGTAGTTGACCACGTAGACGTTTAGCGGCGAACCAGCTTTTGCCGGATAGACATTGACGAGCATAACCACACCTATCCAAACCACAGACCACCGCTTCCAACAAAATCCTTTCATTATTTCACCCTCGCTTTGTGGTTATTGCAGGCCATCACGTTGTTGCTGGATGTCGTAGGGGGTCATTATCCAGTAAGCTTGATGCCCATGGCCGATATCCACGACGATGCGGTATCCGGTTTCCCAATGATCCAAGGGGAACGATGCCGTTCCATCCGGCTGGAGTCCGGTTTTCAGCAACAACTGATCCTCGCCGTCGTAAACCAGCACATCTCCCAATTTAGGACGCTTGCCCTTGGGCAGGTGTGCCTCGACCAAAACCGAATTCCCTTCCACCCAGGCAAATACGGAGAGTTGGTGGGCTGTTGCGGATTGGGCAATGGCCAAAGCGACCAGCATAGACAACGCGCATCGTGTGGTGGGGAAACGTAACATGAAGGTCTCCATTTTAGATCTTTAGATTGCGGATTTTGGATTGAAGGAATTCTGTCTTTTTGTGTTTTGGAATACATGTTCAAAACGATTAATTGATTGAGTGAAGCGAATCATTCATTCTGAAATCTGAATTCTACCATCTAAGATTACCTTATCCAATAAACAACATCCTCACCAGATCGTTGGTGAATGTACCTACAATTGCCAGCATGATGGCGCATAAAGTCGCACTGGTCATTACGATAATCAGGATCTCGGCCGCCAGCAGCTTGGCGATGGTCATCCGGCTGCAGCCGATTTTAAAGATGGTTTCAATTTCGCGCTGGCGCAGCCGCAGCGATAAGGCAAACACCAGGATGATGGCCATGATAGTGGCCAGGGCCACCACCGACACCACCGCATCGATCACGTTCTTGATGCGAAAGATGTTCTGCAGCAACCCGTTGATCACCTCAGCCGGGCGCAGGATCTGCTGGGTCTCCTCCTTGGCCAAATATCGGCCCTGCAGAATCGTCCCGGATTTCTCGTCATTGGGCACGGCGATGACCGCGGTGATAGGATAGACGTCCATGTTGCCGTGGAAATGGAAACTGCCGATATTCTTCTCGTTGATCTCCGTGTAGTGGTAGAGTTTGGCCGTGGCGGCCACATTGGACTCCGTGCGCTCCAGCACCAGGGTCGGATCGTTGAGTTGGGTGACATCCTGGTGGCCGTGGCCCAAGCCCTGGATCACCCAGGCGGTTTTCAAATCAACGAAAATGGCCAGGTCGTCGGAGGTGTGGGCTTTTTCAAGGATACCCACCACCTTCATCTTGAGCGGGTATACCCCGGCCAGATCGAAGAGGCTCTCCGGCGATGAAACCAGGGCGCCTCCCGGTTGTAGGTCAAGTTCCTCCGCCGCCCTGGCGCCGAGCACGCATTCGCCCAATACGGCCAAGGATCTGCCTGTTGCCACATCCAGGTTGCGAAAACTGAAATAGTCGAGGCTGGTGCCCACGATGGGAAAACCACGAGCCTTGAAGCGGGTGTACACGGGAATGGGCAGGGCCAGTTCCGAATCCCAAATGCGGTTGACCGCTTCCATGCTAATGGCCTCAGGATGCTCGTCACCGAAATAGAGCGTGTTCATGACCAGATCCAGGGCACTACCCTTGGCACCGATCACCAGTGGTGTGGAAACGGCTCTCGACGTGAGCTGGCGTTCGCTTTCTTCCAGCAGCATTTGCAAGGCAAAAGGCAGAAACGCGATCAGGGTGACACAGGCCACCAGTACCGCCGTCTTGATGCGATTGTAAATGATGTATTTCCAGGCAAGGTAAAAGCTATGCATATACGCCTAAGCCGGTCCATCTTATTGAAAATTATTAAAATCGATCACCCGGTCAAACCTTCTTAACAGTTCGTGGTCATGCGTCACCGCCAGCAGGGTCGTACCGTGTTTGTCCACGGCGGCAAACAGCAGGTCCAGAATCCTGGTTTTGTTCTCGGGATCTAGATTGCCCGTGGCTTCGTCGGCCAGAATCAGTTTGGGCTGTGAGAGCAATGCCCGGCAGATAGCGGCGCGTTGTTTTTCTCCTTGGGAGAGTTCCCCGGGATGTTTCTTGAGATGACCGGCAACACCCATCTGCTCGGCCAGGAGAATGGCTCGTTGACAGACTTCACCTGTCAATTTCAGGGCGCCAGAAATCCGGTAAGGGTGAAGGATATTATCCAGAATGCTGAGGTAGTCGAGTAGTTGGAAATCTTGAAAAACGAAGCCGATATTTCGGATCCGGAAATCCCGCCGGCCGGCATCGTTCAGGTCACTGACTGCAGTTTCACCTACTTTAATTGAACCCTCCATAGGCGCCAGGATTCCGGCCAGTAGGTTGAGCAGGGTGGTCTTCCCGGACCCACTAGGGCCGACAACGGCCACCTTCTCACCTGCCTTGACAGCGAAATAGGGAATCGAAAGATGAAAACTACTATCGGGATACTGAAACTTCAGAGATTCTGTCTCGACCATGGCGCTTTTAGAAATCAAAACAGCCGCTTCTCCTCTATCAGCTCCAGGTCAATGATTTTCCACACGCCAGTCAGCGGTTTAATCGTGACGATGGCATCATAGCGATTCTGACGGCTGTGAACATGACCCCAATGGCCCACCTTACCCAATGCCGTCCATTGGGCCCTGAGATCAAGGGCGCCGTCATGTTTGGTCGATTTGCTAACTGCCACGTCCTTTATGGCGACTTCCTTCACCTTGGCCTGGGCACCGCCGGCCTGCTCGACCACCAGTGACCGCCGCTGCTCCAGATAGAGGTCGGCCAGCAATTCACCACTGACGCAGATGGATAGTTTATCATAAACATCCGCCTCCTCGCGAAAGTCGAAAGCGCGGTAGACGTTTTTCAGAAGGCTATCGAGAACCATTCGGCCGTCTTCCGTGGAAAACTGGCTGGCCCGAGCGTTGCCGCCGACTGGAACCTGGAGAACCGGGATCAGCAACAGGGCTCCGATGGCCAACAGGGCGAACATGCCGAATAGCGGTTTAACTGAACCGCCATGCTTCTTACGTAGCACGACACCCCAACCGATGGGGAGCAGCAGGGCGATGCAAACCACACTCCCGATGGGCACCGGCACCCCGCGATGCTGGTCAGCGACATTGATTTTTTCGACGGTGGGGATAGTGTAGGTTTTAAGATAGTTGTTCCATTTCAGGACGTTATCGTCAGGGGTCAAATCATAGGGGAACGGCCCGGCCGGATCGGTCATGCGGGCGGTGACCTTTTGAACCCGCTCTGAGAAGAGCTCCCAGGTCGTGGTGACTTGCCGCGGAATACCATCAGTCAGGTAGGTGATGATCACGCCAACCATGGCTGAATTAAGCGGCACCCGTTCAGGAGTTTCGATGAAGCGGCTACGCTGCAGCGATGATTCGACGAAGGCGGTCCTGTCGAGTATCGGTTTGAGCCGCCGGCCGTCGATGCGCACATTCTCCCGTTCCATGAAAAACTCAAGTCAAAATCGAGCCAGGTCATCATATCTTTGACCCGCACCAGGATCTCGTTGCGCACCTCAAACGGTTCAATATAGAGGAATGTCCGCATTCCGGTACCGATTTTGCGTCGTAATTGTTTTTTGTCAAATACTGAATACCAGGGGTCGTCCCAGTCGAGTTTGAGCCTGCTCCTTTCCGACAGAACACGGAAGTCGACCACCGTCACTCCCTGGTGAGAACAGATGAAGCCGATAGACGCTTTCGCAAGGCCATTCTCACTCAGCGGTGGGATAAACGTTAAGGATTTTGGTCGCGCTTTGAGGGGATAACTCAATTCGGCATAAAGCACCCGCTTGTCCTCTGGTGGACCAGGGATCGGTCGTAGTGTGTAAGGATTGATTTTGCCAACTAAGGGAGATGGTCTCTCGATGCGCAATCTTGGTTCTACAAGATCAAAGCTGACCGGCAGGTTCTCGCCACGGTCAGTAATGACCTGAAGCAGATGCTCTGAGAAATATTTCTGGCGCTGTTCTAATCCCGGTCTGCCGGGGACTGGCTGGGAAAAGAAACGTTCTGGTATCAATTCTTTGAAAAGACTCAAATCCTCGACAAACACTTCCAATTGTATCCGGACACGATCCTTTTCGATATAGATTTCAGCGATATTGCGGGCATTCTCAGCACCGGAAAGGTTTACCCAGTCGGCAGAGGCGGCAATAGGGAAAATGAGGACAATGACAACACAAATATGTAGGACAGCACGCAACAGTATCATAACATTTTTCTACAGAATAAATAGAACTAAATGCAATAGGAAACACTACCAAAAAACTGCAAAACTTATTTATTTATCCCTTGTCCATCCACAAATTTATCCCTTGTCCATCCACAAAAAGAATGAGCCCGGAAATCTGCCGGGCTCCGGTCGAATGAACCAGGATTAGGCCGCCTGTTTGCGAATCAGCGGAGGATTTTAACCTTCGAGTGATTCTATTCCATGCATTCAGTTCCTGAATCTATAACTTGCGCCAGCCTTGAAAGAAGAGCTATGAGTCCTTTAATTTTCGGCTTCTATTTCGCTGGGTACTCAAATTCCCTGCCAAGTGCCTCGCTGGCTTCCTTGTAGACTCCGCGGAGCACCTCGTCAACTTCGCCCCACCGGCCTTTTTTAATGAAGTCGGAGTAACCCATCGCATCATTCGGAACGCCCATCTCCTTGCTGTATTTCTCCGTGTCATCCTTCTTAGGAAGTTCCGGTTTGTTCACCAGCGGCGGTGCCCACGTGTGTTCCTCCACGACTGCCATCCGTACCCGGATGTCGTCCTTGGTGATGTTCCAGACCATGAAGTCTTCAGCGAGGCTCAGCGGCCCATCGTAGGTGGTGCGGATGCGATCGTTCACTTCCGCAGTCGTGTCAAAATCTTTGAAGAAATGATAGGCAACAGCGTGCCTCGGTTTTATAATGCTCATGAGCTTTCCGAACGCCTCCGGAGCGGTGTGGATCTGGGTGCCGACTACTAAAGCCTGTTCCGGCGTAAAGCCCATCTTCTTGACAAGGTCGGGAACGGCGACGAAGCACTCGTGTACGACAAGATCGGCATCTTTGGCGTATTCCACAAACCATTTGTTGGGATATGTGTCAGAGCCGAAAACGAATTTCAGCCCTTTCCATTCAAGACTGAAGCTGACAGGCCCGTCGAGTGAATGGATCGCGGGAAATGAACGGATCGTTACGCCGTTATCCTCATAGATGACGGCGTTCTCGGCCTTGTAATCGAATTCGTTGACCTCAATCGAGTAACCGCGAAAGTCAACCATACCCACACGACCGGCGAGGTCCCAGGTATACATTTCCTTCAACTTCTGAACGGCATAGGCCGTTCCAAGCTCGGGGCTGCGACCGTTCGGCCCCCAGACCCGAAGTGGTTTCTGCCTCCCCATGAGTGCGCCTCCAATGAAAATTTCACCGAGCGAACCGAAATGGTCCGCATGCAAGTGTCCGATAAAAACCTTGTCGAGGTAGTCGTAGGGGATCTGCAGGGACGAGATGCGTTCGGCCGATCCGGTGCCGATGTCAAAGATGAATTTATCGCCGTTGCCGAGCTCGACGAGGAAACACGCAGCGGCCTGTGCGGCACGAGTCGTGGGCATGCCGGTTCCGCAGGCGATCACACGCATTTCATTCGGTCCCAGATCCTCACTGTTGGGCGCGTAGAAATCACGATCGCGCGCTTTGACCGGTGATGCTTTTGGCGGACTCTCAGCGGCTATTGCTTCACTGACTATCCCGGACGATTTTCCTTCCCTTCCATCTTCGTGCCCCCATTGATAGACCATCACGGCCATGAACGCCATAGATGCGACAATTAGAATTTTCTTCGTTGTGATCATAAGTTTCCTCCACTGCATATGCTTTCTTGTCTGGCTTTCATTAATGTTTAATAGACGTCACGTTTTGGTTCTATATTGGAATGTTAAATAGACGCCTCGTAAATGTTCATAATGAGCACAAAAAGTGACCAATTTCGATAAACAATAATATTTGTTGGCCGACTCTTAAAGCTGATCCCATCACTCGTTTTGGTCGAAGGTTGTTTTGTGTGTATCGGCCACAACTGTAATTGTTGCCTGGCAGATGATTCTACTTTACAGTCAAAACCCCATGATTTATGACGACATCGCCATCAGTGTCCAATACGACAGATGAGCCGGTTTCTACCAACTCAAGCTCACAACCGTGACGACAGTTAAAATATTTTGTTCCCATGGGATTAATATCAACATAAACCCAATCCTCACCTGCCTTGCGCCCCTTGATTTGGTAAACTTCGCTATCATTGTTCATTATTGACGCCGCATCGACCAAATTTGGCACACCGATAAACAGTGCCACAACAATCATGATTTAAAACAGTCTCATTTGGTACCTCCTTTTTTCAGTTTAGCAACAACCAGCTAAAAACCTAACCAAATGTAAAATCTTTAAATAAAAACACGCTTGACACGCTTAATATTGCAATTTGCGAACGTATCAGTAATTAAAGCGCAACCCTACGCCAACTCCCCAGTCATAGGGTTTGTCACCGCCGATGCCGAGAAGACCATCCACGTAGGTACCAAATGATGACGTAAACATTTTCCCAAGTTGTGCCTCAGCAGTCGCGGGTACGGCATCGTTCTCCCAGTCGACGGAGATTTTGGCGTCTAGTTTGCCCCAAAATTTGTTCGGGAGCGACTGAATGGCAATCAGTCGAAGGGAGGTTTGATTGACATCCGGACCATCGTATTCGACAAAGTGCTGCACGAGCGGAACCAGGACCGTACCACCGCGCACAAACGCCACACCTGCAAATGGAGCGATCTGGTCCGATCCCGATCCGATGCCCTTATCTTCATTTCCGAATCCCACAATCCATTCAGCGCCAACTGCCAGTTTGTATTTCCATGAACCCCATTCTCCCTGTGTTGGGAAATAGATGGGTTTCAGATGAAATGTCTCAAAACCACTTTCGCTGGTTCCGGTCACATCCGTATCCCAATAATGAAGTTCATACTTAAGTTTTAGCTTTGGAGTCAGCATGTATGATCCGTCTAACCAAAAATCATTGCGTTCAGGTCCATCGAGATCAAAATACTGCCATCTTATGTCCGTATTGTCTACGGCGGCCAGCGGATTCGAGGCATTTTCTTCTGCATAAGCATTGGTAATCGCGATGATTAAAATCAAAAATAATGTATGTGTTGTGTATGTTTTTTTCAAAATGACCTCGGCGTGGAACATCAGATTTTTTTATTTTTTACCTTAACTCTCAGGTCTCTTCCTTTAAAATTGACAACGTAAATTCCATCCAAGTTTATTAATCTCTACCGTTTCTGAATCTTCCTCTCTTTTGCGTTCCACACCCCCTCCAGAAAATTTGAGACTGGTAGCGATTATACGTAAGTCTTCTAAAATCCAAATCCTAATGTAAGGCCAAATACAACGCCTCTTCACCGTCCACAAAGTCAACGTTAGCCTCAGGCACGATAGCCCACCGTTCAGAGAGCTGAAAATCATAGGCAGCACCGATACGGAAGAGGAACTCGTCATCGCTTTCTCTGTGTTCCAACCCTGGCGCAAGCTGAAAGCGCCATGCTTTATAGGGGTGAAAAAACAGCAGGACGCCGATACTCCATTTATCAAAATCACCTCCCGCGTATTCATAGAAACCACCAATACCCAAAAGCTTTGAAAGGCGGCGTTCGTAATTGAAACCAACGGTAAAACCATTCTCGCTTCCATGGTGGGAGTCTTCATAGGTGTTGCCGAAGAAAAACCCGATGTTATTGCGATGATAATGCTCTGAGTCTTCGTGTATTGGGTGCGTCTGCTCAGCCGCGAAGAGATGAGGTGCTGTAAATATCACAACTAATGCACCAAAAAGGGCAGCCTTTCGAACGGCACCCAAATGTAATCTGACATTTTTAAAAGACTTAAAAAACAATCTAAATCCTCTGTTTCCCAGCCCGTAACATTTTGCTTTTTATATCGCATATTCTTCGATAGCTCTTATGCAGAGCCTGCGGTATGGCGATTTTTTACTCAGTTCGTTGTGTTTGCGGGCAAAGCCGCATAATGGCACCCAGACCCAAAAAATAGGTTGAAGTTGGGCCAATTGAGATTATGTTCTGTACAGTTATGTATTGTTATGATAACCATACTGTACAAATATGTCCAGTAGCTTATGCAAAAAAAGTTCGAGACACAAATGACAAACAAAATTAACCGTGTGAGTAAAGATCAATGGCTGGCCAAGGCACTTGAAGCGCTTGAGGAAGGTGGTATTGAAGCGGTTAAAGTTGGACGGCTGGCCAAGGCATTGGGTATATCAAGAAGCGGATTTTACTGGCATTTCAAAAATCGACAAGAATTGTTTGACCACCTTCTGGATTATTGGACACGCGAATATACGGGTATTGTCACTGACAATCCTGATCTGATGAAACTTGATCCGAAAAAACAGCTTCTTGCCTCAATGGAAATGATCAGGGACAATCACCTGGGAAAATTTGATCTCGCGATGACTTTATGGGCAAAAACAGATTCTAATATACGCAAGGTAGTTAATGAGGTTGTTAAAATGCGGCTTGATTATCTTCGGGCAATCTTTGCTGAATTAGGCTTTAAGGGTGATGAGCTTGAAATGCGAACACGGCTGTTTGTGTGTTATCATGCTTGGGAAGATACCGTTTTCCCGGATCTCTCCGACCAGCAACGTTCAAAATTGTTAAAATTGCGCTACCAATATTTGATTCAGAAATGAGTTGGCCATGTATTTAAAATACAACGCTATGGAGAATTGTCCGCTCCATGAAAATACAATATAGATCACAAGAACTGAAGCTATTTGCACTTGACATAATGACATATAGCTTGCCAAAACCAAACTATCGGAATTTAGCCCGTTTTTATAGATAGGGTTAGGCTATCAAAATATTTTGGGCGATTTGATAAGATTGGATCCTAGCAGGTACATGTAACGGTATGCGCATCAAGCGACAACGCCGATAGTGCAATTTGGCCTACATCACCTGGTTAGAAATTCTGTCATTTTTTCAGTAGCTGGATTATCTCCCGCACAAAAGCGCATTCACATTTAGCAGGACAAGAATCAAGTGTGTATTTATGCAAACAATACTCTGGGCACTCATCTGATCCTGTGGCTCTTTCCTGAAATACAGGACCATCATATAAATTTGCAAAATCACTAACCTCAAGCCCAAATGTACCCTTACACGAATGGTTGAAAAGAAAAATACCTGCCTCCAAACTTTTGAAATTTGTCTGATATCCAATAATGATGACACTGTGGTCATTCAGAAAATCTTCACGACTTTTCCATTCAAATCCACAATTGGAACATATTTTAAAATTATCTTTGGTGGTCATCTCAATGGCGTCAGCTCGTGAGCGATAGTGTGGCGCGCAGCGCCGCCCCATCCCAATATCGGGGGAATTAATTCCCGGTTATTGGACAAAACGGGAATTACATAACTCAAAATGCAGCACTCATAATTGCAACACTTATTTTACCATATCCACCTATAAAACAGAATTATTCAACCCACCGTTGTCCTCATTTTACACGTAAAGGTGGGAATTTGAGGGACTGGGATTTGAAATGAGGGAGGTTGCCATACCAGTATCGTTAATTTCAGTTTCTGAGCTTTTCCGGGGGATATGATCTGACTATCATGTGGTTTTAAAGGTTGCCGATAGTTGCCCTATCTAGCAGATGTCATTACCCAACGCCGCGCTTCGGCGACGCACGGTCCTTTTTTGCGTCCGTCTGCAAGCGCTCGTTAGTTTGTTTTCCAGCACTTTAAAACGATAGCGGTTTTTGCATCAGTGTTCCTCGGCACTGATGCTGTAACATGCAAAGGCTTTAACCCGTGACGGTCCACAACAGCGCCGCCGCTCCGGCCACCAGAAAGTGGGACTCCAGCAGAAACTCCAGGCGGATGCCCGGAATCATCACATCTTTTTCATAGGCCAGCAAAATCCCGGCCAAGAACATTGGACAAACCGTCAGCGCATAGCCGACACTGCCCACCAGACCCAGCAGTGTCGACAGGAGCATTCCGGCCAGCACGGCCAGCAGGACCCTTTTGAGCAGGCGCAGGGTCGGCTTTTCGCCCAGCAAAATGGGGATGGTTTCCTTGCCGACGATGCGATCTCCCTGCATATCGAGGGTGTCGAAAAAAGCCGTTCGCACGAACACCAGGCCGGTGGCCCAGAGAAACACCAGCACGGTGCCGATTTGCAGGGTGCCGGTCACCGACAGGTACGGAAACAGCGTGGTCACGGTTCCCCATGCCAGGGCGATCAGAAACGTCTTGGAGCCCGGTATGTCTCGAAGCCTACGGTAGCGGTCGGCCAGCAGAAATCCGGGGATGATGCGCAGGTTGTAGGTAAGGCCCAGCAGGCTCATCACCAGCAGCACCAGAAACGGAACCGGTCCGGTGGTGTAGGCCAGCATCAGCCCGGCGGCACCGGATATCACCGCCAGCGCCGTTAACGCGGTTTGGTGTTTGTCATAAAACAGCGCCCGGCCCGGATCGTTGAAGCGATCCGACTGGCCGCCGGTCAGGTGATTCAAGGTGTGCATCGACTGCACGTAGAGCATCGATATGATCACGTAGATATCTTTTTCGATTCCCAGCAGTTTGCTGCAGGCAAAGCAAAGGCAGCCGGCACCGATGGATACGTAGATGTTGGTGAGCAGCAGGGTGCGCTGCAGCGTAAACAAAAGGCGGTGCCAGCCGCGCGCTTTTTTAAACCGCATGGCCTCCAGGGCGCGGTAGACGCGCTTGATGACCCAGTTGGGGGTCGAGGCCCCGGCGGTGATGCCGATCAACCGGTTGGCGGAGATCTCTTTGAGTTCGATCTGATCCAAGTCATCTTCCGTTTCGATGTGATAGGCCGGTTTGCCGGACTCTGCGGCGATCTCGGTCAGGCGCCGGGTGTTGCCGCTGTGCAGTCCGCCGACCACAACAACTGCGTCGACTTCACCGGCCAGCCGCTGGACTTCGGCCTGGCGCCGTTCGGTCGAATCGCAGATCGTGTCGAAAATCTTGTAGTGGGGGTGCTTGTCGACGGCCCAGCGTTTGACGCTGTCGAACAGCTGGGTGTTCTGGGTGGTCTGGGCGACGATGATGGCCTGGTCGAAGGCCGGCAGTGCCTCCAGTTCCTCCAGGCTGCCGACGACAACCCCTTTTTCTCCGGCATAACCGAGCAGGCCGGTCACCTCGGGATGATCCCGATCGCCCAAAATGATCGCTGCAAAGCCCTTTTTGGCGTGCTTGCGGATGATGGTCTGGACTTTGATCACCCGGGGGCAGGTGGCGTCGATCACCTCGAAGCCGGCGGTTTTCAGGCGGGATTTGATTTCCGGCGGAACGCCATGGGCGCGGATGAGCACCGTTCCGGAGCCGTGCTCCGGGATCTCGGTCAGCGCCCGGATTCCCTTTTCTTCCAGCAGGCTCAGGACCTGGGGATTATGAATCAGCGGACCGAAGGTGTACACCGGCTGCCGTTTTTCATCGGGAGAGACCATGACCATTTCCACGGCCCGGCGCACCCCCATGCAGAATCCGGCAGTCTTGGCAATTAAGATCTTCATTTACAGTTTGCGAACTTTCATTCGGTTGCGTCGGTTGCGCTTTGGAAGCCGCCGGCTGGGGCCTTTTTTCCGGGTGGTGGGAATCCAGCCGGCTTCGTCTTCGCCCGGCGCTCCGGCTGCATCGAGCCGGGCAGTCAGCGCGAGCCGGGCTTCAAATTCCGAGGCGGGGATGGTTGCCGCCTGAAAGGAGGCCGCAGTCAGGGCAACGTCCCGGTCGGAGCTGACCACCAGGGCCTTTTCCCGCTCTTTGGATGCCATGTTCTTGATTACCGAATCGGCCGACCGGCCGTGACGGGAGAAGACTACGTGGATGCCTTTGATGCGGTCTCTGGACGCGGTTGCATCGATTGACCCGGCGCCGTCGAACACCACGGTGATTTTGTGAGCCTTAACCTTTTTGTAGTCGGCCAGCAAGTCGACTAGCGCTTCGCGCCCCAGCTGCAGGTCCTGCCGGTCCAGCGCGCTGAGCCACGGCGAGTTTTTGATCAGGTTGTAGCCATCGATGATGATATGAAGTGCCACTTTATCCCATACGGCCGGCGCCGGGCGCACGCTCAGCTGTTATCCAGCGGGTCGGGCAAGCTCGAGGCGCCCATTGAGCCGGCCGCGGCTGGTTCGATGGGCGCCTGAAACTGATGCAAATTGCGGGGCTATTTTAATTTCAGCATCCCGAGCAAACGATCCAGATCCTGGTCTCCGTAAAATTCGATCTCCACCCTGCCGACACGGCCACGGCGTTTGATCTGAACCTTGGTTCCGTAGTAGCGGGAAAGGTCGGCAGCGATGTCGGTAAAATAGATCTGCTCCGAAGTGGGCTGCGGGGATTTTTTGCTTTTCGCGGTTGGTTTGGCCTGCTTGGCAAAGTTCTCGGTTTCCCGGACCGAAAGTCCTTTGCGGATGACCGCGCTCCACAGCTCCAGCTGGGCGGCGGTGTTTTCGATGCTCAGCAGCGCCCGGGCGTGCCCCATGCTCACCGAGCCGTCGGTGATGCTTTCCTTGATCTGTTGGGGCAGATTGCGCAGCCGCAGAAAGTTGGCCACCGCCGAACGGCTTTTGCCGACCCGTTTGGCGGCCTGATCCTGGGTGAGGCTGAATTCTGCGATCAGCCGGTGATAGGCATCAGCCTCCTCCATCGGGTTCAGATCCTCCCGCTGGATGTTTTCCACCAGCGACATCTCCAGCATTTCGGCATCTTCAACCGCCCGGACGATGACCGGCACCTGTTTCAAGCCGGCTTTGCGGGCGGCCCGCAGGCGTCGTTCGCCCGCCACCAGCTCGTATTCACCATTTTGCTTGCGAACCACCAGGGGTTGGATGATCCCCTGGGCCCGGATGGAATCAGTGAGCTCCTGCAGTTCATCTTCCGAAAAACGGCGCCGGGGCTGATGGCGATTGCGCCGGATCAGATCGATGTCGCACTGGAAAAATTCCTTCATCGCCGGCTCTTTGGAGTCGAGTCCCGGAATCAGGGCATCGAGACCCCTGCCCAGTGCCAGCTTTTTGCCTTTTTTACGTCCGGATATGGAGTTTCTGTCCATTTTGTCTTTCGCCCGGGGGTGTTGGATTTACGGATGATACCCGGTCATCGCGCGAAACCGGCCCGACCGTGCTACAGATATGCAGAGCTGGCGACCGGCTCGGAAATGATCTCGCTGGCCAGCTGAATGTAGCTCTGCGCACCGGCCGAGGTGGCGTCATAGAGCAGAATGGGTCTGCCGAAACTGGGCGCCTCGCTCAAGCGGATGTTTCGGGGGATGATGGTTTTCAGCACTAGTTCTTTAAAGTGATTTTCGGCATCTTCGGCCACCTGGAAGGAAAGATTGGTCCGGCGGTCGAACATGGTCAGCAAAATGCCGGCGATTTTCAGATCCGGGTTCAGGTTGTGCTGTATGCGTCGAACCGTGTGCAGCAGCTGCCCGAGGCCCTCCAGGGCGTAAAATTCACATTGCAGGGGGATCAGCAGCGCATCGGCGGCGGTCAATGCATTGACGGTCAGCAGGCTCAGTGACGGCGGGCAGTCCAGGATGATGTAATCGAAGCGGTCGGTGATGCCTGCCAGCAGGTTTTTCAGCGCGTTTTCCCGCTCGGGGTTGGCCATCATCTCCACCTCGAATCCGATCAGCTCCACGTTGGAGGGAATCACCTTCAGCGAGTCGATCTCCGTGTCCATGATGAGCCGCTGGGCCTCGACACCGCCCAGCATGCCGTGGTAGAGCGTGTACGCCAGTTCGGTTTTGTCCAGGCCGACCCCTGAGGTGGCATTGGCCTGGGGGTCACAGTCCACCAGCAGGGTCTGCTTTTCCGAAGCCGCCAGTGCCGCCGACAGGTTCACTGCAGTGGTGGTTTTGCCCACGCCCCCTTTTTGATTCGCGATGCAGATGATCTTTGCCATGCCCGGGGTTCTAACACAAACGTTTCCGTTTGAAAAGGGCTGAAAATTGTGCGATCATGCCTTATCTTTAGGTGTCGGCTCCGCACGCTTTGCCCGACGATTACCGACGCGTTCGGCAGCGGCGACCATTATCGCCGGCTGGTTGGTTGATAAAAACCATGAAAAAAATTCCCGCAATTACCGTACTGGTCATCTTTCTATCCACCGTCTTGTTCCCGGTGGCCTCCAGCGGTCTGACCGTCATGGAGGAAGAGGAGCTGGCCCGCGAATACATCAAAATCCTCTCTGCGCAGATGGAGATCATCGATGATCCGCTGATCGGTGGGTATGTCAGCGCTTTGGGAGCAAAGCTGGTCAAGGCGTTCCCCCAGCAGCCGTTCAACTATCAGTTTTACGTCGTTCGGCAGGACGTCTACAATGCCTTTGCCATCCCGGGCGGCCACATCTTTATATACACCGGTCTGATCGCGGCCATGGACGGCGAAGAGGAGCTGGCCGGTATTCTTTCGCATGAAATTTCGCATGTGTTTTGCCGTCACATCGCCCAGAAGATCGAGCGGTCGAAAAAAATCAACATGGCCACACTGGCCGGTGTTGCGGCCGGCATTCTGCTGGGAGCGGCCGGCGGCGGGGAGGTGGCCAGCGCCGTGACCCTCGGATCGATGGCAGCCGGTCAAAGCGCAGTCCTTGCCAACAGCCGCGAGGATGAAATCCAGGCCGACCAGGTCGGTTTGGAGTACCTCACCCAGGCCGGATACAACGGCGAGGGGTTGCTGACCATTCTCAACAAGATTCGCGCGAAGCAGTGGTTCGGCGCCGATGTGGTGCCATCGTATCTGATGACCCACCCGGCAGTGGAAGACCGGCTGGCCTATATCGACACGTTTCTGGACAAACACAAACGCGATAAGGGCCCGGCCGACGCCGTTGCCTCCGGGCTGTTTCCGGTGGTCCAGGCGCGGGTGATGGCACTTTACAGCGATGAGAAGGTCGCCCTGAACACCTTTGCGGCGCGCATCGAACACAATCCCGCCGACCCGATCGGCTATTACGGCTACGGGTTGGCACTGGCGCGAACCGGTGCCCAGGAAAAGGCGATCGATGCGATGCAAAAAGCGCTGGCGATCAACGCCTTCGATCCATTCAGCCTCACGGCCTTGGGGCGGATCTATTTTACCGGCGGCCAGTACCCGCAGGCGCTGTCCACCCTGCAAAGCGCCTTGAGCATCGATCCCCAAAATCCGGAGGGCATCTACTACTTGGGCAGGACCCAGCTGGAACTCGGCAACCCGCAGCAGGCCGCAGTCCATTTGGAAACGCTCATAAAAAGGGGCTACAAAGGCAAACAGCTGCAGTATTTCCTGGCAAAGGCATACGGCGAGCAGGGAAATCTGGGCGAGGCCCACTACCACATGGGCATGTATCACCTGCAGCGAAGAGATCTTGCCAAAGCGCGCGCGCAGCTGGCGCGTGCGCTGGAAGAATCCCAAAAGCAGGAGCGCAGGGAAGAGATCGATAAGCTGCTCAAACAGATCGACGAGCAGCTCGCAGCTCAGAAAAAACAGCAGCAGGGAAGGGGGTAGGAAGCAATCCGTCACACTCCCAACACTGCCCAACCGCAATGGTTGACCGCACCGGGCATTTCAACGAAGTGCTCCGGGCAGTCTGATTGCACGCTGAATCGATTTCGAGCGGTCAATTAGAATCCGTCTTCGGGTGCCAGGGTCGGTTTGCCCTCTTCGGGTTTGGCCATCCATTTAGCGATGTAGTCGGAACGTTTTCTCTGAATGCTGCCGGCGTTTTCTTTGGCCCACTGACGAGTGGCTTCCGAAGTTTCGACCCAGGTACAGGCGGTTTTCCATTCGTTCAGTTTGTCCGGCTCGATATCCTTCGACACGGCAGCCAGCGAAAACCGCGCTTTCCAGGCCCCCATTCTTGGGGTAATCAGGGCGTAATAGGTCTTTCCGGCCTGCAGATCCGCCTGCAGGAAATCGGCACTTTCCCCGGTAACCATGAACAGATGTTTGCCCGGCGTGGTTCGGTATGCCAGTTTTTTCTTGGCCGAGACAATGCCGATCACGTCGTTTTTTTCGGTCGTGATGTCAAACAAACCCGACTGAATGGCGAATGCAAACGTCGAAGGGCGCATAAACACGACGATAACCTCATCGACCGCCGGTGCATATGCGATATTGGGATCCGTTACATCCTGCATGTACTTGGAGGTGCCGGCGCAACCGACCAGCACAAGCAAAAACAGGACAGCGACACCGATTTTCATCCCTATTCTCATAGTCTCTCCTTTCCTGCCATGCCGCTGGCATGGGCTGTTTGAAAAACCGGCAGATAAATAATCATACCACAGGTGAACGGCATTTGACCATTTGCGGTGTTTGCCAGCGTTCATTGAGGCGGATGTGTCAGTTTCTGGCTGTTTTGCGGGGGGATAGCTTATTGTGCATGGGGATCTTGAAGCGGGTGAGAGGTTCCTGATGGCCACCGAGGTTGCGGGGTCGAATCTCGAAGGAATCAAAGCGCAGGCATTGCAGATGATGCAGGCGGCCATTGAAATGGCGGGTTAGCCGATGCGGTCGAACCGCGAAAACTGCATGGTGAAGGTGCCCCGACCCTGGGTGGCCGACCGCAGGGCGGTGGAGTATCCGAACATGCGCGCCAGCGGGACCACGGCCCGGATCACCTGAAGGCCTTTCTGGGAGTCGATGGCTTCGATCTTTCCGTTGCGGGCATTCAGATCTCCGATGACATCCCCCA
This sequence comes from Deltaproteobacteria bacterium SG8_13, assembly GCA_001303025.1. Taxonomy (GTDB): domain Bacteria; phylum Desulfobacterota; class Desulfobacteria; order Desulfobacterales; family SG8-13; genus SG8-13. The sequence continues at coordinate 21,526 of LJNK01000042.1, forward strand.
TGAACTCCTCGGTGACGAACACCTCCACGTCCATGATCGGATCGAGCAGGTAGGGCTTGCCTTCGGACAGGGCCGCCTTGCAGGCCATTGAAGCACTCACCGTGTAAGCCAGTTCGGTGCCGAGGGTGTCTTTGACCGCGCCGCCGGTTAAAACCGCCTCCACGTCCACCACCGGGTATCCCATCAACGTGCCGCTTTCCATTGATTCGCGCACCCCTTTTTCCACCGCGGGCAGAAACAGCGGCGGGAGGATGTCATCGGAGACTTCCGATCGGAAGCGGATTCCAGCCCCGCGCTCCAGGGGGACCAGCCGGATGCGTACTTCTCCGTACTGACGCTGGCCGGCGATTTCCCGGTCGAAGACCGAGTCGGCCTCGGCTTCGATCTCGATGCTTTCCCGGTGCACTACCTGGGGTTTGCCCACGTTGACCTGGGTGTTGAACTCGCGCAGCATGCGGCTGATGATCACCTCCAGGTGCAGCTCGCCCATGCCCGAAAGGATCATCTGACCGGTATCCTCATCCGTGCTGACCCGCAAGGTGGGATCTTCGGAGACAAATTTTTCCAGCACCTGCTCGAGTTTCTCCTGGTCGCTGTGGGTTTTTGGCTCCACGGCAACCGAGATCACTGGCTCGTAAAACTCGATTCTTTCCAGCAGCACCGGGTGTGCCGGCGAGCACAGGGTCTCACCGGTGGAAGAGCGCTTCAAACCGACCACCCCCACGATGCTGCCGGCCTCCACCGTATCCACTCGTTCGCGCTTGTTGGCGTGCATGCGCAAAATGCGCGACACCTTCTCTTTGATACCCAGCGCCGGGTTGAAAACGTCTTCTCCGGCCTTCAATCGCCCGCTGTAGATCCGCAGGAAAGAGAGCTTGCGGCCTTCGATCATCGAAACCTTGAATATCAGGGCCGCCAGCGGCTGCGAGCTGCTGGCCTTGCAGGTGATGATGTCTCCGGTTTCGGGATGCGTTCCTTTGATGGGCGGGATGTCCACCGGGCTGGGCAAAAAACGCACGATGGCGTCCAGCAGGGGCTGGACACCCTTGTTGCGAAGGGCCGAGCCGCACAGCACCGGAACCAGCTTCAACTCGATGGTGGCGCGCCGGATGGCCGCCACCAGCTGGTCGGTTTCGATGGGCGCATCGGCCAGGTAGGCCTCCATGATCTCGTCATCGGTTTCAGCCACCGCTTCGATCATCTGCTCGCGGGCCTTTTCGGCCGCCGGGACCAGCTCGGCGGCGATATCGACAGTTTCGAAGCTCGCCCCCAGTGTGTCCTCGTCCCAGACGATCATCTGCCTGTCGATCAGGTCGATGACCCCTTCAAACTGATCCTCGGCACCGACGGGCAGTTGGACAACAAGGGGTCGGGCATGGAGCTTGGTTTTCATCATGTCCACGGTGCCTTCGAAATCAGCGCCAACGCGGTCGAGCTTGTTGACGAAGGCCATCTTCGGTACCCGGTACTTGTCGGCCTGCCGCCACACGGTCTCGGATTGTGGCTCCACTCCGCCGACCGCGCAGAATACGCCGATGGCACCGTCGAGCACCCGCAGCGATCGCTCCACTTCGATGGTGAAGTCGACGTGCCCGGGGGTGTCGATGATCTGGATCTGGCTGCCCTTCCATTCACAGGTGGTCACCGCAGAGGTGATGGTAATCCCGCGCTCCTGCTCGTCGGGCATCCAGTCCATGACCGCTTCGCCGTCGTGCACCTCGCCGATTTTGTAGGAGCGACCCGTGTAGTAGAGAATCCGCTCGGTGACGGTGGTCTTGCCGGCATCGATGTGGGCAATAATTCCGATGTTGCGGATGTCGTTTATTTTTGTTTTTTTCGTCATCGGATCAGCAGCATCTCGGCTGTAAACGGAAAACGGATATCGACGTGGCCGGCCAGCGTCCAGGCCTCGCTTCCGTCAATCAGAATTTTGACCGACTTTATTTCCTCAACGTTTAATACCAGCGAATTGACGATGGAGTAGATCGTCAGTATTTCGGATCGGCACCCGCCGGGGTGCTGTCCGGTCACCACATCGGACAGATCCACGTACCCGGTACCGTCCCCGCCAATGAAAAGGGCATTGAGCCGGGTGCCGCTCGGTATCGTGCGCCCCATGTTGCCGCGCGGGCCCTGCAGCAGCGCCATCATGAGCTGTCTGCCCAGGTCGACAGGGTCCCCGGAATCCGGCACCACCCGATCTTCGGCCGACAGGTACGACTGGCTTTTGTCGGCAAAATAGACGTGCACGAGCTTTTTTTCCGTTGGCGGCGGATCATCTGCGGCGCAGACCAGGCTCGCGATGCCCGCAAGACACAACAGGGTCAGCCACGTTGAGAGCCATTTTTTCATCATCGCACCATCCGTCCATTGCGGATTGCGTCCGGCGCAACTGCTAAAAATCGATCCGACTTTGTATGCCATACCAGCCCTGATGTCAAGCAGGCTTGCATTTGCTGAGGATTTCTGCAGAAATGGATTGGCCACTGATAACCGTTCGAATGATGCAAGAAAATGCTTGCCAAAGTAAACAACACATGTTACACAACATACGTTGTATAAAAGTTCGAATAGCAAAACCGACTATAAGAAGGGAAAGCGATGCCCCCCAAACAACGATTCAGCTCCGAAGATGTCATTGACGCCGCCTTCAACATTGTCCGGCGCCATGGCTGGGTGGGACTGTCTGCGCGGACGATCGCAAAAGAACTCAACTCCTCGACCCGGCCGATTTACGATCACCTGCAATCGATGAAGAACATCGAAAAAGGGGTGGTCGAAAAAGCGCTGGCCACATTTGTCGACTATATTGCCCAGGACCGGACCGGCGACAAGTGGCTCGATCAGGCACTGGGGTACGTGCTGTTTGCCAGCAAGGAGAAGCATCTATTCCGCTGCATCAACGACGAGGAGCACATCCAGTTTCAAAAGGAATTCGCCCGGAAGCATTGGGCCAAGCTAGGCGACCAACTGGCCGACGATGAGCGCTTTCAAAACATCTCCGAGCAGGCCAAAAACCGCATTCGAGTGGTCCGGTGGTTTCTGCTGCACGGGATTTCCTATCTGGCCAGCAGCGGGTGGCTGGATTTGCCCGAATCTGAGTCCGAAGAGGTTTCCGATTTTGTCGGGATGAACCTGACCGATTTCCTGCGCAAAGCGAACCAGGCCATTTACGATGGTTTCAAGAAGTAAGACAAATCGGAAGGCGACGGTCTGAAAGTGAAGGATTTACGACGCTTGTCAATCATTGCACCGTAAGGGCATCATTTTTTTGCCTGATAAACAACATATGTAATGTAACGACAGTTGTTTTAAGTGGAAGATGGCATCTTTTCCAGCGAAACATCGGGGGTGAAATGAGGACCGAACAACCGAGCATCACCGCAGAAAACAACGCGGCAGTCAGGGCGTTTGAATCGCTGCGGCCGGCCGGCCAGCGCATCTTTCACGACCCCTATGCCCGGTGCTTTCTGCCCGACGAGTTCACCCGTACCGGCGATACCGCATTTTTGCTCGAAGAGAGGATCTCGCGATGGAATCGCCTGGTTCCCGGCGTGTGCGACGCCATCCTGGCCCGGGGAAGATTTATCGACGATCGACTGCTGAGGTCCATCGACGAGGGGTTACAGCAGCTGGTCATTTTGGGAGCCGGGTACGACACCCGGGCGTTTCGCTTTACACAGCTCAATGAAGGCGTGCCGATCTATGAACTCGATGATCCGGCCACCCAGCAGATGAAGCTGCAGCGGCTGAAGAAATATCGCTTGCCGGTTCCCGACCGCCTGACATTCATACCGTGCCGGTTCGACTGTGAAGATTTTATCGCCAGGCTGCTGGAAAGCGGGTACGATCCCGGGCGAATCACTTTTTTCATCTGGGAAGGGGTGAGCTACTACCTTTCTCCGGCAGATGTCGACCGGATCATGGCTTTCATATCGAACCATTCCCCGGCCGGAAGCGCGGTGGTTTTCGATTATTTCCCGCCATCGGTTTTCGACGGGACAAGCCGGCTCGATGAGGCGGTAGTGCTGCGACAGGCATTGAAGCAGATGGGAGAGGAAATCACCTTTGGAATTGACCCCGACACCATAGAGGACTTTCTATCGGCGCGGGGCCTGGGCCTGAGGAAACACCTCAGCAGCGAAGATCTTCATCACATGTACCTCAAACGAGTCAATCGCGAGACCACCGTATCGAAGATGTTTTATTTCGCGCAGGCAAGCGTAAGTCCAGTAAAAAAGAAAACAGGCTGATTTTATAATGAAAAAGGAGGTTGCGATGCGCAAAAACAGATCCCGCCGGTGCAGATCGAAATGGATCCGAATATCCATTGCAGTTTCAACGATGTTACCGATCGTTCTATTCGCCCTGAACATTCCGGCAGCTGCATCCGGGTCGCGGATTGGCGGCACACTGACTTTCGGGACGGAAAGTGAATTTGCCGGCTTCGAGGTCATCAAATTCGCCTCCCGGCTGGCCATCAACGGCTCCATTGCCGCCAACACTGTCATGGAGCCCCTTTTTCGGCTGGATTCAGAAGAAAACCTGGTTCCAGTGCTCGGCCTGTCCGCAGAGGCAGCCGATGGGGGCAAGCTGTGGACCGTCAAACTGCGCAAAGGGGTATCTTTTCACGACGGGACGGCTTTTACAGCCGATGCAGTCGTTTCCCACTGGAGGCGCATGCTTGATCCGGCAAACAAATTCCGCGGGCGCAGCGCTTTGGGAGCCATCGTCGCGGTGGAAAAGACCGACGAGCATACGGTCGCATTTCGCCTGAAACACCCGTGGCTCCCCTTCCAGCGCACATTGGGCAGCACCCGCACCCTGGCCAACCTGATTCCGTCTCCCAAAGCTGTCGAGCAAGGGATCCAGAGCCGTGCACCGGTGGGAACCGGCCCTTTCAGGTTCAAGCAGTGGATATCCGGAGACCGCTTTGTGGTGGTGAAAAATCCGGATTATTGGCAAAAGGGCCGGCCGTATCTATATGAAATCGTCTTCAGGTCGCTGGTCGATCCCCAGACGCGGTATGCCAGTCTGCAGTCCGGACAAGTGGATATGATCTGGATGGACCGCGGCAACCTCATCCGCAAGGCCGAAAAGGACCCCACTTTGGCGGTGCATCGCAGCGAAGACAACGGGGCGGAAATCTTTATCCTCAACACCGCCCGCCCGCCGTTGGACGACATCAATGTACGCCGCGCCCTGGCCCATGCCAACAACCAGGCCCTTCAGGTGAAAATGGCATATCAGGACAGCATCCCGGTGGTAACACATCCTTTCGGCGCGGATTTTCAGTGCGCAGATGACGGGTACCTGGTCTACGATCCGGCCAGTGCCCGGAAGCTCAACGGGAACCATGGACAGCGCATAGAGCTGGAACTGCTGCATTCCAGTTCCAAACGCGGACGGGACATCGGTGAAATCACCCAGCAGCTTCTCAAAGATGTCGGCATCCAGGCCACCCCCGTGGGCCTGGAATTCGGCCCGGTGGTAAAAAAGGTGATCTCCGGGGACTACCAGGTCTCCACCTGGCGGATCTCACCGCGGCCGGACCAGGGCCCGGCGCTCTTCAGGGCCCTGCATTCGGCCAGCCGCGCCAATTTTTCACGCTATAAGAGCCCGGAGATGGACGAGCTGCTGCTGGCCCAGCGCATGGAGACCGATCCGATCAAACGGCAGGAAATTTTGTGCCGTATCGCCCGGCAGATCAACCAGGACGTTCCGCTGATATACCGCGGCGGGATGCGCAGTCACGTGATCACCCGCACCGGTGTGAAGGGTCTGACCGATATGCAATACGGCATCGTACGGTTAACCGAGGTATGGGTGGAGCCGTAGCAGGCGCGCGAAGCGGTCGGCAGGGCCGCTGCCCGGGGATGGCGTTGTCCCCGGATGTATGCTACTAGCTGCGCGGGAGAGGCAACCGTTTGAAACAGTTTACACGGCGGGAAGTTTTGCGATTCGGTGGCCGCATCGCGATGGGGATCGCAGTGGCGCCATCCGCCTGCCTTTTAAGCAGCAGTTGCAGCGGCACTTCAGGCGAGTCATTGGAAATGGAGTTGTTTGAAGACAACCAACCGAAGGCCAGGCTCGAATCACTGAAATTGACGGTGGTTTACGACAATATTTCGTATGCTTCCGGGATGTCCACCGATCTGGGGTTCGCCTGCCTGGTGAAAGGTCTGCAGCAGACACTGCTTTTCGATTCCGGCCGCCTCGATAAAACATTTATGTCGAACCTGGTCAGGCTGGGCATCGACCGGCATCGCATCGAGGCCGCATTCATATCTCATGAGCACCACGATCACATCGGCGGCCTGCCGCGGCTGCTGCAAACCCACCCTGCCATGAAGGTATACCTGCACGCATCTTTTTCCGCGCGTTATAAAAGGCTCCTCCGCGCGCGCGGGGCGAAGGTCGTCGAGATGGGAGCGCCCGGGAGGATTTGCGCCCATGCGGCCTCCACCGGCGAGATGCGCAGCCGGGTGCAAAACGAACATTCACTGGTATTGCGTACGGACCAGGGAGCTGTTGTCATCACCGGTTGCGCCCATCCGGGAATTATCGATATCATCCATCGGGCCCGCAGCATAGCCCGACAGGATATTTTGCTGGTAATGGGGGGATTTCATCTGCTGCACGACAGCGCAGAAAGTATCCGGCAGATCATCGAAGGGTTTCAGCAGGCAAGAGTTCGCTTTGTCGCCCCTTCGCATTGCACGGGCGACCAGGCCCGGAATCTGTTTGCCAAGGCTTATGGCAGCCGCTTTATACGCAGCGGGGCGGGGCGGACGATCACTGCCGATGACCTTGGCGGCAGCACCCGGCACACATAAAGCGCGGTGGCGGCGCATGCAACACCCGGGTGCGCATTAGGCGGTTGCTGTGGCCTTTTATCTGAGAAAATTGCTCCGGCTGGCAGCGGTGGTCTTCACCGCCAGCGCCCTGACGTTTCTGCTGGTGGCCCTGCTGCCCGGGGATGTGGCGTATGAGATCGGCGGTCCGGACGCCACCGCCGAACAGATCGCAGCGATTCGCGCTGAGATGGGGTTGGACCGGAACATCGCATTGCGGTTCGGCCGGTGGCTGGCAAGAGCCGTTGCCGGCGATCTGGGAACTTCACATCGCAGCGGCGAGCCGGTGCTGCAGGCCATTGTTTCCCGGCTGCCTGTTACGGTTGAACTGCTGCTTTTTTCGCAGCTGATCGCCCTTGGACTGGCGATCCCGGCGGCGATCATCAGTGCCCACAAGGCCGGCAGCGCCATTGACCGCAGTGTCGCCTCGGCCGGTTTTGCCACCTTGTCCATCCCCAGCTATGTCATGGCGTTGCTGCTCATCTTTGCCTTTGCCTTGCGCCTGCAGTTGCTGCCGGCCACCGGATACACCCCCCTTTCCGAGGGCATCTGTCCCAACCTCAAAGGATTTATCCTGCCGAGCCTGAGCATCGCCCTGATCGAATGGGTGCCGCTGATGCGGGTGCTGCGCAGTGATATGATCGGCACCCTTCAGGAGGACTACATCCTGATGGCCAGAGCTAAGGGGCTGCCGACCTGGAAAATCCTGCTCACAGATGCCCTCAAGCCCTCTTCTCTTACCCTGGTCACTGTTTTAGGGCTGCAGATCGGTCACTGGATCGGGGCGGCGGTGATCATCGAAATGATTTACGCCCTGCCGGGAATCGGACGGCTGCTGGTCGATGCCATTTTCTCCCGCGACTTTCTCATGGTACAGGGCTGCGTTCTAGTGATTACCGTGGCCTACGTTGTGATCAACTCGGCAGTGGATCTGCTCTATGCGGTGCTCGACCCGCGAATCCGCCTGGAGCCGAAAAATGGCTGAAGCGCTGGCAGGGACCGTCGAAATCCGCCGGCACCGCAATGCCGCCAAGCTGGGATTCAGTTTCTGGCTGCCGGCCGCCTGGATCTGCTTGCTGCTGCTGCTGGCATGCAGTGCCGACCTGTGGACCCTGCCGGCATACGACCACATGAACTTTAGCCACCCGGCGGCCCCGCCCGTTACCCGCAGCGAGCAATGGCTGCCGTCACAAAACGGTGGTCTGATCGGCTCCCCGTACACCTACTGGCTGGGTACCGACACCCTGGGCAGGGACATCGCCGCGCGCCTGATCCACGGCGTGCGGGTGTCTTTGCTGGTGGGCCTGCTGGCACCGGCCATTGCCTGCATTATCGGGGGCACCATTGGTATACTGGCCGGATTCTACCGGGGGCGCTTCGAGTCCTTGGTGGTGGCGGCCATGGACACGATCCTTGCGTTTCCCGGCCTGGTGCTCCTGCTGGCTATCGGGTTTTATCTGGGCCCGGGTCTGCAGAACCTGATTCCGGCGCTGGCCATCCTCATCGTACCCGCATTTTGCCGCGTGGCACGTGCCAACACCTTGACCTGGGCCGAACGCGACTTTATCCTTGCCGCCCGTGCCATCGGTGCCGGCAACCGGCGCATCATCTGCTGCCATATTCTGCCCAACGTGGTCTGGCCCCTGGCAGCATACGGGTTGCTGCTGGTGGGAGTGATGATCGTCGCCGAGGGAGCCCTTAGTTTTCTGGGGCTGGGCGTGCCGGCGCCAACGCCAAGCTGGGGAGGGATGATCGCCGCGGGCAAAGAAGTGCTCGACGAAGCGCCTCACGTGGCCCTGCTTCCGGCAGCGGTGATGTTTATCACCGTTTTGTCCTTCAACCTGCTCGGCGATCGGCTCCGGGAGCTGACCGATATTCGAAACCGCAGCAACACCGAATAGCATCCTGTCGGCCAGGGATTTTTTTCGCCGAAGCGCTGCAAGACCAATACTCCACCGGGCTGTTGCACCGGTTTCAGTATTACCCGATCCTGGCTCTTACGTTGCCGAACCAGCAAATGATCGATCCGACGCTGAATCCAACCGAGCAAAAGATACGGATGTTCGGTCTGCGGGCGTGGATCTTGCTGTGATCTGATCGAGATAAAGACTTGAGCGGCCGGCCCGATCGCTTCGCCCGCCGGGTGCCTCCCCTGTTTAAATCCTACTGCTTGCATACAGATAGTCGAATGATTATGCTACCCTGCGTGCTGCTGCTATGGATTTTGACGTCCTGTGACTGAATGCCTTGGGAAGTGTTGGGCGTTGAGTTGAGGAGCGGTCTGCGGGCTTTTGGTTTTTCAACTACCCTTCCAGCTGCCGCGTGATTTTTCATTATTATCGAAAATCAATTCCATCAACTAAAAAGAAGAAATGGAGGGTTCTGATGAAAACAACACGGTTTTTTATGACTCTCATCTCATTGGCCTTGATTTTCGGTGCAGCCGACAGCGCGCTGGCCGACAATTTCAGTGACACCATTGCCGTTTATAAAAAATCGGATGCCGTGCAACCCTTTTTCAAAAACGCCTATGGCTATGCGGTATTCCCTACCGTCGGTAAAGGTGGCCTGGGCATCGGAGGGGCCTTTGGCAAAGGACAGGTCTACCGGCAGGGCACGGTCACCGGAACCTCTAAGCTGATCAAAGCGACGATCGGCTTCCAGGCCGGAGGACAGGCCTTCAGCCAGATGATCTTTTTCCAGGACAAGCGGGCCTATGACGAGTTCACCGGCGGCGAGTTCGAGTTCGATGCCGCCGCATCTGCCGTGGCGATTACCGCCGGAGCCCAGGCCCAGGCCGGAACCGGCGGTGCTGCCGCCGGGGCGACTGCCGGCCCGGCAACCGGCACTCAGGCCGGAAGGGGCTACAACAACGGCATGGCGGTCTTCATCCACGCCAAGGGCGGGCTGATGTATGAAGCGGCCATCGGCGGCCAGAAATTCAGCTTCGAACCCAACAAGTAATCTTCGAAGAGGTTCAAAATGATAGAGCGAAATGGATTCATTTCCGTGCTGCTGGTTATACTGCTGCAGGCGCTGCTGTTGGCCGGACTGACAGGTCCGGCCATGGCGCAGAAAGAATCAGCACCGGTTGCCGGCAATGAAGTCGTAAAGGAAATGTCGGCTGAAGAGGTGGGCGAAGACGCCAGCAAACTGCTGGCGCGCATCAATGAGCAGGTCGAGGAAGGCCAGCGTTTGATGGATGCCATGAAGGAGGCCAGTGCAGAAGACCGCCTCGTTATCCAGTTGCAACTGTTCAAGTTCCAGCAGCGCATCCTGGATGACATGCACCGGCTGGCCGATGCGTTGCTGGAGCTGGAAAAAAAGGGCGAACAGCCCGAGCTTCGCCGGCAGGTGGAGGAGGTACTTTTTATGGTGCCACCGCGCCTGTGGGTTGAAATCAACCGATTAAGCCGAGAGGTCGATGCAGCCCGCGCTCGCCGGACCAAGGCCCCTGCAGAACAGTGGCCGGCTCTGGAAAATCAAATCACCAAGCTGACCGCACGCTTGGACCGGATGTACGAAATCGGTGCTGCCCACGTGGCGAAGATGACACAGTTGGGCATGGACGTGAAAAAGGAGCAGGCGAAGTTAACCGATCTGCTGGAAGATCGAGCCGATGAACTCTCCGCCCGCATCGCGTTTGCCATCGAGCGCATCGCCGACCTGGAACTGCTGATCAAAGAAGTGCCGGACGACACCGATATTCCCAAACGGCTGACGGCTGCCAAAAAGAGCCTGGACACCAACACGGCCAGCATGGAGGTCATCCTCGGACTGATGGAATCCTTCGAGCTGGACACCAAGGCGTACCGCACGCAGCTGGTGGAGGCCACCAGGGACATCAGCGCGGGATTGACCGACACTGGGGTGGCTGTCAAACTGGCCGGCCGCGCCACGGATAAGATCACCACCTGGCTGGTGGACAGCGGGCCCAAGTTTTTCGTCAAAATGCTGTTGTTTATCGCCATTCTTTATGTGTTCGTTTTTGCCAAACGCCTGGTCAAAAAGGCACTTGAGAAGGCGCTGGAAGCCTCCAATTTCAACCTGTCCCAGCTGGCCAGGCGAATGATCGTCCAGACGGTCGCCAACCTGGTGTTGATCTTCGGGCTGATGATCGCCCTGTCGCAGCTGGGCATCAGCCTGGGGCCGCTGCTCGCCGGTCTCGGTGTCGCCGGTTTTATCATCGGCTTTGCCCTGCAGGATACCCTCAGCAATTTCGCTTCCGGGATCATGATCCTGCTCTACCGGCCCTATGACGTGGGCGATCTCATCGACGTGGGCGGTGTGTACGGCAAGGTGAACAAGATGAGCCTGGTCTCCACCACCATTTCGACGCTGGACAACCAGATGATCGTCGTGCCCAACAACAAGATATGGGGCGATGTGATCAAAAACGTCACCGCCCAGGACAAGCGCCGGGTGGATATGGTGTTCGGCATCGGTTACGGCGACGACATCACCAAGGCCGAGGCGGTATTAAACGATATCCTCCAATCACACGACAAGGTCCTCGACAACCCCGAGCCGGTGGTGCGGCTGCATACCCTCAATGATTCGTCGGTCGATTTTATCGTTCGGCCCTGGGTCAAGATCGAGGATTACTGGGACGTGTACTGGGATGTGACCAAAACCGTGAAACTGCGCTTTGACGAGGAGGGCATTTCGATCCCGTTTCCGCAGCGCGACGTGCATGTTTATAATGATGCAGCGGCTTTCGAATCGGGGTAATCCATTTGTTGAGGGGGGGTGCTTGACAAGTGCGGGGATCGAATGCAATTCATAGTCTGGCTGTTATTAGTCAGATGCTGAGTCATCGATGAAGACAATTCCATGTCCGACGAAAACGCCCCCATACCCTTAACTCGCACCAAGCTTCACCGGCCACAGGTAGCCGGAGACCACCTGCACCGCCAGCGTCTGGTCGATCGGCTGGACCAGCGCCTGCACCGGCCCCTGACCCTGATTTCGGCGCCGGCCGGATATGGCAAGAGCACCCTGGCGAGCTGTTGGGTGGAGCGCTCTAACCTTCCTTGTGCCTGGTTGTCCCTGGATGACAGTGACAACGACTTGCGCCTGTTCCTTGCCTATTTCATCGCGGCGATTCAATCCATCTTCCCGCATATCGGAAGTACAACCCGAAATTATCTGAAAGCCACCAATTTACCTCCAGAGGCACTGCTGGCCAACACATTACTCAACGATCTGGATCAAATCAAAGGAAACTACATCCTCGTGTTGGATGATTATCATCTGATCACTGATAAAAAAATCCACGATCTGCTTTCCACGATTTTGTCACACCCCCCCGGGGCCATGCACCTGGTGGTTGCCACCCGGCGCGATCCGCCGCTGCCTATGATGGAACTGCGCGCTCGCGGGCAAATGACCGAAATCCGTGTTCAGGATCTACGATTTTCGGCAGGAGAGGTCACGCTGTTTTTGCAGCAAGTAATGGGGATGCAGGTTGACGATAGGATAGCCGCTGTTCTGGAGAAAAAAACCGAGGGCTGGGTGGCCGGCCTGCGTCTGGCTGCTCTATCGTTGCGTGAACGGACCGATGTCGACCGAATTTTGGGAAACTTGCCGGATGACAACCGTTACGTGATGGACTACATCGTCAGCGAAGTTCTTTCCAGACAGCCGCCTGCCATTCAAGATTATCTGCTTTCAACCGCCTTGCTGAACCGATTTTGTGCTCCCCTGTGTGAGGCGATTTGCACCGCCGGCTGGGAACCGGGAACTTGCTCGATCACCGGCAGTGAATTCATCGAACAGCTGGAGAAATCCAATCTGTTTGTAATTCCGCTGGACGACCAGAGGCGCTGGTACCGCTACCATCATTTGTTTCAGCAGCTGTTGCAGCGTCAACTCGAAAAACGCATTCGACCGGGTGAGATCGCCGCACTTCACAAAAAGGCCGGCAGCTGGTTTTTCCAGAACGATCTTTTGGACGAGGCGCTTCATCATTTCCTGGCAGCAGGTGACATCACGGCCGCAATCAATTTGGTAAAACAGTCTCGGCACCATGTAACCGACCAGGAGCAGTGGCACCGCCTCGATCGCTGGTTCGGATTACTGCCCCAGGAAGCTGTCGAACAAGATCCGGAACTGCTCATCGCAAAAGCCTGGCTTGCCGAGAATCGCCTGCAGATACCGGAGATGATAAAGCTCATAGACCAGGTTGAAGCGATCGTCGCCAGTAAAGGATCGCAAGTGCTGTCGAGCGCTGGACTTGCCGGCGAGCTTGGCGCATTGAAAGCAGCCCGCTTTTATATGGAAGGGGTTGGCGAAAAAGCAATCTCCTTGTCCCAAGAGGCGCTGGAAAAAATATCCCTGCATCACGCCAGTGAAAGAGCATTTGCATTGCTCGTTCTGTCGTTTGCTTATCAGATGACCGGGTCCCTCAGGGATGCTCAAACGGTGCTGTACAATGCGCTGGAGCAGGCAGCCGCTTACAGTCAAACCTATCGCAGCCGGCTTATGTTCGGCCTTTGCTTTATCAGCTGGCTCGAAACCGACCTGCCCGGTCTTCTGCAGATGGCCGCCAAAGTGCTCGATCTGGGTTCGAAACACGACCTGCTGGAGTCGATCTCCTTTGCCGACTACTTTCTGGGCATAGCGCACTACCGTCGCAACGAAGTCGAAATTGCTGAAAAACACCTGGTCTCTGCGGTGAAAGAAGGGCGGGCGATAAATATCAACACATTTGTTCATAGCAGTTATGCCCTGGCGCTTACATTCCAGGTCCAGGGCCGGCAGGCGGAAGCACAAGAGGTCGCCGGCAGCGTTATGGATCATGCGCTGAAGACGGGGAACTCCGCCCTTGTGCAAACTGCCCGCGCCTTTCATGCCGAGTTGGCAGATCGGCAGGGTCGCAGTCCCGAAGCTCTCCGGTGGGCCCAAGGCTATGAGCCCGAACCCTTGGCACCGATGCTGCGGTTTTACCTGCCGCATCTGACCTGGACAAAAGTGCTGCTGGCGCAAAACACAGACACTGCCAGGCGCAAGGCAGCCGATATGCTGGACAAGATGTCGGTTTTTTTCACATCGACCCGCAACCTAGCTGTACTGATCGATGTAAAGCTGCGGCAGGCATTGCTCTGGGACGGGCAAGGTGAAAAAGAAACAGCGCGTGACGCTCTTCAGCAGGCCATCGCACTGGCACAACCGGGCGGGCAGATCCGCCCGTTTCTCGACCTGGGCTCACCAATGGCGGAACTGTTGGGTCGTCTGGTAGATGAAAATATTGCCAGCGAATATATCATGCAGGTTATGGAGGCCTTCGACAGTGATAAAGCCTTTGCACAGTCAGCCTTGCCGGAAGAAATCGGACCGGCCGCAGGGCCTGCTTCTGCCGAAGTGCTTTTCGATCCCCTGACCCGTCGTGAAATTGAAATTCTGCGTTTCATGTCTCCGGGCCTGACAAATAAGGAAATCGCCGCTAAGCTGTTCATCTCACCGGAAACGGTCAAAAAACACACCCAAAGCATCTACCGCAAGCTCAAGGCTTCCAACCGCCGACAGGCCGTAGACCGGGCGTACCAGCTGGGGATCTTGTCAACGGGTTAGATCCGCGGTCATCTTGTCTTTCTGCCCCCAAAATACCCCATAAACCCCCCATTTGGGGAATGTACTGCCTATCCTGCATCCCTTATCTTCCGTTCGTGCATCCGAGCGTTACACTTCTAACTCATACTATACGGAAATGCTACCCATGGCTGAATCAACCCACTGGGAAGAAATGAAACTGGAAACACCGGCCACCTATCGCATCCGCGTTCAGGGCCGCCTTGACAAAAGCTGGGCCGCTCGGCTGGGAGGAATGACAGTTACCGCCGACCAGACTGCAAAAAAAGCGCCGGTGACGATCCTGGTGGGGCATTTGGCCGACCAGGCAGCGCTGTCCGGTATATTGAACACACTTTACGAGCTGCACCTGCCGCTGCTGTCGGTGGAGAACCTGGATGATCCGAACGCCTGAGTGGTCGGCGGCATCAAGATTGAAAGGAGACGGCTATGGTTGCATGTTTTCAAACCGCTGCCCCGGGCAAGGCACTTCGCCCTGCAGAAACGCGTCTCGATGAGCAAGTTCGCGCCGTCGACATCTCCGGGTTGCGGTTTTCCTGGAGCGTTTCATCTGTGCCGGTGCTTGATATCGACAGCCTGCAGGTCGACAAGGGCCGGCGGGTGTTTATCGAGGGGCCCAGCGGCAGCGGCAAAAGCACCCTGCTGGCGCTGCTGGCCGGCATCGTGAAGCCCCGGTACGGCCGCATCACCGTGCTGGGCCAAGCTCTGGATGAAATGCATGGGCCGGCTCGGGACCGCTTCCGGGCCGATCATATGGGGATCATCTTTCAGATGTTCAACCTGGTTCCCTACCTCACCGTGGTCGAGAACGTAACCCTGCCGTGCAGGTTTTCTCACCGACGGCGGGTAAAGGCCATGCGCAGCGCCGGAAGTGTGGAAGCCGAGGCCCGGCGATTGCTGACTCACCTGAACCTGGATCATACCGATCTCCTCTCGCGTCCGGTCACCGAACTGAGCGTCGGCCAGCAGCAGCGGGTGGCGGCTGCCCGGGCCCTGATGGGCGCACCGGAGATCATCATCGCCGACGAG
>LJNK01000094.1 GCA_001303025.1 Deltaproteobacteria bacterium SG8_13
AAGCCTGGGTATTGCAGTGGGGGGCCAAGGCGATCGTCCTCGAACCCGAAGAATTAAGAAATGAAATCCAGACTGAAACGGTGGAAATGCTGGCTGTCTACGCAAAAGGCATCGAGCAGGTGGAAAAAACTCTAACCGTTTAGCTCGGAAATCAAAGCGGGGATTGTTTTCATATTTGAAACAATGAAAGAAGGAAAATTGCCATGCGTGGAGTATTGATCATTGTTATGGCTGTCAGTTTGCTGATTGTAGGAATACTGGTCATGAAAAACATGGGAGTCGACAGATCGCCCGCAGTCATAGAAATTCAGACTAAACAGTACACAGAGAGTGCAAAAAATATTGCTGATGAGGCTAACGAAAAAACTAAAGACCTCCGTGAGCAAATGTCCAGGGCTGGCAACCTTTAGCTGATGCTGCATTTTTGAAAAGTAAGATTCTTCTGATTAATTATAGGAATTAGGGAAAGAAATCCAGGCAGAAGCAATAGAAATGATGGCCGATTTCGCAAACCCCATGGTTTCGGTTGAAAAACCCATAACCGCATAACCCGGTCAGCTGGTAATTTGAACATACGAACCTACTCAATCAGTCAATCACCACGGACGCCACCTCCTCCAGAGTGGTGATTCCCTGAAGCACTTTTTCAATAGCGTTTTCTCTTAGAGTTGTAAAATTGCCCGATTCGACGGCAGTTTTTTTTATCTCATGCGCCGGGCTTCTTTTTAAAATCAGATCTTGAATTTTTTCATCGACCATCATTACTTCATAAATTCCGATGCGGCCCCTGTAGCCTGTGTTCATGCAGTTCATGCAGCCTTTGCCGTGCATTAAATTACCGTCGACATTCTCGTCCAGGTTCCAGTGTTTTAATACTTCCTCGGATGGGTGGTAAGGTTCTTTGCATGCGGGGCAGACCATGCGCACCAGGCGTTGAGCAAATGATACGCCTATCACTGATGATACAAGGAAGGGTTCGACGCCCATATCCAGCAAACGAGAAATGGCGCCGGCTGCATCATTGGTATGCAGTGTGCTTAACACTCGGTGCCCGGTCAGTGAGGCTTGAACAGCCACTCTTGCGGTCTCCAGGTCGCGGATCTCTCCTACCATAACGACATCCGGGTCCTGGCGCAGGATAGATCGAAGACCGTCGGCAAAGGTCATGCCGGCTTTGCTGTTTAGCTGAACTTGCATGATGTCATCGATGCGATATTCCACCGGGTCCTCAATGGTGACGATGTTGATGTCCGGCTGATTGATGGTCTTCAGGATGGCATAGAGGCTGGTGCTCTTGCCGCTTCCGGTAGGGCCGGTGCTAAGAATCATGCCATGAGGCCGGGCGGTAACCGTTTCCAATTTTTTTTGGTCAGTCTCAGACATGCCTAGATGATCTAAAGAATATATGCCGTTGCTGGTGTCCAGCAGTCGCAGAACGACGTTTTCCCCGTAAATGGACGGTATAGTGGAGGCTCGCACATTGATGTCTCTGTTTTTCATTCTTACGTTGAAGCGTCCGTCCTGGGGTTTGCGAGACACAGCGATGTCCATGCCGGCCAAAATTTTCAGCCGGGAGACTATTGGCAAAAAACACCGTTTTGGCGGCGAAGGCACCTCGTGGAGTTTGCCGTCCACACGGAACCTGACCCTTACTAGATTCTTTTGCGGACTGATGTGCACGTCGCTTGCGCCTTCTTGTACCGCCTGAAAAATAATTGAATTTACCAGAACAACCACTGGCGCTTTTTCGGCCATGCCCTGAAGCATATTCAAATCAACATCTTTGACCTCGGCCTTATCAGAGTCCTCGCCGATTGTAACTTCGTCTATGCCTTCGATAATATCACCGATGTCAGAAAAGGAACCATACAGACATTTGTGCAGTTGAATCAAATGCTGCTCCGTGCAGATAAGCGTTTCCACTTCTAACCGGGTTTTATCTTCGATATTGTCCAAAGCACGAATACCCAGAGGGTCTGTCATGGCTATCTTGAGGAGTTGGCCATCAATTTCAATAGGCGCCACCTGATATTTATTCGCCAGTTCAAACGGAATAATTTTCGCAAGCTCTGGGTCAACCGCATGCCTGGACGGTTTGTAGACTTCCAATTTTAGCTGATCAGCCAGCGCGTTCACCATATCGGACTCACTGACAATGCCTTGTCTTACGAGAAACTGGCCCAATTTCATACCTGCTTTTTTATGGTCAGCCAGCGCTTGTTGCAGCTGCTCTTTCGATATCAAGTCGGCCTCGAGCAGGATTTCCCCAAGTTTCATTTTTCCAACCATTGAATTGCCCCCCTACAATTTCTCTTTTTAAGGCAATCATACCTTCATTCCGTGACACATTCGGTCATACTTCCCTGCTTTTTTTGGGTTAATTTTGACTATTTGATCGTCTGTGTCTGTCCGTGTGGGTCTGTGGCTAATTTATGCATACCCGGCGAACCTCCGCCATGTCCGTCAGTCCCTGAAGCACCTTCAAAATACCGTCCTGCTTCAACGTGGTCATGCCGTCATCGACGGCCTGCCGGTAGATCTCTTCCGTGCCGGCCTGATTTTTGATCATCAGTTTGAGGTCCGCAGTGCCCTCCATCAGCTCGTGGATAGCCATGCGCCCTCGATAACCGGTGCCGGAGCATGCCTCACAGCCCGCCGGCCGGTAAAGAGACATGTCCGGATCGTATTCGATTTTGGTTTTAGCGAACCGATCTTCGCCGTAGTCCTCACGGATCATTTCAAATTCGTCGAGGGTCAGCGGGTATTCTTCCCGGCATTCCTTGCACAGACGGCGGGTCAGACGCTGGGCAAGCACCCCCAGAAAGGCGTCTGAAAAGTTCAGCGGGTTGAGCCCCATGTCCAGCAAACGTGTCACGGTTTCCGGGGCGCTGTTGGTGTGCAGGGTGGAAAAAACCAGGTGCCCTGTCAGGGAGGCCTCGATGCCGATCGAGGCGGTTTCCTCATCGCGCATCTCGCCGATCATGATGACATCCGGGTCGCCCCGCAGAAAGGCGCGCATCAGACGGGCAAAATCCACGTTTATTTTTCGCATTACCTCCGTCTGCCGCAGGCCAGGCTGGGTGATCTCGATGGGGTCTTCGGCCGTCCATATCTTGATATCGGGCCTGTTGATATGCCCCAGCAGGGCGTGCAGGGATGTAGTCTTGCCGGAACCGGTGGGGCCGACCGCCAGGATGAGCCCGTAAGGTTTGACAATGATACGCTTCATCACTTCCAGGTTTCGCGCGGTAAGCCCCATCTCGTCCAGCTGCATGGCTCCGGCAGATGCCAGGATTCTCAAAACCACATCCTCGTAGCCCCCGGCCACCGGGATGGTGGCCACCCGCAGTTCAAAAGCAGGCACCCCTTTGCGCCGGAATTTGATCTTTCCGTCCTGGGGTCTGCGCCTTTCGGCGATGTCCAGTTTGGCCATGATCTTGATGCGGGACACGATGCCGCGAACCATGGAATTGGGAACCCGTCTGTACTCCTGGCACAGCCCGTCGAGGCGAAAGCGGATGGTCGTGGTTTTTGTAATCGAAGAGGGCTCGATGTGGATGTCCGACACATTTTTGCGGTGGGCCGCGATGATGATCTGATCCACCAGCCGGACAACTTTGCTCGAGGCCTCATCCGCTTCTTCGGCCTCGCCCTCTTCTTCCTCTTCCTCCCATTCAACTGCCGTTAAGTCACCATCCTCGAGTGGGTCCTCAACGTCGGGTTCGACCGGGCGTTGCTCGGTGTCAAAAAAGCGTTTGATATACTCCTGGATATCCTCGCGGATGGCCACGGAAAAATTGATCCTGCCGGTCTTCAGCAGGGATTTGATATTATCGGTCTTGTTCAGGTCCCTGGGGTCGTCAACCAGAATCTCTATGCTGTCTTTTTCCCAGCTCATCGGAACCCAGCATGCGTTGAGCAGATATTTTTCTCTCAGCTTGGAAAGAAGCTCCACCGGAACCGGAAAGGCCGGATCGTATTCCCGGAAGGGGCAGTCGTAGAAAATTGAAAACGATTTGCCGATGGCCTCTTTCTTGACCTGGCAGTGCTCTATCAGAACATACTCCACGCTGCTGTTCATCTTTTTTGAAAGCGCAAACGCTTTCTGCAGCTGATCGTCCGTGACGATGCCTTCACCCAGCAGGTAGTCATATCTGGAGCCGGATGCGAATGCCGCAGACAACGCTTCCAGGCATTTTTTGATTTCCGGGTCATCAGGGTCGAGTCCACCGGCTGACTTGTAGAGCCCCAGGGCCGGCTCGCGGTGGTCTCTTTTCTCGAGTTCACGGCCGAGGAGAAATTTAATCCTGGCCCGGCCGGTATTTTCCAGGCCTTGATTTTTGACGAGCCGGTCCATCTCGCTGATTGCCTTTTGAGGGGCGTGCAGTTTCAGCAGGCATTCGGCCAGATCCGGGACAAACCGATCGATTTGAAAGCCTTCACTGAGCAGTTTTGCGTATTCGGCCACCGCCTTGCGGTGCAGCCCCATCTCTTTAAACGCCGATGCTTTGTCGAAAATCATCTCCGCGTCTTCCTGATTCGAGAGCCGATCGATGATGGGGTCCAGGTCATCGTCGGAAACATCGCAGGCCTTCCGGTTTTCATAATCGTAAATCTCCTGTTTGATCAGCCGGATGCGGTTCTGAACCTTTGCGTGGGTGTCGGTGTCCTGCTGCGGCACCGTTGTCAAGATGCCCTCGTAGATCTGCAGGGAATCCGAAAAAAGTTTCATGGACCGGTAGGCTTCGGCCTCGTTCATTTTGGATTCGATGGTCGGGTTTACCTGCATAAAAATACCCTTACTGTTTTCCAGTGCGTGGCACTCTTGTTTTATAAAAATGCGCTTTTCAGTTTTCCTGATTTTAGAAAAAGAATACCAGAAACCCGTGACACATCCGGTCACAGTGTATAGATATTAAAATCCGATTTTCGAGTTATTATTGTGAATTTCTTTAATCCGGCTTTCATCTTCCAGGGCAGCCAGGACCATTTCGTGGCTGAGTTCTTCCCGGGGGCAGAATGAAAAGTGGTCTCTTACGGTTTTGAAGTCTCCCGGGGTGAGGTTGGGAATGCTTTTCAGGATAGCTCCGGATTTTTGGTCGAGCGGTGAGCCGATCAGGTCGGCCAGCAACTTTTCGTAGAAAATCACGTTTCCTTCCGGCAGCAGGTAGTCGAATTTCAGTTTGTGGTTGAACCGGCGGATCGACGCATCGTCGAGATCCTTCATGCGGTTGGTGGTGCACACCAGAATGCCGCGAAAGCGCTCCATCCGGGTCAGGAATTCGTTGGTGAAGCTGATTTCCCAGGAGCGGACCGCGCGGTCGCGGTTGAACAGCAAAGAGTCGGCCTCGTCGATGATCAGGATGGCTTCTTCGGCCTCGGCTTCCTGAAAGGCATGCTTGATGTTCTTTTCCCCTTCCCCGACCCATTTGCTCTGCAGGTCGCTGACGCGCTTGCAGATGATTTCACGGTCCAATCGGTCGGCGATGTACCGGGCCAGCTCGCTTTTGCCGGTTCCCGGCGGGCCGTAAAAAAGCAGATTCATGTTCATGATTTGGTCGTTCTTTGTTTCTCTTAGATAGGCGTCGAATTGCTCGAGCCGGACGATCATCGATTCCAGGTCAGCACCGAGGTTTAAACCCTCCAGCGAATAGTTATCCTCGACTCTGTTTTTGTCTATCGGCTTTTCTCCGTAATTGGACAGCGTCCGGTAGGCTTCCAGAGCCAGAGCCATCGATCTGTGGAACTGCGCTTTCGAACGCAGGCTCGTATCGACGGACTTTTTGACGGCCAGGTCGATGACACCGGCGTTGACCCTGTATTCTCTGACATATGCTTCGACCTGCCCGGCGCTGAAGAACGTTTCCACCCGGTTTGCTTTGATGATATTTTTCCACAGCCGGGCGCGCTGGCTGCGGTTAAATGGCTTGAAGTGCAGGCTGAAGGCAAAGCGTCTCAGCACGGAATCTTCGATGCCCCCGATGCTGTTGGTTATCCAGATCATGCGGGTACCGGGTTTTTCCAGCAACTCGTTGAGCCATCCCTTGTCCTGGGTCTCTCCACGCATGAAGAAGGAAAATTGGGTATTGAGCAGGTTGTCGGCTTCGTCCACGATCACCAGCGAACCGGTTCCGGAGTTGGTCATGTTCAGGCAGGCCAGAATGGCGGCCCGTCGGTTGAGGGTGGTGTTGGCCTCGTCTTTTACGATATCGTAAGAGGGGGCTCCGAGATGATCGACCAGGCTCTTTGAGAAACTGGTTTTCCCGGTTCCCGGCGGGCCGTAGAGCAAAATGTGGGTGGCCGTCTCCGGTTTTTTCTTTAAAAGGCTGCAAACGTGATTGCGTTCATCTTCTTCGATTAAAAAGTACTCGAGCGGCAGGCTGCGGCCGGCAGAAATCCGGGAATAAAATTCTTCGGAGAAGTTTTTGTCTGTCGGATTCTGGAAAAGCCCCAGAAATTTATCCTCCAGCCTGAGGTCGTACCCGTCCATTTCGAAAAATTCGATTTGTTTCAGCTTGCCGGATAGAATTCTATTCAGCTCGGGTTTACCCAATCCGAGGACGTTGGTCAGGTATTTGCGGCCCATGATCTTGTTACATTCCAGGTGTCCGACGAAAAATTCCTGGGCGGCTTCGCAAGTTGACAGGACAAACAGGAAGATGATGAACTCCTGCTCTTGATCACTGAGCGCAAACATGCGTTTCAGGGCGGCCACGTTCTTCTCCAGATCGGCCTTTCCCCGGTAACCGGATCGTTCGGCGCTGCTCTCCAGAAGGTTGAGCGCGAGTCGCTGAAAATTCCTGATGCTGGTTTTCTTCAGCTTTTTAAGCTTAGCGAAAACAAGATCCACGTAATCATCAAAATCATGGCCGTTTTCCGAAAAACTCTCTTTGAATGCGTCTTTTTGTTTCTCGCTCAGGTGGCAGATCAGAAACTGATTGATCCGTCCGGTTTTTTTCCCCAGGGTCCAGCAGAGCATTTTTACGGCCTCTTTGCTGAAAGAAGGGTAGAGCGTGAAATGGCGCTGCAGAAACTGCGCGGATTTTCTCAAAATAAAGCGCTCGTTTTTATCCGCATTAACATGGATTAATTTAGAGCTTATCTCCTCGTTGATTCCTGGTAATCGCATGTATTTCCTTCCTCCATTTTCTATTCCTACAGAAAGGATACCACTCGCCCGTGACAGATCCGGTCAAACATTTGACCCTCCCATTTGATTTTACTCAATCCATGAACCATTTTTTTTCATTTCTATTAATGTGCTCAACAAGCGTGTATCGATCCGCCGCCGCTCTATCAAGCGAGCTATGGCGGGACAAGCGAAAAAGCGCGGCATACCTTGAGGGATGTGAGCATTTTAAAGAGGCGCACAACAAAGCGATTGGGTGTAGATGCATTTTTAAGATGGCTTATTGTAAAGCTTGATCACCTTGCCGCTCCTTCTTCCGGGAATCGATTTCTTCATACAGCAGCCTTCAGGAGTAATGACCCAGTCTTCGCCGTTGATGACGATCCTTTTGTTGCACTCCAGGTCATAGGGCTCCAATCGCTCTGCGATTTCCTCTGACGAGAGCTCGTTGCAGCGAATACTTTGCGTGGCTTCCGTCACCGTCGTAAAATTGGATGACAGCGCCTTGTCGAAGCGGTTGTAAGGCCCGCATAATCCTTCATAGTCTGAATACGCCCAGTAATACTCCCTGAATTTGTAAACGACTTCATAGCCGCCTCCAATAGCCGGGCTCCCGCTGTCCCATTCCAGGCCGTAAACGATTTCGCCTTCTTCAAGGACTAACTCTGAGAGTATCTCATCGCAGTTTCCGTAATCAGATTCTTCCATTTTTTTACCCCCCTCCTGCATGTTAGAAAAAAAAGTGCCATTGGCGCACCTGACGTTCAGAACTCTTACCCCTGCGTTTTCCCGATCCCGGCCAGGCATGGTTTTCAGAAATTCTCTAAACCATCGCATAGATACCGGCAACGTATCATGCAAAGTCTTCATGCACGGTCAACCCCCTGTCTGGGACCAATTTTTCCCAGGGGGCCTTTAATGCCCCTGAGTACCATCCTTTGAGGGCAAATTCGGTAAAAGAATTGCGAATCGGTTTCCGAAAATAACGATTGACGCACTGCTGGATGGTCTGCGGGAATTGCTGCCGGGCGCAATCCATTGCCATTGATGAGTTCATCGCAACGTAGTGCTGCTTTCCCGGCGCCCAGGACAGCTGGATGGTGTCCCAGGGGTTGCTTTCGTTGATAACGGAATACAGGGCCATTTCGCGTGCCAGAACCGCACCGGCACGGTCCACCTTGTGGGGATCCTTTCCGCTGTAGGCCCCGCCCCCGATGGCGACCATCGGGCCGTAAGCGTCCATAACCAGTTTTTTGCCGGAAAGCCCGTTGTCGCCCATGGGGCCGCCCGTGCTGAAATCGCCGTGGCCGTTGACGATTAAATCGACGGCATCCGGGTCGAAATTGCAGGCCGTGCCGGTTTCCTCGAAACGTTTCTTCAGGATCTTCAGCGCCCTGTAGGCGATGCGGCCGATTTCGCTCCAGTCGATTGCGGCCGCATGCTGCATGGAAACCACCAGCCGGTCAAATGTCCAGCCGTCTTCCCCTCCGGCGATCTGGGTTAAAACCTTGGCGTCGGGCCCGAAGCAGCCCGGTTTCTCAGCTGTGAGCATTCGGATTTCGCGCATCACCTGCCAGGCCAGCCACTGCCCCCTGGGAATGTAGTTGGTCTCGGGGGAGTCGACGGCATAACCGACCGTAATGCTCTGGTCATCCGACAGGCATCGGATCGCCCGTTCGTCCTCCTGGATTTCATCCAGGATCAGACCGGATGTGTCCACAACGATGCGACCGGATGTGTCCACAACGATGCCGTCCGGTTCAGGAAGCCAGACGGTTCCCGGATGGCTGCGCCCATATCCCGCATTCAGAAAGACCTTTTTGACAGCAGCATTCAGGTTCAGCGATTTCAACAGTTTTTTGTTTGCGGCGATTCTGCCTGTAATAAACACCCTGTCCAGGGAAACGGCCACTTCCACTCCGACCAGGGCGCTGGAATCATTCTCGTAAACAAAGCCCACGACAGCATCGGCCACGGCATCGCGTTTTCCTCCTCGAGCGGCAGTCTTTGAACGGAACCGGGAAGATCCTTCAAATCATCTTCGTGAAAATCCGGGGTCAGCAACTTGACGAGATTTAGCCTTTCGGGCAGTTGCTCGATCAGCAAGTCCGAAGGCTTTCCCACGTAACCGTCAGTGACAATGGCCGCTTTTTTTATCTTATTTTTGACAATGTGTTCCAGAACGCAGTTGATATCCGTCCCGCTGGTCGAGGTGTAGCGCCCCTGCAGGATATCCCCGATGGGATAGTCGATTACTTCCGTGCTGAAGACGTGTATCAGCGGGTAAAGCCGGTTTTGAATCGGCTTGAGGCAGCTGAAAATGGTTTCCAGGTAACCGTCCATGCTGCCGGAAACGTCGAGATAAACGTGAACCTGCCCCACGTTTTCACGGCAGGGACCGGGTGCATGCCCCCTGAAGTAAACCGGGCTCTGGCCCAGACTCTGCATAACGGCGGCACGCCGGTCGGGAACCGTCGGGTAGGGAAACAGGGTTTGCCGGTCGGCCGTCGTAACGATGTGCAGCGGACCGCAACCGTGAACGGCGATTTTCGCGACCGCCTTCTGGATCATGCGGCTGATTGAAGTTCGGGGTCTCGACAGCTCGACGAAACGCTCCGCCAGATCAAACCCGCGGTCCCGCCCGCCGCTGGGTTCGAAGGCCGGCCATTTCCCCACGATTTCGGCCAGAGATCTGACGACTTCCGTATCGCCCGC
>LJNK01000083.1 GCA_001303025.1 Deltaproteobacteria bacterium SG8_13
AGGATTTTCTGTTGGGTGGCAACTTCCACGGGCAACCGGTGGCACTGGCTCTCGACTTTCTGACGATCGCCGCCGCCGAGCTGGCCAACATCTCCGAACGGCGCATCGAACGGCTCGTTAACCCCAAACTCAGCGGCCTGCCGGCCTTTCTGGTAAAAGATGGGGGTCTGAACTCCGGATTTATGATCGCCCAGTACACCGCCGCAGCCCTGGTATCGGAAAACAAGGTACTGTCGCACCCGGCCAGCGTCGATTCGATCCCCACCTCCGCCAACAAGGAAGATCACGTGTCGATGGGTACGATCGCCGCCCGCAAATGCCGGGAAGTCGTGGCCAACACGGAAACCGTCATTGCCATCGAACTGCTGTGCGCTGCCCAGGCCCTGGATCTGTTTACCAACCTGAAACCCGGCAAGGGTAGCATGGCCGCCTATCAGGTGATTCGCGGCGCCATCGCACACCTGGAAAGCGACCGCATCCTGGCCGATGACATCGCTGCGATGCGCAACCTGATACGCAGCAACCGGGTCCTGGAAGCTGTCGAGGCCCGGATCGGCCGACTGCACTGACAGCGACCCTGCTAACCGACTCCGCGAATCCAGTTGCCTGAACCCGTCTGCATCCGGTTTACGAAGATGCCGGAATCTGTTATACGCCCGCAGTGGTTTTTTCCGTTGCCGGCACCCCTTAGCCTGCCGGCGGCATTGCCTTGCCGAAAAGGTCGCGATGAATAACGAATATGCGAAAGGTCGTTTACAGAAAAGCCGCCAGGCGCCGGCTATCGCCGGATTGCCCGTTATGGCAACCCTCTTTGCGTCTTTCCTCTGCATTTTGTTTGGCGGGAACACCGTGGCAATAAAAATCAGCCTTTCCGGGCTAGGGGTTTTCACCGTCGCGGCCATCCGTTTCGGTCTGGCGGCTGTGGTCGTTTCTCTATGGGCATTATGCACCCGTCAAGCCATACGACTCCGCCGCAGACAGCTGCAACACTTGCTGATCATATCGGTCATCTTTTTTATCCAGCTCTCGCTGTTCATCTTCGGCCTGAGCAAGACCTATGCCTCGCGCGGCACCCTGCTGGCCAACATCCAACCCTTCTTCGTACTGTTCCTGGCGCATTTTTTCGTGCCGGGCGATCGCATCACCGGCCGCAAGCTTATCGGCATCGTGCTGGGATTTGCCGGCGTGGTGTTCGTTTTTCTCGGGCACAGCGGGGGTGGCACCGAACTGCGCCAAGGCGATATGATCATCCTGGCGGCAGCGTTCGTGTGGGCCTGCAACGGGGTGTACACCAAAAACATACTGGCCGACCTGCAGCCGTTTCAGGTGGTATTGTTCCAGACCCTGATCGCTGCACCGCTCTTTCTTATCGGTGCCTTGGTGTCCGGGGAGTTTGCCGCCAACCGCTTTGATCCAGAAGTGGTATTGTCGGTATTGTATCAGGGCCTGGTCGCCACCTCCTTTGGATTTGTCGCCTGGAATACGCTGCTTCAAAAACACGGTGCCGTCGCCCTGCACTCGTTCATATTTTTAATGCCGGTGACCGGGGTGGTGCTGGGCGGCGTGCTGCTGGGAGAGCCGGTCACCGCCCAGATCCTGGCGGCGCTGGTGCTGATCGCAGCCGGCATATTGATCGTCAACACCCGAAGGAAGATCCCGATTGTCCACCCGGGCCGCAATGTCTGAATATCGGCCCAAAAACCGCCGCCCAGCGGGATGCAGGCACTCAGCGGTTTTCATAACTGCCGTTGCACGTATGTATTGCCGACCGCGGAGGGCACAAGGTATTCGAAAGGATCATAATTGGTGAAAAAAATTGCCGCTGCAGCCCTGCTGATCGTTGCACTGGCGGCGGCCTATCGGTGGCTGGGGCCCAAGCCGGAGGCCGAACGGCTCGAACTGACCGGCGAAAACATCATCTGCTTCGGCGACAGCCTGACATCCGGATTCGGCGCATCGGCCGGAAAGGACTATCCGGCCCAACTGTCCCGGCTTCTCGGAAAACCGATCATCAACGCCGGAAAGGCTGGAGACACGACCGGGCGCGCCCTTCAAAGACTGGAACAGGACGTCCTGTCGCGCTCACCGAGAATCGTGCTGATCACCCTCGGCGGCAACGATTTGAAAAACCGCACTCCCCGTGAAACGGCGTTTGACAACCTGAGGCAAATCATCCAAACGCTCCAGGATGCGGGTGCGCTGGTTATTGTGGGAGGGATCGACCTGCCGGTCTTCGGACGCGGGTTCGGCAAGGGATACGAGGCCGTGGCGGCCGAAACCGGGGCCATCCTGGTACCCGATATCCTGGAGGGTATCTTCGGCAACCGGAGGCTGATGAGCGATCCAATCCATCCCAACGACGACGGCTATGCCAAGATGGCCAGACGATTCTACAACGTCATTCCGAAGGCGGCGCTGCCATGACAGCGGCTGCAACCATAGATATCGGGGGGTTGGTCCCCCGCGACGACAGAGGCCTGCGATGAAGCCGGAAACACTCAAATCCGACGCCCTGCTGCTGCTGACAGCGGTCATCTGGGGATTTGCCTTTGTGGCCCAGCGGATGGGAATGGAGCATGTCGGGCCGTTTACCTTCAACGCGATCCGCTTTGCCCTCGGCAGCCTGGTACTGGTGCCGTTCATCGCTCGCAGCCGGCGACCGGCGCCTGCTGACGGTCTTTCTCCGCAGTCCGCTGGATTTCGAACGATAGGATGGAGCGGGCTTGCGGCCGGACTGGTGTTGTTCGGCGGCGCGTCCCTGCAGCAGGCCGGCCTGGTGTTCACCACTGCGGGAAATGCCGGATTCATCACGGGACTGTATGTGGTCATCGTCCCGCTGTTCGGTTTGCTTTTCAAACAACAGACCAACGCCGGATCCTGGTTTGGAGCCGTCCTGGCGGCGGTCGGACTCTACTTTCTGAGTATCACCGATCAGTTTACCATCGCATTCGGAGATCTTCTGGTCCTGCTCGGTGCCTTTTTCTGGGCCGGACACGTGCTGCTCATCGGATGGATGTCTCCGCGAATGGACCCGCTGAAGCTTGCCTTCACCCAGTTTGCCGCCTGCTCCGTGCTGAGCCTGATCACAGCCGCCGGGTTCGAAACCATCACCGTGGCCGGCATCGTGGCGGCTGCCCTGCCGATTCTCTACGGCGGCGGGCTATCAGTAGGAGTGGCCTACACCCTGCAGGTCATCGCCCAGAGAAACGCCCATCCGGCGCATGCGGCCATCTTGTTGAGCCTGGAAGCCGTTTTCGCCGCCATCGGCGGCTGGATCGTGCTCGGCGAAACGCTTACCGGTCGCGGCATCCTCGGCTGCAGCCTGATGCTGTCCGGTATGCTGCTGAGCCAGCTGTGGGGCCTTGTACGGCTGGGATCGATCAAAACCGGAACTCAAGGCGCATAAAGAGGTGGTAATTCGCCAATTTTATGCTACTATCAGGGCTGACGTACCGAAACCGGCACCAAACCCCTCCAAGCAAGGATGTTGCCAGCGATGCGTACCACTCGCGCAGCGGTCTTGACCGCAGGAGTCTGGTTTCTACTTATTTCTGCATGCATTGCCCCCCATGCGACCGCCTCCCCTCCCCCATGGCTGCAGGATCATCTCAACGGCCGGCTGACGCTCTCCGGTGTTTACTACGGGGTCAGTTTCGCCGATTACAGTGCAAAGGCCCCCGATTACGAAACCATGCGGCTGGCCAAGGATCGCGCTCTGGATGAGCTTTGCTATCAGCTGTCCGTGTCGCTGCGGTCGGAATTTGAAAACCGGCTGCAGAAAAGGGGCCACTACGAGGAGGAGCAGATCGCCAGCTCGCTGCTGGTAACCTCCCGCAAGGTGCTCTCCGGTGTTACCGAGAAGGACCGCTACACCGACTCTCGCAGCCGCCGGCATTGGGTGCTGCTGACCATCGCCCGCAGCCAAGCCGACCGTCAGATGGAACAGCAGAAATTCATCAACGAGGTGACCGACCGCCTGGAGCACCGCCAGGATGAAATTCGAGACGGTGTTAAACGGATTGCCCTGGTGCTCGACCGGCAGATGGCGGTCTACAACGAACAAATGGAGCACTACGGTCGGCTGCTGAATGCGATCGACCAGAAGGTCGGAGCGGCTGACGACCGCAGCCGACAGGAATATGAACAGATTCGTGACGTGATCCTGCGCCTGGAGACGCGCCAGCAGGCCGTCGACGAACAGATGCGGCAGCAATCCAATCGGCAGCAGGAGCAGATCACTCAGCTGGTGGAACAAAACAGGCAGCTGCAGGAGATCCTGGTGCAGCTGGCCGACAAGGTGCGCCAGGATTATTTTCTGGCCCTGACCAGCGATGATCTGAAAAACAGCGGCCAGAACCCGGATTTCAGCGTGTCTATCCGCCCGGAAAAAGGCCAGGGCGCCATCTATCGCCACGGGGAAAAAATCCGCTTTCAGGTGAAAGCCTCCCGGGATTGCTACATCAAGGTGATCTATCTGTCTTCCACCGATGCCGAATCCGGAGGACAGAAAAAAATGAACACGCTGCTCTTCCCCAACCCCCACGACCGCGACAACCATATCGAAGCCGGCCGAGCGCGGATTGTAGGCCGCTACGACGAGCTGGAAGTGCAGGCGCCCTACGGCAGGGATGTGATCACGGTGATGGCATCGGTCAATCAATTCACGGATGTAAAACAACTCACCAAGACCGGCGGCGGCTTTTATACGGAAGTGACCACCGACACGCAAGGGGCCATCCAGATGCGAACCCGGGGAATTTCCGTGGTGGCAACGGCCGGCGCTTCCAGTGGCACGAAAGACCCGAATCCGGCCGCGCTCGCGTCAGACACCTGCCTGATCGTCAGCCGGCCTTGATCGGCGTGACGGGTCGATGACCCGGTATGTGGAGGAAACCATGCAGGCATCCAAAACAACGGCGGTTCTGTGGGTCAGCCTGTCGCTGATGGCAGCCCTGTTGGCATTCGAACCGAAAAGTTCGGCTGCAGAAGAAAACAAGATTCGGTTGCAGTGGGCCTTTGGTGCATTGACGGGACCGGAAGACGACCCCGCGCTTGTGTCAATTGAAGAAACGGCGGTGCTGCGCTCCGGTGATCGGATGAAAATCTTTTTTCAGCCGCAGACCGATTGCCACCTGTACCTTTTCTATCAAAGCTCCCAGGCAGAGCTGATGGTGCTGCTGCCTGAACGCGGATCCGGATCCCGGACTACCGCCGGCACGCGCATGATGGTACCGCACGGCAGTGATTGGTTCCGGCTCGATGAGATCACCGGGATAGAGACGTTTTACCTGCTCGTCTCGGCCCGCCCGCTGGAGAATATAGAAGCGCTGTGCAACAATCTGTCTGCCGCTTCCGTCGCCTCGGAGCGCGAGGCCGTCGGCCGGCAGATCCTGTCGGAGATCCACCGCCTGCAAAAATACCGTCGCACGCTGACCGCCGATGCGGAACGTCCCATCCGTTTGGGAGGAAACTTTCGCGGCTTGACCGAACAGGGCCAGCCGGAGCTGCCCGACATCTCTAAAATCGCAATGGAAATATCAGCCCCTGATTTCTACAGCAGGACGTTTACGATTGATCATCGATAAGCAAATCGAACGCAGGATCACCCTCCTGTGGATTGCTTTTTCATTTTTTACGGCCCATCTCTGTTTTTTCATCCTGCCAAATGTCTTTACGCCCTGGCACGAGCAAACCGGTGACTACCTGCTCCGGTTCAAGGCCGGCAGTGCATCCTTTCGACTTCCCTATGACGACACCATCGTCATGGTCGACATCGACAACACCAGCCTCGATGCCCTGGGGACCTACTACCTCAACCGCAGCCATCATGCCCGGGCAATTCGCAACCTGGCAGCGATGGGTGTATCCGTGCAGATGTACGACTTTATCTTCGGTGGACGCCGGCACCCGCAAGAAGATACCGACCTGATTCAAGCAACCCGTAACGCGGGCAATGTCTATTTCGGCATGGCTTTTGAACTCGATTCGTCGGGCACCAGCTTGCAAACCGCAGACAGCGACCCCCTGCTCCGCAGTTTTTTGCAGCAGGCCAGCTGGCCGGTGGCAAACGACTGGAAGGGGGAAAAGTTCTTTGCCGGCCGCCATGCCCTGGTGACCTTTCTGCCGCTCTCCGAGGCCGCCAGAGGCACCGGCTATTTAAACCTGCACCCCGATCCGGACGGAGTGTTTCGGCGCCTGCCGATGTTGGTTCGTTTCGGCAACGATTTTTTCCCGTCCTTTTCCCTGCGGGTGGCCTGTGACTATCTCGATGTGCCGGTTGACAATATCGTCGTAAAGCCCCGGCGAATCCTTCTGCCGCAGGTAAAACTGCCGAACCGTTCCGACCGGACGGACATTCAGATTCCGGTCGACCGTCACGGCAACATGCGGATCAACTTCGCCGGGCCCTGGGGGCGGATGAAGCACTACCATTTTTCCGATATTTTTTTCGCCTCCGAAGGCCCCGAAGAAATGGTCCTTTGGCGAAAGGAGCTTTCCGGTAAAATTGTGCTGGTCTCCGATGTCTCCACAGGATCGACCGACGTGGGGCAGGTCCCCACCGACCCGGACTTTCCGCTCAGCGGCATTCATGCCAACAGCCTGCACACCATCCTCACCCGCTCCTTTCTGACAGAGCCATCCGATTGGCTCGTTCTGCTGATAGAGCTGCTGCTGCTGCTCGCAGTTACCCTGCTCTCCTTTCACCGCTCTGCCGTCTTTTTCACACTGGGCACCGCCGGCGTTGCCGCTGCCTATATCTGCCTTGCCGGCCTGCTGGTATTTACCTGCAATATGCTGCTGCCGGTGATACGCCCGCTGCTGATGGTGTTCTTCGCCCTGATCACCTTGCACATCGCCAGTGCGGTAAAAAATGCACACACCCACGCTGCAACGCAAAGGGCCCGGGAAGTCGCCGAGCGGGACCTGGAGATCGGCCGTAAAATCCAATCCGGTTTTTTCCCTTCCGCCCTGCCCGGCCCGGCCGGCTGGGAAATCAACGCCTCCTTCCAACCGGCCCGGCAGGTGGCCGGCGACTTTTATGACCTGTTCTGGTTGGAAGGTAAAAAAACCATTGGCGTCGTCATTGCCGACGTCTGCGACAAGGGGGTCGGCGCGGCCCTGTTCATGGCCCTGATCCGCAGCCTGATCCGGGCCTTCTCCATCCAGGATTTCGAACAAAGCCGCGCCCGCCAGGATGCCGATGACGAAAGGCAGCAGACATCGCTGCTGAACACCATTCGCCAGACCAACAACTACATCGCTAACACCCACGGCGATACGGGCATGTTCGCCACCTTGTTCCTGGGAGCCCTCGATATACAAACCGGCATGCTCACATATGTCAACTGCGGCCACGAACCGCCCATGATAATCCGTCGGGAAGAGATCAACGCAAGACTGAAACCCACCGGACCGGCCCTGGGAATGATGCCGGATCTCGGATTCGAGGTGGCTCAAGTCCGATTACTGCCCGGCGACACGCTGTTCGCCTTCACCGACGGGCTCACCGACGCCCAGGACCCGAGTGGGGAACTGTTTGGCCGGGAACGGCTCACCGATGCCTTGCGAAAACCGGCTGCCGACACTAAAACACTGGTCGATGACATCTTACAGGCAGTTAGCAGCCACATTGCCGGGGCCGAACCGTTCGATGATCTGACTCTGGTGGTTGTACGACGACAATCTGACAACCGCCGATGAGGCCTACCGCTGCGTGTCGCAGAAAGTGCCGGCGGCCACCGGCCAGGAGCAGCACCCGGTGAAAAAAGGAACCGTCGAGGGTCAGCTGGTCATCGGCGTCGTGCCGTGATTACGTTTTTTTTGACATTTTCTCCTGTCTGCGGTATTCACAAACTAAAGTCGTGTGACACCTGTCCAGTAAATATTTTTCCCCCACCAGAACAGTGGGCTTTACTCCTGACCTCTTTGAGGATTCATCTCAGCTAGTATTCCTGCCAGTCACCAACCATATCAAAAAGGGAATGCTGCATGCCGAAACGCACCGTATTTCTCTTCCAGTCATCTCTTTTCGCCTGCCTGCTCTTGTTTATCATCTGTTGTTCCCGACCGAACATCCGGATTGACACCGGAAAACCCTTGCCATCGGTAATCAAGGCCTACAAACATATCACAATTGCTGGTGATCGTGCGGGGATGAGAGACACCGGTATCGATGTAAGGAAAGAGGATCAGGTTTCCATTTTAGCAACCGGTTCGATTGACTTTTGTGCCAAGTGGGGTGGATGCAAGTATCGCAATGTCACCCCCGCCGACCATTGGCCACTCATCGGAAGGATTGGCAAGGAGGGTCACTATTTTCACCCGATCGTCCGCGATACCCACAAAGGAGGTTTCAGCCTCCAGGAAGGCCGCCTTTATTTGGGCTGCAAGGATGGCCCGTTACAAGCCAATGGACGCCCGTATAACCCAGAGTGGTACCGGGACAATCAGGGCACTTTTTCGGTGGACATTATCGTCTGGTCCACCGACGATTACGGGCAGATTATCAATTTCCTGTCGGAACAATTGGAGGAGAACCCTGAAAACAAAGCAATAAAAGATACCTTGTACATTTATGCCACGTATAGGCAAGTCCAGTTGGCAGCGGAGAAAGCGGCCGAAGCGGCGCAAGAGACGCAACAGGAGATCAGCGATCTACAGCGGCAGACCGCTAACCGGCCGACCAGTGCTACTGAACGGCAGCAGATTCAGGAGCTGGAGGCCAGGCTGGCGTCTTTGCAGGCCACCCTGGCAGAGCTGGACCAGATGAAAAAGCAGCTGCAGCAGGAGCAGCAAAAGAGCGAGCAGCTCACCGCGAGCAGCAGCTTCTGACCAAGTTGAGCGAAGGGGTCAAAAGCCCGCCGGTGCTTTTAATCGCCGCCCCGGCCCACGGGCTGTCCACAGAGGCAAAAAGCGTGCAGCTCTCGGCGGTGGTGCAGGACGACAAGGGGTTGCAGCAGCTCGAGATCTTTGTGAACAACCGCAAGCTGAGCCCGGAACAAGCGCGTGGCATCCGCATCGCAGAAGGCTCTTATCCCAGGCGCCTTGACATCGAGCAGCGCATCGCACTTTCCAAAGGTGCCAACACCATCAAGATTCACGCCACCGACTCCGACGGGCTGTTTGTGGAAAAAGCGCTGACCGTGCATCACATCGCCCGCAGGCGCAACCTGTGGGCGGTGGTGGTGGGCATCGACCGCTATCCGAACATCCGGCCGTTAAAATACGCGGTGGCCGATGCCAAAAGCTTTTACGAGCTGCTGGTAACAGACAACCAGGTGCCGGCCGAAAACGTCTTTTTGCTGCTCAACGAGCAGGCCACGCTGCAGGCGCTGCGCTCGACGCTGGGCACCAGGGTGAAAAACAAGGCCGGGGCAGACGACATGGTGATCATCTACTTTGCCGGTCACGGGGCCACCGAGCGGGACATGATGAGTCCGGACGGTGACGGGCTGGAAAAATACCTGCTGCCCTACGGGGCCGATCCCAACGATCTGTATGCCTCGGCGCTGCCGATGCGCGAGGTGGCGCACATCTTTCACCGGATCCGCTCCGAGCGGCTGGTGTTTGTGGCCGATGCCTGCTACAGCGGTGCCAGCGGCGGGCGCACGGTGAGCACCGGCGGGCTGCGGGCGAATTTGTCGGACCGGTTTTTGGAGCGTCTGGCCGGTGGCAAGGGCAAGGTGATCATCACCGCTTCTTCGGCCAACGAGGTCAGCGTGGAAAAAGACGAGCTGGGCCACGGGGTGTTCACCTACTACCTGGTGCAGGGACTCCGCGGGCCGGCGGACACCGACGGCGATGGGCTGATCAGCGTCGACGAGGCCTACCGCTACGTGTCGCAGAAAGTGCCGGCGGCCACCGGCCAGGAGCAGCACCCGGTGAAAAAAGGAACCGTCGAGGGTCAGCTGGTCATCGGCGTGGTGCCGTTCCTCCAGCGCTAGGTTGGCGGCAATCTTGCCGTGCAATCCGTTCGAACATCTCTTGTATCCCTTGAAACAAACGATCAGACATCTTAGGGGGATACCATGAAAAAACGAGAACCGGACCTTTTCTGCATCAGTCTTTTGTTGATCACCATCCTTCTGATCAACTGCTCTTCACCGAACATCCACATCGACAAAAGCAAGCCGCTTCCTCCGGTTGTCAAGCTGTACAAGCATGTCACGGTAGCAGGCGGTGTTTCAGGATTGCGAGACACCGGTGTGGATATCGAAAGAACGGACTCGGTCACCATCCTGGCCACCGGGTCCATCAACTTTTGCCCCAAGCCTTACTGCCCGGCAACGTACCAAAACGTGACTCCTGAGTTAGGCTGGCCGCTGATCGCACGGGTCGGAGGCAAGGACTCGCATTACTTCCGGCCGCTTGTCCGGGGTCAAAACAGCGGGAATTTCAGCGGTCGCGAGGGCAAGCTCTACCTCGGCTACAAAACCGGTGCTTTGGCCTTCAACGGAGCGGCCCTCAACCCGGATTACTATAAAGATGACATCGGAGCCTTTTCCGTGGACATCATCATCTGGGCCAACAATGACTACATTCAAATTGCCGGCTTTCTGGAAAAACAATTGGCAAGAGACCCGGAAAACAAGGCCCTGGAGTATGAGCTGGCCCGGTTTAACATGCTCAAACGATATCAGATAGCCGAACAGGAGGCTGAGAAGGAGGCAGAAAAAACCCAAAAAGAGATCAGCGAGCTGCAGGAAAAAGCGGCTGCACAGCCGACCAGCACTGCCGAGAATCGTCAGGTCCGGGAGCTGGAAGCCAGGCTGGCGTCTTTGCAGGCCACCCTGGCAGAGCTGGACCAGATGAAAAAGCAGCTGCAGCAGGAGCAGCAAAAGAGCGAGCAGCTCACCG
>LJNK01000043.1 GCA_001303025.1 Deltaproteobacteria bacterium SG8_13
AGTCAACAGAAGGCGAATGGTGGCGGACCGCTTCTGTGACAAGGGGGCGAACATCCTTCCGATTTGACATCAGTTGCCGATATTTCGTATAATATTGATAGTATAAACCAACCGGCAACCGAAAGGAAAACATCGTAAAATGCAACCAAGACGGTTTTGCCTCACCCTCACGGCCCTTGTCTTTTTCCTCTGCAGCACCGCAGCGCTGCAGGCCCAGGACAAGGATGAACCCACCCCTGCCGCCCCGGCTGCTGAAGAGCCGGATTCGGGCGGGCTCAAGGAGATAGACCGACCCCAGTGGGCGGACAAATACCCGACAGGGTTTCCGGCCACACAGCAGGGCGGGGAAGGTGCTGAAATCAAGGATGCCGATTACTGGTTTAACCGGGGGGTGCTGCTTTCGGTGTACGGGAACGAAAAAGCCGCCATCGGTGCGTTCCAACAAGCGGTCACTCTTGCCCCACAGTGGAGCAGTCCCCTTTTTCAGATGGGCGTTGCCTTCGGCGAAAACGGTCAATATGCCGAAGCGCTCAGTGCCATCAACAAGGCCATCGAGCTGGATACCGGCCAGGGGGCTTATTACTATGGCAGGGCAAGGGTTCACCTGCTTTCCGGCGATGCCCCCAGGGCCCGGGCCGACTTTCAAAAAGCAGCCGATCTGGGCGACCAGGACGCCATACGGTATTTGAACAAACAGGGGCCCGATTAAGCGCGGCGCCGGTGTAATCGAACCGCATCCGGACACGGGGACCCGACTGACGCCGGTTCTTTTTCAGGGTGCACGCCACCCGGATTTCCCGCATTGCCCGCAGTTTTCATGTATCTTACTCCGCCTTTCGGACCATATCATCCGGTACGGGCAGACAATGCCGCCGGAATTTTATCTCGGGGGCCTGCCGGCTTGTCGAGATCATCTCGCCTGCAGTTGCATACTACAAATGTCGTATTTTGCAGAGCGTCAAAATTTGATACAATACAGGGTCGTCAAAAACAACCGATAGCCCTCCGGGGCCGGCTTCGATGGGTCTGATGAAATACAAAATCAAAAAGATACTGTTTTCCAACTGGTTTGCCAGCACGCTGCTCTCGCTGCTGGTGCTGGCCGGCATGCTGCTCCATTTCTATCCCATGCAGTTTGTGGAATGGCAGTTCTATGATCTTCTCACCGGCTTGCGGCAGCGCGAGCAAGCCAGCCCCATCGTCATCGTACAGGTCGATGAGAAGAGCATCGACGAAATCGGCAACTGGCCCTGGCCCCGATCGGTTCTCGCCGACGGTATCGAGCGCATATCGAAGCACCAGCCGCGGGTGATGGGCATCCACCTGCTGTTTCCGGGTCCCCGGCTCAACCTGGGATTGACACAGGTTCGCGAGGTCAGAAAGTCACTGAAAAAAGACCCGTTTCTGAAAAAGCGCAAGAGCCGGCTAAAGATCGATCGGATGCTGGCCAAGGCCGAAAACGAGATGAACGACGACGCCCAGTTGATCGACGCGGTCAACCACGCCAAGAATGTCGTATTGCCGATCCGGTTCTTCCTGGAGCCCGACGGTCGGCCGGCCGGTCCCGGCAACCTCCCGGATTGGCTCAAGCGCCATTCCCTGCTCCCCGACAAGTTCTCCCGGTGGCAGGCCCACGGCCCGTTCTCCCTCAATGCGGTGTCGGTCCTGCCGACATTCGAAGAACTGGCCCGCAGGGCAGGGGCACTCGGTCACACCAATGTGGTTGCCGACCGGGATGGCACCGTGCGGGCTGCCCCGTTGCTGATTCGCTACCAGGGGCGGTATTTTCCGTCCTTTGCCCTGCAGGTGGCGGCCAAGTACACCGGCAGCGGGCTGGCCGATATTCAGACCGACGAATCAGGCCTGACGCTCAAACGTCTCGACATCCCTACCGACGGCGACTACCGGATGTTCATCGACTATGGTGGCAAAAAGCAGCGTTTTGAAAGCGTCTCTTTTTCCGATGTGCTGTCAGGCAAGACGCCCGGCACCCTTTTCAAAGACAAAATTGTCCTGCTGGGAAACACGCTGTCCTGGGAGACGTCATCTTATCGCACCCCCGCGGGAGCAGAGTTCACCGACATCGGCATCACCGCCGGCGCCGTTGAAAACATCGTCGGCCGCCGGCATTTTTCCAGGCCGGTCTGGACCAACGTTCTCGAAATCCTCGTGGTGGTCTATTTCGGGCTTTTTCTCGTCTTTGTCATCCCGCGCGTCAAGCCGCGTGACGGCGCCCTGATCCTGGGCATTTTTCTGCTCACCTGGATCTGTTTCTCGGTTGTGTTGCTGATGAGCTTCGGATACTGGGTGCGGATTTTTGCACCGGTGTTTCTTGCCGTGCTCGGCTACGCATTTGCCGGATTTCACCGTTTTGCCCGGGAAGCGCAGCGTGACAGCATCGAGTTGAACAAGATGCTCGGCCTCTCCTTCCAAAACAAGGGCATGCTGGACATGGCCTTCGAGAAATTCAAACAGTGCCCGGTGGAAAATGCGTCCGTGCGGGAGCTGCTCTACAACCTCGGACAGGACTTTGAACGCAAGCGGATGTTCAACAAGGCGCTGGCGGTCTACACTTATCTGCAAACCGCCGGTCGGTATCAGGACAGCCTGCAGCGCATCGAAATGCTCGAAAGCCTGGGCGACACTGCATCTTCCACCACTCCCAGCAAGAACGGGTCCATTATGCTCAACAACGGCGCCACGAAGCCGACCCTGGGTCGATACGAAATCCTCAGAGAGCTCGGCCAGGGGGCCATGGGCGTGGTCTATCTGGGCCGGGACCCCAAGATCAACCGCGAGGTGGCGATCAAAACCCTCAGTTATTCCAACGTGGAACAGGAGCTGTTCGAGGAGTTCAGGGAGCGGTTTCTGCGGGAGGCGGAGGCGGCCGGCCGGCTGGCGCATCCCAACATCGTCACCATTTTCGATGTGGGCGAAGAACACGACATGGCCTACATGGCAATGGAGCTGCTCAAGGGCAGCGATCTGCTAGGTTACTGCCGCAAAGGCTCGCTCATGCCGGTCGAGCAGGTTCTGGGAACGCTGGCAATGGTGGCCGATGCGCTGGAATATGCCCACAGCAACGAAGTTGTGCACCGTGACATCAAGCCCGACAACATCATCCTTCTCGACGACGGGCAGGTGAAGGTGGCCGACTTCGGCATCGCCCGGGTCATGAGCGCCTCTGAAACGCAAACCGGCGTGCTGCTCGGCACACCCAGCTACATGTCGCCGGAACAGGTGGAGGGCGCCCGGGTCGACGGCCGCTCCGACTTGTTCTCGCTGGGGATAGTGATGTACGAGATGCTTTCCGGCGAAAAGCCCTTCAAAGGCGACAATCTGGCCAACATGATGTATGCCATCTCCAACACCACCTTCACGCCCCTGAAAAAGGTGGTCCCCGACGTTCCGGATTGCTGCAGCCGGATCGTCAACAAGCTGCTGCGCAAGAATCCGGAAAAACGGATTGCATCCGCCGCGCAGGTGGCCAAGAAACTGCGGCACTGTCGCGCCAATCTTTCCTGATCCACTTTCCTCAGGACGTTTTCAGCAATACCGCCCGGGAACTTTTTCCGTCGATCTTCAAGGTGAGGGGGCTGTCTAACCGGATGTGCTTCAGGTGTTCGGTCTTTTCGCGCACGGCCAGCGAGTCGAGCCACTGCCAGTCTATAAAGTCTTCACCGGTGTCGGTGGTGTTCAGGTAGCTGATGCCCAGGGAGGTGATGTTGTGGAAAAAGTGGGAGCCCTGGGAGGGGTCGGCCTTCAGGTTTTCAACGGTGGTCTCGACGATGGCGCCGACACCGGAGATTTCGCGCCACGAAACCGGGATGCCCAGCCACCGGTCCGCCGACCCCCAGCGCCCGGGGCCGATCAGAAGGTATTTGCGCCCCTCGGTGATGAGCTTGCCGTTCACTTTGCCGATTTCCGCAGCGATGTCGACGGTTTTGGCCGGATCGAAGGTGTCCGGACGCACCAGGACGATGTCGGATATGTCGCTGAATTTGCCGTTGCCCAGAGCCATTGTGGAGTAGCAGAATGCATTTTCGATGTCCTTGCGCTCGATCTCCACGTTCCGGTTGTGATGGCTGATGGCCATGGGGCGGATTTGCAGCAGGGAAAACTCGGGCTTGCGCTCGCCGTAGAAGGGCAGGTTGACGGAAAACTCGATCTCCACCGGGCAGCCCATGCCCTTGCGCCCCATCTCCAGAACGCGGCTGAGCAGATCCGGCAAAGGGAACGACTGGTATTTGAGGACACTGGCAAAGGTGAGCACCGGGTAGCCCTGCCCGCCGGCAGAGTCCCGGATGCGATTCTCCTGGGGGTTGTACAGGCTGCAGAGGTGCCGGACCGGCGGGTGCTCCGGCACCGCGTCGATTTCCAGCCTCACCAGCGTCACATCATCTGTCCAGTGGGCCGGTGAGCCGAAGTCTTCCGGAAACTCGTTCATGTTCAGGGCATAGAAAAAGCGCTGGGAATTGCGCAGGATGTCCTCCACTGCCGAGAACTGGGGCAGCAGCTGCGGGTACTTCGGTGAAAAGCGCAGCGAGGTGCTGCCTTCGACCACCGTCCGACCGAGCCCCAGTGCAATGTGGGCAATGCCCTCTTCGGGTTTCATGTGCGATACCGGGTAGAAGTTGTACGACTGGGCAACGCCGGAGATGGCCGGATAGAAATACTCCCCGTAACGCGCTCCGGTCAGCTGCTGGATTACCACCGCCATCTTTTCATCTTCGATACGGTGCATGGTGCTCTGGGCATAGGAACGCGGCGCCGCCATGTACGTGGAGGCAAACACCAGCTTGATGGCCTGGATCAGCCGCTGCAGCCGCAGCTGCAGCTGGTGGTGCTGATTGGGAAGCATGTAGGTTCGGTAGATCCCGGCAAACGGTTGAAACTGGGCGTCTTCCAGCAGGCTGGAGGATCGTACCGCCAGGGGGTAGGCCTTCTGTGCCAGAATTCGCTCCAGTTCCTCCTGCAGCCATACGGGGAAATCGGCCTGAAGAAATCTGGTGGAGATTTCCGCATCTGTCAAATCGCTGTTTGCCAGGTCTTTCAGATCGTTGACCTGAATGAATTCGTCAAAGGCTTCGGTGGTGATCACCAGGGTTTGGGGGACGTGGATGTCGATCGCCTTGAACGCGCTCTGCAGTTCGCGGTTTTCCTTCAAACCGGTGGACATAAACGCCAGCCCCCGGGCTTTTCCCCCCAGAGAGCCTTTGCCCACCTTGACGAAGTCCGAGTCCGGGTCGTACTGGCCGGGCACCAGTTCTGCGATGATACCCTTCTGGCGACCCTTGCGGCGATTTTGAATGGAGTTGATCAGAAAAATCTTGAGCGCTTTGACGGAATCGAATTCCGAGGCCTTCACCGGCTTGAGCTTCGTGGCCAGCATGATTTCAGAACGCGCCATCAGCCAGCTGGAGAAATCGTTGCGCAGGGCATGATAATACACCGACTCGTCCGGCACGGAGGGCAGGATCCGCTGTAATTCCCTCAAGTTGGAAGCCCTGGCCACCTCCTGCCCTTCGGCGTTCCGAAAAACGAAGTCACCAAATCCCAGGCTGTTTTTGAAATATTGCCTGATTTCCGAATGCAGGGTAGGGGAGCTTTTGTTTACAAACACGGCTGGAACGGCTTCCGCCCGGCGGCGGTTGTGCTCTTCCGAGCTGAGAACCAGCACCGGCAGATCCGGGGTCTCTTTCTTGATCATGGCAAGCAGCTTGAAGCCGGCTTCTGCATCCACCGCACCGTTGAGAGGAAAACGCACATCGGAGAAAATGCTGAGCAGATAAGGCTTAAACCGGCGGTAGAGGTACTCGGCCTCCTCGAAGTTTTCCGCCAGCAATATTTTGGGGCGCGCGCGCATCCGCAGGATGCGGTGTTCGTCGTTGAGCGATTCTTCCATCACCGCCTGGGTTTGCATCACGATCTCCTTGTAAAGCAGCGGCAGCATGGATGAGTAGTAGATCGGCGAGTCTTCGACCATGATCAGCACGCGCACACGGGCGCGGCCGGTGTCGTATTCGATGTTCAGCCGGTCTTCGACACTTTTGACCAGCGCCAGCAGCAGATCGGAGTTGCCGTACCAGACGAACAGCTTGTCGAAGGCATGCTGATCTCCGAGATCGGACTCCAGCAGCAGCCGGTTTGTGCTGTGGGCCAGCAGAAAAACCGGCAGGCTGGGGTAAATCTCCTTGATGTGACGGCTCAGCCCGGAGGCATCCATGTCGTCGAGCCGCGGCATGGTGATCACCAGGTCGAATTTCTTGCGGGACAACGCGCTGATCGCTTCCTGGGCGGTGGAAACCCACGTCAGGTGAGGGGGGCGCGACAGGTTCAGGCCCCGGTACTCGTGAATGATGCGCTCGGCCAGACGCCCCTCTTCCTCCATGATGAAGGCATCGTAGGGCGTTGAGACCAGAAGGATCTCGTTGACCTTCTTTGCCATCAGTTCATGGAAAACCTTGAAGGACAGGTCGAACTCATCGACCCGTACTTCGCTATTGAGTTCGCCTTGCATCGTGTCTGGGGTGTGGGTGTCCATTGAAATGCCCTGAAACTTGTCTCAATAGTGCGTCTAAGGAACCAGCGGCTGCGTTGCGGGTTGGCTCAAAATGCTCACATACGATTGTGTGTGCTCGTACACTCCACTTTTTCGCCACCGTGCGCTCTGTTCTGAATCCCGACCCACTTTTACGATCAGTTCTAGTAAAAACATACTGCAAATGCGGTCTCAGTGCAACCGGGGCGGCCATGCGGTCGGAGGGCCCGGCCGCACTCGATGCGCATCACGGCAAGCAAGCGCGCCGGCAGGGTCGAGCAGCCGCTGGCTGGCAAACCGTCGGCTTAGTCGGCAAATGGCCTTTCGCCGAGCGCTTTGCCCTGCCAGGTGTCTTTTTTTTCGAGGGTTTCGTGTATCAGCGACAGGGTTTCGTTCTTGCGCACGGCCCAGCCGGGCGCGACCAGCTCCTGCGGGTGCGGATCGCCGGTGAGCCGCTGGATCACCATCCGTTGCGGGAGCCGCTCCAGAAATTCACACACCAGGGTGACATACTCTTTTTGCTCCAGGCAATGAACCCGCCCTTCGTGATGCAGCTCTTCCAGGCGGGTGCCGCTAACCACGTACAGGAGGTGAAGTTTGACGCCGTCCACGTCCAGGCCGGCCAGCAGATCTGCGGTCGCCAGCATTTTCTCCCGGTCTTCCCCGGGAAGACCCAGGATCACGTGGGCGCAGATCTTCAACCCCCGGTTGCGGGTCATTTCCACCGCCGTGCAAAAGCGCTGACGATCGTGTCCCCGGTTGATGAACCGGAGCGTGGCGTTGTGAGCCGATTGAAGCCCGTACTCCAGCCAGACGAGGTGGTCAGCGGTGTAGGATTGCAGCAGATCGATAATCGGCGGGCTGACACAATCCGGGCGGGTGCCGATGGAAAGCCCCACGATGTCTTCCACGGCCAACGCTTCGTCGTACAGTGCCTGCAGCCGGGTCAAAGGGGCATAGGTGTTGGAAAAGGACTGAAAATAGGCGATGAACTTGCGGGCGTTGTAGCGTTTGGACAGTGCCTGTTTGCCCTGCTGCAGCTGCTCGGTGACCGAAAGCCCCCTGGCGTGGGCT
Organism: Deltaproteobacteria bacterium SG8_13; assembly: GCA_001303025.1. Classification (GTDB taxonomy): domain Bacteria; phylum Desulfobacterota; class Desulfobacteria; order Desulfobacterales; family SG8-13; genus SG8-13. The sequence continues at coordinate 7,616 of LJNK01000043.1, forward strand.
CCGGTTCCCGAGCCACGGGCGTTGCAGTAAATGCAGCCGCCGGTGGCGATGGTGCCGTCGCGGTTGGGACAGGTCAGGCCCGCATCCACCGTAATTTTCTGTACCCGGCGGCCAAAAAGGCCCCTCAGGTAGCTGTTCATATCGTTGTAGCGTCGATACATGCGGCATCGGGCAATCGGGAGCGGTGCGGGTCGGGTATGACCTGCTGCGCACCGTGCATTGAAAAAACCGGTGTTTCATGCGATAACGCCGGCATGGTGCACAAGAAACAATTATCACCAAATCCAGACGGTTTCAACCGGCCGGCTGTCCGCCGGCAGCCCGGGATCGAGCTGCGGCCACCCGGCCCGGTTCGCAGGGGACGGAATTGATGGCAGCGGCACCGCAGCAATTCGACGTGGTGGTAGTCGGCGCCGGACACGCCGGGTGTGAAGCGGCGCTTGCCGCAGCGCGGATGGGCTGCAGCGTTCTTTTGCTGGCCATCGATCTGGACAAGGTGGCCGCCATGCCCTGCAGCCCCTCCATCGGCGGAATGGCCAAGGGACAGCTGGTCAAGGAAGTCGACGCCCTGGGCGGTGAAATGGCGCGGATCACGGATCAGACCGCCATCCAGTACAAAACGCTGAACACCAAAAAGGGCCCGGCGGTGCATTCGTCTCGGACCCAGAACGACAAGCAGCGCTACCACATGGCGATGAAAAGCGTGATCGAGTGCCAGCCGAACATCGAACTTCGGCAGGCGATGGTCGAGCGGCTGATCATCGAGGGCCACCGGGTGGTCGGAGTGGCCGATGCCACCGGCTACGAATACCCGGCCGCTGCGGTGGTGCTGGCCACCGGCACGTTTCTCAGCGGCCTGGTGCACATCGGGTTCAGCTCGACGAAGGCCGGTCGGGCCGGTGAGTTCGCCGCTTACGGCCTGGCGGCCGATCTTGGAAAACTCGGCTTTCGGCTCGGTCGGATGAAGACCGGCACCCCCCCGCGGCTGCGAAAATCGAGCATCGACTTTTCCAAATTCATCCGCCAGGAAAGCCAGCCGGATCCCACCCCCTTTTCGTATTTCACGGAAAGCATCCGCATGCCCCAGCTTCCCAGCTACATGGGCTATACCAACTCCGTCACCCACCGGATCGTGCGGGAAAACCTGCAGCGCTCCGCCCTTTACGGCGGCGTCATCAAGGGGGTGTCTGCGCGCTACTGCCCCTCGTTCGAAGACAAAATCGTGCGGTTCCCGGATCGCGACCGCCATCACGTGATATTGGAACCCGAGGGTGTCGACACGGAGGAGATCTATGCCAGCGGTTTGGGCAACAGCCTGCCTTTGGAGGTTCAGATCCGCCTGGTCCGGTCGGTGGAAGGCCTGGAAAAGGCCCAGATGATGCGGCCCGCCTACGCGGTGGAGTACGATTACGTCAATCCGGTTCAGCTGAAACCGACCCTGGAAACCAAGCGCATTGCCGGGCTTTTTCTGGCCGGCCAGATCAACGGAACTTCCGGTTACGAGGAGGCGGCCGCCCAGGGGATCTGGGCCGGGATCAACGCCGCCTGCCGCATTCAGGACAGGCCGCCGTTCGTCCTGGATCGCTCCCAGGCATACATGGCGGTGATGATCGATGATTTGATCACCAGGGGAACCCGGGAGCCGTATCGGATGTTCACCTCCCGGGCCGAGTACCGGTTGATGCTGCGGGAAGACAACGCCGACCTGCGACTGATGGAATGCGGCCACAGCCTCGGTCTGATCGATGCCGACACGATCGATGAGATCCGCCAGCGCAAGAAACGGATCGATGCGGAAATGCGGCGGGTCAAGCAGACCGTGATCAAGCCGACCCGGGCGACCAACGATTACCTGGACAGCAAGGAGACCAATCCCCTGAAAAGCGGCATCCACCTGCACCAGCTGCTCAGGCGGGCCGAGCTCGATTACGAGGCGGTGCGGGTGTTGGCCCCGCCACCGGCGGCCATCGACCCGCGAGTCGCGCAGCAGGTGGAAATCGAAATCAAGTATGAGGGCTACATCGAGCGCCAGCGGAAGGAAATCGAAAAGTTCAAGGAGTTGGAGAAGGTCCGGATTCCGGACGGATTTGACTTTGCCGCCGTTCACGGCCTGTCCAACGAGCTGAAGGAAAAACTCGCCGATGTTCGACCGGTGTCCCTGGGACAGGCTTCGCGGGTGGACGGCATGACCCCGGCGGCGATCTCGGTGCTGATGGTTGCCCTGCGCGGTGGGCAGCGCTTGACACAAAACCGCTGACATCTTATTTTTACATGTTCGATGTTAGTGTTTTCAATCAGTTACGACAAAAAACCCGATCCGGCAGAATCGTCGACCGGTCGCATCGTTCGAACCGAAGCGGTGCAGGCGGCGCACAAGGAAGATAAATGGCGGAAGATTACTACCAGATGCTCGGCGTGAATAAAAGCGCCTCTGCGGGGGAGATCAAGAAGGCCTATCGCAAGCTGGCCATGAAGTATCATCCCGACCATACCAAAGGGGACAAGGCTTTCGAAGAGAAGTTCAAAAAGATCAGCGAAGCCTATGCCGTCTTGAGTGACGAAGAAAAACGCAAGCAGTACGACACGTTCGGCTCGGAGGGTTTCAGCCAGCGGTTTTCCCAGGAGGACATCTTCCGCGGGTTCGATTTCAACGACATCCTCCGGGAATTCGGATTCGGCGGACCGGGAAACTTCGGCGGCCGGGGCGGCGGGGTTCGGTTTACCTTCGGTTCCGGAAGCCCGTTCGGCGGAAGTTCGCCGTTCGGCTCTTACGGCGGGCAGCCGCAGACAAAGGGCTCTGATCTGGTCTACGAACTTCCCCTGACCCTGCGGGAGGTGATCACCGGCACCAGCAAGACCATCAGTTTCGAGCACAAGGGGCACTCGGAGAAAATCACCGTCAAGATCCCCAAGGGCATGATCTCCGGCAAGAAAATCCGGCTGGCAGGCAAGGGGGAGCAGAGCCCGTTCGGGGGCAGGCCGGGAGATCTGTTCATCCAGTCCAAGGTGCTCGACGACCCCCTGTTCGCCATGGAGGACAACGATCTGGTCATCAGCAAAGAGATCCGGCTCAGCGAAGCCCTGCTGGGAACCAGCGTGTCGGTGCCGACACCGGAGGGCAAGGAATTGAACCTGAAGGTTCCGGCCGGAACCCGTCACGGAACCAAGATGCGGCTGTCGGGCTGCGGCATTCCTGCGATGAAGGGCAGCAAACGGGGTGACCTGTACGTGCGAATTCACATTACCATTCCCAAGAAACTCACCGCTGATCAGAAGAAAATCATCGAAAAGCTGGCCGCTGCGGGCCTGTAATTGGTTAAAATTATTGACAACACCCACCATTTTGTGTAATTATTACTAAGTATTATAGTTTGTTGGCCCGCCAGCCGACATCCACGCGAACCGGAAGTCGCACTGATCCGATGCCTGAGCTGATACCCGTCTTGTCGAAAGAAGAGATCGAAACGGCGGTCGCCAACCTGGCAAAGAAGATTTCAGCTGATTACAAAAATGGGGAACTCGTTCTCGTCGGGGTGTTGAAAGGGGCCTTTGTCTTTCTTGCCGATCTGTTCCGGCACCTGACAATTGAAGTAAAAGTTGACTTCGTTCGTCTGGCCAGCTACGGAATGGACCGTTCCAGCAGTGGAGAGGTTCGCCTGACCAAAGAGCTGGAGATCGATATCCAAAACAAAGATGTGCTGATCGTCGAAGACATTATCGATACCGGCCTTTCTTTGACCTTCCTCGTCGACTACCTCAACTCCTTCAAGCCGCGGACGGTTCGAATCTGCACGATGATCGACAAGCGACAGCGACGCGAAACCGACATCCGCATCGACTACTCCGCTCACGTGGTGGACAGGGGGTTTTTGGTTGGCTACGGGCTGGACTATGCCGAGAACTACCGAAATCTGCCGGCAGTTTACGATCTTAAATTATAAGCAGCGGGGTTTATCATGATCTTAACCTGTACAGAATGTGACACCAGTTTCAATTTCGACGATCGTCTCATCAAACCGTCGGGTTCGAAGGTGCGGTGTTCCAAGTGTCACAGCGTGTTTACCGCCTATCCCCAAGGCGAAGCCGCCGCAGCGCCGGCTGCCGGTGCCGTACCGGCTGCAGCGGCATCCTCGGCAGCCGCCGGGCTTGACGACCTCGATCTGGACGCGATCACGGCAGACCTGGACCTGGAGTTAGACGCGGCCGACGAAGAGCCGAGTGAGGCGGTTTCGGATGGTGATGAACTCGATTTTGACCTGGGCCTGGAAGATGACGTTGCCGAGTCTCCGGCAGGCGCTGATGTGCAGTACCAGGAAACCCAGGAGCTGGATCTATCCGATTTTGACCTGGACGAGGCAACCGACAGCGCCGAAGTTTCGGATGCGGCTGCTGCTGATGACGATCTCGCATTCGATCTGGACCTGGACGAATCATCCGCTGCCGATGGTGAGGACCTCACCATCGGAGATACGGCTACCGAAGAGGCGCCCGATCTCGATTTCGACCTCGGCCTGGAACTGGATGCCGACGGGCAGGCTGCCGACAGCGCCGCTGCTGAAGAAACCGGTACGGGAGCGGCGGCGGACGACGACCTCGATTTTTCACTCGATCTGGATATGGACGAACAGCCGGCTGCCGACGATGCCGTTTCGGCAGGCGGCGATCTGGATCCGGATCTGATGGATGAAACCCGGGCCATGGATCTCGGGGAGCTCGACGACCTTCTCGCTTCGGATGAGGGGTTGGCAGAGGAAACCGATTCTGCCGGAGAAGCCGACGGCCTCGATATCGATCTCGACCTGGAGGCCGACGTCAAAGAGGAATCGATCGAGGAGGATTCCACCGAAGAACTCGATTTCGACCTGGACCTGGATGCCGACGAGAGTCCGGCAGGAGATCAGCAAGCGGCACCCGCAATGGAAGAGACCGAAGAGCTCGACCTGGCCGATCTGGAAGAGATGATCGAAGTCGAAGGAGATGCCGGTGCCGAAACTCCTGCTGAGGATGCCTCCGGCGACTTTGAGCTCGACCTGGATATGGTTGAAACCGGCGCTGCAGACGACGATATACCGATGGAGGAGACCGAAGAGCTGGACCTGACCGGCCTGGAAGACGCTCTGGAACTGGAGGAGCCGTCCGGGGGCGCTGCGGACGACGATATGGACCTGGAGCTCGATTTCGATTCCAGCGGTCAGGAGCCTGCCGTGGCGGACGAGCTCGAGGAGGATGACGAGGGCGACTTCGATCTCACCGACCTGGACGACATGCTGGAGATGGACGAGGGAGAGGAAGAGGTGCCGGCGGCTGCGGCCGGGGAAGACGATTTCGATCTGGAACTCGAAGTGGATGATGCCGGGATGGCGCACGAGTTTGAAGTCGAAGACGACGAAGGGCGAGCGGCGACCGCCGCCGCGGTTGCGGCCGAAGACGGGCCGGGGGGCGAAGGGATGGAAGATTCGTTCGATATGGGCACTGTTGCCGGACTGGATGAAACGATCGAAGACGAGACCTACTTCGACGATGACCAGATGCCCTACGATGCCGGAAAGCCGGCCAAGAAAGCCGGCGGGGGAATCAGCCGGCCGTTCAAAATCCTGCTGGTACTTTTTCTTCTGGTTGGCGGCGGATACGGGGCGGTAACGCTGCTGAACTTTTTCGACATCGAAGTGCCCTTTGTTGATACGCTCAAGGAGATGGAGATCCCTTACGTAAGCGACTGGCTCGGTCCCAAGGATTCCGGGAACCTGAACATTGCCATTTTGGAAAAGCAGTTGGAAGGCAGCTTCGTGGAGAGCGCAAAGCTGGGAACACTTTATGTGGTCAGGGGTAAGGTGAAAAACAATTACCAGCACCCGCGCAGCTACATCAATATCACCGGCAAGCTTTACACCAAAGGCGGCAAACTGAATCAGACCAAAACCGTTTATGCCGGCAGTTCGCTAGCCGACCAGAGGCTGGCCGCCTTGAATCAGGCACAGCTGACCCGGCGGGAGAACAACCGCAACGGCGCCAAACGCTCCAACGTGAACGTTCCCCGGGGCAAGGAGCTTCCCTTTATGATCGTTTTTTCGAATCTGCCACCGAACCTGGACGAATACAGCGTCGAGGTGGCCGGATCGGAAAAGGCCAAATAGTCGTTTTCGACTTGACGTAGGCCGACAGAGCTGATAGAAAAATCCGCCGGACCCGACAACCGGCCTGCGTTGCGGGCCGGTTGTTTGGTTCCGCCGAAAGGCCTATTGCAAACCATCATGTGGCGATGTAGCTCAGTCGGTTAGAGCATGCGGCTCATATCCGCAGTGTCCGGGGTTCAAATCCCTGCATCGCCACCACTTCCCATGTTCAACCCTCACAAATGCTTGTACCAGACCACCATACTTTGGATGCTTCCACAGATCTGCGTATTGTTTTTTAGCAGTCCGGCATAGCTGTACCCACTTTTCCGAAAAACGGAGTTCATCCCTGCGGATTGGGCCCTGGCTATGGTAAATGCGGTTTGAATTCCGCGCTTGCGAGCCGCCATTTCCATATGATTCAGAAGCGAGCCGGCAAGGCCCATACCACGCCATTTCGGCAAAGTGGCAAAATCGGTCATCTCAGCATTTTGGCTCACGGAATCGATTTCTGCAGCAGCGATGGCGGCAATACGTCCTTTCATCCGGATGCAATAATAGCGCGTGGTTTCTTTCATCATGCGTTGTATGTAATCCGGCTGCTGAATCGGGAAAGGGTAGGATGAAAAAATCTGTCGGTAAATCGCGCTCATCTCCCCTGCATCCGATGGTTTGCATGACGCTACGTCTCGTTTGACCTTGCCGGTGTGGAGACCATCACCAGGTTTTTTTTTGCTCAGCAGGACAAATCTCGATGCGCTTTCAGGTTTGTGCGTTATTTGTTTTGCCAAAGTGAAGTGTTTGGCAATGAAAAAACCGTCGATTTTGCCTGTAAAGAATCCCGGGATCACGGCCTCTTTTACGTAATCGGCGTTTTTGAAAGTATGCCATGCAGTGGCCGGTATTTTTGCAAATATTTTTCCATAGCCGTTTGTTATGGCCATATCATCAAGTGCCGCTATCAAGGCTTGCGTGTCGTCTGTTTGCAGGCGCATCAAATAGATACGGTCGTTGTGCGGCCCGCGCTGAACGACCGAGCCCATCATGTTTTCAATGATGTCCACAAAAGTGCCTATATGATTCAAAGCCTGCAACTTTAGATCAACGACTTCAGTTTTTGCAGGCGTTTTCCGATTTCAGACAACACCGCTTCAGATCTGGAAAAGTGAAATCGGATCAGGTGATTTACCGGTTCATGAAAAAAACTGGAACCGGGCACCGCAGCCACCCCGACCTCCTTTGCCATCCAGCGGCAAAATTCCGTGTCATTTTGTACCCTATAAGCCGTAACGTCTACCATCACATAGTATGCCCCCTGGGGGTTGGTATAGGACAAACCGGCTTCATCCAGATAGGTTAAAAAAAGCTCTTTTTTGCGAGTGTAGTCGGCCGTCAATTTCTCGTAGTAACTTTCGGGCAGTTCCAGTGCTACAGCAGCGGCTTCTTGCAAAGGGGCAGGAGCACCTACGGTAAGAAAATCGTGTACTTTGCGAGCACCGGCGATCACAGATTCAGGGCCGATTACGTAACCGAGCCGCCAGCCGGTCATATTGTAGGTCTTCGACAGGGAGCTGCAGGAGATCGTCCGGTCGAACATATCCGGCAAGGCGGCCATATAGCGATGGCGGTAAGGGTGGTAGACAATGTGTTCGTACACTTCGTCGGTGATGACATAGGCGTCAGCCTCCTTTGACAGATCCGCGATGAATTCGAGCTCTGCCTGGGTAAAGACTTTACCGGAAGGGTTCGAGGGATTGCACAGAATAATGGCCTTGGGGCCCTGAGCAAAGGCGGTCCGCAGTTCTTCCGGATCGTATAGGAAATCGGGAGGATGCAGCGGTACATAGATGGGCCGAGCGCCGCTCAAAATGGTGACGGCTCCGTAATTCTCATAATAGGGAGAAAAAATGATGACTTTGTCTCCGGGGTTGCAGGCGGTCATCACCGCGCTCATCATCGCCTCTGTGCTACCGCAGGTGACCACCACGTGTTTCTCGGGATCCAGATCAAGCCCCATCCAGTGCCGCTGCTTTTTTACCAGCGCCTGCCTGAACCGCGGTGCACCCCATGTGATGGCGTACTGGTGGGGACCATCGACCATTGCCTTTTTGCCGGCTGCCAGCACTTGTGGTGGCGGATCGGCATCCGGGAACCCCTGAGAAAGATTAATGGCTCCATACTGGTTCGAGACACGGGTCATTTCCCGAATCACCGACTCGGTAAAAAAATTCAGACGGTCCGCGGTCTTGGGCATATGTCCCTCCAAATACATGTACGGCGATGTGTTGGGCGATTTTTACAGTCGTTGGTACACCAGTCGACCGTCAAACAAGGTCATGTCCACACGGATTTCTGGTAGCTGCGACGGCGGGATCTTCAGGATATTGTCGCTTAGAACCGCCAGATCCGCTCTCTTGCCGGCCGCGAGTACGCCCAGGTCAGACGCTTTATGGGCAGTGGCCGGAACATCGGTATATGCCCTGAGAGCTTCGTCCATCGTTACGCGGTTTTCGCGATACCACCCGCCTTCAGGCGTTTGGTCCGTCCGCTGGCGCGTCACGGCCGCGTGCATCCCCAGCAGTGGATCGGGGTCACACACCGGGCAGTCGGAACTGAACATGACCGGCGCGCCTGAGTCGAGCAGCCGACGGAAGGCATACGTCCACTTCCCCCGATTCCCCAGTGCCAGGTCAATGAGATTCATGTCCAGCACCATGTTGGCCGGCGTGACGCACAGGGCCACTTCGAGCCTGCGCAGCCGATTGACATCTTCGGGCCGGATCATTTGCACATGTTCGATGCGATGGGCTATGGCCGGTGGTGGCAAACCGGCCGATCGGCGTTGTGATTCGAGGGTTTCAAAAATATCTATGAGTTCCCGGTTGGCGCGGTCCCCCACTGCGTGTACCATCACCGACAATCCGGCATTATCCGCCTTGCTGATTTGCCCGGCCAACTCTTTCATGTCCATCAAGGGTATTCCACGTTCCGCATCCAGGTAAGGCTCGATCAACCAGGCGGTGCGGGCGCCCATTCCGCCGTCGGCAAAAAACTTTACATGGCCGACGCGCAGCCGGTCGTTGCCAAATCCCGTGCGAAGGCCCAAGTCGATGATGTTGTCCAAAAGATGTCCGGGAAGGCTTACCCAGCAGCGAAGGTCAAGGCGGCCGCCATGGTCAAGTGTCTGAAACGCCTGAAACGCACTGGCGCCGTCTTTGTCGGCCATCAAGCGGATGTCGTGAATGGCGGTGATCCCCCGGCGGTGAAGCGCCTTGACAGCATCTTCAAAGGCTTCGATCACCTGCTTTTCATTCGGCGGTGCAACGGCCTGCCGTACGAGATTGATGGCCAATTCCCGTAAAATTCCGGTGGGTTCTCCTTTGGGATCCCGCTCGATCCGTCCTTCGGGCGGATCCGGTGTGTCGGCGGTAATACCGGCCAATCTCAGGGCGGCGGTGTTCGCTGCGGCCAGGTGCAAATCGCAGCGCCAGAGCAGCGTCGGATGAGCCGGCGCTACTCGGTCCAGTGCCTCCCGGGTGGGCATGGTTCGCTCGGCCCAATCGGTTTCGTTCCATCCATGCCCGATAATCCATTGACCGGGAGGCTTGTTGTCCGCGACGTTGCGGACACGGTCCAAAAGCTCGTGGAGATGGTTGAGACCTTCCAGGTTGACTCCCCGGCGTTTCAGCGCCCATTCGTAAAAATGGATATGGGAATCGAAAAAACCCGGCACCACCAGGCGACCTTCGAGATCGATCTTTTCCGTGACCGGCCCCGACCGATGCAACACCTCTTCGTTTTGCCCCACAAAAAGGATTTTCCCGCTCCCGACCGCAAGGGCCTGCGCACGGGGAGCGGCGCTGTCCGGGGTGGCGACATACCCGTTGTATAATATGATTTGAGGTGTCAAAGCAGATGCGTTCATATGATAAATCCTTTTTGAAAAGGGTCGCCGGCATCCACACAAAACTGATGATAACCGGTAACCTGGGCATTTCCCCTGACCTGTCCTACGATGCTGTCAAATCTGCCGAGAGGCGCTGTTTTGACGATCCGCCCCTCGAACACAGTACCCAGGGGACCGGCATTTTTGTAGACCTGGCCGCAAGCGAGCTCTCCCCGGTGATGGAGCAGCGTCATCTTGGCCGTGGTGCCGGTACCGCAGGGGGAGCGGTCCATGTGGGACTCTCCGTATATCACCACGCTCTTGCCGATGCCCGTCTTCGGGTCATCTTCATAAAATTCCGTTACATCAACCGTCTGTACCTCGGGGCGTTCGGGGTGGTAAACGGCAAGTGACCGATTGGCCGCCTCGATTACCGCCATACCAAGATCAATCAGCCGGGGGTGGTTTTCCGGGATAAGGTCGATGCCGATGGATCGGGCCGATACCATCGCAAAAAAGCCGCCCACACAGACCAGGTCGACAGAGATCTTGCCGATTTCATCAATTTCAAGTTCACGGCCGGTATCAAAAACAAACGAAGGCACCAAGTCTATGGCAACGGATTCCACCTTGCCGTCTCGTATACGTGTGTGGGCATCCATCGGCCCCGATGGGGTGTCCACGGCGATAAGGGTGTCCCCGTCGTCGGCGGCCAAAACGCCTGTATCGATCAATGAGACCACCGCGCCGATCGTGGCATGTCCGCACAAATACGGGTAACGCCGGGCATCCATGTAAAACAGACCGAATCGTCCTTCCGGTCGTATCGGTTCGGTTATTGCGGCCGCCATGATCCCCCGGTGGCCCCTGGGTTCGCAGGTCAGCAGCTTGCGAATTGAGTCGTAATGGGTTTCAAAATATTCTCGTTTATCTTTCATTGTGCTGCCGGGCAGGTTGCCTACGCCGCCAATTACCAGCCGGGTGGGCTCGCCTTGTGTATGAGAATCGATGGTAACGATTCGGTCCGGATAGCGGGCGAGAAATCCGTTTTCGATCCGATCCAGTTGTAGCATATGCAAACTCCTGGATGCCTCCTGGGGACACGGGAAGCCCAATGGCGCTAAGGGTATCTGGTAACGCCGAAAAAAAACAAAACCTGAAAACAACGGTGTCTGCTTTCAGGTTTCGGTTTCAAGGTTCGGCAGCATGAAACGATGGCCGGCTCATTCCAGTGGAATCAGATGGCAGTGGTGTGGCGAGACCTGCACGCTGACCTCCTCGCCGATGTTGTAGATCCGAGTTCTCATCAAGCTGATGACATGAATTTCACGTTCGGTCCCGAGCTCGATAAAGTAGCTGACCTCTCCGCCCATGTAACTGCGGTCTTTGATGCGGCCCTGAAAGCTATTCATTCCCTCCTGTGGCGTGAAACCATCCTTTCGAAAGGCGTCGAAGCGCTGGGCGCGCACGATCATTTCCACCCGGTCGCCCGTTGAAAATCCACCTCTGTTTTTTGCAACGAGAACATCGCCGGTTTCAATTTTCACGGTGATATGATCGCTGTCGATGCCGATCACTTCGCCTTGAATGAAATTGGAGTGCCCCAGGAAGTCGGCGACAAAATGGTTGGCCGGCTCGTTGTAGACCGTTTCCGGGTGGCCCTCCTGCTGCTTGCTGCCGTCTTTCATGACCAGGATTTTATCCGACATGCTCAACGCTTCGCGCTGGTCATGGGTGACAAAGATGGTGGTGACGCCGAGCATCTGCTGGAGGTTGTCCACCTCCCGGCGCATCTCTTCCCGCAGATTCTCATCCAGGGCCGACAGCGGCTCGTCCATCAGCAGTACGTCGGGCTCGATCACGATGGCCCGTGCCATGGCGATGCGCTGCTGCTGTCCGCCTGAGAGCTGGCTGGGCATGCGGTTTTCCACGCCGGGCAGGCGAACCATTTCTAGAGCCCGCGTCACTTTTTCCCTGATCTGCTCCTTTGAAACGCTGCGGTACTTGAGTCCAAAGGCCACGTTGTCGAAAATGGTTTTGTGGGGAAAAAGGGCATAGTTCTGAAAAATCATTCCGAGATTGCGTTTATGGATCGGCGTGTCGTTGATGCGAGCGCCCTTGATAAAAATATCGCCCTCGGTGGGCTCCTCCAACCCGGCCACCATGCGCAGCAAGGTGGTCTTCCCGCACCCGGAAGGGCCCAGCAGTGTTACCAGGCTCCCTGCTTCGATGTCAAAATCCATCTTTTCGACGGCAACAACGTTGCCGAACCGTTTGAAAATGCCCTTGAACTGCACCATTGGCTGCTTGTTGCCGGACGTCAAAATCCTGTCTCCTTATTGATCTTCCGCTCGGATCGGGCAGGCCCGGTTTCAGGGCCGCCCGATCCGGCAGGTTGATGAATCTAACTGCCTGCTATGACCCGATCCCATTTCTCGGTCCACTCCAACTGGTTGGCGTTCCAATAGGAAGGATTGGCAAACAGGTATCCGTCCAGTTTGCCGGTGGGATCAAAGGCTGGCATCTTTTTGATCTTTGCGGTCAGCTTCACCTTGGTCGGATCGAGACTGGGCGGATAATTCTGCCCTTCGGCCACGGCAATGGCCGCTGCGGGCTCGAGCATGAAGTTGAGCAGCTTCTGAGCGACTTCCAGGTCGGTTCCCTTCAAAACAAAGAGATACTCCATCCAGGAGTAAGTGCCCTTCGGAGAGAGGTAGCCGATGGGATGCCCTTCTTGCTGCAGCGCAGCTACCCGACCGGACCAGGCGACCGTGGCATAGATTTCCTCGTTGGCCAGCAGGCTCATCAGCTCGGCACCGGAACTCCAGTATTTCTTCATCAAACCGCGCTGTTCACGCAGGGCCGCCCAAATCGCTTTCAAGTCGGTCATGTCGTTGGGGCTCTGGCCGGTGTGCAGCGCCGCATACCACATGTTGGTTCTGAAGTCGCCGCCCCAGCTGCCCAGCTTGCCCTTCAGCGACTTGTCCCACAGCAGGGAAGCGCCCATTTTTTCGGCCTTGTCCTTGCTGATGTGCTTGGTGTTATAGGCGATGCCGGTCTGGCCCAGGTCATAGGGCACGGCCGACAGGGTGCCCTTGGTGATCTCCCGCAGCGGCTTGATCATGGCCTCCATGACCTTTTTCAGGTTGGGGATTTTGGATTCATCCAGCACCGACGAGAAACCCAGATCGACGTAGCGGGCGTAGTCGAACACCGCGCTGAGGTGGGCAATGTTAAACTCGCCGCCCGGAGGATAGGAGGCCTTGACCCGCGTAAGGTAGGAGTTCATGTCACCGAATTCGCCGTCGATGACCTCGATGCCCGTGGCTTTTGTGAACGGCTTGAAGGCGTGCTCGCGAAAGGCCTCGGACACATTGCCCCCCCATCCATCAAATCGAATCGACTTGGCCGCACGTGCGTCCCGCACCATGTTTCCGAAAGGGGATCCCATCAGTCCGATAGACGCACCGGCCAGACCTAAATACCTGAGAAAGTGACGCCGGCTGAGGCGGCCGTTTTCGTAGGCGTCGTAAATTCGATCCAGCTTTTCATTCGTTATTGGGGCCATTGGTTCTCCTTTCGGTTGAAGGTTGTCAGGTTAATCCTTTACCTTTGAGAACTTGCGGGACAGATAGCCTGCCAGCAAGGGGGTGGCGATGGTCAATACGATCATGACAGCGCCCAGGGCGTTGATTTCCGGGCTGATGGAGTTTCTCAGCATACTGAAAATCTTGACCGGGACCGTTTGATTTTGGGCCGTGGCCCAGAAAAGTGTGGCCGTGATGTCATCGAACGAAATGGTAAAAGAGAACAGGGCACCGGCCAATATGGCCGGCAGCAAAAGCGGAAAGGTGACATCCCGGAAGGTTTGAAATGCATTGGCGCCCAGGGATTTTGCCGCCTCCTCGTATTCTTTTTTAATGCCCACCAGCCGGGCCTGGACAATCAACAGCACATAAGGCAGCGTCAATACCACGTGGCCGATCAGCAGCAGGGCAAAACTCTTGGGCTGTTGAAGCCATCGCAAAAACAGCAGCAGCGCCACACCCAGAACCACCTCCGGGATCATGATCGGCGAAAGCAGCACGGTGTTGAGGGTGTTTTTGCCCGGAAATTCAAAGCGGATAAATGCCATCGCCGCGAGAATGCCGATGCCTGTGGAAATTACCGCCGTCAGTGAACCCAGGATGAGAGAGTTTTGAAACGCATCGATGATCGATTCGTTTTGCGCCAGTTTGACAAACCACCGAAAACTGACGCCTTCCATGGGAAAGATCCCAAACTGCTTGGGATTGAATGCAAGTACGATCACCACGATGATGGGAGCGAACATGAACACGTAAACAAGAAACGTGTAAATTCGGATCAATGTCCATCCCGGTGAGGATCGCTTCATGAGTTAATTTCCCTGGAAGCTTTTGAAAATCTGATTGATTCCCAGGTATCGGTTGTATGTCCACACGATCACGAAAAGCAAAGAGAGCAGGATGACGCTGATAGCCGAGCCGAACGGCCAGTCCAGCGTGCCGATCACCCGTTTGAAAATGAGATTGGCGATCATGTCGTTGCTCGGGCCTCCTAATATCATGGGGGGCAGGTAGGTGCCGGCCGTCAGCACGAATACCAGAAGGCATCCGGCGCTGACACCGGGAAGACTTAAGGGGAGCGTGACTTCCCGAAACGCCTGCCATTCTGTGCAGCCCATGCAGCGCGCGGCTTCGAGAAGACTCTTGTCGATTCCTTCCAGGCTGACATAGATGTTCAAGACCATAAACGGCAACAGGTACATGATCAATCCCATCAGCACGGTGAATTCGTTGTAGAGCATCGATATAGGCGATTGAATTAGTCCAATCTTCAACAGAAAGTGATTGATCAGTCCCGTGTCGCCCATGATGTTGATCCAGCTCATGGTGCGGATGATGAAGCTGACCCAGAAGGGCAGCATGATCAGCAGAAGAAAAGCCTTTTTGTATCGGCTTTGGCTGCGGTAGAAATAATAGGCGGGGATATAGCCCATGATAACGCAGACAATGACGGTCTCAAAGGAGATGCGAATCGTTCGGATGAGAATTTTGGGATAGAAAAAATCTTCGAAGAATTTGGCGTAATTTCCAAACTGAAAGGCGGGGATGTCCGCCCCGCTCGGTGCTCGCAGCCAGAAGCTGTATACTACGATAAAGCAAACCGGTATAACCAGAAGAAAAAATACCGCGCTCAGCGACGGCGCCAGAAGCGCCCATGGTTTCCAGTTGCCTGATTTCATGGAGCGTTCGCCTTGGTGCGTTGTGTCAAAAAACAGAAGACATTCAAAGCCCTATCGAAATCAGCTTTAGATGTCAAGAAGCCCTATCGACCGTGATTTTCTGCTGCAGAAAAACAAAACCGCATCAAATCGGCCTGAAAAGAAGAGATCCCTGTCGATTCAACGCTTCGGTGTTCGTTTTGATGGCCCCATGGCGGCAGCCGACGAGGCTGTTTTTTCGCTCACCTGCCGTTTTTAACCGGAGGCAGAAGCGTGGACAGCTCCCTGGCGGTTTCCCTGATTAAGTTTGCGTACTTTGCCCGGATATCGTCGGTACTGTGCTGCAGAACGGAGAAATCGAAGGAAACCGCACCGACTCCATTTCCGCCGATGGGGTCATGCAGTGGCGCACCGATGGAAATCAGACCCGGCAGATACTCTTCGTCCGTGACGGCATAACGTCGCGCCCTGGCCTTGTCTATCTCGGCAGCCAGCAACTTCCGATCCACGATTGTTTTTGGGGTTCTGGATACCATCACCATCGTGTCAATCTTTTCGGCCGCCGTCGCATCCGGCAGGCTGGATAGATACGCTTTTCCCAGTGCCGTGTTGTGCAGGCAGTTTTTGGTAACATCCGGCAGTCGGTAGGTAAGGGTCTCTTCCGCCTCCCGGTGGTACAACCGCGCCATGGTGTCATTCACCGCAAAGGCCACATCGATGCTGATATTGTGCGCACTGTGGAGTCGATCGACGAATTCCTTGATCATTCGTATGTGATCTGCCGCACCCATCAATTGGGTGCAAAAGAGCATGCACTGAATGGATGGCCGAATCTGTCGCGTTTTGGGGTCTTTTTCCAGCAACCCTAATTCCACCAGGGTGTTGATGTAGCGATAGGTCGAGGTCATGTTCAAGCCCAGCGTTTTAGCGATTTCGCTCTGGGTGAACACCGGGGCTTCTTTGTTGAATAGCGCCAGGATCTTCAGCCCTTTTTCAAGGGACTTGGAGAAATAGTATTTTCCTTTTGACATACTGTTCGCGGTGGGTTTAGTATCGTACTATAGTTGGTTATCGTTTACTATAATAGTCAAGTTCGCAGATATTGAAGTGCATGTCAATGACGTATTCGCAAGCAGTGAAAAGGGGGGAGGGCATGTCGGACAGAGACGCATTGTTGCGGATTGTCTACGAAAATGCGGGTGAAGAAAACCAGGTTCCCCTGTCGGACCTGGTTGCGACCGCAACCGGTTTTTTAGACCATTTTGCTGAAAAGAGCCTCGTGGGGGAGCGGTTTTCCAACATCGTAGAAACTGGTGACGGAGCGACCAAATTTTCAAGGTTGCTGGAGGCCTGCGGCTGCAGCGGCGATCCCGAGACATTTTTTTCGCAGCTGCTGCTGACGCTCGGAAAAGCAGACGGCAACGAGACGATTTCCATCAACGGTATCGAAATGCCCCATCTGCTGCTCATGGCGATTTTGGAGGTGGTGCTGCCCGGCAACCAGTTTATTTCCATAAAGTCCTGCGAGCAGCTCGAAAAGGCAACCAACATCCGGGTGCCGGAGAGGCGGCGCGCAGATATGCAAAGGGTCATTGACACCTACCCGGTGAGGCTCTCCATGCACACCATCCGACAGATGCGCGTATCCGGCAATGTGGCCTACCAGTACCTGCCTTTCGTTGAGGAGTTGGATACTGTGGGGCATACCAATACCTGGATCGGCCAGTTCCACCAGGGGCTGCTGGAGCAAATGTATCAGAATCGGGTAATTTTTCTTTTGAACATGACCTGTCCGGTGTACTGTCGATTTTGCTTTCGAAAGCACAAGGATTCACGCAACGAATCCAACCCCACCCCGGTAGATGTCGAAAAGGCTGTGGCATATGTACAAAATTCACCCAGCATCAAAGAGATCGTAGTCACCGGCGGAGACCCGTTTGTCAACCGCGCAAACATGGCATGCGCCATCGACGGTCTGATGGAAATCGAACATGTCCAGAACCTGCGCCTGGCCACCCGTTCGATCGCCTATTACCCGCACATGTTTTTGTCAGAAGATGCCAAGCTGCTCAATTACCTGAAGCGCAAGAATCTCGCGCTGCAACACCGCGGCAAGCGCATGGAGGTGGCGACCCATTTTATCCACCCCGATGAGATCTCCCCGCAGAGTTTGTTGATTATCACCGAACTGGTGAAAAGCGGCATTGCGGTGTATGTGCAAACACCGTTTTTGAAAAATTGCAACGATGAAGGCCCGGAGCTTGCAAGGCTGTTCAGCCTGCTGCGCGGTGCAGGTGCGGAGCTCCATTACATCTACATACCTTGCAGCCCCATTCATGGAAACAGCGTTTACTGGACACCGATTTCAAAAGGTCTGGCGGCCGGCAACTACTTGCGGGCGCACCTGTCGGACCGCATCATACCCAGGATCTGCACGGCCACGCCCATCGGAAAGATGGACTGGCACACCAGCGGATGGGCGGTGGAGCCGGTGGCGGATAACCCCAACTTCATGTGGATTCGAACCCCTTACACACCGGAGTATTTCAAGCAATTTGCGACACTGGCCAAAGACCTGGACAACATGCGGGTCAACGCCGAGGGTACGATCGATGTCCAGTACATGGCGCAAATCGGCGACGAGTCAATTTTCTTGGGAGCGCGACCTGCCAGGCGGGATGTCAAGCCCGCTGCACGCCGCCCGAAGGGTGTCGAAGAGGTGTTGCCGCTGGTGCGCAAATGCGAAAACCGATCCCATTCGATTGTCGACACCGGATCTGCCACCCTCTCCCGGGTCCACGAAACCCGGGTGGAAATCGACACCGGTTGTAGTCAACAAGACCTGGATTATATCGGCCGCGACGAACGGATTACCGATGTGGTGATGGTTTCCGAAACGGATGCCACCCAATCCTTGTATCGGATCAACCAAATCATCGGTGCCCTGGGAGCGGTTCCGCATGTAAACTCCGTGCGGCTGCGCAGCCTGAATTCGAACTATGAACCGCAAAGCTACACGGCGGTGGTGATCGACAAGCTGGGCGATCTGAACAAACTGACCATTGTCAATCCGCTGCGGCTGGAAATCGAAACCCAGTTTCTAGTCGCCGAAGAATTGACCCCTGCCCACAAGCGACTGGTGCGTCGGCTGAACAACAAAGGAATCACCGTATACAACAACACACCCCTGTTGGGCGGGATCAACGACACGCCGGATGCTATCCACCGGCTGGCCTACAGTTGTCGGCAGTCCGGGATAGAATTCCACCATCTTTATATCGCCGGCCTTCCCATCCAGGACCAGTGGAATGCTGCCAATCCGATCTCGCTCTACGACGCGGTGGACATCGCTACCGCCGTCCGCCGGCAAGGCAGCGGCAGGGAGGTGCCCCGCTATATGATCCGCACGATTTTGGGAGAGGTGGACTTCGGGCTGTCATCCGCCTTTATCGGTGACGGTGAAAATGTGTCGGTAAAACTGCTTTGCTACGATCTCGCCTATTTCAAAGCGATGTCAGCGGATTTCACCTGGCCCGCCGGTATCCGTGAAGATGGTGACGGCAAACCGATCGTTCCGGTTTCCGGATTGCTGAAGACCACCGATTTTGCATTATCGTGACCGGGAGGCCCATGTACTACCCGTTTTTGCTCTACAGCCATAAGGTCAACCTCCAGCCTCTCTTTGCTGGTCTGAAGGGAGATCCCTTTATCGCCGATCTTTCCACCGACAGCCCGCTGCTGCGGGGAATGGAGATGCGAGACCAGCAAAGACTGCAGCAGGTCCTGGAAGAAAAGATGGGATCCGAATACCGCTGGGGGATTTCTCCCTATCTGGAGCGACGCGACACCCTGCTCAAAGACTGCCCTCAGATGGTTGCCGACAACCGTTTCATCCACCTGGGCCTGGACGTGATTGTGGGCGTGGGCACGCCGCTGCACGCGCCCCTGGAGGCCACTGTCGCCGACAGCGGCTACGAGAGCGGGGAAGGCAACTATGGCGGCTACGTACTCTTGCAGCACGACAGCCCTTTTTTTGAGACCTTCTACAGCTTTTACGGCCACCTTTGCAAAGACCGCCTGCCGGCGGCCGGCAAACTGCTGCCGGCCGGTGACGCCTTTGCCGAGATCGGTGGTTTCCACGAAAACGGCAACTGGTTTTACCACACCCATCTTCAGGTCATCACCCGCAAGGGACTGCAGTCCGGTTATGCTTTCAAGGGTTACTGTGCGGAAAAGGACCTCGCTGAAATCAACGATCTCTGCCCTTCGCCGATCCCCTTTTTTCAGGCAAACCAAAAGTCGGCATAGCGGCAGCTTCCGCCGCCGGCTACAGAGTGACCAGCCAAAGCGGGCCGGCCCGCGATTCTGCCGAAAACGATGCACTCGGGAAGAGCGCAGCCGCCCAGACGGCCGGCTGTGGAAATGGAGAACCCGGGCATCTGCATAGATCCCCACCCCGCCGGAGCTGCAATGCACCTTGGGCCACAGCCGTATCGCATAGAAAGGCGACCGAGCCACAGACGTTGCCGAACGCGTCCGTTGCTTTTTCTTTTACCCCGGCATTGTAATCGCCAACCGTTTTTTCCCGCTCGGTTGAGTTGGTTCCATATGCCGTTGCCAGCTCTTTTTGGGTCTCACATTGCTTGACGTTACCCTGTTTCAGACACGTTCTGAGACTCTCAGGGTTCTGCAGCGCCCCTCTGGCATCCACAATTCCCAAGCAGGGATGCCCGGCAACTGTTTGAGGCCTGCGTCCTGCAGGTAAACGAATCCGCCTCGTCGGGCAAGGGGAGGTTGGAACTTTTTTTATGTCGAGGGGAAGAGCTCTTCGCTTTTACGGTAGTGCGACCCGACGTCCCGGCGCAGGTCGAGGCGGTTGCCGTTTCCGTCCTCCCGGGGGATCACCCGGATCTTGCCGTTGTCGTGGGCTGCCAGCAGTTTGTTGCGCAACCGGTCGGCGATCTCACCCGGGCGGTCTCCCTGCTTTGCGGTCACGTTGGCGTTTAAAAACGCAACCCGGGTTCCGTCGGACTTGAACACCTGCTCTTCCTCCGACCAGGTCATGGCCGACGGGATCACCTGAATCCCTTTTCTGCGCATGTACTTCAGATCGATTTCCACCGGCTCGCCCTTGGTGCAGGACCACGGATATCCTTTCTGGCCGTCCGGTCCGCCCGGACCGGTGACCAGCGCCACGCAGATGGCGATCTGGTCCGAGCGCACGTCGGGTGCGACCTGATCCAACCGGCCGGTGGCGGTGGCTTCCACCAGGGCCCCCAGGTTTCGGATTCGGCGGGCCACGGGCTGGGCCTCGG
>LJNK01000008.1 GCA_001303025.1 Deltaproteobacteria bacterium SG8_13
GGCCTTGCGGGCGATCCTTCCGGTGATCTTTTTCTGGTTGCGCCCGAATGCCGTCAACAGCGCCCGATCACAGGCGATATTGATCAACCGTGGTATCCCGCCCGAATACCGCGATATGCGCCGGTAAGCACCTGGGCTGAAATGCACTGGAGATCCCTTGGCCGCGACGTGAATGCGATGTTCGATGTACTCGCGCACTTCCGTAAAGGTCAATGGGGACAGATGGCAGCTGAGGGTGATTCTCTGGCTCAGTTGCCGCAGCTCGTAAGTGTCTAAGGTCTCGCCGAGTTCGGGTTGACCGACAAGAATGATTTGCAGCAGTTTGGACTTGCTGGTTTCCAGGTTGGACAGCAGCCTCAATTGTTCCATCACGTTGCGCGGAAGATTCTGGGCCTCATCAATGAGCAGGATGACCTTCTTTCCTTCCACCCGTTTGCGTATCAAATATTCGTTTAGGGTGTCGATCAGGTCTTTGCTATCGTCAGCGTCAGCGGAAATGCCGAACTCTGCATTGATGGTTTTCAACAGCTGGCGCGGGCTGAGCCGGGGATTAAATATGTAAGCCGCCTCGGTCTGCTCGTCCAGATTCTCGAGGAAAACACGGCACATCATGGTCTTGCCCGTACCCACCTCCCCGGTGATCTCCACGAAGCCGTCCCCTTGAGACAGGGCATAGGTGAGATGGGCCATCGCTTCTTCGTGGCTCTTGCTCAGATAGTAATACTCGGGATCGGGTACGAGTTTGAAGGGCCTTTCCCGAAATGCGAAAAAATTCTTGTACATCAGTGTGCCTGGGCCCGTGCTGGGGGTTACCGGTTTCCGACGATGTCGGGATATGCGCTGTAACTATTCATTTTAACAGAAAATTTATCCGTTATAAATATGTTTGTCGATTCGGCTGTCCGTTCGGCCATCGGCTGCACAAACACCGCGCGCATCTTCGAAGAATATTTACGACCCGCATGCAACACCTGTGAGAGGCTAAAACAGCTCGAGCTGATCCATCTGGCCGCTGTCAAAATGACTGATAAAAAGCTCCACCTGTTTTTTCAGCCCTTCCACCCCTTCCCTGTTTGTCAACTTCCAGGTGTAAAGATCCCGATGCAACTGCCGGCTATCTTCGCTCAAGGCCTCGATTACCTGTACCCTGGCGGGCTCCCAGATCAGATGCGCTTCTTCCATCGGCAGCCCGATCTTCTGAAAATACCAGTTGCAGCTCCTTTCCCACCAGATGGACATAGCAGAGTCGTTGGTCTGGGCTCCTTCAAAGTAAAACAGCGTCCACTCGAGCTGTTTCAGCGGGATGTGCAGGTCGCGGGCGACGTCCTTCAGCACGCGCCGCCCCTGGGGGGTGTGCATGTCAAGCGCCACCCAGTACGGAAACGCTTGGGTGTGTTGCGCGGCAAGCTCAACAGGTGGGATGTCGCCGATAACAGCCAGGTAGGCAGCCGCCTGAATGACTGCTCGGTCTCTGGCCAAACCCGCCTGCCGGAACCGGTGGGCATTTTCAACGAGTATTTTGGCGCAGGCGGCAGTTTTGATTTGATCCACCCAGTTCCAGAATTCATCCGGGCGGCGGACCGCATTGGACACGATTCGGATGTGCCTGTCCTCCGCAGACCCTGTCAGCACCGAGCGATCTCCTTCGCTCAGTGCATAGGCCAAAAATCCGAGACCGGTGGCATCTTTGGCTTTCTTCGAGCGGGTTACTTTCACCAGCGCGGCCACTTTGCTGTGAAATTTGCGGTTGAATACCAGGTCGGTGCCCAGTGGCCAGCATTCTTCGAAGGTGACAATCGCTGTCTGGTTTCGAAACCAGTTTTTTTCCTTGCTGCTCAGGCTCTCCAGGATGGCACTGGTGGTAAAAACCAGATCGACATCTCCCCGCCGCACAGCTTTCTGCAACAAGGAACGAAAGCGGGCGTCGATATCCCAGTGGTGTTTATCGGTAATCGCCATTTCTTCGCAAAAACGTCGTGGGTCTCCAAACGCTTCACAAATCCGATCTGAATCGCATCATTGGCCTGATTGGCCCTTACTACAGACGGTAGTGCTCTTGGGACTGAAAGGCCTTATTTGCCGAAGCGATCTGATGTGCTGAATCATTTCGGTTCAAAAAAATCTTGTAGGTTGATGACCTTGTCGTCTTTTTTTGCGGCGGCTTTCAAACCGGCGAGAGAGACTTTGCGCTTTTCTTGCCGCAGATCCTCGATCATGCGCTGCAGTTCGGGCTTGCGTTTGACGGTCTGTTCGATTTGGTCGCTCAGCTTGCCCCAACGCTCTTCCAGATCGCCCGGGTCCAGAGAAAACCCACCGAAGGTTTTCAAAACGCTGCACAGGGCTGCGAGCAGGCCGTAGTGGGAGGTACCCTGCAGGTAGTAGGGACAGTGGCTCCAAATGCTTACACAGTCGTAGCCCGATCCGGCCCCCTCCATTTGAAGAAGGGAGTGAATCGCGCTGGGCCCTTCATAGGATATCCGGTTTACACTGCCTGCTTCGAGCCGGGCCATCAGAGTTTCCGAAGAAGCCATGCCGGAAATGCGGCGATCCGAGTGCATCACGTTGTCGTACATGCTGCCCAGGGTGATCAACGTCCGCCCGCCCAGCCGACGCCCCAGCGCAAACAGCTCATCTGCAAATCGCTTCCAGTGCAGTGCCGGCTCATCCGCCTTCAAAATGACCAGATCCGGTTCTTCCGCTGCGGTGCGCGCATAGAAAAACGTTCCTCCTGGAGGGTGAAGAGCCGTCAGTCTGCCTTCTTCGATCTGCACAATCGGCCGGGACTGGTCGAAACGGTAAAAAACGTCCGGGTTGATCCGGGCAAACGCTTTCGCCTCGAGCTTCTCCACCAGATGGTCCGCCATGTCTGTAGCCACGTTCAGCGCATTGCCCCAACCGAAAAAACCGGCGATGAGAAGCGGCTGCTGAAGATCGGGCACATCATCCAATTGAATATCCGGTGCGTCCATGCGATCAGTTTTGCAGCTAAAAACGGCGATGTCAAGCCACGGGGCCGCCGACACGGCAATTGCGAGCCCGCTGTCGGTCGGTCAATGCCATCGATGTGCCAAGGGTTTGCCAGCCGGATTCGACCGGGAGAAAAACCTTCAATCTGCGGCTTTGTCCGCAGCCATATACTGGTTGACCCTTGACATATCGACACCGGTTTTGCTACCTGAAAAGATGTCCGACGATTACGGATCCATAGATGCTTTCGTTCCGGTCGCCGGCACCGGCAGTGTGTTCGGCCGCTGTTCACTTCAGCGAAACCTCCGTTTTACTTCGAACTTCCGGCAACGGCTGCGGCGAGATGAGACAGATCCACGCTGGTTTGCCGACCTTCATATACTACCAACAGAAGCCGTTTTGACCCGCCGATGCCGGTGATGGAACAACATCACCGACACAGCGACGGCTATCTCGACGATGCGCCGTCTGTGCGCTTTCCGGCGGCATCCGCACCGCCATAAGAGTCCGGGCCGGCAACCACAAGCAGTGAGAAGGGAGCTGACGTTGAGCCGACACAAGAAGGTTAAAGACCTGCAGGCCTACCTGGACGATACCGACGGGCGACAAGACCGGCTGCAGATCGTAGAAAACGCGCTGCAGGAAAGCGAAGCCAAGTACCACCGGGTGATCGAGAATATCGAGGACGGCTACTACGAAGTCGATCTGGCCGGCAACTTCACCTTTTTCAACGACGCCATGGCCCGTATCGCCGGATATCCCCGCCGGGAACTGATGGGCATGAACAACCGGCAGATAATGGACGAATTTAATGCCAGGCGGGTCTATGAAGTCTTTAACAAGGTTTTCGTGACCGGCATGGCGGCAAAAGCATTTGATTGGGAGCTTATTCGAAAGGACGGGGAGAAATGCACGCTCGAAGTGTCGGTTTCCCTGCGAAAATCTCGCCACGGGAAGCCGATCGGTTTCTCGGGAATTGCCAGGGATATTTCCCGCCGCAAAATGATGGAGCACGCCCTGCGGGAAAGCGAGGAAAAATACCGCACGATCATCGAAAACATTGAAGACGGATACTACGAAGTCGATCTGGCCGGCAATTTCACTTTCTTCAATGACTCTCTGTGTCGCATGACGAGCTATTCGCGAGACGAGTTGATCGGCAGAAACTACCGGGAAATAATGGACGAATACAACGCCAAAAGAGTCTACAACGTTTTCAATACCGTATTTATAACCCAGCTCTCCACCAAGGCCGTGGACTGGGAACTGCTTCGCAGAGACTCTTCCACGCGCTATATCGAGGTTTCGGTTTCTCTGCGCAAGAATCTGACCGGTGTTCCGGTCGGTTTCATGGGTATCGCCCGAGACATCACCGAAAGAAAAATGAACGAACGGACCCTGATCGCCAGGGAGGAAGAACTGAAAACCAAGACGACCAACCTGGAAGAAGTCAACACCGCATTGAAAGTGCTGCTGCGTCGCAGAGAGGAAGACAAGCGAGAGCTGGAGGAGACCGTGATGACCAACCTCGACGACCTGGTTCACCCATACCTGGAAAGAATCAGGAAAAGCGCCAATAACAAGAAATTGCTTGAAATTGTCGACGTCATGGAAACCAATTTACAAACCATTACTTCACCTTTTTTCCACAAACTCTCCTCACAGATTCAAAACCTGACCTCGGCTGAGATTGAAATTGCCAACCTGGTAAAACAGGGGAAAAGTACCAAAGAGATCTCCGATCTGCTGAATGTCTCCATCAAAACCATTGAAACCCATCGATTGCATATCCGGAAAAAATTGGGGCTCAGCAAAAAACGAGCCAGTCTCAGGACCCACCTGCTGTCCATTCGCTGACAGCCGTGACCTTCGGTCTGCCATCGTGGCCGACGAACCTGTCGTTTGATAACCCCCGGCAGAAGACAATCGCCCGGAGAGACGGCCGACCGCCGCGGCCGTTTATCGGATGGTGACAATTTTATTGTTTTGGGTGGTCGAAGCTTTAGGGCCGGCAGCCGGTTCACTCCAGAGCGTTGCGGAAAATCTGATAGCGCCGCTGCAACCCAGCATGGCTCCGGGGTTTAAAAACCCGGCCGTGACCGGGTTTTGGCCAGTGAGGCGGGCTGCCGCACGACAGCCACGCAATTCCCCGGGCCGTGGCTTCCGACTCGGCAGGCCGGTAGACCGTCACCTGTGTCAGATCCGCGAGACGCTGACAGATTCCGTCCACGGCTGCCAGTCCTCCGCCGACCTGAATCCTTCGAACTCGGCGACCTGCCGCCACCAGCTCTTCGATATTGGCCTGCAGCATAAAGACAATGCTTTCCACCACCGCGACTGCCCGCTGCCACGGTTCACCGTCGCCGATAAGATGAGGTTCGGGGCCGGCCTGCCACCAGGGCGATCCGAGGCCACCGATGGTGTTGACAAATACGGGAAGCTCTCCGCCGCGCTGCAGCCACTGCGGCAGGCGCTGCAGCATATCGGGAAGCGCCCAGGCCCGGCCGGCCCACTGCAGCGAGGCTGCAGCGCCGTTGACGGTGCCTTCGACCGCGTGCTCCCGCTGCTCCGCGCTGCTGTTTGAAACCCCACTGAGCAAGGCTGGCGTGCGCACGCAACGACCGCCGGTCAGCATTAATACAAATGCACCGGTGCCGATATTGATGACCGCAACGCTGCCGGCCGGCCGGCCTTGACTGTATATGGCGGCTGTCTGATCTCCGTTTACAGCCGTCAGGGGAATTTCTGCAGCCCGCAGCCCTCCGTAGGGGTGACAGACGGGCCGGCAGGCCGGCAGCCATCCCGGCGAAATTTGGAACAAATCCAGCAGCCAGGGATCCCAGTCAAGGGAATCGAGGCTCACCAACTGGGTCCGCAAGGCGTTGGCGTGATCGACCAACAAGGGGCGATCCTTGAGCAGGTGAAACAGCACAAAGCTGACCAGCGGTCCCATCACAAGGCAGCCGTCGTTGGCGGCCTGCGCCACCGCTGGAAGATTGTCCAGCATCCAGCGGAATTTACTGGCACCGTAATGGGGAGTCACCCGCAGTCCGGTGAGCTGTTTGATTCGGTCGTTATGTTTTTTCAGTTTCTGCAGCCAAAGGGCATTTCTGCGATCCTGCCAGCTGATGGCCGCCGACAAAGCTCTGCCGCTTCGCACATCCCATGCCACAACCGTCGACCGCTGGGTGGTCAGACCCGCGCCGGCGATCTCCAGCCGCCGGACCCGCCTGTCGGCCATCGCCCGTGAAACGACGACCCGTACCGTCCTGCGGATTTCTTCTGCGTCCTGCGTGACACAGTCCGGTGAGGTTCTGTGGAGTTGAACCTCGGCAAATGTCCTGAAGTGCACCCTGCCCGCGGCATCGAGCACCAGCGCCCGGGTAGCGTGGGTTCCCTGGTCGATTACCAGTGTAGCGGGTCCTTTGTCGGCAGCAGGTCTGGAAAACCTTGACATCTGATCAATTCGGGCATACGAAGTTATGTTTATATTCTACTGGCAAATACCTCTCTGCGGCCGGTTGAACCCGATACAGCCGTCGGAGACGCAGAAGCAATGCCGGATACCGGCAGCCAGAAATTACGGCTCGAACCGCCGCTGCGGTGGCGTGGAGAGTCGGAACCGAATCGTTCGCCATGGCTGATGAAAGACGAAAATATCCCAGGATCGCCGTCCAAACCGTATTCTCCTACATATGCCTGGATGAGGACGGACATCCGATAGATGAGGGAATGGGCACAACGGTGGATATCAGCCAGGGCGGCATCATGATCGAAACCAGCCGCCCCATCGAGACAGAAACCCTTCTGCTGGTATCCGTCGATAGAGACAAAAAGGTGCTGGAGATCAAAGGAAAGGTGGTGTACACTCGCACCATCGGTCCCTCAAAGCACCTGGCCGGTATTCAGTTCAAGGGAACACCCGAGGAAGTGATGAGGATGGTGAAAAACCTCATCATCGAATTTCACAGTCGCAAAAGCCCCATCCGGTAAGGAACACGTGCCCGTGAGATGGCCTGCCGTACGCTTTTTATTCCCGATTGCGATCGGAATCGCTCTGCTGTGCGCCGCAGCACCCCTTTCGGCCGGTATCTACTCCTGGACCGATGAAAAAGGTGTCAGGCATTACAGCAACGTAGCACCGACTGAAACCGATCAGGAGGTGCAGCGGCTCGATGAGATTCCGTCGAGTGCACCGGAAAATCGCGGGCCGACCGCCCCTTCTGGAACCGGTCCTTCAGAACCGGCTGCCTTCGGGGATACAGCCCCTGCGGATCCCGGCGCGGAAGACAAACCCGTCGAAACCGGCGCTCCAGAATCCGCATCCAAGTCCGAAAAGAGTCCAACCCCGGTGCCCACCGAGCAAAACGAAATCGTTCAGAGCGAAAAAGCGGTTGTCAAAGAGCTCCAGCGCCAGCTGGTACAGGACGCTTCCCGGCGGGGTGAATTCGTTGAAAAAGAACGCCAGCGGCTCTCCCGTGCCCTCGAGCAGCTCCAGAAAACACCTGTGGCTGAGTTCGGCTCACAGAAGAATAAAACCCGGGCGATGGGGTACTACCGATATCGCCTGGAAGCCTTGGAGGGTTCCCCCGACAGCTATTTCACCTACGGCGACAGTGACATCGACTAGAATTGGTTTGAACACCTCTTCTACGCCCCGATAGCTGCGTTGTCCCGCAAACTGAAATACTCACGGCATTCTGCGTACGCTCGGTTTTCGATCCTCGCAACACCTTACTCTCGTGTCTGATTCAATGTGTTGAAACCGATTCTGTATCTGTTCCACGAACATCCGTTTTAGTATTTCGGCACGGAAATCAGATGTTTCTCGACACCCACCGCCGCCGGAATCTGCTTCTGATCCAGCAGGATCTGCTCGGTCTGTTTCCATGCCGGCACATCGATGGTACCCACCGGTACGGCCGGCAGCGGGTGAACCAGACTGCGCGTGATTTCCAGCTGTTCGACCAGCGTGGATAGGGACGAGTCCTTGTCGTAATTCTGCACGGCCCGTATCGTTTTGTCGCTGTTGGCCGGGTCCATTGCCGCCTGCCACCCCCTTAGCAATGCGACGGTGAACCGGTTCACCGTATCCGGTTTTTTCTCCAACAGCTGCCGGGAAGTAACCACGGAATTGGCTACAAACTGAACCCCGTAATCAACCGGGTTGAAAAAGGCGTAGCTCTCGCCGGCTTCGCGCAATTTGCCGCCCAGAAACACCGCCTGGGAATTGCGATATACCGGCCAGAAATTCACCTTCTTCTGAAAAAAAGGGGTGTAGTCGTACCGGACGCTGAAAAGCGTCACATCGTTTTCAGCAAGTCCGGCTTTGGCCAGCAGGGTCCGCAAGATATGCTCGTCGTTGCCGCCAAATGTCACGCCAAGGGTCTTTCCCTTTAAATCCCCCAGGTTTTGGATTTCCAGGTAGTCCGGGCGATACATCCATTGCAGCGGATTGATTTGAAACAGCTGGGCGATCACAACGACATCGGCCCCTTTCGACAGCGCACGGATCACCTGGTCGGCGGAGGCAACGCCAAACTGCGCGCGACCGAGCTCCAGTTCACGGATGGCATCTCTTTCCGGTCCGCCCTCTTTGATCGTGACTGTCAGCCCCTGTTTTTGGAAATACCGGTGAACATCGGCGTAAATGTCCCCGGCCACGCTCATGTTAAATAACCACTTGAGCCGGTAACTGACCTGCTCGGCGGCATTTGCCTCCGGGGACGAAGCAGGGGACAGCTGCAGAATCGAAAAAACCGCTATCAGAGCGGTGCAAGCGAATTTGGATAACCGTTTGTCTCTCATCGTTCGACACTCCTTGGGCGTCTTATTTACTGGCCCAACCTTTTTTGATCATATAGCCGCTGACCTCCAGCAGCCCTTGATAGACCGACAGCGTAATGCCGATGATAAACAGTGCGATGATGATCTTTGCCAGATCGCTCTGAAAGAGCGCGATACGGATACTGTAGCCGATGCCGGCGTTTGCGGCAATGAATTCGGCCACGATCGTTCCGGCCATGGCCAGCGTCGCACTGCCGGCAACGACGGTGGTAAGTTTGCTCATATTTTCGAAAGCCCGGATCTTGACTTCCAGCTGCCAGCGCATCCTGCCCGTAACCCGATAAAAGTGTTCGATGTCGGCAACCGGTTCGGACATGATGCCGATGACAGAGAGCAGCAGCGGAAAATAGCAGATCATGGCCGCGATGATCAGTCGCGAAATGACGCCGTCACCCAGCAGAATGAAAATGATCGGGGCGATGGCGACGATCGGATAGGCCTGAACGTTATAGGCCGCCACTTTGATAAAAGAGCCGAACCAGGTTGCCTGACGCCCGGTAATGCCTACCAGCAGGGCCAAAATGATGGATATGATCTGGCCGACAATGGCCACTGTCATCGTGTTCAGCACGTCGGAGAAATAGCGGACAAACTCCTCAGATCCTGTCTGCCAGATATCGCCCGGGCTCGGAATCACGTAATCCGACAAGCCCATGCCGTACTTGACCAGAAACAGAAAACCGACTGCCAGCAGGTAGATGATAAAAAACTGATAGATCCGTCTATGAAGAAGCATTGACGATCTCCAGCATGGTCCGCTCCAGCTGCTGTCTGTCCAACTGTTGCTCCGGCATGCAGTTTCTGCCTTCGATGACGCTGCATGCCGGCTGTCTTTCTCCGCCCCTGAGCACAACGATCTTGTCGCACAGCTTTGAGACCTCGACGACATTGTGAGAAATATACAGAAAATGCCGCTGCGGGTAAAGCGCCTTGACCTTCAGTATAATCGTCTCACGGGTCATCTCGTCTACGTTCGCCAGGCTTTCATCCATGACCAGTAGATGGAAATCCTGCAGGAGGTAGCGCAGCAGGTTCACGCGGTTTTGCTGGCCGAGCGAAAGCTGCGAAAAGCGCTGGTTCATGAGATCCTCCAGCCCGAAGGTGCGCTCGAGCTGCTTTCTGCGCTCACGCAGGGATTGCGGAGTGATTTTGTCCAGATGATTGCCTACACTCGACCAGCCCGGAAGCCGCTCAAGGTTGTAAGTATAAAGGAATCGATCGAGGCCTTGGCCGGCGATTCGGCCTTCATATCCGCCTAGATCTGCGGTTATGATTTTGGCAAGAGACGTTTTGCCAACCCCGGAAGGTCCGAACAGCGCGTGAAAACCGGGTTGGCTGAGCTGGAAAGTGAGATTCTTGAACACATAATGGACGGACCCCGGATATTTCAGGGTGAGGTTGGTAACTTCCAGCACGCTTTGCGCGCGGTTTTCGGCCGCGTCAATCAGCTCTGGTCCCGATCCTGTCCCCGATGCAACGTCTTTGCTGTGGTCGTTCATACCGGTGGTCGACTGATTCCTGAATTGTAAAGCAAAATCCAGGATATTCTCTACCATGTCACTGCTGTCCGATATCCATTTCTTATCGGGTTTTCCCCGCAGGGTCAATGGTTTCCGCTCCGCTATGACGGCTGCCGCAGCCCAGTTCGTTTGTTTCAGGCAAAGGCCGATATGCCGGTGATGTCCTGGCCCAGCACCAGCGTGTGCATATTACCGGTTCCCTCCAGGGCACTGATCGCCTCCAGGTCGCACAAGTGACGGATCACCTGTTGGTCGGCGAGAATCCCCCGTCCGCCGAGAATATCCCGGGCCACTCTGGCCACTTTCATTGCTGCCGCAACGTTGTTTAGCTTTGCCATCGATATTTGCTGCGGACGCGCCCGGTGTTCGTCCATCAGCCGGCCGAGCCGGAAGGTCAGCAGCTGTGCTTTGGTGATCTCCGTGAGCATATCGGCCAATTGCTTCTGCACCAGTTGGTAGGCGGCAATCGGCTTGTCGAATACCTTTCTTTGCATTGCAAAGGACCGGGCAGCTTGAAAACAGGCGACGGCAGAGCCCACCGCACCGCAAGCGACCCCGTAGCGGGCATTGTTCAAACATAAAAACACCGATTTGAGCCCTGCGGTGCCCGGCAGAAGGCTGTCCGCATCGACTGTGCAGTTTCGAAGGGAAATGCGGGCGGTCGGGGAGGTTCGGTAAGAGAATTTGTGGCGGATGGGGACCGCCTCAAATCCTTTCGACCGGGTGTCTACCAAAAACCCCCTTACCTGCCCTTCCAACTTTGCCCAAATGATCGCCACCTCGGCAATGGTGCCGTTGGTAATCCACATTTTGGAGCCGTTGAGAACATACCGATCTCCTTTTTTTTCTGCCCGGGTTTCCATTCCGCCGGGGTTCGATCCATAGCCGGGCTCTGACAGGCCGAAACATCCAATCACCTCCCCGCGCGCCATTGGCGGCAGCCACTTTTCTTTCTGCTCCTCTGAACCGAAATGGTAGATCGGATACATCGCCAGGGAGTTCTGAACCGAAAAAAGTGCCCGCAAACCACTGTCACAACGGCCCAACTCTTGACAGATGAGGCCATATGCGGTTTCTCCGCGCTGCTTGCAGCCGTAACCGTTCACGTGTATTCCGAAAAGCCCCATCTTGGCCATGCGCGGTATCAGCTGCATGGGGAAGGTTGCCTTGTCGAAGTGATCGGCGATGATCGACAGGCAGTGGCGCTCTACGAATATTCGGACCGCATCCCGAATGTCACGCTCCTCAGCGGTCAACAGCTCGTCGAGCAGATAATAGTCAACATGACCGCTTTTTTCCATGCAACACCTCCCTGTAAGGTTGTCTGGGCCCGGCATCCGTTTTCCCGTATAACCCCGACGGGCTCGAACAAAAACCGGTCCAGGCGAGAAAGTTATTGATTGCATTGCGGTAGAGGTCTAAAATACTAGCGTTACCCCTATGGTACCCGAATCGACCCATAGCCAGCAATACGACGTGATCATCGTCGGCGGCGGACCGGCGGGACTGTTTGCGGCCTATCATCTCAGTGAGCACTCCGACTGCCGCATCCTGTTGATCGAAAAAGGCAAAGGCCCGTTAAAGCGCTGCTGCCCGATGAACAGCACCCACCAGTGCGTCCAATGCCGCCCGTGCAACATCTTGTCCGGAATCGGCGGCGCCGGACTCTTCTCGGACGGAAAGCTCAATTACATCCACAAGCTGGGGAAAACCGACTTGACCCAGTTCTTGCCGGAATCCGAAGCCCGGGCCTTGATAGAGGAAACCGAAACGATCTTCAACCGCTTCGGCATGGACGGCCCGGTGTATCCGTCTTCCATGGACGCTGCCAGACAGATCCGCAAAAAAGCCAAGATGCACGGGATTGACCTGTTGATCATCCGCCAGAAACACCTCGGCAGCGACACATTGCCCAGCCACATTTCCGCAATGAGCGATCACATCCGATCCCGCAACGTGGTAATGCACACCTCGGAAGAAGTGCGCGATGTAGTCGTGAAAAGCGGCAGGGTGTGCGGTGTGATCACCAACCGCAAACACTACGAGGCCGGCAACGTCATCCTGGCGCCGGGCCGCGCCGGCGCCAACTGGGTCGGTGGTCTGGCACAAAAATATGGAATCGGCCTCAGCCAGCGCGGCATTGAAGTCGGCGTACGGGTTGAAGTGCACAACGACATCATGCAGGATATCTGCGATATCATCTACGATCCAACGTTTTTCATACAAACCGGCAAATACGACGATTTGACTCGCACTTTTTGTACCAACAAGGGCGGATTCGTCACCCAGGAGAATTACAGCGGTTTTGTCTGCGTCAACGGCCATGCCTACCGCAACCGGAAATCGGACAACACCAATTTCGCCTTTTTGTCCAAGGTGGTTCTCACGGAACCGGTAACCGACAACCAGGCCTACGGCGAATCGATCGGCAACCTGGCATCGCTGATCGGCGGCGGAAAGCCGATTCTGCAGCGTTTCGGGGACTTGAAACGCGGCCGACGCAGCACCTGGCACCGGGTTCAGAAGGGCTATATCCAGCCGAGCCTCACCGACGTAGTATGCGGGGATATTGCCATGGCGCTGCCCGAAAGGATCCTGACCAACATCATCGAAGGACTGGATAAACTCAACAACGTCATCCCCGGCGTTGCCAATGACGAAACCCTCCTGTACGCGCCGGAAATCAAGTTTTTCGCCACCCAGGTCGAAACCGGCGACCATTTAGAAACCGCAGTCAAGGGCATGTACGTTGCCGGCGATGGCCCGGGAGTTGCCGGAAACATCGTTTCGGCCAGCGCCACCGGCCTGATTCCCGCCAAGGCGATCCTCGCCCAACGATAGGCGCGTTTAGGCAATCGCCTGGCCGCGATCCAACGTGCGGTACTGGACGGCTTCCGAAACGTGTTCAACTTCGATTTCCCGCCTGGTATCCAAATCGGCGATGGTGCGGGAGATTTTCAGGATGCGGTTGTGAGCACGGGCGGAAAGTCCCAACCGGTCAATGGCAGTTTCCAGCAGCGCGTGGGCCGCAGAATCGATTCGACAGTGTTGGCGGACGTGGCGGTTTTTCATCTGCGCATTTGCGTGGATCCGAGAGCGTTTGAACCGGTTGGCCTGAACCCTGCGGGCTGCATGGACGCGGGCCTTGATCTTCCCTGAGGATTCGTTGGGGCTTTCGGCTGCCAGGTCCTTGTAAGGTACGGCCGGCACCTCCACATGAATGTCGATCCGATCCATCAGCGGTCCGGATATTTTCGATCGGTACCGCTGGATCTGTGGCCAGCTGCAGCGGCATTCGTGTTTGGAATCTGCATAATACCCGCACGGGCAGGGATTCATCGCCCCCACCAGCATAAAACTGGCGGGATAGGTGATGGTGGACGCCGCCCGCGAAATGGTGACGCTCTGATCTTCCAGCGGCTGGCGCAGCGCCTCCAGCACGTGCTTTTTGAATTCCAGCAGCTCATCCAAAAACAAAACGCCGTTGTGTGCCAGACTCACCTCTCCCGGCCGCGGAATGTGACCCCCTCCGATCAGACCCGCATCGGAAATGGTATGGTGCGGATTTCTAAACGGGCGGGCGGTAATCAACGGCTGTCGTCTGTCCACCAAGCCGGCCACACTGAATACCTTGGTGGTTTCGATCGCTTCCTCGAACGAGATGGACGGCAGAACGGTCGGCAATCGCCTTGCCAGCATGGTTTTGCCAGCACCCGGCGGGCCGACCATTAGCAGGTTGTGCCCGCCGGCAGCCGCCACCTCCAGTGCCCGCTTGACATGCTCCTGCCCCATCACTTCAGAAAAATCGACCGGATACCCGCCGTTTGAGTCAAAGAGCTTCTTGCCGTCGGTTCGGGCCGGTAAAAGTTCCACCCTGCCCCGCAAAAACTCCACCAGTTGCGACAGGTTTTTCACCGGATATGCCTCGATTCCTTCGACAAAGGCAACCTCGCGTGCGTTTTCAGCCGGAACAAAAACGCCGCTGTAGCCTGCAGCTCTGGCTGCAAGGGCCATGGGCAGGGTTCCGTGGACAGGCTTGACCCGTCCATCCAGTGAAAGCTCACCCATGCACAAATGCGCAGACAGTCTTTCACGGGCAAAGATGCCGGTGGCCGCCAGTATCCCCAACGCGATCGGCAAATCGAAAGCCGTTCCCTCTTTCTTTATATCCGCCGGGGCCAGGTTTACCGTTATGCGATCGGCAGGAAACGGGTAGCCGCTGTTGCCGATGGCGGACTTGACCCGTTCTTTGCTTTCTTTGACGGTGGTTTCCGGCAGTCCCACGATGGTAAAGGCAGGCAGCCCCTGAATGATGTCGACTTCGACCTCAACCAGGCATCCGTCGATACCGATGACAGCGCTGCTGAGTACTCTGGCGAGCACGGTTTGTCTCCCGGGCTTGACACCCTTAGCTGTCGACTTATTCTAGGCCTTAAAACGAAAACGGGTTCATCGGGGCCGATCACGACTAGTCGATCATAACCTACTGGTTATAATAGGAAACCAAACAGATGACTATCGGTTATACCAGATCATCGACCCCCGAACAATCGGTTTTTCGCGCACTGGCCAAAATCGGGAAGCCGGTGCAACCTATTGAATTTTGCTTGTCTTTTTTGACGATTTATGAAAAATTCGGGCGAGCGGTCCTGCCGATCTTGACAGCGGACCCACATGCCGGGCATACTGGAGGGCGGGCAGGCAAAAGCGGTGCGGCTCGTCAACCGCGTGAGGATTGTTGCATATGCATTTTGAACAAAGAACCGTCAAAAAACCGGTGCGCTGTGCAGGCGTCGGTCTGCATTCCGGCAAAAAAGTGCGCATGACCATTTTGCCGGCACCGGTCAATCATGGGATCAAGTTCAGAAGGGTTGACCTGCCCGGCACCCCGGACGTAACGGCGCAATTCAATCGGGTGGTTGACACCAGCCTGGCGACGGTTATCGGCAGCGATGGCTGCATCGTCTCTACTATCGAACATCTGATGGCAACCTTTGCCGGTCTTTCCATCGATAACGCACTTGTGGAACTGGATGCCTATGAGGTGCCGGTGATGGACGGCAGTGCGGGCCCCTTTACCCGGATGATCGTCGAAGCGGGAATTCAAAACCAGGAAGTTGCCCGGCACTATTTCGTGCTTCGAGACAAGATCGAGTTGAGAGAAGGCGAAAAATCGGTAACCGTCCATCCTGCCGATTCGTTTCGGATCACCTGCAGCATTGAATTCAAAAACCCGCTTATCGGCAAACAGGACTTTGATCTTGATGTGACCGACGAAGCCTTCGCTTCTGAAATCAGCAATGCCAGAACGTTCGGATTTCTGCACGAAGTGGAATATCTCAAACGCTACGGATTGGCTCAGGGCGGATCATTAGACAATGCGGTCGTCATCGACAAAGACCAGATCGTCAACCAGGACGGCCTGCGCTATCCGGACGAATTTGTTCGACATAAGGTGCTGGATTGTCTTGGTGATTTTTCGCTTCTCGGCATGCCGATCCTCGGCCATCTGATCGTTTCCCGATCCGGCCACCAATTCAATCACGCTTTCCTTGAAAGATTCTTCTCCCAGAAAGCCTTGTGGGAGACCCGCGCCGTACCCCGTCAGAACGGGCTTTCCCTCGACTCGCCAAAAAGCGTTGCAAATTAAATAACTTGACGATATATTTAGAGATTAGTGCGGTAAACGCCACTGCAATGAGTGCCTGGCCCAACCAGACCATCACGAACTGATTCACCACATGTCTTCTATATCGAAACGGAAATGGCTCGCCGTCTTTCTCGGCGTGTTTCTTTTGCTCGAGGCCGTCGTCTTCGCCCAGGACGCCAGGCTGACCCGCATCACCGTTTCCAACACCCGCGACAACCTGCTGTTGTATTTGAAGCTGCAAGGCGCCTTTACCGAAAAGATGCAGGAAGCCATCCTCAGTGGCGTACCGGCAACGTTCTCTTATTACGTGTCTTTGCATCGTGTGCGCAGTTTGTGGTTCGACAAGGAGCTCGCCGACCTGAAGATCACCAATTCGATCCGCTACGACAATCTGAAGAAAGAGTTTACCGTTACCCGCCCCTGGAAAGGCGAGCAGCCGATCCTGACGCAGTCTTTTCAGGAGGCCCAGCGGTACATGACGGAAATCGACGGACTGATAGTCTATCCGCTTGAGGGGCTGAACAAAGGCGGACAATATCAAATCCGGACCATGGCCGAAATGAGCAAGACGACCCTGCCGTGGAAAATGCACTACGTCCTTTTCTTCGTCTCCCTTTGGGATTTTGAAACGGACTGGTATACCATCGATTTCATTTTTTAAATATTTATCGGCGACAACCCGGCGGTCGCTCGGTCGCCCGAATGGTCTCAGGACCTTCAGATGAACAAAGACCAATCCCGCAACTCACCCTCCAGCGCTGCTGCAAAGGACGCTGCGCGGCGTAAACGAGAAGGCGTGCTGATCATCGTCATCACGCTGGTCGTCGCCCTTCTGACCTTTGCCGAATTCCGGATCATCCATTTCGGGACTGAAATCCCGGTCTCCAACACGATATTGATGTTCATCCTGATCAACATCAAC
This sequence comes from Deltaproteobacteria bacterium SG8_13, assembly GCA_001303025.1. Classification (GTDB taxonomy): domain Bacteria; phylum Desulfobacterota; class Desulfobacteria; order Desulfobacterales; family SG8-13; genus SG8-13. The sequence continues at coordinate 16,907 of LJNK01000008.1, forward strand.
CTGCTGCTGCTCATTTTGCTCATTTTTCTGGTCTTCCGGAACCTGGTCAAACTCCTTTACGAAAGAAAACGCCGGGTAATGGGGGCCAAACTGCGCACACGGCTGGTCGTGGCCTTTATTGCCCTTACCCTGTTGCCAACGATCGTGCTGTTTTTCTTTTCGATCAGTTTCATCACCACCAGTATCGACTTCTGGTTCAACGTACCGGTGGAAGCGGCACTGGAGAATTCCCTGACGGTCGGCAGAAGCATTTACCGTCGCCTGGGAGAAAACCATCAGTTCTATCTGGAGCGAACAAGCTATCAGATCATAAAGAAGAACCTGATGGATCCGAAAAACCTCAACGACCTTTCGCGATATATCCGGGTCGTTCAACGGGAGTTCAACCTCGATGCGGTGGAAGTTTACGACATCAATGCCCGGCGCATGACCTTTGCCGTTTCCGAGCAGCTGAACAATCGACCACTGGATGTGGTTTCCGCCGATAAACTGATGCAGGACATTGTGCCCGATAGCGTGTGGGCCGAATCGATATTCGTCAGCAAGGGCGAGCTGGTTCGCACCATCGGCACGGTCCCATTCGGCGCGGACCGAAACCAGCTAGAGGGATTTGTGGTGCTGTCGAACATCCTTGCTCCGGATTTGTCGCAAAACATGAAATCGATTTCTCGCGGGTTCGAGGAGTACCAGCAAATCAAGCTGCTGAAAAAACCGATCCAGACGACCTATTACATCGTATTGTCGATCGTGGCCCTGCTGGTGTTGTTTTGTGCCATCTGGTTCGGCTTCTACCTGGCGCGCTCGATCAGCATCCCCATAAAGGAGCTGGCGGAAGGCACCCGGCGGGTGGCAGAAGGTGAGCTGAGCTTTACCATCGACCCGGTGGCCGATGATGAGATCGGCAGTCTGGTGGAGTCTTTCAACAAAATGACGCGAGATCTGCGGGTCAGCCGAGAACAGCTGGAACTGTCGGCGTTGATGCTGCAGCAGCAAAATGTCGAGATCGAAGAAAAACGTCAGTACATGGAAGTCGTTCTCAAAAACGTCTCAGCAGGCGTAATCACCCTGGACGCACAGGGCATCGTGACCACGATCAACAAATCGGCCGAAAAAATGCTCGACCTGTCAGCGGACGATATCCTCAATCAGGGCTACGAAAAACTGCTGTCCGGAAAATATGACCACCTGGCCAGGGAAATCATAGAGGATCTGTCATCGTCACGAAACGACGCGATTCAGCTGCCGCTGCGTCTGACCATCAGCGGCCGGCCGAGAAGTTTTCTGGTCCACGTCAACGCTTTAAGCGACGATGCCGGAAACCACATCGGTATCGTCATGGTCTTCGACGATTTGACGGAGATGGAAAAAGCACAGCGCATGGTTGCCTGGCGTGAAGTCGCTCGCCGAATTGCTCACGAAGTCAAAAACCCGCTGACCCCCATTACCTTGTCGGCGCAGCGTTTGAAGCGCAAATTCGGCAAGCAGACCGCCGACCCGATCTTCGAAGAGTGTATCCATCTGATCATCGACCAGGTGGAGCTGATCCGCAACCTGGTCAATGAATTTTCCGCCTTCGCCAAATTCCCGACGGCAGATCCCAAGCCCTGCCGCCTGCCGTCCATCATCAAGGAAACCGTGGCCCTCTACAAGGACGGGCACCCAACCATTGAATTCAGCAATCGCATATCGGATGGAATTCCGGTTCTCAACCTCGATCGACAACAGATCAAGCAGGCCATGATCAATCTGATCGACAATGCCATCGCCGCCATCAAGGATGACGGACGAATCGAGATCAGGGTTACCCACGATTCCATTCTCAAGCGGGTACGAATCGAGGTGGCCGACAACGGTTCCGGGGTTTCGGACGAGGACAAAACGCGCCTGTTCGAACCGAACTTTTCCACCAAGAAGGCCGGCATGGGGCTGGGCCTGACAATTGTAAGTACCATCATCGGCGATCATGGAGGCGTTATCAGCGTACGTGACAATCGCCCGCGCGGTGCCCGGTTTGTCATCGAACTGCCCGTTTGACGGGTGACAAACACGGTCAGCTCATCTCCAATGCCGGCGCAGGCGCCGAGGCAGCGGGAGCAAGCTGGATATGGGGGCACCGGGAAGCGCCGAATCAATCAGGTCACCAGGAGGACAGCAATGAACGATAAATGGGAAAAAGATCTTGCCTGCGCGGAAACCTGCTCCCGCTGCAGCCGCATATTCGACCGGAAAGAGCAGCGGATCATGTCGGTTTATACGCACTCGCCGATATGCATGCAATGCAAACAGGAGGAAGAAAATCGTCCGGACTACGCAGATGTATCAAAGGAAATGATCGCCCAGTGCCTGCAGGAGACAGATCGACCCTATGGGAATGCCGGCGGCTATTGTTTCCACCACTTCTGCCCGTTCAAGTGCTGATGGCCTGATCGAAATCAGCGCCCGTCAATTGACATCGCTCCGGCAGCATGTTAATTTTTTACTGTTTTTCTGCTTTGTTGCGAGGCATTATACCCGATCCGCATCGCCTTTTCTTCCAGCACGCCGGACCCGACGAAAGGATTCCCGGCACACTCAAGGAGTAGGATATGTTCCCCACTGTTTTAGTCGTTGATGACGAACCCTCTATCCTTCAGTCTCTGGGAGGACTGCTCAGCGATGAGGGTTTTGAAATCCTAACGGCATCCAATGGTTATGAAGCGCTAAAGCTCATCGAGAGCGATACCCCGGACCTGGTTCTGCTGGACATCTGGATGCCGGGGCTCGATGGAATCGACACGCTGCAAGAAATCAGGAAAAACAACCCCCAGATTCAGGTAATCATCATCACCGGGCATGGAACCATCGAAACCGCTGTCAAGGCAACCAAGCTGGGGGCCTACGATTTGATCGAAAAACCGCTGTCGATCGACAAGGTGATCGTTACGATCAACAATGCCCTGCACTTCCGACGCCTCGAAGAAGAAAACCAGTACCTGCGCAAAAAGATGATCGAAAAAAACTCGATCAGCGGCAGCAGCCCCCCGACGCAGGCACTCAAGCAGCAGATCGCTGTCGCCGCGCCAACGGACACCTGGATTCTGATAAAAGGGGAAAACGGCACGGGAAAGGAGCTGGTCGCCCGCACCATCCACCAGCTCAGCCAGAGAGCTTCTCAACCGATGGTTACCGTAAATTGTGCCGCCATTCCTGAGGAATTGATCGAAAGCGAACTCTTCGGCCATGAAAAGGGCGCCATCTCGGGCGTCGCCGGCAAAATGAGGGGAAAATTTGAACTCGCCAACGACGGAACGATTTTTCTCGACGAAATCGGGGACATGAGCCTCAAAACACAATCAAAAATCCTGCGGGTCCTGCAGGAACAGAAATTCAACCGGGTCGGCGGCAGCCGAATCATAACGGTCAATGTGAGAGTGATTGCGGCCACCAACAAAGATCTCAGGGAAGAAATGGAAAAGGGGCGATTTCGCCAGGACCTTTTCTTCCGGTTGAACGTGGTGCCTATCGAAGTTCCTTCTCTCAGAGACCGGATTGCCGACCTGCCGCTGCTGGTGGAGACGTTTCTGGAGGAATTTTCAAAGAAGAGCCAGAAGCCTGCTATAAAGGTGTCAGAGAGCGCGATGGCGCTTCTTTCGCGCTACCCATGGCCGGGAAATGTTCGAGAGTTAAAAAATCTGGTGGAACGCCTGGCAATCATGGTCGAAAAAGATGTAATCGAAGCCGAAGACCTTCCGGCCCCTTACAATCCGGTCCAGCTGAAGGAAACCCCGATCGTCGAGTCGCCACTGCTGACCCTCAACAATCTGAAGGAGGCCAAAAAAGTATTTGAACAGGAATTTATCCGCCGCAAGCTGGCCGAAAATGAAAACAACGTAACCAAAACGGCCGAGTCGATCGGCGTTGGCAGAAGCTATCTCCACAAGAAGATAAAACAGCTGCAGGACTAATGAGCCGCGGCACGATCGGCTTTCGCCAGGATTCTTGATTTGCGCATCATCGGCGGACAGCTCCGGGGAAAAAAATTGCGCCCTGTAAGGGCAGCAGCCCTCAGGCCGACCTCCGATCGGCTTCGGGAAGCCGTCTTCAACATACTTTCCGGAAGCATCGAAGGGGCCGTGGTACTCGATCTTTTTGCCGGCACAGGGGCGCTGGGAATCGAGGCGCTCAGCAGAGGAGCCTGCAAAGCGGTTTTCGTCGACCGCAGCCGAAATGCCGTTGATTTGATTTCCCGTAATGTTCGGGATTGCCGGCTGGAAAGCCAATCAACGGTCATCCGGTGGGACATCACCAGAAACCTGGATTGCCTTCTTGCAGCAGACCAGACCTACGACCTGGTGTTTCTGGATCCTCCCTACGACCACGGGCTCGTATTGACGACCCTGCAGCACCTGCACCGACGCCACCTCCTGGCCCCCGCCGCACGCATGGTCGCAGAGCACTCGTCGTCCGAGCGGCTGTCACCCCTGCCGGAAGGGTTGACCATCACCGACACCAGGAAATACGGAAAAAGCCTTGTTTCATTTTTGGTTGCTGTGGTATGAATCCGCTGCATCAGTGACGATGGTCCCGTCATTGACTGCCTTGGAACAGCCGGGGGCCGGGCGCTGGTTTTTTGAATTTGGGCTCGAGATCGGAACGCTGCCATGAAACGAATTGCCATCTATCCGGGTTCGTTCGACCCGGTTACCAACGGCCATCTTGATATTCTAAAACGGGGGCTGAAGCTGTTCGACAAGATCATTGTCGCCATTCTTCACAACCCGGGCAAAAGCTCCCTGTTCTCCGTCGAGGAGCGCATCGATATGCTCAGTCGGAGCCTGAAAGGAATGCCGAACACGGAAATCGACACCTTTGACGGACTGCTGGTAGATTATGCCGCCCGGCGAAAGGCCCATGCCATATTGCGGGGCATGCGTGCGGTGTCGGATTTCGAGTACGAATTCCAGATGGCACTGATGAACCGGCGGCTCAACCGTGAGATACAGACCGTTTTTCTGATGACCGGACTGCGGTGGATTTTCACCAGTTCGTCGATTATCAAGGAAGCCGCCCGTTTCGGCGGAAATATCGAAGGTATGGTCCCGGCGTTCGTTTTACGCAAGCTCGAAGCCAAATTCAAAGAATCCCAACCCTGATGGATCTTTGGCAGCTGCACATATTTTGCAAAGTTGTAGAGCAAAGAAGCTTCTCCAAAGCCGGCAAGCTCGTTCACCTCACCCAACCCACGGTCAGCAGTCACATCAAAGAACTGGAAAATCATTTCGGCTGTCGTTTGATCGACCGCCTCGCCAAAGAGGCCGTTCCCACACGAGAAGGCCAGTTGCTGTATGAATACGCGTTGAAGTTGGGCGCCCTGCGCGATGAGGTTGAAACCGCCATCAGTCGCTTCAAAGAGCAGATCAGCGGTAACCTGGCGGTGGGCGGCAGCACCATTCCCGGCGGCTACATACTGCCGCAGGCGATCGGCAGTTTCCTGCAACGGCATCCAGATGTATATCCTGCGATGAAGGTGGGCGACACCGTCGAGATTGTTGGAGACATCCTCACCGGAGAATTGGAGATCGGAGTGGTGGGCGCCCGGCTGGCGGATCGACCCATCCGGCAGAAAGTGCTGCTGGAGGATGAAATGCGCCTGATTCTACCCCCGGCCCACCCTTTGTCCGGAAGCTCGCATATCACCCTGGAAATGCTGATCGGAGAACGGTTCATCCTGCGCGAGTCCGGCTCTGGAACACTTCAGTCATTAAACGCGTGTCTGAAAGCCAATGGCCACCAGCTCGAAGATCTGCACGTGGTCGCCGAACTCGGAAGCACCGAAGCCGTGGTCAGCGGCGTAAAAAGCGGGATCGGCCTGTCGATCATATCCCCGATTGCCGTATCCGAAGAGCTGCAGGCCGGCACCCTCATCGCGCTGCCGATCGACGGCATCGACCTGAAGCGATCTTTTTACCTTACCCACCACAAGTACCGCAGCCTCTCTCCTCCGGCACAGGCTTTCGCACAGTATCTGCTGGAAACCTATTCTGGCTGAACGCCCTGCGTCCCGCACCCCGCCATTGCCCGCGTTTCATGGACCGTCACAGCCGGTCCGGCAGAACTGCAAGCGGGTTATTGAAAGAACTGCTTGATCAAAATAAACCCGGCAATGAGCAGCACGGTAAACGCAACCGCCAGGATATTGAAATACCGTTCGATGAAGGGTTGAATTTTGGGACCGAAGAGGTAAATCGTTCCGCCCACCAGGAAAAACCTCGCGGAACGCGAAACCAGAGAAGCCAGAAAGAACACGGCAAAATTAATCTGAAAAGCCCCGGCAGAAATGGTGAATACCTTGTAGGGAATCGGCGTGAAACCGGCAATGCCGATGGCCCACGCATCGTAGGTTTGATAGAGGGTTTCAATCGCATCGAACTTGTCGGCCAGACCGTAAAAGCTGATGATTCGATCACCGATCGCCTGCATGAACTGCCACCCGATAAGATAACCAAAGCACCCACCGAGAACCGATCCGGCTGAGCAGACCCAGGCGTAGACCAACGATTTGCGCGGCAGGGCGATCGACAGGGCGATCAGCAGAATGTCCGGAGGGATGGGGAAAAAGGAAGACTCGCAGAAGGCGAGCAGAAACAGTGCCCAAGTGCCGTAAGGGGGTTCCGCCCAATGCAGAACCCAGGAGTAAAGTTTGCGGAGCATTTATTTTTCACCCCAGCCATATTCGCCGACCAGTTTCACAAAGCGGCAGCCACCCAAGTTGGTTTTGCGGATGCCGTGCTCGTCGCGATAAATCTTGAAGAGTTCCTGGGAGTGCTGGTCACCGACCGGCACCACCAGGCGTCCCCCGGCTGCCAGCTGGGCAACCAGTTTTTCCGGAATTCTCGGAGCGCCTGCGGTCACCATGATTGCATCGAATGGACCTTCTTCTGCCCAGCCGGCCGTGCCGTCGCCCAACCGGGTGACAATATTGTGATACTGCAATTTGTCAAACAGCTGGCGGGCCTTGACCAGCAGTGCGTGAATGCGCTCAACGGTAAACACGCGGTAGGCAATTTCGGCCAGAATGGCCGTCTGGTACCCCGAGCCGGTTCCAATTTCCAGCACCCGATCGTTTTCGGTGAGCTGCAACGCCTGGGTCATTTCCGCCACGATGAACGGCTGGGAGATGGTCTGCTGTTCTCCGATGGGCAGGGGGAAATCCCCGTATGCCTGATCCCGCAGTGCTTCACTGACGAACAGTTGACGGGGTATTTTCCGCATCGCCGCCAGCACTCTTTGGTCTGAAACTCCGCGAGCCTCTATTTGTCTCCGGACCATCTCTTCGCGATGGCGCTTGTATTTTATCGGCTCTGTTGCCATACGGAATTGTTATCAATTCCGCCTGCAAGCGTCAAGACACACAAGGGTCTTCCTGCGGCAGGACAGATCGAAAGGAGTCGACGGTAAGATTTGCGAAAGATGCCTTTCGTCAGGGGATCATTCGCGCAGAGCCGTTCAGCTGCGCACCGGCCACCCGCTGTGAGAGTTGCGGGCAAACTATATCTTGTAGATGATTCGTTTTTCGGTGATGATAATGTCCACCTGTTTATCATGGGATTCGGTGGGCACCTGCAGCAACACTTGATTGTCGAGGGCCAGAGCGACTTTACGAGTGGTGATCGGCAGGTGGGGAATCAAGCGGTCATAAAACCCGTCACCCGGGCCCACCCTGCCGCCTTTTTCGTCAAAGGCGACTCCGGGTATAATGGCAATGTCTATGCAGTCCATGGGCACCTTCCGGCATTTGTCCGGGTTCGGCTCGAGTTTCCCGTCCGCTCCGGAACGCATCCCTTTCGGGTATTCATCGATTTTGTACAGCGAGATGCTTTTGGACCCGTTGCTTTTCGGCAGAACAACGATCTTGTTATGCTCGAAGGCACGTTTGATGACCGCTTCCGAATTTACCTCGTTGGCACCGCTGACGTACAGCAGAACGATTTTGGATTCCAGAAAGTTGGCAAATTCGAAAAGACGGTTTTCAATATCGCTGGTTTTCTCTTTTAACTCCGCCGCTGAAAGCTTTCCAATCTGGGCAGCCATTTCACTGCGGATGTCGGCCTTCGTTTTCTGGGCGTCCTCCATCATAGCTCTCCCTTGTTGATGTCTCTTTCTTCACTCCGGTCTAAACTTCGCAAGATCGGCGTTTTCACCGCCGCCGCATACACGGTTGCCGGATATGGCCGCAAAGCCGATCCGCCTCCGGGCGCATTAATCATTGACGAATCCCGGCCTCCATGGTAATTTTTTGGGCGTTTTTTCGCCCGCGACTGCCGATGACCGCCGTCACCCGCCGCCTGACGGTCTCCTCAGATCCCGATCGACCGTGTTCTGTGGACTCAGATGGTGTCTGTTTTCTCTACCGTCAGCAGCATGCCGAAGGTCTACAACAGGATAATAAATTAAATCTAAATATAGGAATCGAAATGCTGGAAATCAAGTTCCTTAGACAGAATTTGAAAGATGTTCGCAAAGCCATGGAGGATCGCGGTGCTGCCATTAATCTGGACTCGTTTGAGAAAATCGACGGCAGTCGCAGGAAAATGCTGCAGGAGATCGAAGAACTGCGGCACCGCCGCAACAGTGTGTCGGATCGAATCGCCGAATTGAAAAAGGCCGGTAAAGATACCGAAAAACTGGTTTTGGATATGCGCAAAGTTTCCGGCAGCATCAAAGCACTGGACAAAACCCTGGCGGATGTGGAAAAAGAAGTGTCCGATTTTCTGCTGGAGATTCCAAACCTGCCGCACGAATCCGTACCCGTCGGCAAAGATGAGCACGACAACCCCTTGCTCAGGCAGGTGGGAAGCCCTCCGGAATTCGACTTCCAACCCCTGCCGCATTGGACCATCGGCAGCAAACTTGGCATACTCGACTTTGAAAGAGCCGCCAAGATCACCGGGGCGCGGTTTCCACTTTACTTCGGCCACGGCGCTGCACTGGAAAGGGCGCTGATCAACTTTATGCTCAACCTGCACACTGGCGAACATGGCTACCAGGAGGTCCTGCCGCCATTTGTGGTAAACCGGCAGACGATCACCCACACCGGGCAGCTTCCCAAATTTGAGGAAGACCTATTCAAGCTGGAAGGCTGGGATTACTTTATGGTACCCACTGCCGAAGTTCCACTGACCAACATCCACCAGGGAGAAATCCTCAGCGAGGACCAGTTGCCCATTTATTACACCGCCTATACCCCGTGTTTTCGATCTGAGGCCGGCTCATACGGTAAAGACACCCGGGGGTTGATACGCCAGCATCAATTCAACAAGGTGGAGATGGTCAAATTCGCCCTACCGGAGTCTTCCTACAACGAGCTGGAGAAGATGCTCGTCGATGCGGAAACGGTTCTACAGCGCCTGGGGCTTGCGTACCGGGTTGTGAGCCTGTGTACCGGTGACCTGGGGTTTTCCGCTGCCAAAACCTATGACATAGAGGTGTGGATGCCGGCTCAGGGGGTGTACCGGGAAATTTCCTCCTGCTCGAACTGTGAAAGCTTCCAGGCTCGCCGCGCCGATATCCGCTTCCGCCGCAAAGCGACCAACAAGACCGAGCTGGTGCACACACTAAACGGCTCCGGGCTGGCAGTCGGACGAACGGTAGCGGCTATACTGGAAAACTTCCAGCAACCGGACGGATCGGTTCTGGTTCCCGAGGTGCTGCAACCGTTCATGGGAAATATAGAGATTATCCAGCCGTGAAACTATCAGCATTTCCAGAAGAAATTCGTCCGCATCTTCTTCCCGCGCCCGGCGGCAAGCTGGTATACCGTTGTCTGGACTGCCGCGAAGAATTCGGCATCGCGCAACTGCTATACACCTGCCCCAACTGCGGCCAGGTTTTGCTGCTGCACGATCAAAAATTCCAGCAGCTGCTCGACCGGCCGCCCGCCCTGTGGCATCGTCTCTTTGACTACCGCAAGATGCTGAACGTGCCAGCATTGAAAGGCATTTACCGCTACCACGAGTTTATCGGCCCTGTCATCCCCCTGGAAGCAGTTGTCTATCTCGGAGAGGGGCACACGCCGATGATAGAAGTCAATGCCAACCTTCAGGAGCAAATCGGTCTGCAGTTTTTTTTCAAAAATGACGGGCAGAATCCCAGCGCCTCCTTCAAGGATCGCGGAATGGCCAGTGCGCTGAGCTACATTCACTACCTGATCGATCAGAACTTGGCTTCCAACGTGCTGGCGGTCTGCGCCTCCACCGGGGACACATCGGCCGCCGCGGCCCTATACGCTGCTTATCTGCACCCGCACGTCAAATCCGCTGTGCTGCTTCCGCACAAGAAGGTGACCCCCCAGCAGCTCTCGCAGCCGCTTGGAAGCGGTGCGGCTGTATTCGAAATACCGGGTGTTTTCGACGACTGCATGAAAGTAGTCGAGCGACTGTCGGAGCAGTATCCCGTGGCACTGCTCAACTCCAAGAACGCCTGGCGCATTTTAGGCCAGGAATCGTTTGCATACGAAATCTGCCAGGACCTGGAATACGAGCTGCAGCACAAGGCCGTTGTAATTCCGGTGGGCAACGCCGGAAATCTGACCGCGGTAATGAGCGGTTTTCTCAAGTTTTACCAAACCGGCATCATTGGCGAACTGCCGAAAATCATCGGGGTTCAATCCCGGCATGCCAACCCGGTTTACCGGTATTACCAGCAAACGGATGCCGCCCGGCGCCGGTTCTCACCGGTAGCCGTGAAGCCAAGTGTGGCCCAGGCCGCTATGATCGGCAACCCGGTGTCGATGCCCCGGGTAATACGCCTGGTGGAACAATACGATCGGCTGGCCGGGCGGCAACGGGTCTTTTTCGTCGAGGTCGAGGAACAGGCCATCATGGACTGGCAGCTGAAGGCCAACCGGAACGGTCACATCGCCTGCACTCATGGTGGCGAATCACTGGCGGGGCTGGCTGCAGCCGTCCGGCAAGGATACCTAAGCAGCCGGGAGGTTGCCGTCCTCGACTCCACCGCCCATGCCCTGAAATTCGCCGGCTTTCAGCAGATGTACTTCGAGCAGCAGTTTCCGCCCGAGTTCGAAATCAGCCCCGACCGGGCCTTAATCAATACCCCGATGCTGGTGCACCCCCCGGATCTGTCGAAGGTGCCGGCACCGGGAAAGCCGCTTCACGGCAATGACCTGGAAAAATTCGTACAGCGGATGGCAGATGAAATTGCCGGACGGCTGAAACTGAAAAAACAGAAGATATGACGATGGCGACCGCCGTGCTGCGCGCAGCGGGTCGGTTGCCTGCCTGGAGGGTGATCCATGAGATCTTGGTTAAAGCTTTTTACGGCCTGCATGCTGGTCCTCCTGGTGGTCGCCTCCTGCGGCCCCAGCAAAGAGCAGCTGATCAGACAGAGCAAGGCCGAAAGGGAACTGGGAAAGCAGTACATGCTTGCCGGCAACTATACATTGGCGCTGAAGCACCTGCTGGATGCAGAAAAACTCTATCCGGACGATCACATACTGCAAAATTACATCGGACAAGTCTATTTCCTGAAAGAGTCCTACGATCGGTCGATCGAACACTTTGAAAAAGCCCTCGAATTGAAGCCGGATTATGCGGTGGCCCGAAACAATCTCGGTGCCGTCTATCTGACGATGAAGGAGTGGGACAAGGCCATCGAGGTATTCAGCGCACTTTCCGGAGATCTGCTCTATGCCACCCCCCACTTCCCGCAGTACAACCTCGGTCGCGCCTATTATGGCAAGAAACAATATTCGGTAGCAGAGCAGTACTTCAAGAAGGCCCTGAAGATGGAGCCCAATTTCAGCCAGGCGCTGTGGGGGTTGGGCCTGACATATTTGGCCACCGGCCGCAACGGTGAAGCCGTTGCGGCTCTGTCCGGCGCCGTGGATATATCCCCGGATTTTGCCCAGGCTCATTTCGATCTCGGCCGGGCCTACCTGAAGCTGCGAAACTACCGCAATGCCAAGGAGGCTTTCGGAAGAGTTGCCACTCTGAGGCCGGACACGGACATCGGCCGTGAATCCAAACGGGTGCTAGAGCAGTTGAAGCATGTTCGGTGACGGTTCGTCCGTCAGACACGAGCGCAGCGGCATTGGCCGGATTTTTTAAGCCCCGCGCAGACACGATTCAGGCGATGGCTTGACGGCAACAACAGCAAAAGCCCGTGGCCGGTATCCGGCTGCACGGGCTTTTGCTGTTTCTCGGAGATCGACGGCTACAGTAAGTGACGCTGCTCCAGCTGCACGATGCGGGGGGTGATAAAAATCAGCAGCTCGTTGGCCGTGTCGGTGATCTTTTGGTTCTTGAACAACCAACCCAGCAGCGGCACATCCTTGAGGCCCGGCCACCCGGTGACCGAATCCTGTTCGTTTTTCTTGATGATCCCACCGATGACAATCGTGTCGCCGTCATTGACCAGCAGCTCCGTCTGGGCTTCGTTGGTGTTCAGAGAGGGTACGCCCAGGGTGATGGTGGCGATGTCGTTTTTGGTGAGAAAAATCTTCATCAGGATGCGATCATCCGGTGTCACACTCGGTGTGACTTCCAGCAGCAGATCGATGTTTTTGAAGCGTACCGTGGCGTTGCCGGCCGAGTCACGCTCCAGGTAAGGCCATTCGATGCCCTGCTTGATCTTGGCCTTTTTGTTGTCGAGGGTGACGATTTTCGGTGCGGTAATGATCCGCCCCTTCTTGTTGGCCTCCACCGCGTTTAGCTGGGCATTGAGAACGAAACCGACGTTTCCGCCCATTTTTTGAAAACCGATACCGACCGTGGAGCCGGCCTCCGAAGGAAAGTTCATTGCAGAGGTGACATTGAGCTCATTTCCGTTGATGCTGATCGGGCCCCAATCCATATCCCATTCGATCCCGAGCTCCATCTCGAATTCATTGTTGACCTCCACCACCTTGGCTTCGATGATTACCTGGGGCGTCACCGTGTCGATTCGCGCCACAATCTCCTTGATCTTGGCGATTTTGTCCGCCGTGTCGGTGACGATCAACTGATTGTTGCGTGAATCGACGCTGATTTTCCCCCGATCTTTGGTCAACACCGGGGTGATGTGCGGCTTTATTTCCGAGTTGGCACTGGAGTAGCTGATCGGTATGTACTCGGTGACCAGCGGTTCCAGATCCTTGATGGCCTTCTTGGCGGCTCGTTCGGCTTGTATTCTTTGCTGGCGCTCCTTTGCCTCTGCTGTCAGGGTTTTCACGGTGCCGATGCGGACAATGTCACCCTCGTATACCATGCCCAGCTGGTTCATCTTCAAGACCAGATCGAGGACCTGGTCCCAGGGAACCGGCTTGTCAAACGCCAGGGTCACCCGGCCGGTGACGTTTCTGTCGATGGCAAAGTTCTTACCGCTGATGTCCTGCAGAATTCGGAACACATTTTTGACATCGGTGTCGAAAAAATCGAGGGCAATCTTCTCTCCCGTGTATATCCGCCTTTCCTCCTCGACATCTCCCACCATCGATTCATAGGCCGGCACTGGTGCTGTTGGCGGGAGCTCCGAATGCATCGCTGCAGGAAGCTGGGTGGGAGCGCCTGCGGCTGCCGTGGGGGTAGCCGCAGCAACAGGCGCCGGAACCGGCAGGGGCAGCGGCACTGCTTGGGTTTGCTCCACACCGGCATCAGCCGGCTGCGTCGCTGCAACGGCTGCCGCCGACGGTCTACCCTCAACCTCCTGGGGCGCGGCACCGGCATCGGTTTCCGTCATCACTTTTTTCCAGGAAGGCAGCCCCGCCTGCTCCAGTGGTTTGGGAGGAATGGCGGAGGCTTCCAACCGGATCAACAAGGTATCGTCCTTTTGTTCCACCTTGTAAGCAACTGCCTCGCGCAGTTCGATCGCCACGATGGAGGTGTCTTTCATCGCATCGGTCTGAAGCGGGGTGATACGGTTGGCCGCGCTTTCAAATCTCGTAGTGATCAAGGGGCGCTTGCGATACTCGGGAAGATGCGTGTTGTAGAGCCTGAGCTGAAGCAGTTTTTCGCCCTTTTCATCCAGGTCGTATCGAACCGGCCGGGTGGTACCGACAATGATGGTGGACTTTCCGGCCTCTTCGCTGCGAAAATCGAGGCGGTTGAGCCATGCGGGCCTTTCGGCATCTGCAGATCCGATTGCGGGCGGCGCCGCTTCCGGCGCGATTTCCGGTGGCGCTGGCGCCGGGGCGACTTCGCTGGCCACCTGCTGATCTGAAGGTGCTTCGGCAGCCCTGACCTGCGGGCGCGCCGGGGTTGTTGCCGCCTGCTTGTCTTCAGCGACCAGAATCATCAACCCGTCTTCGACAGGCACGGCGGTGAAGGTCTTTAGATACGGCTTTTTGGTGTCGAGCACAACGCGAACCTTGTCCGGATAACCCTGATGGCGCACTTTTGCGACCCACGGAGTGTTGACTTTCAGCACCTGCTGCCCCTTGTAGGGGCTCTGAAGCCCGGAAATGTCGAAGACGATTCGAGGCGGGTTGTCAAGCACGAAACTTTTGTAGTCTTTTACGGCACCGTCCGCGCTTATGGTTACCCGGGTCTGGTTTTCCGACTTGACGGCATACACCCCCTTTAATTTGCTCGCAACACCGGCGGCAAGCGTTGCCGTCGCCGGGACCGCGGCTGCCGGTTCGGCGCCGGCTTGCGAATCTATAGCTCCCGCGGGTTTGGCAAAGGCGATGCGGATGCCCGTTCCTTCAGGCGTCACCTCATAGGGGGTGTCTTTTTTCAGGGAAATCAATATTCGGGACATGTCCTGGGTTTCACTGACCAGCGAGGTTTCGACCGATTCCACGATATCGTTGTCCGCTGCGATCGAGGCCATGATACCCGGATCGATTCCGGTCTCGGGAAAATAAAACAACACTCCCAGCGGCAGGTTCTGTTTTACCGAAGTGTAGGTCAACTGACGGTTTCCCTTCACCAGAACCAGATAGGATCCCGCATCTTCGGTTGCAATTACCTCGGTAATCTGTTTGCTGCCGGCAGATGCGGCGCTGCTCTCCAGCCGGTCCTGCTGGACGGACTTCTGGGAAGCACAGGCAGCGGCCATCATCATCGCCAGGATGGCAAGCATGATCAGCAAGGCACTGTTTCGGATACGGTTGTTGGGTTTCATCATGTTATTTTTCTCCGACTGGTTTCGCAAGTTTAAGCTCCTGCTTGCGCTTGGTCAGTTTCCCGACAATATCTTCGATTTCTTCTTCGATAACTACGCGGCCCTTTTCGATGTCGACCACTTTTCCGCCATCCAGGCCAATGTAGGTCCCGTTTCGGATGACATAACCCTTTCCCGAGGCCTCCTGCACCAGTGCCCGGTTACCGCTGGGGGCCAGGATGATCGCCGTTAACTTCAGCTGGCTCAGGGATATCTTTTCCAGCGGAGTCCGCGGGATGCGCCGCCTGGGAGTCGGCTTTGTAGGCAGCAAGGGCTTTTCCTGAAACAGCGGAGTAAACGGGTCGGTTTTTCCTGCTGGATTATAGGCCGGCGGCGGCCCTTTCTTTTTGGCACCCGGCTTCTTTATGTCAGGTGGCTTCTCTTTTTCGGCCGGTTGTTTCTTTTCCGGTTCCTTTTTAGCTGCGGCCGGAGTTGCCCCGGGTCTGCCTTCGGACGGTTCCGACCTGGGTTGCAAAGCGGTCTTCACCGATTCGGCCGCCTGCAGAGCTGCCGTGTCGCCCTCCTGCAACACCGGCGGCGCGGGTTTGCTGGCAACCGCACCTGGAGATTGAGCGGGTACCGGCTGGCGGGCAATGTCGGACTTCGGGCGCAACCCTTTCTGGGAAATAGCGTCGACCTTGCCGGAAGAAACCGATGGCGAAGCCGTTTCGCTGCGCGGCGGACTTGCCTTGGCAATATCGGCCCTGGGCCTGGGGGCAGATGCTTTCCCCACTGCCGGCCGTGACTGCTTTTTGCGCGCCGTCGACGGGGATTTTGCGGCAACGGTAATTTTTTTCCGGACCACCTTTGGCTTGCGGGCAGTGTCCGGCTGATCGCCGCAGCCCCACGCAAAGACCGCTGCTATCAGAATACAGGCCAGTCTGCCGGTAATGGTTGCATGTCGCTTCATCGTCAGTGTCAGTCTTCCGGTGTCCTGATCGGTTATTTCTTTTTGCGTCCCGTCGTCTTTTTCTTCTTTTTGGGCGCCTTTTCGATAAATTTGTATGTAACTGCCGTACATACGGTTTCCAGTGACTTGGCTTTCTTTGTCGGCTTCATTTTGATGTTTTGAATGTTGACAACCCGCGGCAGCCTGGCGACCTTGTCAAAAAACAGGGCGACGTTGTGAAATTGGCCGTTGACTTTTATGTTGACCGGTATTTCCGCATAAAAATCCTTCGCACGCTCGCCTTTCGGCTGAAACAGGACAAATTCGAGACCGGAATCCTTGCCGGACTGGGATATGCTGGACAGCAGCGAGGGAATCTCTTCTTTTTCCGGAAGCGATTTTTTCGCCAAACGGAACCGTGCCTCGGCTTTTTTCATTTTCTCCTGGAACTTTTTCAGATCGCGGGCATCAGCCTTGGCCTTGCGAAGCTGCTCCTGCAAATTGTTCAGATCGGTTTCCAGCTGGCCGATGGTTTTGTACTTCGGCACATACAGGAGCCATACGAACAATCCGATCACCAGCAGAAAAATGCCGCTGCTGATCAGGATGCGATGCAACTGCGACAGCTTCTCGATCTTGTCGAAAAACGGCTCCAGGGCTTCAATTGACAGGTCCGGCTTTTTCATTACTTTTTCTTCTTACCCTTTGCCTTCGGCTTGGGCCCTTTTTTGGTAGCAACGATATTAAATTCTTTCAGGCTCGATTTTTTATAGACCTTTTTATTGATCTTTTGCAGCTTCACCGATCCGAACATGCCGGTGCCTTCCAGGCGCGTCATGAAGTCGGCGACGGTGCGGTTGTCCAGGGCGATTCCCTTGATCTGAACCTTGTTGCCCTTGTTCTGGAATTCCGTGAACCACATCCGCTTGTCGATCACCTTGTCGGACATGGTTTCGAGCAGTGCGACTGAATCAAACCGGTTGCGCTGCAGCTTGTCGATCACCTGGGTTTTTTTCTGCAGGATCTCAAGTTGCTTTTTGATTCTTTTGATCTTCTCGGTGATTTTTTTATACTTGGCGACCTCTTTCTTGGTGTTTTCCACATCGGTGTTCAGGTCGTTGATCTTGGCGCCAAGACGCATGTTCCATGCAAAGGCGGCTATGATAAAAAAGAGGAACGTGAGCGCAAAGACCGACAGCTGGCGCCGAATATTTTCTTTTTTACGAGCCGCCCGAAACGGCAGTAGGTTGATCCGTATCATTTATCGTCAATCCTTCTGACGGCCAATCCCATGCTGATGGCCGCCTGGGGTGCAATTTGATCGATATAGGAAGCATCCAGGCTGCTGTCCAACTGGAAATTATTAAACGGATTGATGGTTTCCACCTCCGCCGACGCTTCTGCGGCCAGCAGCTGCCGGAAATCGGCGATGTTCCCGCCGCCTCCGCTCAGCACGATCCGTTTGATTTGGTCATCGGGATACGTGGAGTAAAAAAAGTCCAATGCCCGCCGGATTTCCGTGCACCAGTCCGCTACAACGGATGTGATGATCTGCTTGAGGTCCTCATCGGAAATTTTATCGGTATGCCCGCCGAGCTTAACGGATTCGGACTCGTCGAAGGAGCAGTTCACCAGGGAAATGATTTTCTGATTGACCTGCCCGCAACCCAGAGACACATCCCGCATGAAAACCGAGTTGGGGCCTTTCAGAATATTCAGGGAAGTTTTGCTGGCACCGATATCGATCAGCGCAATATTTTCATCTTTGAGGTCGTAGTTGATTTCAAATATGTTCTGAAGGGCGAACGCCTCCACATCGATGATGCAGGGATTCAGACCGGCCAGGCCGACCAGGTTGATGTAGTCGTTGACCATCTCTTTTTTGGCCGCCACCAGAAAGACGTTCATCTGGTTGGGATTGTTTTCATTGGGGCCCAGGATTTGAAAATCGAGGTTTACATCGCTGATATCGAAAGGAATATACTGTTCGGCTTCAAAATGAATGGTCTCCTGGAGCTGATCTTCTGCCATGGTCTGGACGTTGATCTTTTTTACGATGACCGAATATCCGCCGATGGAAATCGCAACGTTCTTTTCGCGCAGGTTGTAAGATTTGAACAACCCCCGTATCGCTTCTGCGACTTCTTCCGGTTCATTGATGGCGCCGTCTTCTATCAACCCCGGCTGAATATCCGCCATTCCGAAACGCTTGAGGCTTCGGCCTTTTTTGGTCTCGACAATCTCGGCTGCCTTGATGGTTCTCGAGCCGATATCCAGACCGATCAGGTGTTCTTTTTTTCCGAATATCATCGAATTATTCGTCCTTAAAAATCTTGTCCTTGTCTGAAAGACGCAAGCCAAGGGCAAGGATGATTTTTCGTTTGGTATCCATCCGGCACGGCAGGCCATTTTCGATTCGAGAGATGGTAATCGGGGACACTTTAGCGGCGCGCGCCAGTTCTGCCTTGCTCATCAAAAGTGCTTCTCTGGCTCTTCTTAATGCGTTTTCTTTCATTGGACCGATTCTTCTGAGGTTTGGAAGCCGTGGATGGGAAGTCGTCTGTCTCGCCCGATGCCTACCGAATGAGTGATATGATCGCATTATTTGAGCCATAAGTCAAGCTAATTACAGTATAATTATGTATAATTATAATAAGTTAAGATATGTTGTGACATGGTTTTGTCGAAACTACCAGATATGGGGGTATGACCCGGTAAGGTTCCATAGCGATAGGGGTTGTTCCAATATGACGGATCGACAACCAAAATCATACTACCGCCCCGACTGCTGAATCGCCGCACCGGTCACGAACGCCGGCGGCGGTCGCTATGATCCATCGACTGGTTCGCTTTCAGCGCCCAGGGGATTCCATGAACACCTAATCGATACCCGCAGCCACGCTGGCCGGTTGGTGATTGCCTGCCCTCCTTCACCCGCCTGAGGCATAGCCGAACAGCCTCTATGTCTGGTGTAGGCGAGGAAATCGTGCAGGCTCCCATCCATCTATCAAGTGATATTTTATCACGCTTTGGGCTTCTTCGGTATCGCTTTTTCCGTTGATTGCAAAAATCTGATGGCCGTGTTAATTTTTCCCAACCTGCGAATCGCCGCAGTCGCTTCAAATGACAAAAGCGTCGGCCAGGCGAAAACTGCCTCCTGCCGCCATTGAAGATGCCGAATGCCGAAAACCGAAAACCGTATCGAAGAAAAAGTCAAACCGTTTCGGCTGGTGAAATACTTCACCGTTACCAGCCTGGTTTTCGTATTCCTGGGAACCATCGTGCTTTCCATTCTCAATACGCACTGGGCCCGGGCTATGCTGCGTCAAAACAGTGAGGATTATGCCCTGTTGATTGTGGAAAACCTCAACCACCAGGTCTTTTTACAGTTTGTGCTTCCGATCGCCCTGAAATATGGACAGATCCAACTCAGAAACAAGGAGCAGTACGATCGCCTCGACCAGGTCGTTCGCAACACACTGCACAGCTTTAATGTAGAGACGGTCAACATCTACGATATAGACAATACGATCTCCTATAGTTTCAACCCGGAGCTGGTAGGTCGCGGGAGCATGGGTGGAACCGGTTATCGGAAAGCCTTGGGAGGCGAGCGGGTTTCCCGACAAATCCAGCAGGGAAACTTCGTGGAGATTCTGCTGGGAATTCCCAGGGAAAGCCGGATGATTACCTTCGCTCCGCTGCGGGCGGAAAAGCTTCCGTCGCTGATTTCCGGGCCGATATTGGGAGTGGTGGAAATCGTTCAGGATCTGTCCGAAGAATACAAAACCATTTTTCGCTACCAGATCCTGGTGATCTGCACCAGCGCTCTGGTCATGCTCGTGCTCTTTATATTCCTCGTTTTTGTGGTTCGTCGCGGTGAAAGAATTATCGAGGCTCGCGCGCTGGAGCGAATGCGATTGAAGGAGCAGCTCAGTCGGGCCGAGCACTTGTCTTCCCTCGGGGAAATGGCGGCGGCCATATCCCATGAAATACGGAACCCGCTCGGCATCATTCGCAGCTCTTCGGAGTTGTTAAAAAAGAAAATCTCCGCTGTCGACCCGTCCAACCCGGTGCCGGACATCATCATTGAAGAGTCTTCCCGTCTGAACAGCATCATCACCGACTTCCTTAATTTTGCCCGGCCCAGAACTCCCGCCCTAATTCCCTGCAATGTGGAGGATGTCGTTGAGAAAAACCTCACCTTCCTTTCCACCCAACGGGAAATGGGCAAATACCGGTTCCACAAAGAGTTCCACGGTGACCTGCCGGAAATATCCGCTGATTCAGCCATGCTGTATCAGGCGTTTTTGAATATCCTCATCAATGCAATCCAGGCCATGCCCGACGGGGGAAGGATCACGATCAAAACCGGTATTAATCATCAATCGGTGGAAGTGTCATTCGAAGACGAAGGCGGCGGGATTCCGAATGAGTTGCTGGAAAGAATTTGGAATCCGTTTTTCACCACCAAAGAAAAGGGAACCGGCCTGGGGTTGGGGATTGTCAAAAAGATCATTGAAATGCACGGTGGTCGGATAGCGATCCAAAACCGGCCCGAAGGCGGCTCTTATGTGATGATAACCCTGCCGATCGAATCCGGAGGCTGATAATGGAGACGGTTCTGATCGTCGATGACGAAAAAAACTATCCGCGTATTCTCGGTGCGGTTCTGGAAGACGAGGGATTTGAAATCCTGACCGCCAACAGCGGCGCACAGGCCCTCGAGGTCCTGGATGCCTCCGATATCGACCTGGTGTTGTCCGACGTGAAAATGCCGGAGATGGATGGCATCGACCTGCTGGAAAAGATTAAGACCAGGGATCCGCAACTGCCGGTTATTATGATGACCGCTCACGGCACGGTGGATAAGGCCGTGGAAGCCATGGAGAAAGGCGCTTACAGCTATCTCCTCAAGCCATTCGACAACGACCGGCTAATCATCTATGTAAACAAAGCGATCGCCGTCCATCGCGTGATCAAAGAAAACCGCCGGTTGCGAAGTGCGGTCAGCACCCGCTACAGTTTTGGGAACATCATCGGCAAGAGCAAGCCCATGCTGGATGTATTCGAAACGATCCGGAAGGTGGCGCCTGCAAATGCCACCGTTTTGATCGAGGGGGAAAGCGGTACCGGCAAGGAGCTTGTCGCTAAATCGATTCACTTCAACAGCCCGCGTGCAGCGATGCCCTTCGTGGCAGTGAACTGTTCTGCTCTGGCCGAAAGCCTCCTGGAAAGTGAACTGTTCGGTCACGAAAAAGGCGCATTTACCGGTGCGGCCGCCATGAAGAAGGGGCGATTCGAGCGTGCGGACGGCGGTACGCTGTTTCTGGATGAAATCGGTGAACTGTCCGGCGACCTTCAGGTGAAGCTGCTGCGAGTGCTGCAAGAAAAGGTCATCGAACGTGTAGGCGGCACCAAGCCGATCGCCGTGGACATCCGGGTTATCACAGCCACCAACAAGAATCTGAAAAACGAAATGCTATCCGGCCGGTTTCGCGAAGATTTGTTTTACCGGCTGGATGTCGTGCACATCGCCCTGCCGCCGCTCCACCAGCGACAGGCAGACATCCGCCTGCTCGTCGACCATTTTATCAAAAAATATGCTACTGAAAGAAAAACCGGGCAACCGGTCGTCGGGATCGATGCCGATGCGGAGCGACTGCTGTATGAATACAGCTGGCCTGGTAATGTGCGGGAGCTGGAAAATGTCATCGAAAGATTGATGATCCTGGGCTCCGGCTCGACCATCACGGTCTCCGACCTGCCGAAAAGTATTCGCAGCTCGGTTCATAACGACCTGTACATCGGAGACATTCCAGCCAACGCCAAACTTTACGACACCCTGGCCATGGTCGAAAAGGCCTTGATCGAACGCGCGCTGAAGGTTTCCGGCAACGTGCAGTCGCATGCCGCTTCGCTTCTCGGAATTGGCAAGAGCGGCTTGAATCAGAAGATCAAGAAGTACAACCTGGAGGTGGGCCCGAAAATGTGACCTGCATCTCAAGGAGATGTGGGTGTTCCAACCGCTTGTTGCGGCTCTTCTGCGGACCGATCTCGTGCCAGGTCGGCATAGAGAGAATCCGGCTGCTCGGATGTCAGCCGCTGAAAGCTTTGTTTGCTTTTTTCAAACTCACCGAGGGCGGCATACAGCCGTCCGACATTAAACAGCGCTTGAGCCTTCAAGACCGAATCCGGAGAAGCAGCAACCTGCTGAAAGTACGTAACCGCTTTTTCCAGATCCTGCTTTTCCTCGTAAGCATACCCGAGTCCGTTGAGAATGGTATTTCGATAGAAAGAATCGTCGAAATCCCCCAACGCTGCATTGTAAAGCTCGATCGCTTCGTCCGGTTGCCTCCCCCGATAGCAAATGTCGGCGAATATTACCCGCGCAAATTTTCCGCCGGTCTGCCCGGAATAGTCTTCCAGGAGTTGCCGAAAATCCGCCCGGACCTGTTCGTACGCCTGCTGGGGTCCCTTTTCCTCCAACAGCGTCTCGTATTTCGTTCGGCCCTCTTCCAGCCGGGCAAATGCCTCATCGGCCTTTTTCATGGAGCTGTAGCGAAATCCGGAAATCATCAGCACCAGGACAATGAGGCCGCCCAGTGCGCAGAGCAGCTGATACTTGTGTTCGAGGGCATACTGAAAAAGCCGGCTGGACAGGGTGAGAAACTCATCCGGTTGATTCAACAGTTCCTTGCGGGTGATCTTTTTCGCTTTTTTCGCCATAGCAGTTTATCTTTTCCTGTCTGTTTCGTAAAATGTCCCGATTACAACAATTTCCGGATTCGATCCCAGCCGTCCGGAGGAATCGATGCCCCAATGACTTGACAGACCTCGTACCCGCAGGCTGAAGCAATGGCGCCACACCGGTCGAGGGGATAGCCGTTGACAAGGCCGAAAAGAAAACCGGATGCCCATAGATCCCCCGCACCGGTCGTATCCACTGCTCTTCCGTCACCCAAGGCTTTCACTTTCCACGTTTTCCCGCCCCGGGCGATATAACTGCCCCGGTGGCCGACTTTCACAACGGCGATATCGGTCTTCTCCGCCAGTATCTGCAGGGCCTCCTGTTCGCTGTTCGATCCGGAAAACGCCCTGGCCTCGTCTTCATTGGCCATCACGATATCGACGTATTTTTCCATAAACTGATTCAGGAGCTCGCGTGATTCTTCCACCACGGTAAAGCTGGCCAGGTCCAAGGAAACCAGGGCTCCGGCTGCCTTGGCCGCCTGCAGGGTCCCCGTGATCAATTCGGGATTGAACAGCAGATAGCCCTCGACGTGGACTACGGCGGCACCGTCGAAACAACCGTTGTCCAGTTCCTCCGGCCTGGTTTCAGCGGATGCCCCCAGGAAAGTAAACATTGATCGCTGCGCATCGGGGGTAATGATCGAAAGAACCCTGCCCGTGGGAGAATTTGACCGCAGCACCGCCGGTTCCACGTTTTGCCGGATCAAATCCTCACAAAACATGTTGCCCCATTTGCCGTTACCGCATTTGCCGACAAACCGGGCCGTTCCGCCCAATCTTCCCACCCCCACCACCGTGTTGCAGGCCGATCCTCCGGGAACGATCTTTGGATTGCTGGAGGCTCTCGTGAGCGCAGTGTCTATAAACTTTCGATCCACATAACGCATTCCGCCCTTAACGGCACCGGTTTGATCCAGAAACGCGTCATCTTCGTGGGTCAAGATGTCCATCAGCGCCGAACCGACCCCGACCACCAGTTTTCTATCGAGATTGGATTTGCTGGTCTGCTTCAAAGATCGTCCTCACCACACCAGCGATTGGTGGATCCAACCCTGGTCTCCGTCAGCGTGCCGCACCTGCAACCATTTGCCTTGGCGTTGCAGGACTTTAAAGGGGATTCCCCTTTCCACCGTCAACAGGATGCTGAACGTTGTCCCCGGTCCAGAGCGAACATTGCATTTGTCGGAGCGGGTGATGACAGCCGGTATGCTGGCGACCAAGGACTGGTGAACCCAGCCGATGTCGCCCTCGAAGTCGCGGAACTGGATCCATTGATCCGATTTTGTCAGCACCTCTAGGGGATGGTACTGCTCGATTTTCCAGAGGATCTCGTATTGCGTCCCCGGACCGGAACGAACATTGGCAATGCCGGCTTTTACCGTCAGGCGTTCCGCTGAAACATAAGCGGCGAACATAACGAACACAAACGTCAGAATAAATGCTTTCTTTTTCATTGGTCGATCCACTACGCTGAGTAAAACACCAGATCCGGCAACCGGATGCAGGTCAATTTGTTGCCGTAAACCGCGCCGGTATCGATCCCGATCTTATTCGGCTGCAGCAGCGGTTCGGGCAGCGGTGTATGACCGAATACCACGGGTTTGCCGAAGTCGTGTCCGGACTCGATAAACTTTTTCCGGATCCACAGAAGATCCTCCGATTTCTGCTTCGCCAGGGGGACATTCTTTTGAAGACCGGCGTGCACGAATATATAGTTTTCGGTTTCGTAGTACATCATCAGGGACTTGAAAAATGCCAGGTGTTGTGCCGGGATCAACGGTTCGTCCGTCTCCCTCGATCGACTCATGTAACTGTCTAGTGTTTGCTGGCCGCCGTTGAAAAGATAGGTGAGTCGATCTTCCCCGGAAATGTATTTTTCGAACATCTCCTCGTGGTTGCCTTTCAGAAAAACAGTATTCGGATGTCTTTTGCGCAGATCGATCAGGTAATCCACCACCTCGAAGGACTGCGGACCGCGATCGATGTAGTCTCCCAAAAAAACGAGCATTTCCGAATCCAGGTCGATATCGATCTTGTCCATCAGGGCGCACAGCTTGTCATAACGCCCATGAATATCACCGATTGCGTATATGGTTTCCATTGATGTCCGCTTCAAAAGGCATCCCGGAAATGAGAGGTTTACCACAGCATGAACGTTCGCCGCGGTCGATCCAGACGCCGGATGCCTTCTTCTTTGGCTGCGCGGACCGCCTCCGTGTGATCGCTTGTTGTGGGGTAATCATCCAGCCCCTCGACTTCATCGGCACGGCCACAGGGTCGGTACTGCGCCATGATGTTTACGTAACTGTCCGGTGAAACAGAGCCGGCAATAAAGCGCATCCCCTCCCGGGTGCCGGCCAGCTTGGCGGGCAGCACCAAATGCCGGATCAACACTCCCCGGGATGCGACACCGGACTCGTCGATCACCAGATCCCCCACCTGGCGATGCATCTCGATGATTGCCCGACGCGCCACTTGCGGGTAGTCCGGCGCATCGCAGGCGTCTGCTGCAACTTTTTCGTCCCAAAATTTGAAATCCGGCATGTAGATGTCAACGACACCGTCGAGCAGCCGCAGGGTGCTGACGCGGTCGTATCCACCCGAATTATACACCAGCGGCACTCTCAGCCCGGCTTCAACGGCGATTTCCAGGGCCTCCAAAATCTGGGGCACGACATGCGTAGGGGTCACGAAGTTGATGTTGTGGCAGCCGCTGCGCTGCAGCTCCAGCATAACGGCGGCCAGTTGTTCCGATTCGGCCTCCTGTCCGTATCCCTGATGGCTGATGTCATAATTCTGGCAGAAGACACACATCAGGTTGCAGTGGGTAAAAAAAATGGTCCCGGACCCACGGGTTCCCACCAGCGGCGCCTCTTCCCCGAAATGCGGGTTGAAACTCGAAATGCAGGCCTTTGCAGCGGTTTTACAGATCCCGGTCTCACCGGACAGACGATCGACCCCGCACCTGCGGGGGCACAGGCTGCAACTTTTCAGGATCTTTCGGGCCTTGACGATGCGCTCGCGTAACAGGCCCTTTTCGATGGTTTCGATATAAGCCGGGATCATGGACCCCTTTTTCCGCTGCTAAAGCTTCAGGTATCCTGTTCCACCAGGATCTTTTCAGCCAAACCCTTTCCCAAAACGAAGCGCTTGAAATCGACGGCGATGACCATCTGGCCCCTGTTCTGGTTGGTGATCACTTCCACTTTGTCGCCGATCCTCAGGCCCATGGTCATCAGCCGCATCCGTGCTCCACTGCCGCCGTTGATTTCCTTTATGACCAGGCGCTCTCCCTGTTTGGCAGCATTCAGCGCTATCGTCTGGCTCCGATCCCGCAGGCACTCGCTGCAGATGCCGTATATTTCCATACGGTGCTGCAGCATGTGAAATCCCCGGTCGGCGGCGATCCGAAGCTGTAAGTCTTCAAGGCGATTGTTCTGAAATTCGAAAATGCCTTTGCACTTCGTGCAGATCAAGTGATCATGGTGCTGGCCCAGATGGCGGTGTTCGTAGCGGACCACCCCATTGTCAAAACGATTTTTGCTGGCAAAGCCGAACCGGCACATCAATTTCAGGGTATCGCGGACAAAATCCACCGAAAAGCCATAGCCGCTTCTTTCTAGAACTTCGATCAGCTCATCTGCCGTGAGATGCTCTTCGGTCTGAAGGAAGACCTCCAACACGCGGAATCGATCCTCGAAACGATCGATGTGCTCCTGTTGAAACAGCTTTTTAAACTGCTCTTTTTCCTGGCGGTGTACTTGTTGCATAGTTGAACCGTGGCACAGGCAGCGTCAGCGTCCTGCAGCTCCTTCGGACTTAGCGGGAATGGCCGGGCAGCTCTATCGTGGTGCAGCTTCCGCCCGAACATGTGCGGGACTCTGACTGGATCCCCTCTTTCGGTCCGGAGCCGCCGGACGTGCTGTGACTCGTGCAGCTTAGAATCCGCTCGAAGTCCTCCGAACGGCAATGCGGACATCGCATTTCCACTGACTCGTCTGATGACATAACAAGTATTTCAAAACACTCGTTGCATTGCAGGCATTTGAATTCGAATATGGGCATCGCGTTGTTCCTTTGTACGGTATTTTATTATAAAAGAGTAAGAATATTGAATCGCAGCGGTATTGTCAAGCTGCTGGTGTCGCCGCTTATCTCCCACAGCGTCGGTTCCCATTTCAAAAAAGGGCAATAAACGGGCACACAAAATCATCAGATCATCCAGGGGATCGTGGTGCATCCGGCGGAACATGCCGGCGGCCACCGGGCGGTTTATCGCTTCACCAATTCGCGGGCGTGGGCCAGCGTGGCCCGGGTGAGCTCGACACCTCCGAGCATGCGGGCGATTTCCTCCACCCGCCGGGGCTCGTCCAGCAGTGTGATCGTCACCCGCGTTCGACCACCGGCAATGCTCTTGGCGATAGTAAAGTGGTGGCTGCCGAATTTCGCGATCTGTGGCAAGTGGGTGATGCAGATCACCTGATGATGCTTTGCCAGGCTGTCAAGCTTCTGACCGACGATTTCGGCAACCCCTCCACCGATACCGGCGTCCACTTCATCAAAAACGACGGTCTCCACGGAATCGGTCTCAGCCAGTATGGCCTTTATGGCCAGCACCACCCGGGATAGTTCCCCCCCTGAGGCAATAGCGGCCAGGGGTTTCAACTCCTCTCCGACATTCGGTGCGATCAGGAAGGTGACCCGGTCCGTTCCGCTGTCGGTGACCTGGCCGCCATTGCACACCAGGTAACCGCTGGTTTTCTCGTCGGCCGCCTGCGTGCTCAGGCGGATTTCAAATCTGGTTTGACCCATCCGCAGATCGGCAAGCTCCGATACGATTTCTTCAGAAAGCGCCGCAGCCGCCTTGCTGCGCTGCCGCGACAGCCGCCCGGACAATTCTCCGAGCCGGGACTGCTGCTTTGCCAGCTCGGCCTCTGTTTCGGAAATATCCTGCTCGACGTTCTCAACAGCAGACAGCGCTGTCGAAACCTCCTCGTAGAACGTCTCGACGGCAGACAAGGATCCGCCGTACTTGCGCTTGAGCCGGTTGAGCGTATCGAGCCGTTCCTCGACCTGGCCCAGGCGCTCTTCATCCACGGTCAGGGTTCTCAGGTATCTTCGAAATTCCGCCACAACGTCTTCGAATTGAAATACCATCGCATCCAGTCGCTCGGCTTTGGGCTTCAGCTCACCGTCGATGGCGGCCGCCTTTTCCAGGGCCTTTTTCACCTCCACCAGTTTCTCGGATACCGAACCTTCCGATCCATACAAAGATTCAATCCCGCTAAAAACCGTCTGGTAGAGAAACTCCGCATTTTTCAGACGGATGCGTTCGCTCTCCAGCTGTTCGTCTTCGCCAGCGGCGATGTCGGCAGCCGCTATTTCCTGCCGTTGAAAGGAGAGCAGCTCCAACTGCTGGGCTTGCCGCTGTTGAAGCAGTTTCAGCCGATCCAATTGCCGGATTACGGGCAGGATCCGATGATAGGCGTCAAAAACCTGCTGTCGCAATGGCATCAAGCCCGCAAACTGGTCGAGAATCAACAGCTGCTGATCTTCCTGCAGCAGGCTTTGATGGGCATGCTGACCGGAAATGCTCGCCAGGTTGGCGGTAACGCGGTTGAGCATCTGCTGGGTGCACAGCCTGCCGTTGATGTAGATCCGATTGGCGTCCGTCCGGGAAATCATGCGGCGCACGACGAGTCCCTCTGCCGGGTCTATCCCGTGCTCGGTCATGCAGCCGGCCGCCTCGCCGTCGGCCGGAACCCGGAAAAGCGCTTCCAGCTCGGCCGTTTCGCTGCCGGTGCGAATCAATGCAGCCGATGCCCGGCTGCCGAGCAGAAGATTGACGGCGTTGATCAATATAGTTTTTCCGGCACCGGTCTCCCCGCTCAAGATGGTGAGTCCATCTGCAAACCGGATGGTGAGATCATCGATGATCGCGAAGTTTCGAATGGAAAGTTCCTGGAGCATAAACGCGTGAAGTTTGCCGGTAAATGGCGCGTGTCCACCGGCAGTTTAATCAGTTTTCCCAAGGGATCGGTGCGGCGCTTTATGGGGAATGCCTTTTGTTCGGGGAGATTTATGCCATAGCCGCGGTTTTTTGTAAAGCCGCTATCCGGCAGGCCGGCGATAACCGAATTCATATCAACCCGGATAGCCGGTGATTTCACGAATCTTTCGGTATAGCGGTTTGAGGCGGCGATACATCTTTTTATAAACGTCGTGGAAAAGAGCGTTGTAGAGTTGGTGATTTTTCATGTCGGGTTCAAACACGTCTCCCATCCGCGACATGGAGGCAACGGCCGTTGGAAAATCCGGGTGCAGCCCGAGACCGACGGCGGCATCGATAGCCGCGCCCAACCCGGAAGTCTCGTAAATGTACGGTCGGCCCGTCGGCATTCCGAATATATCCGCTGTCAGCTGCATGGCGCTTCTGCTCTGACTGCCGCCCCCGGAAACCCGTATGCCGGTAATGGCGGTGTTGCTTCTTTTTTCGATTTGCTCCTTTCCTTCCCGGAGGGCATATGCCAACCCCTCTAAAATCGATCGGTACAGGTGCGCCCGGCAGTGGACATCCCCGAATCCGATAATCGCCCCTTTGGCTTCCGGTCCCGGGTTCTTCAGACCGGGCGTCCAGAAAGGCTGCAGCATCAGGCCCATGGATCCGGGCGGAATGCCGGCCACCAGATCCTCAAAGAGATCCTCGGCCGCCAGTCCCTTGCGAAGTGCCTCCTGCTGCTCGGGATGCCCGAACTGTTCCTTGAACCAGTGAACCATCCAGTACCCACGGTAAATCTGCACCTCGACGGTGTAGCAACCAGGCACTGCGGACGGATAGGCAGGCAGCAAAGGTATGGCTTCGACATAGCGGCGATGGGTGGCGTTGATTGTCGCGGTCGTACCGTAACTCAGACAGCCGACAGAGGGCTCCAGGCTGCCGGATCCAATGACCTCGCAGGCCTTGTCGGCTGCGGCTGCGATGATCGGAAGCCCGGCCGGCAGTCCGGTCTCCTCTGCGGCTTGACGGCTCACTTCACCGATGAGTTGTCCGGGCGGAATCAGTTCGGGAAGCTGATGTCGTTTGACCGGCAGCAACCGCCAGCGCCAGTCGCGATCAGCGCACCACTTCAGCCTCTTGTAATCAAAGGGGATATATCCTACCTGAGATCCAACCGAGTCGACGAAGGTGCCGGTAAGCCTGTAGAGCAGATAACCCGAAAGGAGCAGGTACTTGTGGGTTTTCTTCCACACTTCCGGCTGGTAGGTTGCGATCCAATTGGCTTCGGCCTCCGATTGAAGATAGGCGATGGTATCGCGTAATCCGGCAACCCGGAAAAGATGTCCCCACATCCCCTTGAGCTGCGGCAGCCCGGAGGTTTTGCGCTGATCGAGCCAGACGATCGCAGGTCGCAGCGGCGTTCCCCGACTGTCGAGGTTGATCACCGTGCCCCGTTGGGTCGTGATCGACATCCCGGCAATGCAGTCCTTCAGGCTCGGGCTCCCGCGGAAAAGCCTGCGGCACACCCGGCACAGAGACTGCCAGAAATGTTCGGGGTCCTGTTCCGCCCACCCCGGCTGCCGGGAGTAATACGGTACGAGGGGCAGCCGCTCACAGGCCTTCAAATGGCCATCGATACTGAAGACCAGCGCTTTTATGCTTTGGGTCCCGTTGTCGATGGCCAGCAGAAGATCTTTGGTCGTCGTCATTTCCTGTAGTGCGAACCGGCGGTTGAATTGTTGCGGTGCAGTTTCCGGTCAAACGGTGCCCGGCAGCTCAAAAGCCTTCCTGGCCCGCGCGATGTTTTCCACCGTCCCCATCACGATAAGTGTCATTCCGGCCTTCAGCGGCAGTTGCGGCGACGGGTTGAACTCGATATCGTCATCCCCGCGACGGGCCGCCACTACCAGAAGGCCGAACCGATCTTTGAGGCCGCAATCCATCAGGGGCAAATCCACCAATCGGGAGCGTTCGGAAACCGTAATCTGGTGAATCCGCAAATCTCCTTTTCCACTGCGCAGCATCTTGTCGAGAAAGTATACGACAGTGGGGCGGATCATCTCGGATGCCATGCGCATCGCCCCGATAAAATTGGGCGACACCACACTGTCGGCGCCTGCCTTTTTTAACTTCGGCTCCAGTTTTTGATCGATCATGCGGGTGATGATGCGGATCTTGCGATTGTGCATGCGGGCGGACATGGTGATGTAAAGGTTGTCATTGTCAGCCGGCAGGGTGATGATGATGCCGCCGGCGTTTTCGATTCCTGCAGCAAACAGGTTTTCGTCATCGGTAGCGCTGCCTTGAATATAGTAAAGGTTCGCGCTCGTGATGGTCTTGCAGCGCTCTATGTTTTCGGTGTCGTTATCGATGAGCACCACCGCTTCCCTGTTTTTCGCCAGCTCCTGCAGCACAAGCCGTCCGGTTTCCCCGCCGCCGCACACAATGGTATGGTTGCGCAACTTTTGAATTTGTTTCAGCATTTTATTTTTCCTCAGGATTCCGGTTAGTTCTCCCTCCACGATCGCCGCCGTCAACGTGCTGATGCCATAGAGCAGGATGCCCATGCCGAATGTGATCAACACCATGGTGTATATCTGGGCCGGGACATTGCCGCTGACTTCAATGACTTCCCCGTAGCCGACCGTAGTCAGGGAAATGACGGTCATGTAGACACAGTCCAGAAATCGCGGCTGGCCGCCGAAGAGGATGTAGTATCCGGTGCTGCCGGCCAGAATGACAACAAATATGAGAAGGATGACACTGTAGACCTGCCGCTTGATCCTCATGGCCCTGACATATACCAGCGCTGCTCGGACTGTAAAGGGTTTTCTCGGCGATTACAGGAACTTGAAAGATCTTTACAAACAATGGTGCATGCTCTATATTTCTAGTTTATATTAAAGATGCATGCAACCCGCCTACGCTTTCGGCGAAGAGGCACGAATGGAAACCCCGACACCACTGGTAATCGCCACACGCAATTCCGGCAAGGCCGCCGAAATAAAGGATCTGCTGCGGGGATTTTCGGTTGAGATAAGAAGTCTGGCGGATTTCGGGCCTATTCCTGAAGCCGAAGAGAACGGTGAAACCTTCGAAGAAAACGCCTACCTGAAAGCCAGCCTGACCGCCCGCGTGTTAGGCATGACGGCCATGGCGGACGATTCCGGCCTGGTGGTCGAAGCTTTGGATGGGGCTCCCGGCGTGCATTCGGCACGATTCGCGGGCCCGGAGGCGACCGATAGAGACCGTTGCGAAATCATCCTGCAGAAAATGCGGGGGATAACCGATCGCCGGGCGTCCTTCCAATGCGTTCTATCGATCGCCGTTCCCACCGGTGCGGCCTTGACCTATTCGGGGCACTGCGAAGGCCGCATTTCCGAAAAACCGGCGGGCGAAAACGGATTCGGTTATGATCCGATCTTCTACTACCCGCCGCTTCGCAGAACATTCGCCCAGCTGACCCGGGAGGAAAAAAACCGTGTAAGCCACCGCGGCAGGGCACTGGAAGAATTGAAGCAGGAGTTTCATAAAGTTTTGGTCTGGATCGATCAGCAGACGCCCCGACAGCAGAATGTTATCTGCCACCACCTATCGCACGATTAACGAATCGGCACGCTTGCTGCCGCCGCATTATAACGGGAGACCATTATCATGATGAAAAAAAACGAAGGCGTCGACATTGTTATGGAGATCGGAGGTGTTCAAACGCAACAGGCGGCCGATCAATTCCTGCAGCAGCACCTGGACGCCGACAGCCTCTCTCGGCTTCAACAGATTCGCCTTCCGGCCGCGCGGCTGAAAATTGCCAATGCCATCGCCATGTGCCGCCCGGATTCGGTCTTCATCAACACCGGAACGGAAGCCGATCTACAGTATATCCGGAATCTGGCCATCGAAAAAGGGGAGGAATCGAAACTTCCCATGCCGGATCACACGATTCATTACGACCTGAAAGAAGAACAGGGCCGGATCATCGACCGCACATTCTATATCTCCAACCCCGCAGACCTGGTCAACTCTCTGGCCAATCGGATCGATCGCACCGAGGCGCTGGAGGATGTTCGCCAAAAAATGGTCGGCATCATGCAGGGCAAAGTCATGATGATCGGATGTTACACCCGCGGGCCGATCGGCGCTCCGGTATCGGACCCGGCCCTTGAAATCTCCAGTTCCGCCTATGTTCTGCACAGCGCCGAGCTGCTCTACCGCAATGCGTACGCGGATTTTGACAAGCAGGTTCAACAGACGGGGTATTTTTATACCAACATTCACAGTGAAGGCCTAAATCGCCCCGAGGATCTGCCGCATGCCCGCGTCTATATGGACCGCAGCCATCAGACCACCTACAGCTTGAACTGCACCTATGCCGGCAATACGCTGCTGCTGAAAAAAGGCAACCATCGATTCTCCGTCGACCGTTCGGTGTACGAAAAAAGAGGGTTGGAACTCGCTGAGCACATGTTCATCACCGGTATCGACGGCCCGGGAGGACGAATCACCTGGGTGACCGGCGCGGCGCCCAGCGGTTGCGGTAAGACCACCACGGCCATGGCCGGTGATCACTTCGTCGGCGATGACCTGGCCCAGATGTGGATCGCCGGTGACGGCAGCGTTCGATCCGTTAATCCCGAGTGCGGCATCTTCGGCATCGTGGAGGATGTCAATTGGGAGGGAGATCCCAAACTGATGGAATGCCTGCGGAATCCGGGAAGCGAAGTGATCTGGTCCAACGTGCTGATTGATGAAAACGGCGTTCCCCAATGGACCGGTAACGGCGAAGATCCGCCGCCCCGCAAGGGAGTGAATTTCCGCGGGCCCTGGGAGGCCGGCATGGTCGATGCCAACGGCAAGCCGGTCCCCATTTCTCACCCCAACTCCCGCTGTACCCTGGCATCCAGGTCCCTGGCCAACTTCTCCGCAGCGGCCGAAGACCCCGCCGGGGTGGAGACCCGAGTGATCACCTACAGCGGACGGGACAGCGACACCATGCCCCCGGTATGGGTGGCCAAAAATTCCGACCATGGCGTGGTGATCGGTGCCTGCATCGTTTCGGCCGCCACTGCCACCGAAGTCGGCGCCACCGGCGTGCGTCGCGCTCCGTGGGCCAATGCGCCGTTCATCCCCGGCGCACTCGGGGACTATATGGACAGCCAGTTCAAGTTTTTCGGCAGCAGCACAATCGCAGACAACCGGCGCCCCATCCTGGCGGGGCTGAATTATTTTTTGACCCACGAAGCCCGCGGAGGGGATTCCAAAAAGCTGCTGGGTGAAAAGCGCGATGTGAAAGTGTGGCTGGCATGGCTGGAGCGAAGGGCCCACGGAGATGTCGATGCCATCGACACCCCCGTTGGATATCTGCCTTTTTACGAGGACCTGCAGCGGCTCTTCAAAAAACTCATCGACAAACCCTATCCCCGGGAGCTCTACAACAAACAGTTTTCTCTTTATATCGACAACATCATCGCCCGAATCGACCTGCAGTCGGAAGCCTACGGAAAGGAAACGAACATCCCACAACGGCTCTTCGAAGTGCTCGCCGAGCAGCGTGAAGCACTCGCTGCCTTGAAACAGCAGTTCGGCCCGGTTGTCAGCCCGTCAGATTTAACCACGACACATTCCCGCGCATAACCGTCCAGAGCCGAATGGAAGGGAGCAGATCACCAGTGCCGACGACCCGATCCTCGCAGGCCCACCAGCAGAACGTCCGGCACCCGGGCAAACTGCCTGAATCAATTGTAAAAACCGTATTCAGCCCGAAAATGCTGGTGGCGCTGCTGATGGGTTTCTCGTGCGGCTTGCCCCTGCTGCTCACCATCAGCGTCCTGCAGGCCTGGATGAAAGAAGCCGGCATCGATCTGACGGTGATCGGACTCATGGCCCTTGTGGGCCTGCCATACACCGTGAAGTTTCTGTGGGCCCCGTTCCTGGATCGCTTCACCCTGCCGTTTCTCGGCCGCCGGCGGGGCTGGCTGCTTGCTGCTCAGCTGTTGCTGGTAATATCGATCATCGCTTTGGCGCTGACCGACCCGGTTACCCACCCAGCGATGGTTGCCGCAGCCGCACTGGCAGTAACATTCTTCAGCGCATCTCAAGACATCGTGGTGGATGCCTATCGACGAGAGGATCTTTCGGACGCAGAGCTGGGCCTGGGTTCCTCGCTGTACATTAACGGCTATCGCGTCGGCATGCTGCTGGCTTCCGGTGGCGGCTTGATCATGGCCGATCACATGTCATTTCCAGCAGTGTATGTAATCATGGCGACCTGCATGCTCCCGGGTATCGTGACTACAATTTTGGCACCGGAGCCCATTGCCGCTGAGGGAAAACCCGGGAGCCTTCGAGAGGCGGTCATCCAGCCCCTGGTAGAATACTTCAGCCGCAGCGGTTCGGTCTGGATTCTGGCCTTTATCCTGCTCTACAAAATCGGCGACACCATGGCCAGTACCATGACCACCCCCTTTTATCTCGATATCGGATTTTCCAAGACCGAAATCGGAACGGTGGTCAAGCTGTTCGGGTTCTGGGCCACGGTTGCCGGGGGCCTGGCCGGCGGCGTTTTGATGATCCGCCTGGGGATCAACCGCAGCCTGTGGATTTTCGGTATTCTGCAGTCCTTGTCGACCGCCTTTTTTGCGGTACTGGCCCGTGTCGGGCATCACATCGGGGCACTGTCATCGGTGATAGCCTTTGAAAATCTCAGCAGCGGCTTGGGAACCGCCGCTTTCGTGGCCTTTATGGCCAGCATCACCAACAAGAAATTCACCGCCACCCAGTATGCCTTGCTGTCCAGCCTCATGGGCGTGCCCAGGGTGTTTGCTTCGGCTCCTACCGGATTTCTGGCCAAACATTTCGGCTGGGAAGCGTTTTTTATTTTCTGTTCCCTGGTGGCGATCCCCGGCATGCTGTTGCTGCTGCGATTCGCTCCATGGCACTTGCAGAGGCATTAAAAGACTTGGTGGAAAAAGAAACGAAAAAAAACGGCCCGCTCGCGAAGATTCGGGACCTTCACCAACGGCGAAGGGATCTAATGGCCCTGGCGCCGGAAAAGGCCCTGGACCAGATTCTGGATGCCGACAATTCGGTAGCGCTGGTGCATGCGTTTTCCGAGCAGGACTTCCACCTGCTGGTGCACGACATCGGCCCGGAGGATGCACTGCCGCTGCTGTCCCTGGCCTCCGACAAACAGTGGGAGTACCTTGTGGATGCCGAGGTCTGGGACCGCGATCGCCTGGATCTGGCCGCCATAACGCGGTGGTTCGATCTGCTGCATCGCTCAGATCCCATCCGGGCGCTCCGATGGCTGGTTGAACACAAGCTGGAGCTGCTGGAATTTTACCTGTTTAGCAACATAGAAGTCCGCATTCGCGAACACGACCAGGACCCGTCGGATTTCGGAAAAGAATGGTTTTCGGTCGACAACCACTTCTACTTGCGAATCATCGGCGACTTGTCCGCGGAAATTTCGGATCTGGGAGAAATCGACAAGGATCGATTCCGCCAGTTTCTCGAAACGCTGGTCCACAGCCTGGCGGCCGCAGATCACATCACGTACCAAAAAATCCTGCTGGAAGCCGTGCACATCATCCCGGCCGAGAGCGAGGAGGAAGCCTACCGGCAAAGAAACGTGCGGCTGGCAGAAAAGGGATTCCTTCCGTTTGAAGAAGCGGTCGGAGTCTACCAGGCGCTGACCGCCGAGCAGCTGATGGGAACCGGTCACGGGCGTCCCCGCAGGTCTTCGGGCGATACGCGCCTGTCCATAACAATGTATCCGGCGCAATTGATGCAGCCAAAGAGCGAATTTACCCGTGCGCTGACTCGATTGGACTCTGCCGCCGCCGTCGAGCGGGCGCAATCCGAGTTCGCCGGATTATGCAACCGCCTCATTGCGGCCGACTGCAGGAAGGTCAAAAGCAGGGATGACCTGCAGCAGGTCGTGCGCAAAGCCTGCGGTTACCTTTCCATCGGTCTGAACGAACTTGCAAGCCTGCCCCAAGAGCGTCTGCCCGCAAAAAAGGCACAATCGGTTGAACTGATTCAGCGGTACTTGATGGAGGATATCTTCCGGGTCGGCTACGGCCGGGCGCTGCGGTTGAAGTGGCGCGCCCAGCACTGGCTGAAGCAGGCGTGGTTTGCCTCCAAGGGATTGTCTCTGACTTTCTGGGGCGAGGCGTGGCTCGGCGTGCTAGGCGGCGTGCTGCTGAAAAAGCCGCTTTACTTCGATAATTACAGAACCGCAACGCTGTACCGTGACTTCGAGACGACCGAGGAAATCCGGGAGGTCGATAGTGTTCTGCAGGCAATCATCGCCGTCGACGACCTCCTTTCGTTGTCCCGGTTAGATCCCCAGCCGCTTTTATCTTATCGTTTTCTGACCTATAAAAACTTCCTGCTGACCACCTGGGCATGCGACCACCTCGGTCTTTCCGGGGCTCCGGCACCGTTGAGCCTTCCCGCCTTCAGGAAGTTTTACCAGCAGCTGTGGGTACCCGGCTCCGAACCGGGCCAAATCCGCCAACACATGCGGGAGTCGTTTCTGCACTGGCTGGCCACCCAATCCGGCCTGCGTGAAGAACAGATCAGTGCGAACCTGGCAGCAACCTTAGAGAGCCTGTTTCTGGAGCTGGAGGATGAATACGGGCCGGTCAAGGCAAAAGATCTCGACCCCCGGTTTATTCAGCACTTTTTGATCGAACGGTAGCCCGGAGGTCTTCACCGCGGCGGCAGGCGGGCGGCGACTGAGGGAAACCGGCCCAGGTCGGTGTGCGGGAGGAATTTTGCGGCGGAAAACCGCAGCATGAAGTCCTGGTTGACGTTCAACTCGAGATAGGTAATCCGGTCGCGGATGTGATCAATCACTTCCAGCGAGCCCGGAGACGTGAGCACCTTCGTTGCCCCTTCCAGAGAGCTGTTTCCGAGAACCTGAAAACGTTCACGGGGCAGGTCCGGCAGCATGCCGATGGTGATGGCCGAATCTGGCCGAATGAATGCACCGAACGTACCGGCAACGAAATACCGGTCAATCTCCTGAAGGTTGATACCGACGGAACCGGCAATGGTTTCCAGAATCGTATACATGGCCGCTTTGGAGCGAATCAGGCTGTCGAAGTCTGCCTGGCTGATGGTTATCGCCGGTCCGTCGGCGGTCTCGGCCGGCGGCAGCAGCACCAGGTGCTGGGCACCGTCTCGCTGCACAAATCGGCCCGGGCAGCTGTCCGCCAGGAAACGACCGCGAATATCGATCATGCCGGCGGTGAGCATCTCGGCCGCAAGATCGATCAAACCGGAGCCACAGATGCCGCAG
Source organism: Deltaproteobacteria bacterium SG8_13 (assembly GCA_001303025.1). GTDB lineage: Bacteria > Desulfobacterota > Desulfobacteria > Desulfobacterales > SG8-13 > SG8-13. The sequence continues at coordinate 54,986 of LJNK01000008.1, forward strand.
GGTGAACCATCGTCGATGGTGTGGATGTCGAACCGCCGGGTTTCGGAGTCAATGCGAACGCGATCGATCACACCGGGTCCAGCAGTCGTGCCCATCTGCGTGACACCACCTTCCAGCGCGGGCCCGGCCGCACCGGCACAGGCGATCAACCACTGTCGATTGCCGAGCACGACCTCGGCGTTGGTGCCGACGTCCACCAGGACGGCCGTCTGCTCCATCTCGTGCAGGCCCGATGACAGGATCCCGGCGATAACATCTCCGCCGAAATAACTGCCGATGTTCGGGAAGACAAAAACCCGGGCAGCGCTTGCTGCCCGGATCCCCAGATCACGGGCCCGGAGCAGGCCTGGCCGGTTGACGACCGGGATATACGGTTCACGGATAATCCAGTAAGGGGTCAATCCCAGAAACAGGTGGGTCATGGTGGTGTTGCCGGCAACGGCCATCAGCAAAACCTGTTCGGGAGTCAACCCGCAGCCGCGGCAGAGGTCTTCGGCATGCCAGTTAACGGCTTCGATAATCTGCCTGTGCAAGTCCTGCAAGCCGCTGCCTTCCCCGGCGTAATGCACCCGCGTGAGGATATCCGCACCGACGTCGATCTGGGGGTTGTCGAAAACCTTCTCGCCGAAAACGCGGCCCGTAGACAGGTCTATGGCTCGCAACACCACTTTGGTGGTTCCCAGATCCACGGCCAGCCCTACCGAAACGCCCTCTTCTGCCCCGCCGTGAATTCCCGTCAAAAACCAGCGGCTGCGGTCTCGCGCCAGGGTGCAGCGAACGCTGTAGTTCGACTTGCGCAGCAGTTCGGGAATCCGGTGAAGCGTTTCCAGGTCGATGTGCAGATCGAAGGGATCGACGGCAAGCCGGGTTTTCAGCGCTTTGGCCAGCCGGTCGGCATCGGCCGTGTTGTCCTGAAGGCTCGGCGGTGATAGGGTGACGGGTACCACCCAGCTGTTGCAGTCTTCAGCCATTTTTCACGGATTGACTGGATTGATGAGTTGGATCAGATCAGCCGTTCCAGTTGTGCGACGATTTGACTTGTCGTTTCACCGGCCTTGCCCGCGATCAGGTAGTCGCTGACCGATCCGGTCAAAGCGGTGGGCTCCGGATTGATTTCGATCACTTTCGCTCCGGACTCCTTGGAGATTAAGGGTATATAGGATGCCGGTGAAACGGTCGCCGATGTTCCGATGACCAGCATGATCTCGCATTGAGAGGCAATACGCTGGCTGCGCGCCAGATGCTCCGGGGCAATCATCTCGCCGAAGAATACGCACTCCGGTCGCAACACTCCGCCGCACCGGCAAAGCGGCGGGATTCGGTCCAAGTCCAGCTTTCGCGTCGGCACCCGCCGCTCGCACCGGGTGCAGCATTGCCAGGCAAAACTGCCGTGAAACTCGATCACATCGCTGCTGCCGGCCATCTGGTGCAGGCCGTCGACGTTCTGGGTAATGATGGTTTGCAGCCGTTTAAGCTTCTCCAGGCGGGCAAGGCCCAAGTGGGCTGCGTTGGGACGGGCCTGGTCGATGACATCTTTCATGCCTTTGATCAGCACCTCCCAGACCTTGCCGGGATCGCGCCGGAATGCCTCTATGTGGGCATACTCCATGGGGTCGACTTTTTCCCACAGGCCCCCTTTTCCGCGAAATGGCGGGATGTTGCTCTCCACCGAAATCCCGGCTCCGGTCAACGCCGCCACGTTTTTGGCCCCTGCCAGATCCCGCGCCGCACGCTCGATGAGATCGTCCATAAAAGACTCACAACTCAAACGTCATGTCGCTTTTTACACCAAAACACTTCAGCTTACTTTTCTGCCCGGAAACCAGCTTGCGGCACCGCTTCACGATCCGGTCCATTTCTGCATCCGTGCGTTCCTGGTTCAAATGAAAAAGTCCCAGCTGCCGGACACCGGCCCCTAATGCCAGCCGGAGCACGTCGGTATATACGGAGTGGCCCCAATCAATGAAGAATTGATACTCTTTGGGTGTATATTCAGCGTCGTGAAACAGCAGGTCGGCACCACTGCAAAACGCCTCATAGTCTTCAAAGGACCGGCCGCCGGGGTGGGTATAGCCCAGTTCGTTATCGGTTAGAAATACGAAGCTGCGCCCATCTTCAATGAATTTGTACCCGCTGCCGTTGTTGGGATGGCTCAGGGCGATGGGTATCACTTTCACGCTACCGATGTCAAAGTCCGTCGGGCAGGCGTCAATATATTCCATTTTGGCTTTTATGTCGGAGTATTTCACCGGAAAGTTCGGGGGGGCCATCACCCGCGACAGAATCGTTTCCACGAATTTGCTGTGAAACGGGCAACGGTGCATGTGCAGCTTGGTGCTTTTGAAGTAGAGCGGTTTGAAATACGGAAATCCCATCACGTGATCCCAATGGGCATGGGTGAAAATGAAGTGGCAGGTTCGCCTTTTTTCCTTCACAAGGCGGTTGCCCAGCCTCCTGATTCCGGTGCCGGCATCGATAATGATCAGATCGTCGCTTTTTGTCCGGATTTCGATGCAGGTCGTATCCCCGCCGTATTTCAGGTAAGACTTGCCCGATACGGGAATGCTGCCCCTGGATCCCCAACACTTGATAATCATATGTCACCTTCCGGGCGAAATCGAACAGCTAATACCCCGCGACTGCCAGGTACGTAAACCAGGTTCCACCACACTCCCATTGCCGCAGCACTGTTACCGGCAGCCGAGCCAGCCGGTGCTCCACATCTCTTGCCTGGCTGCGCAGCAGACCTGAGAGTACGAACCAGCTCTTGCCGACCAGATTCTCAGTGGTAATCAGCTGCTGCAGAACATCATAGTGAATATTGGCAACCAGCAGATCGGCCGGCTGTCCGGCAAATTTTTCGGCCCTTCCCTGTATCGCCAGGACAGCACTTTCCATCCGGTTCAGCCGCACATTTCTGCTGGCAGTCTGGACGGCCAGGATGTTGTTGTCCACCGCCAGTATTTGCCGGCTCCCCAGCCTGCCCGCCGCCAGAGCCAGCACGCCCGTGCCGGTCCCCAGATCGAGAACGGTCTGCGGCGTATCCAGAGCAAATATTTCTTCAATAGCCGCGAGGCAGTCCCGGGTCGTCGGGTGCGTCCCGGTCCCGAAAACCACACCGGGGTCGAGAATAATCCGGTGGCCTCCTCCTGCCGGCGGCTCTTCCCAGGGCGGAATGATCGTAAAGCTGCCGATGCGGACTATCCCCGGCTTTTCTCCCAGCCAGTCCGAGTAGGACATGTGGTATTCATCCAGCAGGGTCAGCTGTGGCTGCCCGGCCAGCAGTGCCTCAACGGCCTGCCGTGCCGGCCGGGTGTAGAACAGAAACGAAAAACCATCCTCTTCCCAGTTTCCGATGAAGTCCGCCGATACCGGATTCGTGCCGGGGGCGACACGCCCGCTGCAGTAGTAGACATAGATGTCGGAGATGGGTCGGAGATCCTCGCTGTTTCTCATCGGCTGCTGTTCTATTCGTGCCTTGGCAGCTGGTCCAGATACCACTTCATGGGATCGATGAGCGTGTATCCCATGTTTTTCAGCTTGCGTTTGATGGGGGCAACGTTCTGGGTCAGCAGATAAGGAAACACCGCTCTTTTGTCCTTTTCCCAGTAACGGGCGACCAGCACACTGCCGAAGGACACGTCTTCTTCGGTGATGGCGTCAACGATCTTTTTCATCTGCCCGATTTTCTCTTCCACCAGAATGCCGAGCAGGGTTCCCGGTTGTCCGATTCCCAATACGTTGATAAAAGCGCGCAGCAGATCGCGAACGGAAATGATCCCCTTCAGCTTGCCCTGCTCGTCGACCACCGGGAGAGCCCCGACTCTCATTTCTTCGATCAGCAACAGCGCGTCCTGAATGGTGTAGCCGGCAGATATCGTCTTGGGGTTGGTCGTCATGATATCCCTGATTTTCAGGCTGGCAAGTTTCTCGCGCTCCGGTTGGTTGTCAGGGTCTTTGAAAAGACCGTAGGGAATGGCGCTGCGAATGTCGCGGTCCGTTACGATACCGATTAAACGGTTGTCGGCATCCACCACCGGAAGATGGCGAATCCGGTGCTCGGCCAATTTCTCCTGGGCTTCGAATATACCGGCCTCTTTATCGATGGTGACGACCTTGCGGGTCATCGATTGGCTGACAAACATCATTTACCTCCGGTTAACAATGTGGCGACGTGGTTGCGTGCCAATTCCGGGAGACGCTGCAGGCAATACCCTCCTTCCAGCACGGAGACAACACGGCCACCTGCAAGGCGACCGGCCATTTCCATAATCGTCTCCATCATCCAGGTAAACCATCCCGTTGACAGGTTGACATCGGACATGTCGTCATCGGCATGTCCGTCAAATCCTGCTGAAACCAGTATAAATTCAGGTTTGAACCGATCGAAGTCTGCTACCAGGTGCTCCTGGACCAGGTCGGTGTAAACGTCATCTCCCTGCCCCGGCAGCACCACATTGTTCTTGGTAAATCCATGGCCACTGCCCGTACCGTACTCGAACTCCCGTCCGGTTCCCGGGTAAGCAAAAGAAGGATGCTGGTGAATCGAGTAGTAAAATACCGTCGGATCCTGTTCGAAGATGTGCTGCGTGCCGTTGCCGTGATGGACATCGAAGTCGATGATGCCGACCTTGCCGACAGCCCACTTTTGTTGAAGATATCGCGCGGCGATGGCCACGTTGTTGAAGTAACAAAACCCCAGCGGGTGATCTCGTTCGGCATGGTGCCCGGGAGGACGTACGGCGCAGAAAGCATTATCCAGATCTCCCTGCATAACCATATCGACGGTTTTCAAGATGCCGCCCACCGCCAGAAACGCAACGTCGAAAGTTTCAGCGCACATCTGGTTGTCCGGGTGCTCGAAGGTTCTTTTATTCGAGATGCAGGCGTCTCCGAAACGATCGATATACTGGGTATCGTGGACGAGCTCGACCCATTTGCGTTCAGCTGTTTCCGCCTTGATAAGCACCAGCTCGGGGAGAAGATTGCCTTCCTCGATTCCCTTGTAAACCGCCAGCAGTCTCTCAGGGACTTCAGGATGATAGGACCCGGTTTCGTGGAGCAGGTAACGCTCGTCGTACAAAAATCCCGTTCTTCGCATCATCTATTCCGGTATCCGCTTGAATGGATTTGCCAGAAACCTGGTCGCTGCGGCAAACGCCGTGTCTCCAGCTTCTTATCATTTTCCGTGCGAGATTCAGGCGACAACCTTGCTGAATATTTCGAAGGCGGCCTTTACGGAAGCGCTTTCTTCCGGCATCTCAACCGTCGGCCGGCCGTTCAGATCGTATTCGTAGACCATCGGATCAGCCGGGACAGTTCCGACCAACTCCAGGCCGCCCTCTTTCAGCACAGACAGCATTGCTTCGGAGGGCGCTTCTTTGACCTGATTGATGATGGCGTAGCTGTGCTTGATGCCGATTTTGAGTTCACCGGCCAATTTGTTAATCCGGATGGCGGCCTGAATGCCTCGCCGCGAAGTGTCGGAAACCACCAGCAGGACATCTACGTTTTTGGTTGTCAGGCGGCTAATGTGCTCCATGCCGGCCTCGTTGTCCATGACGATATACGGGTAGTTGCTCTGCATCCGGTCCAAGAAGTTGGTCAGCAGTGTATTGGCGGCACAGTAGCAGCCAGCACCCTCGGGCTGCCCCATCACCACCAGGTCATAGCCGTCTGATTCCACCACTGCCTGTTCCAGTTTCATTTCCATGAAAATATCTTTGGTCATGCCGCTGGGCACCTGGCCTTTTTTCATGTCCTCCCTGGCCTCGCCGAGTGTTTCATCCACCTCGACGCCCAGAACCTCATTGAGGTTGGCATTGCTGTCCGCGTCCACCGCCAGCACGGGGATCTTTTGATTTTTCACCAGATACTTTACCAGAAGCCCGGCCAGGGTTGTCTTGCCCGTGCCGCCCTTGCCGGCCATTGCTACCGAAAAAGCCATTTGCGTCCCTTTCCTTTCTGCGCGCACATTCTACCATATCTCAAACGAATTTAGAATATTTAGAGCAGAACCGGTCTCCCGTCAAGGTCTGTACTGGAACTGCGCAACGACATCGGCCGGACGGCCTCCAAAAATCTTGCATTGCGCCTAGGCATATGCTAAGCATATAATATTATTTTCAATTTTTCTGTGGAGCCGCACGATGGAATTCGAACTGAACAACACCCAGAAATATATCCAGAAAGCGGTCAGAGATTTTGCCAAGGGGGAATTCGGAAAAGAACTGGCATTGGAGCTGGAAAAAAAGCACGAATTCCCCACTCAGATCTGGAAGAAAGCGTGTGAACTCGGACTGGTTGGTGTTCATTTTCCTGAGGAATATTCCGGTCAGGGGTTGGGTTGCCTGGAAGACATCCTGGTGGTGGAAGAACTGTGCCGGGCGGATTCCACCATCGGCAGCGCCGTTGCCCTATCCAGCTTTGCTTCCGAGATCATCCTGCACTGGGGATCCGGTGAAATGAAAGCGGCCCTTCTGCCCGCTGTTGCCGAAGGGCGCATGCTGTCCGCAGGGGCATTTACCGAACCCGATCACGGTTCGGACATCACGTTGATGGACACCTCGGCCATTCGAGACGGGCAAGACTGGGTAATCAACGGCACCAAAACCTTCATCACCAACGGCGGGTTGGCTGGATTTTACTCTGTCATGTGCCAGACCGACACGGAGGCAAAGCCCTCATACCGGGGCATCAGCCTGATTATGGTGGAGGCCGACCGCCAGGGCCTGACCACCACAGATGTGGGGCAGAAAATGGGTATCCACATGATGGCAACCGCCGAGGTGAACCTGAAAGATGTGCGGGTACCCCTGTCGAACCTTATCGGCGAGGAGAACAAGGGCTTTTACCACGTGTTGCACTTTTTTGATGAAAGCCGTATTCAGGTGGCAGCCCAGGCCCTTGGAATCGCCCAGGGGGCCTACGACAGAGCATTGGCATATGTGAAACAGCGTGAGCAGTTTGGCCGGAAAATCGCACAGTTCCAAGTGACACAGCACAAACTGGCCGACATGGCCACCAAAATCGAACTGGCACGGCTGATCACCTATAAAGCCGCGTGGAACTTCGACCAGGGAAGAATCGATCCCAAACTAACCTCCATGGCCAAAATGTATGCGGCTCGCACGGCGGTGGAAGTGGCCGATGAGGCCATTCAACTGCTCGGCGGCTACGGTTACATGACCGAGTATGAAGTCGAGCGATTTTACCGCGACGCCAAGATCACCGAAATTTACGAGGGCACCAAAGAGATCCAGAAGAACACGATTGCCGGAGCAATCCTGGGAAAGATGAAATAACTATCGAACTAGCGAAGCATGAAGGAGGATAAGCCATGCTGGATTTGGTCAAAAAAACCATGCTGACTGGCATCGGGCTCGCTCTGCTGGCCAAGGATGAAATGGAAGATCTCGCCCGGGAGGTCGTCGAAAAAGGAAAGATGACGGAGCGTGACGGCAAGAAATTTTTCAACGACCTGCAAAAACGCTACGATGAAGTTCAGAGCAAGCTGGAAGAACGGGTGGAAAAAACCGTCAAGGACATTATGAAAAAAATGGACCTGGTAACCGGTGAGGATGTAAAGGCCCTTAAAAAAGAAATCCGGGAGCTCAAAAAGGCGCTCAACAAGGATTCGGGTGCTTCCGGATGATCATCGATGTTGAGCATCCGCGACATCACCGGCATTGGCCGCACCTACCGCAACTTGAACCGGTTTCGCCAGATTCTGACCGTGCTGCTGAAGTATGGTTTCGGTGAGCTGCTGGAGCTACTCAAACTTGACCAATACGTCGAAGCCGGTTTGCAGCTGATCTCGAAAAAACAGCCGGTCCGGGTTGAAAAACTCACGCGTCCGGAAGGCCTTCGGATGGCGTTGGAAGAACTCGGACCGACGTACATAAAGCTGGGCCAGATCCTCTCCACACGTCCCGACCTGATACCGGTCGAGTTCCTCAGCGAATTGACCAAGCTGCAAGACAAGGTCCCTCCCTTTGCCTTTATCGCTGTTCGCAAGATCATCGAATCCGAGCTCAAGTTTCCGCTGGATAAAATTTTCGCACATTTTGAAGAAGAACCGCTGGCTTCCGCCTCCATCGGCCAGGTGCACAAAGCCCGGCTGATAGACGGCAAGGAGGCCGCCGTAAAGGTGCAGCGCCCCGGTATCGAGCGGGTCATCGAAGTAGATTTGGAAATCATGATGTACCTGGCCCGGCTCATGGAGCGCCACATCGAGGAACTGGCCCTGCACCGCCCGGTCAAGATTGTTGAAGAATTTGCCCGCACCCTGGAGGGGGAGCTCGATTATCGACAGGAAGCCTCCAACATGGAGCGCATGGCCCTGAACTTCGTCGATGATCCGTTCACCCACATACCGGCGGTCTACCGCGACTATTCCACCATGCGGGTTCTCACGGCCGAATTCGTTGACGGGATCAAGGTGTCCGAGCTTGAGCAGTTGGATGCCGCCGGCCTGGACCGCAAACAGATCACCGACCGCGGGGCCGAAATTCTACTCAGGCAGATTTTTGATCACGGTTTTTTTCATGCGGACCCGCACCCCGGCAACATATTCGTGTTGCCGGAAAACATCATTTGCCTGATCGATTTCGGAATGGTCGGTTCGGTAGACCGCAGAACGCGGGAGCGTTTTGTCGAGTTGATCGATGCCATGGTCCGCAAGGACCCGTATCGAACATCACAGCTGTTCCTGGAAATCGTAGACCGGGAAGAGGAGCCCGACCTTCGCCTGCTGGAGAGAAATATCGCCGACCTGCTCTCCCGGCATCTGTATCGACCCCTGCAGGATATCCGGGTCGGCAAACTTTTGCAGCAACTGCTGGAGATCGCCTCCCGCCACCGGCTCCGCATACCGCCGGATCTTTTCCTGATGATGAAGGCGCTGACAACGGTGGAAGGCGTCGCCTGCATGCTCGACCCGAAATTCGACATCTTTCAGAAAGCCGAACCGTTCATCCGCCGGATTCTGCTGGGCCGATTCACACCCCGTCGAATATCGGGCGACATGTTTCAGCTGGCATCCGATTTACTGAAATTTGCCCACCAGTTCCCCAAAGACCTGCTGGATATCGCCCGGCTTGCCCGGGAGAGAAAGCTGCTTTTGAAAATCGAGAACCAGGGACTCGAGAAAATGCTGGCCACCCACGATCAGATCAGCAACCGGATTTCTTTTTCCATCATCATCGCAGCGTTGATCGTCGGATCGGCGCTCATCGTCATCTCCGAGATCCCCCCGCTTTTCTATGGTATTTCGCTGATCGGCATCATCGGCTTTCTGGCTGCTGCATTGATGGGAATCTGGCTGCTGGTGGCGATTCTGAGAAAAGGACGCCTGTAGTCAGGTGGTTGATTCAGTCGCTGTTTTTATCGGCGGCAAGTGATGGGAGCTGCCGTTCAGGGGGACGATCGCCGGATGACCCACGGACCGGTCCGGTTCGGATTGCAGGATAGGATCGGTAAATTACCCGAGCCGATGGGATCGGGCCAGGTGCCGAATGCCATCCACAGTCGCCGCTGTCAGTCGGGGTTTCCGTCATCTTCGCCATGCAGGCGCGTGCGGCGCAGCAGGTGCCACAGAACGAGTTTCAACGAAAATCCAACCTTCAACGCCCCGGACAAATCCGCTGCTTTGATCGGCGGGGAACCGGAACGTCATTCCATGAACATCGTCGCAGCCAATCTGGATCGTCAGTGCCGACCGGCGAAAGACGCGGCTCAGCCGTCCGTAGCAGGGCGCGTTGAAAAAGACCTGCAGAAAAATGGCACCGGCGACAACCGCCATGATTCCGGCCGTGCCGGCATCGCGAAATCCGATCCATCCGGCAGCCGTATGTCTTGCGCAATAGAAGCGCTGGAGCGCGATAAGCCGGCAAACTCCTCCTTCGCCAGCCAACCAGCGCTCGCAGACCACCCTTGAAATTCGGGCAAATGGAATTACAATCAGATTGATATGCCACTGCAGGCCGATCGCTCTTGCAGTTGCAAGGTGGCCTGCAGGTCGGGCGATAAAAAGCGCACCATCACAGGAGGTCAAACCCCATGTCGGAAGAAAGAAGAAAAATATCGCCGGATGTCTGCTCCTACGTAAACGAGGGCAACAACCAATTGCATCTGGAGATTGCCATTCCCGGCGTAAGGAAAGAGGATATTCAACTGCGTTTGAAAGAAGACAGTTTCTATCTTAGCGCTCCCCGGGCGGATATCGAATATGTCACCACAGCGGCATTCTGCTGCCCGATGAATATCGGGGCGGCGGAGGCCAGGTATGAAAACGGGCTGCTGGCGGTCGATGTTCCTTTTAAAGACCCCATGGAAGATGCCGTTGAGATAAAAATTGGATAGCATCTCGGCTTTTCAGAATGAGTCACTGCGGCCGTGCAACCTCATTGCGCAACAGCTGCAGTTGTGTTACGCAAGCCGTACACGGCAGGCGTCAGCACAGCTGCGACCGCGCAAGACAACCAACGTGTCCGGCAGCAGCGTTGCATATCGCGCCGCTGCCAACCAGTTTATCAATCCGGTTACCGCAACCGGATAAAACCTCCAGGGTAAGGGATTCTTACCGACACAAGGCTAGGGAACCGGCATGAGTTCATTCTGGCAGTGGTGGCAGCACCTCCCCGGGCAATTGAATCCGGTGATCTTCGAGATCGGTGGATTCCGACTGCAATATTACGGCCTGATGTATGTGGTCGCTTTCGTGGTCACCTACATACTGGTTGGCCACCGGCTTAAAACCGAGCCGCGCTTTTCGGCCACCGCCGAACAGGTTCAGGCGCTGCTCACTTATATGATGCTCGGGGTTATCGTCGGCGGCCGGCTCGGTTACGTCCTGTTCTACAATTTCACCTATTTCCTTCACCATCCGCTGGAGATCGTGCTGCCGTTCGATTTTTCCGACGGCTTCCGGTTTACCGGAATCACCGGCATGTCCTTTCACGGCGGCCTGGCCTGCGTCATCTTTTTCGCCTGGCTCTACTGTCGAAAGGTTAGATTGGATTTTCGGGAGATGATCGACCTTTTCCTTCCGGCAATTCCCCTGGGCTACACTTTCGGGCGCATCGGCAATTTCATCAATGGTGAACTCTATGGCCGGGTAACCACGCTGCCCATCGGTATGGTGTTCCCCGCCGCACCGGATAGTCGCCTGCGGCACCCATCTCAGCTCTACGAAGCATTTTTCGAAGGTGTTTTTCTTTTTGCCGTCCTTTGGAGCCTGCGCCGGGCAACCCTGGTACGCGGTGCCATGCTGGCATATTACCTGATCGGCTACGGCACGGTTCGCTTTTTCATCGAATTCGTCCGGCAGCCGGATGCACATCTGGGTACGGTACTGCTTTTCATGTCCATGGGGCAGGTTCTATGCCTGCTGATGGTCCTCGCAGGCCTGCTTATGGCAGTTTACCTGAGAAAAACCCAGGAGAAAACGGTCACCGGATGAAACCACTTTATCTTTATAACACCCTGAGCCGAAGGAAAGAGGAATTCAAACCGCTCAACCGCGATTTCGTCGGCTTATACACCTGCGGTCCGACAGTTTACAACCATGCCCACATCGGCAACTTGCGCACCTACCTGTTCGAAGACATTTTAAAGCGTGTGCTGCTTTACAACGGCTTTACGGTCAAGCACGTGATGAACATAACCGATGTCGGTCACCTGACCGGCGACCGGGACATGGGCGAGGATAAAATGGAAACCGGCGCCCGGCGGGAAGGGAGGAGCGCCTGGGAAATAGCGGCATTTTACACAGAAGCGTTTAAAAAGGACATCGCACGCTTGAACATCCTCGAGCCGGACATCTGGTGCAAGGCCACCGATACCATCTCGGAGCAGATCAGCCTGATCCGGTTACTGGAAGAAAAGGGGTATACATACGGGATCGGCGACGGCATCTACTTCGACACCTCAAAATTCAAAGAATATGCAAGACTGTCGAACCAGAACCTTGACGCGCTGCAGGAAGGCGCCAGGGTGGAAAAAAATCCGGAGAAGAAGAATCCAACCGATTTTGCCCTCTGGAAATTCTCCCCCCCACAGATCCGTCGACAGATGGAGTGGGAATCCCCCTGGGGCGTCGGGTTTCCGGGTTGGCACATCGAATGCTCCGCCATGAGCATGAAATTTCTCGGTGATCACCTCGATATCCACTGCGGCGGCGTCGACCACATCGATGTGCACCACACCAACGAAATTGCCCAGTCAGAGGCGGCCACTGGAAAGAAATTCTTCAACTTCTGGATGCACGGCGCCTTTCTCAACATCCACGGTGGCAAAAAGATGGCCAAAAGTGCCGAAAACTTCCTGACGCTCGATTCTACCTTCCTGCAACAGGGCATCAGCCCGCTAGTATATCGCTTTGCCTCGTTTTTGACCCACTACCGCAATCCGATGGAGTACAGCGACGAATCTGTGAAGGCAGCGCGCAACGGGCTGCAGCACCTGCAGAACCAGCTGCGGCAGCTGCGAAGGGATCATCCCGCAGACGGGATTGTCCAACCAAGGTTCCGGGAAAAATTGCTTTCGGCAATCAACGACGATCTGAACATGCCGAGGGCGATGGCGGTTGTTCAGGAAACGCTCAAAGCGGATATCTCCGGGGCTGACAAGATCGCCACCGCACTCGATTTCGACCGGGTGCTCGGCCTCGACCTGGCGCAGATAGACCGGCAAGATGCGCTACCCGAAAAGATCCGCAAGCTGGTCGATGATCGCAGAAAAGCCAGGCAGGAAAAACAATGGGAAGCCTCCGATCGCCTGAGAGACGAGATCCAGGAGTTGGGGTTCGTGGTTCAGGACACCAAGGAGGGGATGAAGGTCTTCAAAGCCTGAGGAGGCTCAAACGCCACCAGGATTGACACCGGAGGCAAGAGGTCGGGGCAACAACCGGTTGACGTCTTCCAACAGGCGGTGGTGGTTTATCTCCGGCGACATTCTCCTTCATCGAGCGATCTTCGATGCTCACTGCCAGATAGACAACGATGACGGCATATCCTCCTGCTGTTCGGAAAAAAGTCGTTTATGCGAATATGCTGACCGCCGAGGAAAAAAGATACGTCCTGGCCAACGCCTATATTCCTGAGCACAGCGTCGATCTGATATCCGGAATATCCGGCGGCGAACCGTTTCTGGTGGACGACTGCCTCGTTTTCTGGAAAAATGGCGAGTTGATCCTCAACGGCTACCCGCTGACCAGCACATTCGACTTGTCACAGTTCGAAGCCATGGCCCATCGGTTGCGGCGCCGTTTCCGGCCGGCGCGCATCTCCTACATCGCCCCACAATGGCCGTTACCTTTGGCTGCCGGGTCCGGGGAAACCGCCAGCGACGATTACTACACACTCGCTCTGCAGGATGTTCCGATGTCAGCCCCTGTGAGGCGAAACATTCGCAACGCCGGCCGTCGCCTGACCGTAGAGAAAACCGAACGCATGGATCCGTGCCACCAACAGCTCGCGGACGAATTCATTGCGCGCGTGAACCCGGGCCCCCGGGTAAAACGACTGCTGGATCGGATACCCGATTATGTGTCAAAACCATACGGCGGCGCTGTGCTCAACGCCAGAGATGGCCAGCGCGGGTTGAATGCATTTTATATCGTCGATCTGGCGCCGGCGGACTTTTCCACGTACATAATCGGCTGTTACTCCCGACGAAATTATATCACCGGTGCCTCCGATCTGCTGATGTCCGCGTTGGTCGATCTCAGCCGGCAATCCGGTAAAACGTTCATCCATCTCGGACTGGGCATCAACGAGGGATTGAGGCGGTTTAAAACAAAGTGGGGCGGCGTGCCTGCCAGGCCTTACCGCATGGGAACGGTGGAGCTGAAAGTACCGACCATTTTGACAGGCATACGAGATTTCCTCAAACACTTATGAGGCCGGACCGGCATGATGCGCTGGTGGAAAAGGAAGGAAAAGGAGCTCAAAACCGTGTGGGCAATCCACAAGGGCCATCGTCGGGTGGCATACCTCGTGGGAACCGCACATTTTTTCCCTTACAGCTTTCGCGATTCGTTCCGACAGCTGATCGGAGAAGCCTCGGCGGCGCTGTTCGAAGGACCGCTGGACGGACAAAGCCTGCAGGCGATTCGCTCATCCGGTATCGCCGGAAAGCCCGCCGAAAGCGTTCTCGATAAACTCGATCGGCAGACCAGAACCAAAATTAGTGACAAACTATTCCCCGGTTGCCGCCGGAGAACGCTGGAAGATGCCATCCGCTTCAGCGTACCCGGGGTTGCAGACCCGCTGCATGAGACGATCGCGGGGATGAAACCGTGGCTGTCGTTTTTCACCCTCTGGTCGGCTTACCTGGAAAGGTGCGGATGGCACCATTCCGTGGACCTAGAGGCCTACAGGACAGCCCGCGAGATGAACCGTGAAGTGGTGGCCATGGAAAGCGTCGAAGAACAGGTGGCCGTGCTGGAAGGTCTTTCAGTTGAACGAATCGTCGGCTTCCTTCAACGCGTAGATCAATGGGATACCTACCGTAAAAACTATGTGCGGCATTACCTGGCAGCCGATATGGGAAAAATTCGCGCCTCTGCCACGGGCTTTCCCAGCCGGCACCGCTCCGTGATAGACCAGCGCGACGAGACGTTCTTCCAGCGCATGCGGCCTTACCTGGATGCCGAAATCGCAGTCGTTTGCGTGGGCGCGCCCCATGTGCCGGGTATTTGCGGCCTGTTGCAGATGGACGGCTTTCGTATCGAAGGCCCGGCTTTGCCAGCGTTGCAGGCGCCCAGCCCCTGAAGAACTCCGCACGGTAAATGGGGGAACAGCTCCGGAGAGCAGGTGTTTATCGCAGCGCTGCCGTTTCCAGCCTGCCGGCAGACACCGTGGAAAGCGAAAATCAACATGAAAAAGGGGCTTTCATGAAATCCACATCTGCTTCCGGGGGAAGCTTGGCCAGCAGGATGCTCGACTTGGTTTTCGACAGAACCTGCATGGGAAGGCTGCCGAGCATGCGCCGATAGACATCGTGACGCAGACTGGCACCCATGACGATAACCGATGAAGTGCCGGCCGCATCGACAATCAGATCGACCAGGTTCTCCCCCTCCAGCCGATGAACCGCACCGGCCCGGTCGCAAGTCTCCAGCCAGTTCCAGGCATGCTGCAAACACTTTTCGGCCGCCTCGATATCCTGCTTTTTGACATCGGGTTTTTTAACCCAGACCAGATCCACCGGTCCCCGGATCGAATGCAGCAGGCCTTTCAACAGCGGAAACTGCCGCTGGGCGGATGGGGAGCCGTCGGCACATACCACGTACCGGCTGTCCGGCCCTCCCCCGCGAACTACCAGGACAGAGGTGTGCAGATCGAGCGCCAGTTTGCGCACCGGATCTCCCTTTACCAGGCGCTGCAGTTTTCCGAGACATTGCGGGGAAATGATCAACAAGCTGTATTGATGCCGTTCGATTTCATGGTTGAGTGAATCAATGAAATGACCGAAGCTTTCGTAGAAGGCGATGCGTTCGTCGGCAACGGTTCTGCATACGAACAAGTGGCCGCGGGCAATATCTTGTATTCGTATGCTACGGGGGCGGTGCATGAGTCCGGTCGCTTCGAGCACGTCGATTGCATCCACCAGTGCCTGCAGTCCTTCCGGAAGCGAATTGCGATCGGTTAACGGAAAATCAATTCCAACCGGCGGTGGTTCTTCAGTGGCGTGCGTGCCGGATCGCACGGTGATGACCGCCAGCTCCGAGACCAAGCGCTTTTTCAACTCGGCAGCAAATGCCAGGGCTTTGGCTGCAGCCGGTTTCCCATCGGTGTATACCAGTAGCTTCATCATATGTTTCCCGCTCCCGTTATGGCTGTTTTTTACCCGCAATATCAGGGTGCTTGCCGCTGTCTCCAACAGGTACCACCTGTTGGGGCAAATAACAGACGCGCGGCTGGACCCCCTCACCGAAAATTTCCCAGTCGCCCCTTTTCAAATCCGGGCACTCCTCAAATATCACGTAATCGCACGCTGCGCAGATCGCCGGGCAGAAAGATTCCCGCATGGCCTGGCGGATGGCACCACGGGTGGTACTTCGAATATGCGTCTCTCCGATCTCCTTGAGAAATCCGGAGTTTTTGAAGACTTCGAAAACTTTGTGATTCACACCGGAGAAATAAATCGCCCCCCCGCGCCGGCTGACTTCTTCCAGAAGGATTTCAAAAATATGCAAGCCGCTGGCATCGATGGTGTTAACACGGTGCATGCGTATGAAGAGATTGGCGGTGTGCGGGTGGTTGCGCAGACGCCGCTGCAGGTCATCCAGGACGAAAGTGGCCGACCCGAAAAAAATGGAGCCGTCTATGTGCAAAATGTCCATTTGAGGGCAGGTTTCCCCAAATGCCGATCCGGTCATCTTACCGGTTGCCAGGTCCGGTACCACGGAATGGATGCTCGGATGCGAAGTGGCAGCGAGGTGCAATCCGATTGACAGGAGCACACCGACGTAGACGGCAAATTCGATATTCAACAGAAGCGTAGACGCAAAGGTGATCACCAGCACAGTCGCGTCGCTGCGGGTGGTGCGGATCGTACGCGCGATGTCTTCCTTGCGCACCAAGTCCCAGGCGACGACTACCAGAACGGCGGCCAGAGAAGACATCGGCAAGGTGGCGGCCAGAGGCGCCGCCAGCAGGATGGTAACGGCCACGGCGATACCGGATATTACGGCGCTCAGCGGTGTTTTGGCACCGGATCGATAATTAACGGCCGAGCGGGTAAATGAGCCGCTGCCAGGATAACCGCTGAACATCGATGCGGCAACATTGGCAAGCCCCTGTCCGACGAATTCACGGTTTACATTGAGCCGTTGGCGGGTTCGGTCGGCAATCGACTTTGCGATGGAAACAGCTTCCACCAATCCCAATATGGCGATCGCCAACGCTCCCGGTGCCAGCTGCCCCACCTGCCGAAACAGGGAGAGTTCCGGTACATTCAACGGCGGCAGCTGGCGCGGTATCGTCCCGACCACCGCCACACCGAAACGGTCTAAATGAAAGGCACTGACGATTATTCCCACCAGGACCATGGCAATCAGGGTCCCGGGCAAGCTGGGGCGTATTCTCCTGACGAGTATAATCACCATGATGGTGAACAGACCCAGCAGGAATGTAACCGGCTCTATCTGGTGGATGTGGGTGACGACGTTGAACATGTGAAGCAGAAAAAAGCTGCTTTTCTCCACCTGCAGGCCCAAAAGAGCGGGGAGTTGCTTGAAGGCGATGAGAACTGCCGCACCTGCGGTGAATCCCAGAAGGACGGAATGCGAAACGAAATTCAAAAGGTTCCCGAAGCGGGCGATACCCATGGCGATCTGAATAATTCCAACCATCAGGGCCAGCATGAATGCCAGCTCAATGAAAGCAGCACTCTCGGGCGGGGCCAGCGGACTCAGTGAACTGAAGACCACCAGCGACACCGCGGTGGTCGGTCCGGTAATCAGGTGGGCGGAACTTCCCCAGAGACAACCGACGATGGTGGGAACGATGGAGGCATAGAGGCCGTACTCGACCGGCAACCCCGCAATCAATGCGTATGCCATGGACTGGGGAACGGCAACAACGGCTACCGTTAAACCGGCAAACAGGTCCGCTTTGAGGTGATTTCGCCGGTAGCCGCGAATCCAGGAGGTAAAGGGCAACAGATCATTAACGTGGAAGTACACAGCCGACCTCGGTCTCAGACATCAGCAAAAGCTCTCTATCCTATATCCGAAGAAGTGCCCCAAATCAACCTGTGCGCGCAACCACCTGTGGATACGGCATATTCTCTTACGCAACCCGCAGGGTGGTTTCGACAGGTTTAGGTAGACCTTTGAAATGCCGTTTGAGCTGTGTTATGTTGCGAAAGAGTCGGCGGAAATGAGTGCAATCCGTTTTCACGAACCGGTTCGTCCTTCCCGACATTCTTCTGCCCCAAACCATTGAGGCCAGCGGGTTCGAACAATGAAAAAATTTTTCGACCTGTTCCATAAGCGCAGCGATTCCGACCAAATCAAACGGCAAAAAAGCATCTTTATCCAGAAGTATCAGCGCTTTAAACAGCTGCTGGCAGCCAACAACCGTGCCCTGTCGATTATTGCCGACCTGGAAGATATCCTTTATCAAGACAAGCCGTTTACATTTGTTCACGGGGTGGCGCAGATCGAATCCCTGATTCAGGAAACCACCACCATCGCCAAAGTTCTGTACACTTTATCGGGCAACAAATACGCCGAAATTGTTGATGTCACCGATACCATTAGTACAAAAATCCTGAAAGATCTATTTCGCAAACGAAAGTTGGAAGAAACCCACCTTGTTCTGCCCATCGATCGGCTCAGCCGGGAGAATATCGCCGATGTGGGGGGCAAGGCAGCCAATCTCGGAGAGATCGCCAACCGCGCCCACCTGCCTGTCCCGCCGGGATTTGCCATAACGGCCTATGCGTACCAGCAGTTCCTGGAATTCAACGAACTGACGGACTGGATAGAAGGCCGATTAAAGAACGTAAACATCGACGACACCCAGCACATCGTGAAAGTCGGCAGCCATATCCAAGAGCGCCTAATGGGTGCGCAACTGCAGCCGGACCTGGAACAGTCCATCGGTCGGGCCGCACAAGAGCTCACGGAAAAATTCGGGCCGTCGATTCGTTTCGCCGTTCGCAGCTCTGCCACCAGTGAAGATACCGATGCCAGTTTTGCCGGCCAACACTCCACCATCCTGAATGTCGCCGATAAAAACCTGATCCACGCTTACAAGCAGGTCGCATCGAGCATTTTCAACCCTCGTGCGATCTTCTACCGGCGCAGCAAGGGCTATCACGATCAGGATGTATTGATGAGCGTAGCTTGCATCGTAATGATCGACGCCCTCGTCAGTGGGGTCATGTATACAATCGACCCCAACGACAGCCGCAATTCCGTTATCATGATCAGTGCCGTTTGGGGACTGGCGGCAATGGCCGTTGAGGGATCGATGCCCACCGATTTTTTCCAGATTCAGAAAAATACCGGAAGCCTGAAAGCCTCCCAAATCGTGTCCAAAAAGGTTCAATGGCGCTGTGATCCCGACGAGGGCCTGGTGGAGGAGGCCGTCTCAGACGAACTGCAGGATGCAGCATGCTTGAACCAAGAGCAGCTCAACCAGCTGAAAGACTATGGCCTGCAGTTGGAGTCACATTACGGATATGCCCTGGACATCGAATGGGCCATCGATCATCAAAACAAAATCTATATCCTGCAGGCTCGTCCGCTGAAACGTTACCGGCGTTCGCAGGAGCCCGCGCCCGCGGAAAAACCCGATGACGGCGCCGCCGCCATGGACCACCCGGTCATAGTGCAGGGAGGGGCGGCGGCTTGCGAGGGGACGGCCGCCGGTCCGGCGTATATTATTACATCAGAGCATCTGCTGCACCACATTCCGGAGGGCGTCATCGTGGTGGCCCGGCAAACCTCTCCGCGATATGTACCGTTGATGAACCGTATCAAAGGTTTCATCACCGATGTGGGCAGCGTGACGGGTCACATGGCTTCCGTGGCGCGAGAGTTTCATTTGCCCACACTGGTCGGAACGGAGAATGCAACCCAGGTCATTCCGAACGGTGAAAAGATCACCCTCGATGCGACGCGAAAAACGGTCTATCTCGGTACAGTGGAGCACTTAATCGCAGACAACAAGCCGCTGAACCCCATGACCGACAGTCCCATTTACCATACCATGAAGTCCGTTCTGAAAAAGGTCGCGCCGTTAAACCTGACCGATCCCAGCAAAGACGATTTCACCGCTCGCAATTGCCGCACACTGCACGACGTTATTCGGTTTTGCCATGAAATGGCCATGCACGAAATGTTTCACATTACCGATCAGGTGCGACCGGAATCGACGTTCGCCCTACCGCTGAGAGCCTATATCCCTTTGAAAATGACTGTAATCGATCTGGGAAACGGGGTGCGGCTGAAACCCGGAAACAAATTTGCCGAGGTGGACGACATTCAATCGATTCCGTTTCGCGCTTTGCTGCGTGGATTCAAACACGAAGATGTCGACTGGCACCGCGACGTCGGTATCAATATAAGGGGATTAACCTCCATTTTAGCGGAAACGGTGATTCGAGACCCGACGAAAGAAGGCCGCCTGGGTGAACCGTGCTATGCCATGGTAGCCGGGCACTATCTCAATTTCAACTCCCGTATGGGTTATCATTTTGCAACCATCGATACTTACTGCGGAGAGTCGGTCAACGACAATTACATCACCATCTATTTTAAGGGTGGGGCCGCCGATATCGGCCGGCGTTCCCGCCGGGCACTGCTGATCGCGCGCATCCTCAAGCGGCTCGGTTTCAAGGTCGAGCAAAAAGCGGATATGGTGCGTGGAGAAATAAAGAAATATCCAAGCCCCACCCTGGAAGACAAATTGGATTTTATCGGCAGGATGCTTGGATCGGTCCGACTGCTCGATATGCTGCTATCCGAAGAAGGCCAGGTGCAATGGTATGAAGAGCAGTTTTTTAAGGGCAATTATCGGTTCGAGCCGGAAAAAACCGATGGCGGTGCAACAAAAGACCGTCTGTAGCCGTTCATTGCACCCTCTCCTGAAAACCCGTTCTGGAAGATTTTCACCTTCCTCAATCCGCCCGACAGACCAAAAGGCCCGGATGTCATTTCGGAAAGTATTGAAATTGCGCGCCGACAGGTGCAGACCGCTGTTTATTGAATCAGCCGCCTGCGCATGGCCGCCAGCGCAAGGAAGGTGAAAAACAGGAAAAAGAGAATAAGGTAGACAAGGCTGATGATCGGAGCGGTTTCACTGGTTCCGATACTGAAGCGGCGGGACAGTTCGGCCAGATGATAAAGCGGAAACGCCAGTGCTGCCGGCTGCACCCAGCCCGGCAGATTGGAAACAGGGAAGAACGTGCCGCTGAATAGAAACATCGGCGTGATGAACAGAAATATCGGCAGGTTGAACATGTCGATGGTAGGGGTAACCCCGGTAAAAAACATTCCGATGGCGCCGAAGGCGAGGCCCCCGATCAGCGCCACCGGTATGAGCACCAGGCCGGATGGCAGGGCCACAAAGCCCAGCACGCCAAGCACCGCCAGCATGATGGTTGCCGCGCCCACGGACTTGGTCGCACTCCAGAAAATCTCGGCGACAATGATCTCCTCCAGCGACAAAGGCGTGGCCAGCATGCCGTCAAAAGTCTTCTGGTAATACATGCGTACGAAAGATCCGTATGTGGTTTCAAAAAAAGCATTCCACATCACGGCAGTGGCGATCAGCGCCGGTGCGATAAATGCCGTGTACGACAACTCTTTGGCACCGTAATGCACCCCACCGATCAATCCGCTGAAACCCAGACCGAAGGCGAGGATGTAAAACAGCGGTTCGAAAAGGGGGGTGAGAAAATTGACCTTCCAGATCTTCTGGTAGACGACCAGGTTCCTCCTCCAGACCCGTAAAAACCGCCAAGAAAAGACATCCAACCGGATCATTCTCTCAGCTCCCTTCCGGTGAGGCGCAGAAATACATCCTCCAACGTGCTGCTGCGATAGGTGCACTTGTCACTGCAGTATTGTTCTCGAATGGTGTTGTCGAAATCCTGGCCTTCCGGCACGTACAGGATGAGACGATCGTCCAGATCGTCGTGTTCGATACCGTTTGCACGAACGAAATCTTTTAACGCCTGGTCCGGGCCTTCGATTTCGACGATGTTTTTTCCGGCATGCCGATCGATGAGAGATTGGGGACTGCCCTCTACCAGGACCTTCCCATGATCGACGATAACCAGTCGATCACAGAGCCGGGTGGCTTCCTCCATGTAGTGGGTGGTAAGCAGCACGGTCAGTCCGGTTGCCTTCAGGGCTTCCAGCTTTTCCCATACCTGATGCCGGGACTGTGGATCCAGGCCGGTTGTCGGTTCGTCGAGGATCAGCAGCTCCGGACGGTTTATCAGGGAGCGGGCCAGGATCAATCGCCGGGCCATTCCTCCGGAGAGCTCCATTACCTTGGCCTTGCTTTTGTGGGTCAATGCGAAAAATTCGAGCAGCTCGGCCGATCGCTCGCGTGCCTCTTTGGGCGGAATCGAATAATAACCCGCATACACCAGAAGGTTCTGTTCGACGCTCAGGTCCGGATCCAGCGTGTTGTCCTGATGGCAGACACCGGTGCGGAATTTTATCCTTCGCCAATCGTTCGTGATGTCCATGCCGAACACCTGCAGGCTTCCGGCGGTCGGGGGCAAAAAGCCATACAACATCCGAATGGTGGTGGTCTTGCCGGCACCGTTGGGACCCAGCAAACCAAAGAACTCTCCTTTTTCTACGGAAAAGGAGAGTTCATCTACGGCTTTCAACCCATTGAACTGCTTGATCAGTTTATCCACCTGCAGGATTTTTTCCATTTGTGCGCTCTTATGTGGCCTGTTTTGATATCAGCGGTCGAATGCCAGCCGCATTCCCGCCGGCGGCGAACCGATCCGGCCGTTGCGATATGCCAACTGCCCGGAGACGATAGTGGTGTCGATGCTCGATCGAAAGGTGAGCCCATCGAAAGGGGTCCAGCCACACCGGGCGAAGACGGGTTGTTCGTCGACCCGATAGGGCCGGCAGGTGTCCACCAGCGTCAGGTCGGCCCAGTAGCCCTCGCGGATGTAGCCCCGGTCCTTGAGCTGAAAGAGTCTGGCCGGGGCATGCGCCGTTTTTTCCGCGATCAGCGGCAACGGCCACCGGCCGTCGTGGTAGTGTTCCAGCAGGCAGGCGAGAGCGTGCTCGACCAGCGGCAGACCGGCAGGTGCCCGGAAATACGTTTGCTGTTTTTCCTCCAGCGTGTGAGGTGCATGGTCGGTTGCAACGACGTCGATCCGGCCGTCCTCAACCGCCTCCAGCAGCGCCTGGCGGTCAGCCGGGGATTTGATTGCCGGATTGCACTTGATGCGCGTGCCTTTTGAGGCATAGGCGGTATCGTCAAAGAATAGATGATGCACACAGACCTCGGCAGTGATCTTCTTTTCGTCCGGCGGCCGATTCGAAAGCAGCGAGAGCTCCCGTGCTGTTGTCAGGTGAAGGATGTGCAGGCGAGTGCCGTGCTCTTGCGCCAATTCCACCGCCTGACGGGTGGAACGATAACAGGCTTCTTCGCTGCGGATCCGCGGGTGTTCCGACATGGGCACATCTTCGCCGTATTTTTCCCGGCAGCGCCGGGCGTTGGTGCTAATGAGCGTGTCGTCTTCACAGTGGGTCGCAACGATGGCCGGTGCCTGGCTGAAGATTCCCTTCAGCGCATCGATGTCATCCACGAGGAGATTGCCGGTGGATGACCCCATGAAAACCTTGATGCCGCAGGACTTGAGAGGATCGAGAGTTTTTATTTCCTGCAGGTTGTCGTTGGTGGCACCAAGGTAGAAGGAATAGTTGGCATGGGAACGACCGGCAGCGGCCTGGAATTTGCTTTCCAACCGCGCTTCGGTAGTCGTCGGCGGGTGGGTGTTGGGCATTTCCATGTAGCTGGTGATGCCGCCGGCCACTGCCGCCCGGGATTCGGTCGCCAAATCGCCCTTGTGGGTCAACCCTGGTTCACGAAAATGTACCTG
>LJNK01000044.1 GCA_001303025.1 Deltaproteobacteria bacterium SG8_13
GCCTGGGCCACATGCGTTTGGGTGGCGATCCCCAGAAAATTGAAAATCCAGAAAACACCGGCCAGCACGACAGCACCGACTCCCAGCGCTGCCAGGGAGACGGCGCCCAGACGCGCCACGAAGGCGGTATCCACCAAACCGGTCAGCGGCTCTGCCACAAGCGAAAACAGAACCGGAATCGACAGCGAGACCAGAGTCGCATGGGGAAAACGAAGGAAAGGATGCTCGTTCGGTGCGCTTTCGTTCATCGACAGTCAGTTAGAAGATCCTGCCGCCTGGGTTCAGGGAGACTATACCCCTGCGTGCTCGGCCAGTCGCTTGATACCTCCCCACCACAGCAGCGGTATGCTGAGCAATGCGATGATGCCCAGGGTGCAGTATATCGATCGGGCGGCACCCAGCAGAACCCGGGCGGCTTTTCCGACAGGTCCTCTGTGAACGGTTTGCTGCCGGACCATCCGGATGGCGAGTTCATAGAGCAGATAAAGTGCCAACAGCGGCAGGACGACGTGGGCGATCTGCACCCGTAAAGCCAGCCAGTGGGCGTTGTTGAACACTTCGGCGACAATCACTCCCAGACCGGCAATGCCGCAAATGGCGGCCAGTCGACTGAAGATCTGCATATCGATAAATGGTCGACCCGGATTATTTGTTGAAGAAAAGATACGCGGCCAGCCCCAGGAGTACCACTGCAAATATCTTCTTGAAATTCGCGGTAGAGACCTGCTCCACCAGGCGCGCACCGATCTGGGCTCCCAGGACCCCTCCGATCCCGAGCAATATGCCCGCCCGGTAATCGATATTGGCAAACTTGTTGTGGGCGATCAAGGCGGAAATCGATATCACCAGGATGGCCAGGAAAGAAGTGCCGACGGACTTCTGGGCGGTAAAACCCAGGACCAGCAGCAACGGCACCATCAAAAAACCCCCGCCCAACCCGGTAAATGCCGCACCGATCCCCACACCGACGCCGGCAACAATCATCAACATGCTGTTGATGGAAAAGATAGCCATACCTGCTCCTCCGATTCGGTCAATATCAGGATGTGTTCGAATGTGACTATCGGCACTATTGCAAAAAAAATCAAGAATCAATCTTCAGCAGCTCGAGATGCTGGCCGCACTGTAATTCGTTTGACGTTTCCCTTCGGCCGGGTTTGACCGGATTCTGAGTTCGGTGGAGACGCACCTCGGGATCCATTCCGGAAAGCACCCCGGGGGAACCGTTTCATACGAAGAGGCGCGCAAGCAAGCCCGTTTGACAAGCCGGCAAAGCAGGCCCATATTCGGGCAGCAGGCAGCTGGCGCTAACCAAACCAACATACTCGATGAGGGGAGAACGATGAAACTGCGACGACTGGGTCAAACCGACATCACCATTTCATCCATCATAATGGGCACCTGGCAGGCCGGCAAGGACATGTGGACCGGCATTGACGACAACCAAACCATAGATGCCCTGCGGGCAGCCTTCGACCAGGGCATCACCACCTTCGATACGGCTGAAGCTTACGGCAAAGGGCATTCGGAGCGGATCATCGCCAGGGCCCTTTCGAGTGTAAGGGGCCAGGTGGTGTACGCCACCAAGGTGTTCGCCAATCACCTCAAACACGATCAGGTCATAGAAGCCTGCGAGCGGTCCTTAAAGAACCTGCAGACCGATGTGATCGACCTGTACCAGATTCACTGGCCGGCCGGCAGCTTTGGTTCGGCAAAGGTGCCCATCGAAGAAACCATGGGAGCGTTAAGCGCCTTGAAAGAGCAGGGCAAGATCCGGGCCATCGGCGTTTCCAACTTCTCCGGGACCCAAATGGCAGAGGCCGGCCAACACGGGCAGATCGCCAGCCTGCAGCCTCCCTATTCCCTGTTCTGGCGCCAGGTGGAAACCGAAGCCATGGCGCATTGCATCGACAACGGCATTTCCATCCTGGCTTACTCCTCCATGGCCCAGGGGTTGCTGACCGGCAAGTTCGGACCGGGCCACGCCTTCGAACCCGGCGACCACCGGGCGCGCAACCGGCTTTTTCAGCCGGAGCACTTTCACCGGGTGCAGCAGGCGTTAGACCGGCTGCGTCCCATCGCCCGGCGCCATAATTGCACTATGGGCCAGCTGGCACTGGCCTGGGTCATCGCTCAGCCGAACACGTTCGCCATCGCCGGCGCCCGCAACGCGCAGCAGGTGGTTGAAAATGCCGCCGCGGCCGACATCGTGCTGTCCGAAGAGGACCTGAAGGAAATGGACGAGATCGGACGCTCGGTGACGGATCATCTCGATGACAACCCGATGATGTGGAAATTCTAACGGCAGGCAGCTGCGATTCAATGACCGTTGAGGACTTCACGCACCTTGGACGACAGCTGCTCAAGATCAAAGGGTTTCTGGATGAACCCGTCGCAGCCGCGCTGAAGAATTTCGGCAGCCTGGCCGTCAACACTGTAGCCGCTGGACAGAAGCACTCTAACGTCCGGGTTGAGCGCCTTGAGGCGATCGAAGGTTTCGCTGCCGCTCATCTCCGGCATGACCATGTCGAGGATTACCAGATCGATCCCGTGCCCGTGTTTCTGCAGTATGTCGACAGCCCGTTTCCCGCTGTCGGCCGTGAGCACTACATACCCCATTTTCTCGAGCATGCGGCTGCCGACTTCGATGATCATCTCCTCGTCGTCGATCAGCAGCACGGTTTCGGAGCTGACCGACACGCCGGTGGGCTCTGATTCCACCGCAGCCGGCAATTCATCGGTGAGAGGCAGAAAGATATAAAAAGTGGTGCCTTCCCCTTTGCGGCTGCTGGCGGTGATAATCCCCCCGTGGTTTTTGACGATTCCATATGCCGAAGCAAGCCCCAGTCCGGTTCCGCGCTCCTTCTCCTTGGTGGTAAAGAACGGGTCAAACACCCGGTCCAGGGTTTTTTCGTCCATGCCGGTACCCGTGTCGGTGATGGCCAATTTGGCATATTCGCCGGCAGTGACATTGTAGGGGTTGACATTGGATTCATCGAGGTGAACCTTTTCGGTCTGGACGTAAATGCGCCCGCCACCCGGCATGGCCTGCCAGGCATTGACGAGAATATTGAGCAGAACCTGGTCGATTTGTCCCTGATCCACCTTCACCGGCAGCAGATCGGCTTCGAACTTCTTGTGGAGGATCAGTTCTTTTTTGGTTCGGCCGAACATGTCGACGACCTGGTTGACCAGCTGGCTGAGATCGCACGTTCGGATTTCGTATTTCCCGCCCCGTCCCAGGCCGAGCAATTGCCGGGTCAATTCAGTGGCCTTTTTCACGTATGATGCAATGTTGGTCAGCTTTTCGGTTGCCGGGTGACCGGCCTCGGTGTCCAGCAGGGCAATAGAGGCGTTTCCCTGAATCCCCATCAGCAGGTTGTTGAAGTCGTGGGCAATACCCCCGGCCAGTGTTCCGATCGCCTCCATCCGCTGCGCCTGCTGCAGTTTCTCTTCCAGCCGCTTGCGGTCGGTGATGTCGATCATGAAGCCCCTTACACCTACCGCACGGCCGTCTCGGGTGATGGCCGCCGAATCGATCAACACCGGAAATAGACTGCCGTCCTTGCGCAAGGCCACATACTCGTTCACGCCCATTCTTTCTCCGGCCATAATTCTCATAAAGTTCTGCCGGGCCCTTTCCCGATCTTCCGGGACAACGAAATCAAACCCGGTCAGCCCCTTTTCGAATTCTTTCCGGGTGAAGCCGAACTGTCGGTAAGCCGGCCGGTTGACAAAGGTAAGCACACCGGCTGCATCCATCTCGAATATCACCCCCGGAAGCAGCTCCGCCAGCTCCCGGAAACGCTCCTCGCCCTCCCGCAAAGCGGTTTCCACCTTCTTGCGCTCGGTGATGTCCAGAACCGTAAACACCACTTCCGAAGCCGGATTTGCCGGATCGATCGGCGCGGAGCTCACAAACACATCACGGATGCTGCCGTCTTTGTGTCTCATCCGGGCCTCCAGGGATCCAACCCCTTTGATTTCCATGTCCGGGTGCTTGATCCGCCCGACCCTTTCAAACTCCGTGCGGTCGACATAGAGCTCCAGCGCAGACCTGCCGCTCAACTCGTCAGCCGCATACCCGAGCATGCGGGCAAAATGCTCGTTGGTCCATACAATGGCGCGCTCTTTGAAATTGTTCACCATGCCGATACCCAGCGGAGCCGCGTGCAACAGGCCCCTCATGGTGGCTTCCTTTTCCCGAAGCTGTGCTTCGGTGACCCGGTGCTCTTCCGTCAGCAGTTCCAGTTCCCGAACTTTTTGCTCCAGCTGCTTTTTGGTCAGGTTCTTCTTCACGTCGGCTCCTCCGTGCCGGGCTACATGGCGGTAACGGTTCAACCGAACAGCCCCTGGATAAACTGAAACGTCAACAGCAATGCAATCACAAACAGCACTTTTTTCAACAGGCGTCGATACGTTTCGGTGTCGATCCGGTGCTGCAGTCTCATGCCGATCAACAGGGAAAGCAGGGATACACCGGCCAGGGGCAGGGTTGCCAGCAACACCTGGGTATTGAACATGCCCGAATGGGTGAAAACCAATCCCTGAGATATTTTACCGAAAAAAAAACAAAAATTGAAGAGCTGCACGGCAACCGTGGCGGAAAGCCCGGCCTCCAGGGCAAATATGACCAGCGCCGGCACCATGACGTTCACGGTACCGGCCAGAAAGCCACCGACCAGGCCGAATACGGCATATGCCAGCTGCGGGTTCGAGCGCGCCCACTTCAGCCGGACGCCGATCCGCTCGATGTTTACGTAAATGAAAATCATGGCCGCCAGCAGCAGCCTGTAGGGCGCAGGGTCGGTGACCACCAGCAGCTGCGTACCGAGAATGCTGCCGGCAGCGCCGTAAACGGCAATCGGCCAGTACCTGCCGATGCTGTCGCGCCAGTTGCCGCCCCTGACGGTACTGGCGATATTGATAACCAGGGTGGGAATTAAAACGATCAGCATGGCGCTGCGCACGTCGGTGAAAATTGCCAGCAGCGGGGTTGCCAGCATGGGGAAACCGAGGCCGAGGGTTCCGTGCACCAGTCCGGCAAACAGCAGTATGCCGATGACAATCGCCAGTTCGGCGATGTGAAGTTCATCATAGCCGGGCAGGTGCAGCATTCGTAGCGAAGAAGATTGGCAATGGTAGCTGAACGATTACGGTGTCAAAACTCCAGCAACTGCGTATGGGTCATCGTCACCGGTTTTCCCCGGGGCAGTATCCGAATGCCGGATTCCGTGTACTTTTCCTGCTGAGATTCGCTCACCATCTTTGATATCGGGGTGTAGTAAATTCCGAGTTTCATTTTACGCGTGTACTTCTGGACTTTCAGCTTTAGTTTCAGCGGGTCCTTTTTCCAGCGGTATTCGGATGGTTCGCCGCTTTCCGAAAGGTACTTGACCAGCGGAATGCCGTAGTCGGCTTGGAGCTGTGATTTCATCTGGGCAAACACCTCGAGGGTGTCGATGTGGGCGTAAGCGACAAAGAAACGACCGTCGTGAAAGCCGAATACCACATGCGGGATTTCGATGCCGGCAAACTTGTGAATCACAGTAGGATTGACGTAGTAGTCGACCGCGTCTTTCGAACCGACGGGCTGCAACTGCTTCAAATCATCGATGGGGGTTCCCCAGCGGATACCGGAAAAGCCCTCCTGTAGACCCTGCGCAAAAGATGCAGTGGTTATCAGTCCAACGCAAATAATACCAAACAACAGGGGGTTGATCTTGCTCATGCGGCACCTCCGGCCGGTTGTAACACCCATGGGTTCCTGCACATTGCCACAACATAGCGCATCCTGGCGGTAAAATAAACATTCCGATTGGAATGCGCAATCGGCTGTCAGCGGCAGCCGTTCGGCGCAGTCGGCTGGAAACCGCAAAGCCGGTTTGATTGCCGGCGGATCGCCGACGGTTTTTCCGGCATTGACAACCGGAGGGAGTTCCCCGTATAAATAGGCACGGCGCTGAAATGCACCAAGTCTTCTCCGATCTTCGCTCATCAGGCCCGAAACAGTGATGTGAACCGACCACACCCGAACCGGCCCCGCAGGTCTCCAAGGAGGTCCGATGGACTTTACCCTTTCCCCAGAACAGGAAATCCTGCGTGAATCTGTGCGCAATTTCGCAGAAAAGGAGATTCGACCGGTGGCCCGGGACCTGGATCGCAGGGAAGAATTCTCCTACGAAACCATGCAGAAGATGGCACAGCTGGGTTTGTTCGGTATCTACGTGTCGGAAAAATACGGTGGCCAGGGGATGGACTATCTCTCCTATATCATCGCCACCGAGGAAATCGCCAGGGTGGACGGATCCCACGCAGCGACGGTGGCGGCCGAAAACTCCCTGGGTATCGGCCCCATATACTATTTCGGCAGCGAGGAGCAAAAACAGAAATACCTGCCGAGGCTCTGCCGCGGAGAGAACCTGTGGGGCTTCGGCTTGACCGAAGCGAACGCCGGATCGGATGCAATGGGATCGAAAACCACGGCCGTTCTGGACCACGGACAGTGGGTAATAAACGGCAGCAAGATTTTCATCACCAATGCATCCACCGATATCACTGCCGGTGTTACCGTGATGTGCCGCACCGGCACACGCAATGACGGCAAACCGGAATTGTCCTGCATCCTGGTCGAGTCCGGAACGCCGGGATATACCGCCAAAGAGATGCACGGTAAAATGATGTGGCGCGCCTCGAACACCAGTGAACTGTATTTCGAGGATTGCCGCGTTCCGGAAGAAAACCTTCTCGGTCCTCGCGGTGAGGGATTTCATCAGATGATGAAAACCCTCGACGGCGGCCGCCTGTCGATCGCCGCCATGGGATTGGGGGGTGCACAGGGGGCCTTCGACCTGGCGCTCAAATACTGCCGGCAGCGGGAACAGTTCGGTATGCCGATATCCAAGTTTCAGGTGAACGCCTTCAAGCTGGCCGACATGGCTACCGAAATCGACGCCGCCCGACTGGTCCTCTACCGGGCCTGCTGGCTGCGGGACAACGACATGCCCTTTTCCAAGGAAGCCGCCATGGCAAAACTCTACTGCTCGGAGGTGATGTACCGCTGCGTCAACCACGCCGTGCAGCTGCACGGCGGGTACGGTTTAATGCAGGAATACGATGTGGAGCGGTTTTACCGCGACCAGAAGCTGCTCGAAATCGGCGAAGGCACTTCCGAAATCCAGCGGATTGTCATTGCCAGGCACATCGGTGCTCTGTAGGATTACGAAACACAACCGGATGCAATCCGGACCGGGATGAACAAAAATACTACCCATATAAAAAAGGAGATGCTCTCATGCCGCAGGACCCCCCAAAACCATACATCAACGTCGATTTTTTCGAAGATCTGACCGGGACGATCCCGGAATCGGACAAGGAGGGTGTGGAGGAGATCGGCGCTCGCATTCGAACCCTGCGAGAAGAAAAAGGACTGAGCCGGGAGGAGCTGTCGAATTTGACCGGATTCGATGTGGGCCTGCTGGAGCGCATCGAGAAAGATGAGGTCCAACCGCAGCTGGGGACGGTCATCAAGTTGTCGAAGGCGCTGGACAGCGCTTTCGGCCGGATTGTTTCCGGAGTGGGAGACAAAATCTATTCCATCACCCGCAGAGACGAGCGCAAGGTCGTCTCCCGGTCCACTTCCCATCGGGGCAGTCGAAAAGCTTACACGTACATGAGCCTGGCCCCGGAAGTGAAGGGTCGGAATATGGAAGCCCTGCTCGTTCAGCTGGAGGAAGATCCCGAAGCAGAGATCTCCGTGCACGAAGGCGAAGAGTTCATATTTGTCCTCGACGGCGTGGTCACACTGAAGATCGGCCAGGACGCATTTGAGCTGCAACCGGGAGACAGCGTTTATTATCTGTCCACCACGCCCCATCACATATCGGCGAAAAAGGGTAAAGCGGCGATACTGGCGGTTCTCTACGAGGGATGAACCCCCGGGATCGGGAAATCGACGGTGCCCGCGGACTCGTCGGAGCGTTGAACCGGTTCAATCGGCTCGGCCGGCCCGGACCAAACGCAGCAGCCTGCCCGACTGCAGGCCTTGCATGCCGGAAGGGCCAACTCTTCCCGCTCTTCAGCAGCTATTTGAGCGCTTCCATGCCGCCGGCATAGCCGGTGAGCTCTGCATAGCCCTTGCCTTCCACCGGCAGCCCTTCCGCGGTGCCGGAAGCGAACACACTTCCTTCCCAGTAGGTCACTTCGGCGGCGGGCCCGGTTAGCATTTCCTGGTCCGCCAGACGGCTGTTGACTGTGATGTCGATGGCATGACGGCCGATGCGAACGGTCCAGGCGGAAGGGTACCGAGCCCTGGAGTGCGGGCTTTTCCAGGTGTCGAGAACGCTCACCTTGAAATCGGATGCGGTCAGATGAATCGAACGGCCGCCGGTATCGATCAGGGTACCGCTGGATGCGGGATGGTAGACACCGTCTGGTTGCCGGAGAAGATAAATCATCACGTCCATGCCGTTGTCCAGCTGCAGGCTGAACCAGTCCCATCCACTGATGCCGGGCTGCAGGGATGCCGTGCTGAACTCGTGGTCCATCCAGCTGCTGCCGGTCAATTCGAACCGCTTATCTTTGAGCCGGATGTGGCCGGCAGTCTGAAGCCGGGAGAACGAGTAGTAGCAGCTGGCCCTTTGCGCCCCGTCGCCCTTGCGGCTGTAGCCCCGATCACCGTGCAACACGATCGGTTTGGCCGGGTGCAACTGGAGATCAAGGGAAAAATCCTCTGTGGCGGCCACCAGCCGGTGGCTATCGGGGCCGATATCGATGAGCCATTTGTTGACAAAAACGGTCGTGCGGCCGTCTGATTGCCGGACCCCCGCAAGGCCCACGGCGCCGCGGGCGATCGATTCGGAGAAGACATGCCGAGCGCCGGCGATGTCGGTTACGGCAGCGTGCCCCAGAAATATTTGCTGGGTGCGCCAGTGCGAGGGGGATTCCGGCCAGCCCTGCTGCGCTGCGGGCGGGCGGATCCGGCGCCGGAAGATGGTCAGTTGATAACCGAAGCTGCGCTGCCCGGCGGTCTGCAGGTTTCCGGTGTAGTACCACCACTCGGTGCGAAACCCGGGGTGCGCACCGTGGTCTTCCGGAAATCCTAAATGACAGGGCCCGGTGACGGAAAGATATCCGGCCTCGCTTTGCTGGGCGACAGCATCGAAATTGACAGTCGACAGCGCAGCCAGGCAGACCCACAGCACAACTGACCGAAACCGCCGCAGCCTCGCAGGGCGATTCTTATCAACCCGGGAACCACCGCTGCCCGGCCCCTTTTGTATCACACCCGATCCGTTCTTTTCGGGCAGAGATGAACTCGATCCTGTTGTCGTCATTGTTATCGATCCCGGAGAAGGATTGCCGGCGGCTGCCTGAAAATCAACCGGATGGCCGGCAGGGCTGCCAGCAGCGCGGTACCGACGATCAGCGGCAGGGAGGCTGCCAGCGCCTTCCAGTTCACGCTGTAAATGAATGACCAGCCGAAAGACTGCACGTTCACCACGTAAATGAGAAGATAAGAGAGCAAAAACCCGCACATCAGGCCGGCGATCTCACCGGCGGTGATCAGCAACAGGGCTTCCCAGAAAACCATGCTGCGGACCTGTTCGACGGCCGCCCCCACGGCGATCATTGTGTTAAACTGGGGGAGGCGCTCCAGCACCTGCACCGCCAGGGTCGTGGTAATCCCAAGAGCGGCGATAGACAAGGCAATCAGCAGCAGCACGAAAGTGACGGTGAACGTTTCGTCGAATATCCGCAGAATGGCCGCGCGGAGCTCCTCACCGGCGACCATTTCCAGGTGGCTCCCGCAGCGGTCGATGATTTCCCGGCGAAGTGCCGTCAACGCAGCATCGAAATCTTCCGGCCGTTGACGAAAAAACAGCCGTACGGTGCTCCAGGAAGGGTCCGCATATCGCATGGTGAATGCAGCCCGGTCGTAAAAAACCACTCCACCTCTGGTCCGATAATCCCGCACGATCCCCAGCACCGGCAGCTCGACGGCAAAATGCTCCACCTGCGCCACATACCGGTCGCCGACCTCCAGGCCGGTGCGATTGGCGAACACCTCGGAAATCAGCACCCCTTCTCCATCGATCAGACGGGACTGAAGCGCTTTCGGATTGCCGTCCACCCAGACAAACCGTCCATGGCGCAGAAAACTGCCGAGATCCAACAGGTCGAGTTCATAGTCGAAATTTCCGGTCTTCAAGCCAAACCGCCGGCTGCGCACCGGCTCCACTGATGCAGTCAGCCGCAGCAGCCCTTTCCGCAGACGCTCGGGGGCGGGATCCCGGAAATGGTTGACGGCCGACAATTTACCGGCGACGAACAGGTCTCCACTCACCGTCTGGTGAACCCAGAGCTGAACGGTTTCCCTAAAGCTGTGTACCATGATAACCAGCGCGGTAAACAGCGACACGGCCGTAATGAGCGCTCCGACGGAGATCGCCGTGCGGGTGCCGCTGTCGCGCACGTAGCGCCCGGCAAGGGTTGCGGGCACACCGGCCAGACGGTTCAACATCGGTGATACAGTGGCACCGAATCTTTGCAGGCCCCAGGGAGCCAGCATGGCAAACCCCACAAAAAGAGACAGGATGGCGACATATCCCGCCAGGGGTATACCGGCAACTGCCGGCAACCGCGAAAGCGGCACAGCGGCGCCGATGAGCGCCAGGCTCACCCCGGCCATCTTGCCGGCGCTGTCTTTGCGGCTTCGCTGCAGCCGGGCGGTGGTGAGCGCTTCCCCGGCTTCCACCAGCATGGCCTCCCTGGCGGGCTGCACGGCAGCCAGCAGTGATATCAGCAGCGTAACGCCGAAAGACAGCAGCACCTCCCAGGGCTGCAGAAAGACGGTGTCCACGTGAACGCGAACGAACAGGGTGGATATGGTCTGGCTGACACCGCGGAGCATGTAACTGACCAGCAGTCCGGAAAGTGGGATGGCAGCCAGCCAGCCCCCTGCTCCCAGCAGGACCCCTTCGGTCAGAAACAAAGCAAACACAAGCCCGGGTGATGCGCCTGTTGCCCTCATTACCGCCAGTTCGTGACGCCGGGAGGCGGCGTTCAAGGCCACCAGACTGTAAACCAGGAACATGCCCACGAACAGGGAGGCAAAGCTGAGAATCGACAGGTTCAGCTGATAGGCGCGAATCATTGAGCGCCCGGATTCACCGGCCTCGGAAGGGGATGTGATCTGCAGGCCTTCCGGCAGCAGGTCCGCCCATTGCCGGCCCAGTTCCTCCAGGCTGACAGGGGATACAGCCGCGGTGAGCTTCAAATCGATGCGATCGACAACACCATGCAGCCCGGAGAATTCCTGGAAAGTGGCCACATCGGTCAGGGCCACCCGTCCGCCCTCTGCAAGCCCCAGCCCTTCCGGTTTCAATATCCCGAGCACACGAAAAATCGCATGGTCCCGGTCGTGCGCCAGGGTGAGGTTGTCTCCGGCCTGCCAGCCGTGACGACGGGCAAGCGGCTCGCTGAGCAGCACTGTAAAGGGATCGGCCATCAGCCCCAGCCAGGGCGAATCCGACCCTGCGGTGCCGCGCTGAGCTTCCCAGTCCCGGAAGGGCCGGTCGGACAGTGGATCGAACCCGATCAACAGAAACGGTTCCATCTCGTCGCCCGCTGCTTTCACATAGGTCGTCATCAGCGCCGAGGCATGGCTGACCTCCGGCTGTTGAAGAACTGCAGGCAGAAGGTCTTCGGGCACCCTTCCGCCAGGAAGACTGAGCACGGCATCGGATCGACCGGTGATCAAATCGATGCTTTTGGTAAAGGAATTAAGGGAGGCGTGAACCGAGAGGCGCACGCTGGTGAACACCGAAGCGCCCAGGGCGATCCCGGCCACCACGATCAGGGCCCGTACACGGTGCTTCATGAAATGGCGCCAGCTGAACCAAACGAAAAGTCTGAAGAACAGAGCGATCGGTCTCATGCGCGGCCGGCGATCTCGCCATCCTTGAGGTGAATCATGCAGGTGGCGTGCGGATCGGCAAGGTTGCTGTGGGTGGCGATGATAACGGTTCTTTGACGGTCGCGGTTCAGCCCGGCCAGCAGCTCGACCACGGCTTTGCCGTTGCGGCTGTCGAGATTGCCGGTGGGTTCATCCGCCAGGATAATCTGCGGCTGGTTGATCAGTGCTCTGGCAATGGCCGTGCGCTGCAACTCGCCTCCGGACAGCTGGGACGGGAGATGGTCCTTGCGATGTTCAAGACCCAGCCACCGCAGCAGATCCACAGCCTTACCCGCGACCTGCTCGTAGGCGGTGCCGGCCAGCAGCGCCGGCAGGCAGGCATTTTCCATTACCGTCAGGGTCGGCAGCAGATTGAAATTCTGAAAAACCATGCCGATGACCGAACGCCGGTAGCGGGTCAACAGCGATTCGGTCGCCGCTGCCAGGTCGACGCCCGCCACGGTCAGCCCCCCTCCGGTGGGGCGGTCAAGACCCGCCAGCAGCGACAACAGGGTACTTTTACCGCTGCCGCTGTTGCCCTTTATCACCACCAGTTCCCCGGGGGCGATTTCTAGATCCAACCGATTGATTCCAATGACATCGGTGCGGCCCATCGGGTAGATGCGGGTGAGTTGATGTGCCTGAATCAGGAAATTTCCGTCGGTCATTGCCGTATCCATGCCGTTGTGCGCAGACGGGGCCGGTGCGGTTGCAGGGGGCCAAATCCGCTACACCGCCCTGTGCGGATGCGCCAGTCAAGGCAGCGGCCATTCACGCCGAGCCCCCGGCTCCTGTCCGGATGGCGGCAACCGCCATCGCCAGCCATCCCGCCATCAGGCAAACTCCACCGGCCGGGGTCAGGGCCTGAAAAGTCCTCAGATCCGCCAGGGCAATCAGGTACAGGTTCCCTTGAAACAAAACGGATCCGGTGACCAACAGCCAGCCGGCGAGATCTATCGGGGCCCGCGCGCCCCGGCCTTTTACGATGCCGACAGCGATCAGGCCCAGGCCGTGGTAAAACAGGTAATCGGTTGCCAGAAGATAATTGCCGGTGCCACCGGTCTGTTCCAGCAGCCCCTGGAGGGCATGCGCGCCCAGGGCACCGGCAACAATACCCAGAAAGCAGAACAACGACCCTATGAAGACAAATACGCCCATGACGGTTTTGGGTGCGGTCTCGATCTTCTTCCGCCGGCGGTTAGCCGAACCGGGCTACTTCCCATGGTCGGGCTTCCACCGCAGGTTGTACCATTCCTGCATTTCCGCGATGCCCATCGACAGCTGATAGCGGCCGCCGGCAAAAACCCCGTAGTCGCCCCCTCCGGCCATCGCCGAGGTAAAGCGGATGGAATTGGCATAAAACAGCCAGTTCAGATGCCATTTTTTTTCGATCGCCTCGTCGAACGGATTTTTTCCCTTTTCGAGCCCTTCGGCCAGCCCTTTTTCCCAGATCTCCTGCATCAATCCGGTGGCGGTACGCAGCTCGGCATCGGTGGCCTGGATCACTTGCTCGAATTTTTCCCAATGCCCTGTCACCCAGGAGCTGTCGTGGCAGCCGGCACACACCTTCTGCATCTCGGTGGTCCGCTGTTTCATTTCTTCCGTTCCGATGAGGAATTTGGCAGCATACCCACCGTTCAGATCGGTCGGAAGCGGTTGCCCGTCCTTGTTGCGAATAATCGTGGTATCCGGTGAAAGCGGGTGCGGGTGGGTGTAAATCAGGCCGTAGATCCGCCATGGCAGCCGGTTGTTCATCTGGTGGGTTCGGGCGACGATTTCCTCGCCGTCCGGGTTGACCAGCAGGCTGACGTGGCAGGTGGCACAGGTGGGCGCTGCGAAATCTTTGCCCACCGTCCAGGGAACGGTGGTAAAATTCCAGTCCTTGCGCAAGGTGGAATGGATGTTGCCGTGTTTGCTGGCCG
This sequence comes from Deltaproteobacteria bacterium SG8_13, assembly GCA_001303025.1. GTDB lineage: Bacteria > Desulfobacterota > Desulfobacteria > Desulfobacterales > SG8-13 > SG8-13. Next base: position 13,879 of record LJNK01000044.1, read on the forward strand.
CATATACCGGGAATGCCGGAACATCGGGTCCCACGTGACATTCCTTGCAGGTGTATGGTTCGCGGGCGACTGCGATGGAAAAGGTGTGGCGGGTGTGACAGGCCGAGCAGGACCCCATGGAACCATCCAGATTGATTCGCCCCACCCCCTGGTTCGGCCACCCCTCGATCACCGGGAATTCCATTTCGCCGGCCAGCTCGGTATCCCGAATCCGGGTGCCGGAAACACGCAGACGGGTTCCGTGACAATAGAAGCAGGAATCGGCTTTGGTGGCCGAATCGGCTTCCCGGTAGGACAGTCTGGCGCCTGTTCTGTGGGTTTTGCCGATGATCGAGGTCTTCAACTGGCGGTAGAGATCGTTGCCGGCCAGATTTTTGTGGGCGTGAGACATGATATTTTTCTGATACTGCGCCGATTCCTCGCCGTGGCAGACAGCACAGTCTTGCGGGCTGACGACAACGTGCACGTTATAGCCGTTGTGGTCGAACGTATCGGCATGCTGATCCGGTCTCAGCAGGTGGCATTCGGCACATCCCACGGCCGCGTCTGACAGTTCCTTTGGCACCGACCGGCTCGACACCTTCCGACCCAGGCCTTTGACCGCAATCGCCTGGCCCGGCGTAATTTGCGCGTGGCGGCTGTCTCGCCAGTCCTTGACGATACCCGGATGCTGCATTGCGTGACACTCCAGGCATTCGGAGGTGGCCTCGCTGATCGCCGGCTCGTCGCAGACCCCCATCGATGAAAGCACGCCCACGGATAAGATGATAACCAAACCTCCCAGGAATGTCTTTTTCATCACCGCTCTCCTTATTGCCCGTTGTTTTGAAGCTTGCTTGGACCGATTGGCAGATAGAAATGTCATATTGAAAATCACCACTCACATCAACCATTTTTCGTTTATTTTTCCCCGATTTGGTCGTATGCAGAAAGCCAGGGGGAGAAAAGAGCTGCGGGGATACACCCTGCATATCGAAAACCGCAAAAGACCAAATGCCTTATGGAAATCATCGAAAACCTATGGCAGGTGGGCGGCGACGGGCTGACAGCACCCGGCGATGCCGCTGTATATCTGGTTCGATTTGCAGAGCAGGCGGCACTGATCGATGCCGGCTGTGGCCCCGCGCACCGGCAGCTGGTAGACAACATCGGCCTGTGCCTGCCGCCCGGCGTGCAAATCTCGCATCTGCTGTTGACCCACTGCCACTATGACCACACGGGCGGGGCCGAGGCCGTGCGGAATCAGTTCGGATGCCGTATTGTCGCCCACGAGCAAGATGCGGTATTTCTGGAAAACGGCGACAGCGAAGTGACCGCCGCCTCCTGGTACGGATCCCGGATGAAACCGCTGATGATCGACCGCAAGATCGCCGGAACTTCGGAGACGATTCCCATCGGCAGCGGCCGCCTCCAGGCCCTGCACTGCCCGGGGCACTCCCCGGGCTCGCTGGTTTTCACCGCCGTGCTGACGGGCAATACGGTTTTGTTCGGACAGGATGTCCACGGCCCGCTGCATCCTTCCCTTCTTTCGGACCGCAGCGCCTACCGGCGATCTCTGCAACGGATGCTGGAGCTCGATGCCGACATCCTTTGCGAGGGCCATTTCGGCGTCGTCCGGGGAAAAAAGGCCGTGCGCCGTTTTATCCAATCCTACCTGAAAGATTGAAGCCGGACAGAAGCTGTTGCGGTGGCCATCCACGCTGGCGGCCTAGCGCAGTCACCGGACCGGTGGCTGCAGTTTGCAGAATCCTGGTTCACCTCAGCCGCTGCCCGCTTCGACTATGATTGGTCAGGTAGACACCGCAAATCACCAGGGACGTACCGACAAACAGCGATGGCGTTATCGACTCTCCGAGAATCACGAATGCCATCACGACGGCGCTGATCGGCACAAAGTTGATAAACAGGCCGGAGCGGGTCGGACCGATCGCTTTTATGCCCTGGTAGTACCAGACAAATCCGAGAGCGGTCCCGAAAAACCCCAGATAAGCAATGGCCATCCAGCTTGTGGCAGAATAGCCGGCGAGATCAACCAGCAGACCTTCCCCTATGGCGGGCACAAGCAGGGCAAGGGTACCGATGGCCACCGTATACAGGATCGAAACCAGGGGAGTGAGATCTGACAGCACCTTTTTCCCGATCACAGAAAAAGCCACCCAGCTCAACACGCAGCCGAATATCATCGCTTCGCCGCGGCCGAAACCACCCGACCAGAGCAGCTCCGGACGGCCCCTGGCGATTACCGTCACCGCGCCGCTGACCGAAATCAGAACACCGGCCAAGGCCAGCGGACGCAGCCTTTCTCCATACAGCAGTGCCGAAAACAGTGCGATAAAAACCGGATTGCAGGCGATGATCACCGCCGCTCGCCCGGCTTCGACAGTTTTCAGTCCGTTGAAAAACAAAATATTGTATGCAAATACGCCCGTTAAGGCCAGTAAAACAAGACCGGCGATCCGTCTGCCGACCACGCGGGGAAAACGGCCCTCGATCCGGCAACAGATGAGAGCCAGGCAGATGGTCGCAACGGCGAATCGTAGAAAAGAGGCGGAGTAAGGGCCTACATCTGCCACCAGGATTCGTCCGGCAATAAACGTTCCTCCCCAGAAGATGGCTGTCAACAGCAATTTGAAATAGACCCACATCATGGGGCATTGAATCCGGCAGGTTCGGCGGTCACTGCAAACATGGAGAAAGTTGATTAGCACCTGCGGCGGCGTTTGTACAGCGACATCTGCATGCCGGCCCGCGGTTCTGCTGCTTGCCCGTTATCGCCCACGGCGCAGCAGCAGGAAGGCATCTGATTGCCTGCCATGATGGCTGTTTATCCCGGCATGTCCGCCTTCCGGGAAAAAAGAAAGCCGCTTCTGGCTCCAGTTGCCCGGGCAGGCCGGCTGTCAACCTTCATGCCGGGGGCAATGGAAAATATGGGTTGAGATTTGGCACAGCTGGGCATATGTTGTATGACAAGCCTGTCAACCGGGCCCCGCCTTTCACGGATGGGGCAGTGTCGTAAAAGGTAAAGGCGATCACTCCACCAGGAAGAAAAGGAATAATGGCCGGGCGTTCAGCGAAAAAAACCATCGAGGACTGCAAGGTTGTTCCCGCTGCAGGGACCGCCGGATGTCTTTCCTGCGGAAACCGGCAGGACATGGGACGCCGCAAGTACTGCACCATAGAATGCCGGCAGCGGCTGCGCCGGACGCTGAACATGCGCACCGGTCTGTTGCGAGCATTGAACGTGCGCTATGCCGCATTTTACTTTACCGATGACACCATTATTCTGGATGTGCTGGCGTTTGGCTCCAAAGAGATCTCCAGTTTTATCTACCCCCGCTCGAACCGAAAAAAACCGGCGGATGATTTCAGCCGCATGGCCGATATGCTCGGCAATGCCTGGTGGAACGAAAGAAAACGCACCAACAAGAAGTATCTCGCCTCACGGTGGGTATTTGAGCAGGCCCACCACAACGGCTCGCAGGCGGACCAGGTCCAGCCGCTTGAAATCCGGATTCCGAGCGTGAAAGGAAGATCACTGATCCACCTGAAGCTGGGCAAATCGGTGCTGGGTTCGAAGGAGCTTCATCGCGTCATCAAAAGCGCCTACCGCAAGCAGGCCATGAAGCACCATCCGGACCGCGGTGGAGACAGCGCTGCCTTTCGGAAAATCCACCAGGCCTATCAGGAGCTCATCCAATGGGCGGAAAGCCCTACGTTCGTTCGACGGCGGGGATTTCCGGACAAGTGGTTTTATGACGGGGAAACCAATCGGTGGGTTCAACCCACACCGCATCGTGAGGTTGCATGACTTTACCCTTCCTATGAACAGGAGCGCATAATGACCTTACAGGAAAAAATGGACGCGGCAAAAGCTGCCACCGCCGGGAAAGTGCCGCCCGAAGCGCTGAAGGTGATGAAGGGCAGCCTGGAGGCATTAGTGCAATCCGGAATGGCGGAGCGAGCGCTGAAAACCGGTGACGTTGCGCCGTCGTTTCAATTGAACAATGTCGGCGACGACGCAGTAAACTCCGCCGACATTCTCGTAAAAGGACCGATGGTGCTGGCATTTTACCGGGGGGCCTGGTGACCTTACTGCAACCTGGAGCTGGAAGCTCTGCAGGAAGCAGCCGGTGATTTTGATGCCCTGGGAGTCACGCTTATCGGTGTTACACCGCAAACCAGCAAGTTTACCCGCCACATCGTTGAAAAGCATCACATCACCTTCGATATTCTCAGCGATCCGGGCAGTGAACTGGCGCAGAAATTCGGGCTGGTCTACGATGTGCCGGACGATTTGCGCAAGTTGTACGTGGGTTTCGGCATAGATCTGGAGCGATTCAATGCCGACGGTACCTGGCGGTTGCCGATGCCGGCCCGTTATGTCATCGACGCCGGTTCGGTGATCCGCTGGTCGAATGTGAGCCCGGACCACACGGTCCGGCCCGAGCCGGCGGACACGATTGCCTTTATCAAGGAAATGAAGCAATAGCCCGGATGTTTATCGAACCGGGCACCTGTGCGTTTTTGATGGTGATTGCGGAACCGCTCGTCGACTCCTTCAGGTACCGGTGGGTTCATTGCGAACCAGCGAGTCGATGATCCGCGGCAGGTATTCGTCTGCCTTGTCGGCAGGAAAGCGGCAGCTGCCGGCTCCCGGATGGCCGCCGCCCCCGAATTCAGAAAGCAACAGGCCGACGTTCACCCGGCAGTTGCGGTTGAAGATGCTGTGGCCGACGTTGACCACGATCCTGTCCGGATCCCGGGCGTCATAGCGTATCCTGGCGTGAACCACCGCTTCGGGGAAAAGGGAGTATACCAGAAATCGATTTCCGGCCGGCGCCTTGCCCATGGGGCGAAAATCGGTGACGGCCACCGGACCCTGCACGTTGGTGTACTCCTTGAGCAATCCCTGGTATTCTTTGTTCTGCACGACGGTATCGTTGCAGCGCTTTTTAACTACCGGATCGCTCATTACGTCCTGAATCTCTTTCCCGCGAAGCAATTCCACCAACCGGTTCCAGTAAGCCTCATCGGGCTCATCCTGGTTGGAGATCGTCAAAGAGAGAATGACGGCATCGTATTTTTCAGGATGCAGCACCTCATCTTCTGTCAGCTCCGCTGAATCGATCCGGTCGGCGGCCTCAACCAGCGGCAGAAAGTCCCTGCTGAATTTATCCTTGTAATATTCGAAAATGATTCTGGCGGCCGAGGGCGCCTTTCTGAAAGCACCGGTAAAAGATGAGTCGATACGGTTTGTATAATGATGATCAAACCATAGCCTGCAGTTTTCGTTGTACGGCAGGTTGGCGATGATATCTGTTGGATGAATTTCCACCCGTTGCTTCTGCATGTCGTTGGGTTCCACCCATTTCACCGGTTCGGTGATGTTCTCGGCTTCATGGAGCAGTACCGCGCAGATGACCCCGTCAAAATCGGGCCTGGTGACAATTCGCATGAAAAATTCCCTGAAATGGCTTACAGGTTGATTCAAATCGTGGTATGATTCACCCGTTTTGTCCAAGCTGTTTTTATATATTGTTATCCTATCGATGGCAATAACTATTACCCGAATTTTGTTCCAGCGGCAGGAGAGGGATTATGTCTCTTTACCTTGTTCAACACGGCAAGAGTCTTGCGAAAAATGTCGACCCTGAAAAAGGATTGTCGGAAGAGGGGCAGTCTGAGGTCGAAATGATCGCCGCCGTGGCCAGGGGCTACGGGGTTACGGTATCCGCTGTTTTCCACAGTGGTAAAAAACGTGCCCGCCAGACCGCTGACATCTTCTCTACCGCCCTCGATGTAAAGGGCGGTTCGCTGCAGCGATCCGGCCTCAATCCACTGGACGATGTCACAGAAATCGCGCACTCTCTCTCCGCCGATGAAAACCAGATGCTGGTGGGGCATCTGCCTTTTATGGAGCGACTGACCTCTTACCTGATTACCGGATCGATTGACAAACCGGTCTTCAAGTTTCAAAATGGTGGTATTGTCTGCCTGGACCAGGATTTGGAGAATCGGCTCTGGTTCATCAAGTGGGCGCTGATGCCCAACATTGATTAGTCTTCAGCGCTGCCGAACAACCACCTGAAATGGGAGCTCGACGCGAATGGAAAATTTCGAGTGCATCGCCTATGAAAAAAAAGCCGGAATCGCCACCATTACCCTGCACCGCCCCCAGGTGCTCAATGCAATAAACCGGCAAATGTGGCTCGACATTGAAGCCGCCCTGGCCGACGCGGCCAAAGATGCGGCCGTCAAAGTGCTCATCTTCACAGGCGAAGGCCGGGCGTTTTCCACCGGTGCCGACCAGAAAGAATCAAAAAGCCGCAGCCTGGAAGACTACCGCAGTTATCTGGAGCAATTGCAGGAAATCACCCGCCGAATCATCCGTTTCGAAAAACCGACCATCGCCGCGATCAACGGTTATGCGCTGGGAAGCGGCTTCGAACTTGCTCTGGCCTGCGACATTCGCATTGCCTCCGAGCAGGCCCAGATCGGCTCACCGGAAGCCAAGGCAACCTCTTGTACAACCGGTGGGGCACTGCAACTGATTCAGGACCTGGTCGGTCCCGCCAAAGCCCGGGAGCTGCTGTTCTCCGGCGATTCCGTCAGCGGCCGGGAGGCCGAACGCATCGGCTTGATCAACCGGGCCGTTGCCCAGGAAGAATTGATGGATGCAGTTTTGAAAATGGCCGTGAAAATCGCCGCCAATGCGGCTTTTTCCGTCAAGATGATAAAGCGGGGACTGCTGATGGCCCGAAACGAGGCCAGCCTGGAAACCCTGATGAATTATGAGGTCGAAGCACGCCTGGCCTGCGACTCCACCCAGCAAAAGCAGCAGTCTGTGGAAAATCTCGTGTTGAGAAAGAAGAAATGACGCCGCAGAGGAAAACATGTCCCTTGATCCCGTCTTAAATGCCCAATCGGTAGCCGTCATCGGCGCATCCAAAGATGTCACCAAACGAGGATTCCAGACGATCAACACCCTGCTCGAAGACAAGTACGCCGGGAAAATCTACCCGGTTAATCCCAGGGAAAAAAGCATTCTCGGCCTCAAATGCTACGCCAGGGTCACCGACATCGAAGAACCGGTGGACCTGGCCTTGATCGCCACGCCGGCCCGAACCATACCGGCCGTGCTCAAAGACTGCGGGCAGAAGAAGATCAAAGGGGCCGTCATACTGGCCGGCGGTTTCGGCGAAACCGGCCGCGACGGCCGCAAGCTGGAAGAAGAAATGCTGCAGGTCGCCGAAAAGTATCAGATCCGCCTGATCGGGCCGAACACCTCGGGGATGATCAACCTGCACGAAAACATGAACCTGGTGGGCATCCGCAACGCACCCAGGGGAAACATCGCCCTGCTGACCCAGAGCGGCAACATGGCCCTGACGCTGATCACCGAAGCCTCGGTGAAAAGCCACAAAGGCTTTAGCTATTACGTGGGCGTGGGCAATGAAACGGATATCAAATTCCACGAATACCTCGAGTTTTTCCGCGAAGATCCGAACACCAAAGCGATCCTGATGTACGTCGAGGGTATGCGGGAGGGGCGCGCGTTTCTCGAGCAGGCCTATCAGACCACGCTGGAAAAACCGATCATTCTGCTCAAAAGCGGCCGCAGCAGTACCGGCAAGAAATCGGCCGGTTCGCACACCGGCGCGCTGGCCGGCATCTCCGAGGTGGCCAGGGGCGCTTTCGAGCGGGCGGGGATTATCGTCATCGAAAACTCCGACGAGCTTTTTCCGGCCGCAGAAACCCTGTCGAGCCTGCCGCCCATCAAAACCAACACCGTTGCCATCCTGGCCGACGGTGGCGGGCATGCCACCATTGCCGCAGACATCCTCACCGACCTGGGCATCGATATCCCCGAACTCAGCGATAAGACCCAGCAACGGTTACAAGATATTCTGCCGGTGGCCGCATCGGTGGTCAACCCGGTGGATGTGGCCGGCGGCACCGACGCCGATCCCACCATTTTCGCCCACTGCGCCGACATCCTGCTGAAAGATCCCCGGGTCGGCGGCGTGCTGCTGGTGGGCCTGTTCGGCGGATACGGCATCCGGTTCGCCGAATCGCTGCGGTTCATGGAAGAAGACGCCGCGCACCGGATGGGCAAACTGGTGGCCAAACGAAACAAACCCATCGTCGTGCACAGCCTGTTCAACAGTGCCAAACCCCACCCGCTCGAACTGCTGCGCTATTACGGCATTCCGGTTTACGACTCGCTGGAAATCGCCGCCAGGTGCACAGCCGCATTGGCCCACTACGGCAGCTACCTGAAAAAGTATCGCTCCAAGGACAGCTTCTCGATGAACTGGCATTCCCGTCGCAAAGCGGCCGGCAGCAAGGTAATCGCAACCGCCCGCGCAGAAAAGCGCCGCTCACTGCTGGAGCATGAAGCCAAACGGCTGCTGGAAATCCAGGGCGCCCCGGTTGTTGCCGACCAGCTGGCCAAAACCGCCGACGAAGCCGTTGATATCGCCAGAGGGATTCAAGGCGAAGTGGTGCTGAAGATCGTCTCGCCGGACATCCTGCACAAAAGCGATGCCGGCGGTGTGCGCACCCGGCTGAGGCGAGAGCCGGACATTCGCCGGGCATTTGCAGAGATTATCGACAATGCCAACCGGTTCAACCCCGATGCCGACATTCGCGGAGTGCTGGTGTCTCCCATGGCCGCCAGCGGCATCGAGGTGATCATCGGCACCAAGTACGACGACCAGTTCGGCCCGGTCATCATGTACGGGCTGGGGGGAATCATGGTGGAAGTGTTAAAGGATGTCGCCTTCCGGGTGCTACCGCTGACCCCCGCCGGATCCCGCAAGCTGATCGAGGAAACCAAATCGCACCCGATCCTCGAAGGCATCCGCGGCACCGCGCCCGCCGATAAAAAGGCCCTGCAGAAACTGCTGGTGCTCTGCTCGGAGCTGGTCGAGTCCTACCCGGAAATCGAAGAGATGGACCTCAACCCGGTCATTGTCCACGAAAAAGGTCTGAGCATCGTGGATGCGCGGATCATTTTGAAAGCGGAAGTATAATACCGGCCCGAAACTGCTGCCGCATCCACTGCGTTAGTCGCAACCGGTCAATCCCGCTTTTCGCAGCCCCTCGATGATTTGATCGACCAGGTCATCCACCTTGACATAACGGCTGATCAACTGACTTCCGCGGTGTGCGAAATCCGGCTCCAGTTGCAGCAATTGATCGATTGCCGCCCTTGCTTCGCTTTGTCTTCCCAGGTGGCCGAGCGCAACAGCCCGCATCATCGGGTCAAAAAACAAATCTGGAAAGTTGAATTTCAGCGCCTCGGCGAGGGCATTTTCATACTCGCCGCGGCGAAAGCAGTCCATGTAGGTGGCGAGATGAAACCAGGTGGGGTGATACGGATTGAGTTTCATCCCTTTTTTCAGCAAGACCAGGCCGCGCTCCCATTCCCCGTAGAGCATCATGTGCCAGCCGGCAACACCGACAACATAGGGGGCGTTGGGATTAAGTGCGATGGTCTGTTCGACTTGCTGCAGGAACCGCTCCTTATCTCCCTGGTGAAAATAAACAAGCGTGAGGGCATCCCGGGCAAACTGATTCTGCGGTTCCAGTGCCACCCCTTTTTGGGCAAACGTCAGCGCTTTTTCCAACGGCAGCTCGATTTCACAAAACCCCAGCGCGTAGTTGTCGGCATGCAAATGGCCGAGCATGGCCCAGGCAAGCCCATACTGCGGGTCTAACGCCACAGCCTGCTCCAGCGCCACCAGGGCTTTCTGAAATGCCTGTGGGGTCAGTTCGGATTCGTAGTGATAGAAGCGAAGGACGGCATCATAGGCCCTCAGGTCTTCAGGCGCCTTTTTGCGGGATTCTTTGGACAGTCTTCGCGTTATCAAACCGTACTGGTCGGCAATGGTGCCGACAACCTTGTGAGAGATCTCCTCTTGAACGGCAATCAGATCGGCCGCTGTCCGTTCCAGTTTATAGCTCTCCCCCCAAATCTGCTCGGCGGTGGCTGTATCGAGCAGCCGGGTCGTAACCTTCACAGCCTTTGAATCATTTCGGACACTTCCCGCCAATAGAAACAGCACGCCAAGGTCTTTGCCGGCTTGCTTTGGATCCACCCCCCGACCTTTCAACCGCATGGTTGACTGAGACGCAATGACTTGAAAATCCTGGTAGCGAGAAAGCTCGGCGGTCAATTCTTCGGTAAGGCCGTCGGCAAAATATTCCTGCTCCTTATCGCCGGCCAGGTTGACCAGCGGGATGACCGCAATGGATGGTCCCGCAGACAGCGCACTGTCATTTCTATCTGCTCGCAGCGCTTTTGCCCCGAGAGGCTGAAACGGGTGGAAGGTGGGCACATAACCGCCTTTGGGAATCTCAATGCGCAAGGCATCATTTTTTCCGGCTGTGAGATAATAGTGCTCCAGCGCTCGGCGCAGTCTTCCGGCCTCCACCCGAACGATGGGATCGACCTGAGGATCGAATCCCGCTTCCCTTCCATACACCGACACTGCAACGGTGTAGCCCTTGATCTGCGAGACCCGGCCTTGCACGGTTTCATTAACGATAAACTTCAGGAATTTCCGCTGTTTAGGAGATGCTCTGAATTCGGCACTCTGCAGGATTCGCTCCAATTGGGCCTTGATGGCTTTGGAGGTCGGTTGACGATCAGCTGCCATAAGCTTTTGGTCTCAGAGAATCCGCGCAAAGCGGTCCAAAATCAAAAACTGCCACATGTACGTAACAGTAACGTACTTGATTAGAACTAAAGATTAATCTTATTTACCTACCAGGTCAATAATACCCTCATGCAATCAATCGTAGCTGTCCGCGCCATAAACCCCACCTGGCAGAATGAGTTGTGAAAGAAAAAACCCACCATATTCGAATGCGATTTCCAAAGTATACCTATAACATAAATCTTCTGATGGCGGAAGATCCCGAGTTCCCCGCATTGTGCGAAGACTACCAAGCATGCGTCGACGCATTGCAGTACTGGGCCAGGTCCGCAGACCCGATAGCCGAAACCAGGGTCGCCGAGTACCGCACATTAATTCAAGAACTCGAAGATGAGATCCATCAGGCATTTGCAGCCATGAAACTCCGGCAAATCGATTAAAAAAGAAAAGGAGTGGCAACCATGTTTCCGGTCTCCCAATTTTTCAGGTTTTCAGCGGCCATCGCCTGCATTGTGCTAGTGACCATATCGCTGTCGAACGCTTCGGCCCAGGAAAAAGGCGATGATCTGCGCGCCAAGGTGCAAAATCCCATCAGTTCGCTGGTCAGCTTGCCGTTCAAGTTCACGTTCGATTACGGGGCGCCGAACGGCGAGGCCTCTTTTTTAAACATCCAGCCGGTGTATCCGGTCACTGCCGGCGACTGGAACCTGGTCAGCCGCCTGATCGTGCCGCTGATCGACAGCCCCGGCGAAGTCACCACCCCTGCCACACCGAACCCGATTCCCGGCAACGGGGCCACCGGGCTCGGGGATATCAACTATTCGCTTTTTTTCTCGCCGGTCAAATACGACAAGTGGATCTGGGGGGTGGGACCGGCGATTACCTTCCCGACGGCCACCGACGACCAGCTTGGCAGTGACAAATGGAGCATCGGGCCCACGGCGGTGGCCCTCTCTCAGCCCAAATGGGGATCGGTGGGCTTGCTCCTCCGCCACCTGTGGTCGGTGGCCGGAGAAGACAGACGCGCGGATGTCAACCAGTCTCTGATCGAACCGTTTATCAACTACAACCTGCCCCAGGGCTGGTACCTGATCACCGATTTGATCATCACCGCCAACTGGGACGCCCCCTCCGGCCAGCGCTGGACCGTTCCTCTGGGCGGGGGGGCCGGCAAGCTGTTTACGATCGGCAGCCAGGCCATGAATGCCCGGATAGAGGCATACTACAACATCGAAAAACCGGACAGCGCACCGGACTGGCAGTGGGGGTTTACGATTCAGTTTTTGTTTCCAAAATAGAATTGCTGCGGCATGCGGTGAAACATGTGGGCCTCACACAACGAGGCTGCGGCGCAACGAAATTTGGATAACCATAAAAAGGATCAACGTACTGATTCTAAACAGGAAAAAGGGGGAAACATCATAAAACGTGTCACTTTAAAACCTTTTACCGTGGTCGTGGTGGCCCTGCTGGCCCTGTGCCTGGCAGTTCCTGCTGCCCTGGCTGCCGACAAGCCCAACATCCTGGTGATCTGGGGCGACGATGTCGGAATTACCAACATCTCGGCCTACTCGAAGGGGCTGGTGGGCTACCAGACGCCCAACATCGACAAGATCGCCAATGATGGCATCATCTTCACCGACTATTACGCTGAGCAGTCCTGCACCGCCGGCCGCTCCACCTTCATCACCGGCCAGACGGCACTCCGCACCGGGCTTTCCAAGGTCGGCATGCCAGGGGCCCCGCAGGGCATGAAGAAACAAGACGCCACCATCGCCGCGCTGCTGAAAGCACAGGGCTACGCAACCGGACAGTTCGGCAAGAACCACCTGGGTGATCTTGACGAGCATCTGCCGACGAACCATGGCTTCGACGAGTTCTTCGGCAACCTCTATCATCTGAACGCCGAGGAAGAGCCGGAGAACGAGGACTATCCCGCCGACCTGGTCATGGCCGATGGGCGCACCTTCCACGAGGTCCTCGGCCCGCGCGGGGTGTTGAAATCCTCCGCCGTTTACGACAAGAAGGGTGCTGTCGTCGATCAGAAGATCGAGGACACCGGGGCACTCACCAAAAAACGCATGGAAACCGTCGACGATGAGACCGTCGCTGCCGCGATCGAGTACATCCGGGCCAGGGAAAAGGACGGGACGCCCTGGTTCGTCTGGTGGAACGGCACGCGCATGCACTTCCGGACCCACGTCAGCGAGGAGCGCCGTGCCATGGCCGACAAGGCCGCGGGCAAGCACGTCGATGAATACGCCGCCGGCATGATCGAACATGACATGCATGTGGGCCAGTTCCTCGATCTGCTCGACGAGCTTGGCATCGCCGAGGAGACGCTGGTGTTCTATTCCACCGACAACGGACCACACATGAACACCTGGCCGGATGCGGCGTGGTCGCCGTTCCGGGGCGAAAAGAACAGCAACTGGGAAGGGGCCTTCCGCGTGCCGTCCATGGTGCGCTGGCCCGGCAAGATCAAGGCCGGGCGGGTCTCGAACGAGATCATGTCCCACATGGACTGGCTGCCGACCTTCCTGGCCATGGCCGGCGTGGATAACATCAAGGAGCAGTTGAAGGGAAAGGGCGTCAAGGCGATCGGGCGTAAATATCGGGTCCACCTCGATGGCTACAACACGCTGCCCTACCTGCTGGGCAAAGAGGAAAAGACCCCGCGCAACGAGATTTTCTATTTCTCGGACACCGGCGACATGACCGCCCTGCGCTATGACGACTGGAAGGTGATCTTCCTGGAGCATCGTTATCCCCAGACCCTGCAGGCCTGGGCGGAACCCTGGACCGTCCTGCGGCTCCCGCTGCTGTTCAACCTGCGGCGCGATCCTTATGAGCGCTCACAGATTACGTCGAACACCTACTACGATTGGTTTCTGGACCGCATCTAACGCCGCGGGGGTGTATGTGAACAAGTTCCTGGCAACCTTCGAGGAGTTCCCCCCAAGCCAGAAGCCGGGGTCCTTCACCATCGGCGATGCAAAGGAGAAGATCTTCAGTACCATCGGATCCCCTTAAAATATCTAGTATGTAAACAGGGACAGGCCAAGCCGATCAATCGGTAGGCCCCTGTCCCGAATCGCTTCCAGCGACAGCACTCACCTTCCGGACCCGGCTACCCTGCTCGATGCTCTGGCCGGGCCCGGTTTGTGGGCACTGAAACCCCACCGCCGGAAGGTAAGTGTCGGAGACGGTTATCATGAGCTTTGAGAAGCTCCTGCCGCCCGAACACTGAAACTGACCGTAATTTCAACCTCAATATATGAGAGAATCGCTATGGGATAGGGGCCTAATGAAAAAATTGAAGATAACTCGGTGTCACGTTCTGCTTGTATTGATCGCCGTTTCACTCATCGGCGGTTTAGCGGTTCCGGCCCTGGCGGCTGATCCGCTGCCATCCTGGCGTGAGGGCCCGAACAAACAGTTAATCATCGCATTCGTCGAGAAGGTGACCGCGCCGGGCAGTCCGGACTTTGTTGCCCCCGAAGACCGGGTGGCGACCTTCGACATGGATGGCACCGTGCTGCTGGAGAAGCCGGCCTATTCGCTTTTTGCATTTGCCATCCCGCTGATCAAGGCGGCCGCTGCCGATAAACCGGCATTGCTCGAGCGCCCCCATGTCAAGGCAATCGTCGACGGCGATATGAAATACTTCGCCAAGGCCGGCAAATTCGGGCCAGAGGGCTTGTACGCCACGCTGTTGGAAACCCACACCGGAAAAACAGAAGCCCAGTACGCCGCCGATGCACGTGGGTTTCTGTTTGAACAAAAACATCCCCGTTTTCAGGTGCCCTACGCCGAAACGGTTTACCGGCCCATGCTGGAAATGATCCGCTATTTGAAGGACAGCGGCTTTCGGGTCTATATTTGCTCGGGGTCCGACATTTCCTTTATCCGGG
>LJNK01000095.1 GCA_001303025.1 Deltaproteobacteria bacterium SG8_13
CCGGGTGCCGACATACGCGTGATCCCCATGGGGGTGGATCTGCAGCGGCGCTTTGCTCCGGCAGAGCGCGGCAATGGCGGTGCGAATCTGCTGTATGCCGGTCGTTTGGTGGAAAAAAAGGGCGTACGCTACCTGATCGATGCCCTGCCGATCGTTGCAAAGGCCCATCCGCGGGTATCGCTGGTCATTGCCGGGGATGGTCAGGAAAGGCCAAGCTTGCAGAAAAGAGTTGCAGAGAAGGGATTGGAAAACCGGGTTGCGTTCGTGGGGGCCGTCAACAACGAATCGCTGATCGAGCACTATCGGAGGTCCGATGTCGTCGTTTTCCCTTCGGTAGTGGCATCCGGCGGGGACCGCGAAGGGTTCGGACTGGTACTGGTGGAGGCACTGGGCTGCGAGTGTGCCACCGTCGTTACGGATCTGCCCGCGATGGCCGACATCGTCACGGACGGGGAAACCGGCCTGGTCGTCCCGCAAAAAAACGCCGAACGTCTGGCCGAAAGCGTGATTCGACTGCTAAGCGACCCGCCGCTGCGTGCCCGACTCGGCCGCAGCGGCCGGCGACATGTCGTCGACCGGTTCGACTGGAGCATTGTAACCGCTCAGTATCGGCGTCTGATTCATTCCATAACCGGGGATTGATGCGTTTGCCGAATCCGAAGAGACGATCACCGATGCAACCGGCTTCCGGATTTTCACCGATACACTTCGGCATACTGCTGCTGGTTTTCCTGACGGCATTGGGGATCCGGTTGCTGTTCGTAAATCCCGACAACGAGAATGTAAAGCTGTTTCGGGATGAACAGGAGTATGTTCAATACGCCCGTAACCTGATTGACCACGGGACGTTTTCCAAAGACCGGTCGGCGACGAACCCGATTCCGGATTCTTACCGGTCCCCGGGCTATCCGATGTGGATCGCGCTGTCGATGAAAGTGGGCGGCAAATACAACTTTTTATCCGTTCTGTTTTACAGCCAGGCCGCACTGAGCGCACTGCTGGCCCCGCTGACCTTCCTGGCAGGCACACTGTTTCTACCGCTTCCGGCCGCCATCGCAGCAGCCCTTCTGACGACGTTCAGTCCCCATCTGATCACCACCGCCCCCTGTGTGTTGAGTGAAACCCTCTTTGCGTTTCTGTTGTCGGCGGCAATCTGCGCTTACCTGTATGCAAACCTCCGAAAAACTCCCGTGTTGTTGAGCCTGTCTGCGGTGTTGTTCGGATTTGCCTATCTTGTCAATGAAATCGCTTTTTTCATACCGGTCATTTTTGCGGCCGTCTCCATGGTGTTCCAGCATTTCGGGTGGGACAACACCCCCGGCAGTGCAGCGAGGCGCCGGATCTGTCTGTTTCTGGTGGTGTTTGCGGTTTTTCCGGCCGCCTGGATGATGAGAAATGCCCTGCATCTGCCGGCGGACGCCGAACGCGGCAGTGCCAGAGCTGTAAAAACCATGAGCCATGGGGCCTATCCCGATTTTATCCATAAGGATGCCTACTTCCAGCGGTTTCCATACCGTGAAGATCCCGAACAGCCAGCATTCGGTTCGTCGTTTGGACAGTTCTTCAGAATCCTGTCACAGCGGGCGCGCAAGGAACCGATCCGTTATGCCACCTGGTATTTCATCGGCAAGCCGTATTACCTGTGGAGGTGGAGCATCCTGCAGGGCGTGGGAGACATCTATATTTTCCCGCTTTCAGGAGATCTTTTTGCGGTTTCGAGCAGTGCCGGTGCGGTAAAAAAAATCATGGAAATGCTCCACCCGTGGCTTTTGCTGCTGGCCGCAGCGGGTTTGCCGCTTTTGTTTATGCGTCACCGAAAAGAACCCGACCCCGCCGGGCGTTTCCGGTTGCCCCTGTATTTTTTCGCTGTTTGTATCTATGCCACGGTTTTATACATGGTTTTTGCCCCCTGGCCCAGGTACTCGATCCCTTTTCGGCCGCAGTTGTATCTTTGCGCCATGTGGGTGGTGCACGATCTGGTCCGACGGGTGCACCGATGGACGGCCCGCCGCACATAAAAAACCCCCTGCTCGCCAGCGGTCGGGAGCAGAGGGTCGATAAGTGGCCCGGCCCGGGGAATCTTGCAAGATCGAGGCGGGCATAAACAGCGCAAAACGTTACGTCAAAACGCCGGCCATCCACTGTTCCAGTTTGAAGGCCTGATCCCGCCAGTCAGCAACGGGATCATAATTCGTCGCCGCATGCCCGATTCGATGGCTGATGGCCGCCGCCAGGGAGACGGAATTGTCCGGCTCGTAGAGCCAGTCCGGACTGGTCTCGAACAGTCGTGCCAGGCTGCCGACCCGCGCTGCCACGACAGGCACGTTGCAGGCCAGGATCTCAGCGGCTTTCTGGGGATGGCAAAAGCGACCGAAGGCATTGTCCCGGTTGCAGATGACAGCCACATCGAGGGCATTGTAAAGTGTCGGCACGGCATCGAGGGGCATGATTCCCAAGTCGTGAACCCATTCATCGGCAGGTGGCGGGGTGTTGCGCGGTCCGGCAACGGCCAGATGAAGATTCGGGTGCCTGGCCTGCAGGTTTTCAGCGGCGCTATACAGGGCTTCGATTCCCCGATTGCGATACAGCGCACCGGCAGTGCCGACGATCACGGCGTCTTCGGGCAGGCCGAGTGCCCGCCGGCAAGCGGCTTTGTCCAACGGCTGGAAAAGATCGGCACGCACGGCGTTTTCTAAAACCGATACCTTTTCGATCCTGCCGTAGGAGGCTACCAGATCTTTCAGCGGTGCGCTGATGCAGGTTACAACGTCCGCTTTACGCACCGCCAGCCGGTAGAGCTGCTTTACCACCGGCAACCGTGCCGCCAGGTAGAACTCGAAATTGTCGTATAGATCGAACACCAGCGGTATCCGGTTCCACCGCGCGGCCCACAGTCCGATGATGCCGTAAAAGGAGTCGGAGCAGGCCCAGATGATATCGGCGTGTGCGGCCATCTTTCCGGCTTTGGCGACAAAGCGCATCAGGCCGGGCAGCTTGCTGCGGCCTGCGTTGAGACTGTCCCAGCAGACCTGCCCGTCCCATATTCGGCCCTGATTTCTGTCCGCGTAGCTCAGGCACAGTCCGGTGACCGCATGACCCATTTCCGAAAGTGCCAAAGGGATCTCGCGGAACCGGCCGTAGCGGTCGTCCAGCAAATCCTTGCTCATATACTGACGCTTGCACAGGACCAGGATGCGCACTTCAAAGCCTTTCGCACGGATGGTAACGCACCGCAAACCCTTTGACAGCGAGCCTTCAGATCCTGCGGTGCCAGTTCCAGGCCGTTTGGATAATCGTTTTCAGATCCGAATGTTCGGGTTTCCAGCCAAGCTGCTTGCGGGCTTTTGTGTTGGAGGCGATCAGCACCGCCGGGTCTCCCGGGCGCCGCTCGACGATCTTGAAAGGGACAGGGCTGGCGGTGATGGCGGCGGCCTGTTCGATGACCTGCAAAACGGAGTAGCCGTCTCCGGTGCCGAGGTTGATAACGTCGCTCGGCGCGCCCTGGAGCAGTTTTTCCAGGGCGATCACGTGGGCCGCAGCCAGGTCCGTTACATGGATGTAATCCCGCACGCAGGAGCCGTCGTCGGTGTCGTAATCGCTGCCAAAGACTTCCAGTTTTTTACGCCGGCCCCTGGCGACATCCAGGATCAGCGGTATCAAATGGGTCTCCGGAGTGTGGTCCTCTCCGATCTCCCCGTCCGGATCCGCTCCGGCCGCATTGAAATACCGCAGGCAGGTAAACCGCAGGTCGTACGCTTTGCTGTAGTCGGAAAGGATCTGTTCGATCATATGCTTGGATCGGCCGTAGGGATTGATGGGCGCTCGGGGATGTTCTTCATCGATGGGGAGTGCCTGGGGCAGGCCATAGGTGGCGCAGGTGGATGAAAATATGAAGCTGGGAACAGCGTGCTGTAACACCTTTTCCAGCAAGGCGATGGTGTTGCCCAGGTTGTTGGTGTAGTATTTCCGGGGGTCTTTCACCGACTCTCCCACATAGGCATAGGCAGCGAAGTGCATGACCGCACGGATGTCATGTTCCGCAAATACCCGCTCCAGCAGCAAATCGTCACCAATATCTCCGTCGTAAAAAGGCCCCCAGCGGACATTTTTCGCATGGCCGTAGACGAGGTTGTCGATCGTGACGGGAAGATAGCCCCTGCTGTGGAGCTGCTTGCAGCAATGTGAGCCGATATAGCCGGCGCCGCCGGTTACCAGAATCTTCGTTTGACTTTCCTGTTTTGCCATAGCTGCGTCCAGCCCTCTCAGGCGGGAGGCAATCCCGCAGAAACGCTTTTCAGAGACCGCGTGCGCTTATGATTGCGCGCGTGATGTTCTCCGCGGAATCTTCTCGTCTCCGGTAAAATGCCATTTCAAAGATTTCTTTTCTTTTTTCCCGGTATGCATCCGATGGTTTTTCTTCCAGGCAGGTTGCGATCGCCTGTTGCATCTCGCTCTGACTGACACATTTCGGGCCCGGGGTTACCCAGTTGTAATCGTATGTCAGCTTCCGGTCCTCACGGGTATATTTTTCATAATCATATGGGAAAAACACGATCGGTCGGTCGAGGTGCAGGTAATCGAAGAAAATGGAGGAATAGTCGGTCAACAGCAGATCTACCAGGGGAAGAAAAGGATACACATCCGCCGTGGAATGATACCGCAGAAGGGCAGGGGTGTGATCGAAATCAACATCGAAGCGTCGATTCGGGTGAACCTTGAAAACGAAGATGATCTGCTGCTGTTCTCCAAAACGATTCAACGCTTCTAAATCCAGCGCACTTTGCTCCAAAAAGTCGTCGCCGTCACCGGTGTCCCGGTAAGTGGGGGCGTAGAGAACGATTTTCCTCCCCTGATTTTTGAATTTTCGAACCTGTTCGAAGACGGCCGTATCGGTGCCGAGCAGATCCAGAGGATCCGGCTTTCGGAAAAATACGTCGTTTCGGGGGTACCCGCTTTCGATAATCTTCCGGTACCGGAAGGCATGCCGGAAGATATTGCGGGTGTTTGCCTCCGAAGTCGACAGCAGCAGGTCGTAGGTGGGAAACCGTCCGGCGGTAAAATAGAGGATTTTCCCCACAAGGGAGGCCGGCGATGGTTTCAGCAGCGGATCGTCGAGTTCCAGTCGTTTGATGGAGCAGCCGTGCCAGAGCTGAACTTTAAACGACCGGAGCAGAATGTGGTATTTGGCCTTCTTTATCCACGCAAAGTTGTCTGCAACGACAACCGAAGCCCGCAGCATTTTCCAGAAGGTGATCGACCGGGGATAGAACAATACCGGAAGCCCTTGCTGCTGCAACTGTATCAGCACGCTCCGGTTCTCGGTCAGAAAATAAGGCGCGATGCCCGGCGGCGATTTTCGGACGAAATGAAGATACAGGTATTTTACGTTGTCCCTGAACTGTCCGTCCCCGTTTCCGATAAACAGCACAAGGCTTTTGTTTTTCGGAAGCACCCAGGCCACCGGCGCTGCTACCAGCAGCCCGACAGCCAGCTGGAGCAGCTTGATCAGTTTATCGGCCAGCACGGCACTCTCACTGTCTCGGATGTTTCTTGCGGTGATAGGACTGAACCGCCCGCAGGTCCTCTTCGAAATCGATTTCCCGACAAAAAAGGTCACCGACATCTACGGGCCGCAGTAGAAGCTTTTTCCCGAGCGTCAGGTTTTCGAGCGCTTTTTCAAAGTATTCGCCGTCGCGCACCGCGGCCAGTTCCGAGCGGAGTTTGTTCAGGTCCTTCTTTTTGATCAGGTTGATCCCCAGAGCCTCCCCGCGAGGCTCCGCGACGGTTTTGGAAATGTTTTTAATATAGCCTTCGGGTGTCAGGTCGTATTTTACTTCCTCGGCGTTGCACTCGCTGACGTTCACCAGGCAGGCGGATTCCTTAGTTGTAAACATCCGGTCCAGGATCCGGGCATCGAAATAGACATCCCCGTTGAGCCAGATCACGTCGTCTTCGATTTTCTTTAAGGCCAGCAAAAGGCTCTTGGCTGTGTTGGTTCGGGCGTACCCGCTGTTGTAGACAAAGAGCAGATCCGGGAACAGTTCCATGATGATCTCTTTTTTATAGCCGACAACCACGAAAATGTTGTGGATCTCGTCCCGCGCCGACAGCTGTTCGACCTGCAGGTCCAAAACCGTTTTCTCATTCTGGATCGAAGTCAGGGGTTTGGGGACCAGTGATCCCAGGCGGGTTCCCATCCCGGCCGCAAGTATGACCGCTTCCATATTGTCTCTCACCTTTTATGTTTTTGAATGCTTTGACGCAGTTAGACCGATTGCCGGCGACAGCGAGTTGCGTTCTTCGATGATCTGCAGGATACGCTCCGCCGCACAACCGGTTTTATGGGAAAACGACATGTCGAAAATTTCCCTTCTTTTGCGGCGATAGGTATCTTCGTCTGCGGCAATGCATTTGGTTATGAGGGCCTGAAGATCTGTCTGATTGGTGCATTTCGGTCCCGGTGTAACCCAGTTGTAATCGTACTTCAAGTTCCGGTCCTCTCGTATGTACTTTTCGAGATCATAGGGGAAAAAAACGATCGGTCGGTCCAAATATAAAAAATCGAAAAAAATCGATGAATAGTCGGTGATCAACAGATCGACCAGGGGCAAAAGAGGGTAGACGTCGCCGTTGTCGTCGTATTTCAATAAATTGGCGTACCGGCCGAAATCGGCCTCAAATTCGCGGAATGGATGGATTTTGAAGACCACGCAGAGATGGTTTTGCGCCGCGAATTCGTCCAGTGCGGCCAGATCGATCGCCTTTTTTTCCAGGAAATCATCGCCCTGCCCGGTGTCCCGGAAGGTGGGGGCGTACAGCAGAATCTTTGTCCCGTTTTTCTTCCTTTCTGCGGCCTTCTCCATCACATCCGTATCGGTCCCGATCAGATCCAGGGCATCCGCGTCTGTCAGCAGCACATCGTTTCGGGGATAACCACTCTCGATGATTTCCTTGAATTTGAAAGCCGGCGTAAAGATCCTTTCCGTGTTAATTTTTGAAGTGGAAAGCAGCAGATCGTAACGCGGGAAGCGTCCTATCACCGCGTACAACATGCGGCGCCACAGCGGTTTCAGCGTTTCCTGTACAAAGGAGTTGTCAAGCCCGAGACTTTTGATCGAACATCCATGCCAGAGCTGCACGGTAAATGCCTTCAGGAAAAATTGGTATTTCCGGCCGTAGATCCAGGTGAAATTATCGACGATGAGCACCGATGCGCGCAGCATGAGATAAAAGGTCGATAATTTGGGGTATAGGACGACCGGGAGGTGATGTTTTCGCAGATCGGCGAACACCTTCCGGTTTTCGGTCAAAAAATAGAACTCTATGTGATCCCGTTTTGATCTATACAGGTGCAGGTAGAGATATTTGGCATTATCCCGGAAGCGACCATCTTTGCCCCCGATAAACAGAAACAGATTATGCTTTTTCGGAACCACGCAGGCCAACGGCGCTGTGATAAACAGGCCGACAAACAGGGTAACAGCTTTCATCGCAAATTCCAGCAGCATACTAAATCGGTCTCCGTTTTCCATTGTCTACCGGGATGTGGTCAACAAAGTGTATCCGATTACCACAATTTCGGCATCAAACGGGATATGACCCTCGTCAAACCTGGTGGGGCTTTTATGTAGCAAAGGTGCAGCAGACTGGCGGAAGAATAGGTTTTGTCGGAAATCCCGATTCGATTTTTTAGCGTTACGATCAGTTGGATGATTCGCTGAAGCAGGGCAATGGAAAGCGGTGGATAAAGGATCTGGTCTGCACCCTTTGATGTTTTGCCGGGTTTACCGGTTTGAAGGATTTCGATCAGCGCTTCGCAACGATCAAGCTGAACGGTGAGCGTCATGCACGGCAGGGAAATGGTCGGGTCATCGCCCGATTCGGCATGATATTCCTGCGGCTGCGGGCAGGGGGCCGATTGCTGCAGCCGTTTGACCGATTCAATGCGGCAGACCAGATCCACGTAGCATGGGTGACCGTCGACACGGACGCCGTTTTCCGATATCCACCTTCGGATTGCCGCCAGGCGGTCGTTTTGATTACGGTTTGTCTCGTGGTTCAAAAGTTCCTCTTCGCCACGGATCGATATAGATTAAACAGTGGATTTAAGCCCGGCAGGGGATTGTCGGCATAAACGCCTTCACGCCACATGCTGTTGAACGCCTGGCCTCTGGGCATCGCCTGTTTAAATTCGTTCTTCCGCGCATCAACGTCGGTTGCAATTTTGCCGGGTATGAACACCATGCCTCCAAATTCATTCGAATAGGCCAGTTTCCTGAGAGCTGCGGCCTCAGTCTTTGAAGGATAGCGAATGAGTCGATCGACCAGACGCAATACAAAGGTGCTGTCGACATCCGGAGGTTGAATTTTAAACGGCAGCATTGCCGCATAACGGTCGACATAATCGAGGATGCCAGCCTGCAGGGACGCCAGTAGACTGCGGTTTTTCAACTCGGCAGTGTAGAATACAGAGGACGGGGAGTCCAACACAGGATGCACTTTTCCGTCTCGGGTGCGCCGGTAGCCCATCGTGGTCGGGTGCGGTGCTCGAGCAGCATTTTCGAACAATTCGGTA
>LJNK01000096.1 GCA_001303025.1 Deltaproteobacteria bacterium SG8_13
TTTCCGCTCGCGCGGCACGCCGGCCGCTTCCGGGTTCAGCACCTCGTTTGCCGGAAGCTGCCCGTGCAGCCAGCCGTGGAGCTGGTCTGCGGCGATCTGGGCGAACTCGCGCAACACCTCGTCGACCTGCCAGCCGATGTGCGGTGTCAGCAATACGTTCGGCAGCGTTCTCAACGGACTCGATTCGGGCAGCGGTTCGACGGCGAAAACGTCCAACCCGGCGCCGGCGATGCGGTTTTCCCGCAACGCTTCGACCAGCGCATCCTCGTCGACCACCGCCCCGCGGGAGGTGTTGATCAACAGGGCGGTCGGTTTCATCCTGGCCAGCCGATTGCGATCGAGCAGGCCGCGCGATTCGTCGGACAGGCGCAGGTGAATGGAAACGACGTCGGCGCCGGCCAGCAGGTCGTCCAGGGGCAGCCGCTCAGCGGGCGGATCGTCGGGCTTGTAGCCCGATCCGCGATCCCAGACCGTGACGTTCATTCCCAACGCCGCCGCGACCTGCGCCACCGGCCGGCCGATCCGTCCGCATCCGAGGATGCCCAGGGTGCGACCGGCCAGGCAGCCGCCGATCTCCTGGGGCCACTGCCCTTTCTGCATTTTTGCCGTCAGCGGGTAGATCTTCCTGACCAGGCCCAGCATGAACCCGAATACCAGTTCCGGGACCACGACTCGCGATCGGGTCGCCCGCCGCCCGAGCGCCACGACGATGCCGCGTTCGGTGGCGGCCGCCCGGTCGAGATGATACGCGTGCCCGCCGGTCTGCAGCACCAGCTCCAGGCGTGAGCAGGCGTCGAGGAATTTTTCGTCCAGCCGGGTGCGCTCCCGCAGGGCCATCAGCGCCTCGGCCTTTTGCAGAACCGGCAGGTCGGAAGGGTCGACGGGACGGTCGAAGATCGTCACCTCGGCCAGATCCCGCATTTGCGACATGGCGGGGGCGGCGGTCAGCTGGCCTTCGTAGTCGTCCAGAACCACGAGTCGTATTCGTTTCACTTCTCTTATAGCCTTTTAAGCGCGTTTTCGGTTTTGCAGGGCCGCCTTGACCCGTTCGCGGGTCATGGGCAGCTGCAACAGCTTCGCCCCGGTGGCATCGTGCACGGCGGTGGCCAGCGCCCCCCCCATGCAGACAATGGCCGGTTCGCCGCCGCCTTTTGGAGGCAGCGCCGTGTTGGGCACGATCACGGTTTCGATCTCCGGCACCCACGAAAAGCGCGGCAGCAGGTAGGTGTCGAAGTTGGTGTCCTGCAGCCGGCCGTTGTCGAACCGCATCTCCTCGGCCAGGGCGTAGCCGAGCCCCATGGTCAGGCAGCCTTCCATCTGAATGGTGGCGCCCTGCGGGTTGACGACCTGGCCCATCTCCTGGGCGCAGACCAGCCGCTTGACCTGGATGGCACCGCTGTTTTCGTCCACCGCTGCCTCGGCCATTACCGCCACGTAGGTTTCGGCATCGATCCCGCAGGCGATGCCGATTCCCCGCCCGCTGGGGGGCCTGGCGGGGGTGTAGCCGAATTTTTCGGCCACCGCCTCCAGCACCGAGCGCATGCGCGGGTCTTTGAGATGCCGCAGGCGAAACTCCAGGGGGTCTTGAGCGGCCGCGGCGGCCAGCAGGTTGATGTGCAGATCGCGGGCATAGACATTGGTGTTGGCCGCCGGAGCGCGCCAGGGCCCCACCGCAAAGGGGTGAATTCCCGGCTCGATGCGCCACTCGCCGTACACCTGCTCCCGGTGGTGGGGAATTTCGTAAAAGTTTTCACAGCCGCGCCGGCCGGCAAAATAGACACGGTAGTCCCAGAGAACCATGTTGCCGGCATCGTCCACCCCGCCGCGGATCTTCACCACCGCCGCCGGCCGGAAGGTGTCGAAAAAAAACTCCTCTTCACGGCTCCACATCACCATCACCGGCTTGCCGGAAAGTCTGGTCAGACGGGCGGCTTCGACAGCCTGCGCCGAAGCGCTTTTTCCGCCAAAGCCCCCGCCCACAAACGGGGTGATCACGCGCACTTTTTCGGCGGGCAGACCCACCGCCTGGGCCACCTGGCGCTGCACGCCGAAGGGCGACTGGGTAGATGCCCAGACCGTCATTTTGCCGTTTTCGAATTGGGCCAATGCGGTGTGGGTCTCCATGGGCGCGTGGGCGACATAGCTGTTCAAATAGGTCTCCTCCACAACGGTGGCGGCCTTTTTTTGACCGGCCTGCAGGTCCCCGGCCTGACCGGCCACCGCCGGAGGCGGCGCGTTTTTGAGCAGGTGGTCGAAGATGGTTTCGTGATTGATCCCGGTTTGGGGGGTGACGTATTTCGCCTGGATGCGCTCGGCGGCCTGCCGGGCGACGTCGGGGTAACGGTGCAACACCGCCACCAGTTCACCGTCTCTAACCACCTGCACGCCGTCCACCTGTTCGGCGGCCGCGGTGTCCACACTCACCCGCCTGGCCCCGTGGGCGGGGGGGCGCACGATCCTGGCGTATACCATGCCCGGCAGGCGGATGTCGCCGCTGTAGCGGGCCTGGCCGGTAACTTTTTCTCGGGAGTCGCGCCGCAGGTGGGGTTTGCCGCTGACGGTGTACTCGGAAACCGGCTTTAGGGCCGGCACGTCCTCCAGGTGCCGTTCGATCACGCGACCCTTCGTCAGCTCCCCGTAGGTCAGCCGGCTGCCGGAGCGGTTGCGGTCGAATATTACCCCTTCCCGGGTGACCAGTCGCTCGGGCGGACACTGGAGCCGCTCGGCCGCCAGCTGCTTGAGAACGCCCTTGGCCTCTGCGGCCGCCTCCTTGACGAACACGCCGTAGTGTCGCGTGGAAAGCGACCCCCAGGTGCCGGCGTCCCAGGGGCAGCGGTCGGTGTCTCCCATGACCATGTCCACCGACTCGTACAACACGTCGAGCTCCTCGGCCACCATCTGTGCAAAGCTGGTGATGGGTCCCTGCCCCATCTCGATCTTGCCGACAAAACAGGTCACCCGGTTGTCTGTGCCGATCTTCAGGAAGGCATTGAAATCGACCGGTACGTTGGTGCCGGCATAGCCTGTGCGGGCCGCCCTGGCAAAGGCCTGGGCGCCGCCGAAACCGGCGTAGACGATCAGCCCCCCGCCGGCAAGGCCCATGCGCTTCAAAAATTCCCGGCGCGTCACCGCTGCCGGCGAAACGGTCCCTGCGGTTTTTTCCGGCGATTGCACGGTTTTGTTTTTCATGGTCGGCCTCCTTTCAGCGCCCTGGCAGCGGATTGGATGGCCGCCACGATCCGCACGTGGGTGCCGCAGCGGCACAAGTTGTCTTCCATCCCGTCGATGATCTCCTGGCGGGAGGGCGCGGGATTGGATGCCAGCAGGCCGTATGCCTTCAGAATCATGCCGGGGGTGCAAAATCCGCACTGCAGGGCATCGTGATCCGCGAACGCCTGCTGGATGGGGTGCAGTTGTCCGTTTTTCACCAGCCCCTCGATGGTCCGGACTTCGCTTCCGGCAACCTCCGCCACGGACACCTGGCAGGCGGGGACCGCCTCGTTGTCGATCAGCACCGTGCAGGCACCGCAAACACCCTCGCCGCAGCCGTACTTGGCTCCGGTGAGTCCCAGGTCGGTTCGCAGCACCCACAAAAGGGGGCGATCCCCCTCGACTCGCAGGTTCACTGGCTTTTCGTTGAGCGTAAAAGAGATGGCTTCGATCATGGCAGGCCTTTCCGTATCCGGGGTTGATGCAAATGGTAAAATCGTCCACACACGTCTTTGCAGCGCGCCGAAAACATCGGGTCGATTCGATGCCGCTGAATCGGTTTTCATAAGAGCGCAACTGCCGATCATTTGCAACAAAAAATCACGCCGTCGGCAGCGGCAGCAGCTGCAAGCGGGCATCGACCGACCGCCGATGACCACCCGACGCGCATGATCCCGACGACAAGGCGGGCCCGGAGCTTTCTTGCAATTTCGGCGGTCACGCATTATGCTTTATTCGACACAACCCGCACCTGCGAGCGACTTGTCCCCGGCGGTCTGCGGTGTGATTCTTTGACCAATCGACAGCAAGGGCATCACCAAATGCAGACATCGCCTTTTGCCGACAACATCGTCTGCCGCGTGCTGGCCGATGACGGCACTTTTCCCAACAACGCCCGCCTGCCGCTGCTGCTATACCCGGCTGCGGTCATACTGCCGGACAGCGACCCGGCCCGGACCTTCGAGGATCTGTTCGAAACAAACAGCTGGACAAATTCCTGGCGAAACGGCATATTCGGCTACCACCACTACCACAGCACCGCCCACGAGGCGCTCGGCGTGTGCGGCGGCAGCGCCCGGGTTCAGATGGGCGGCCCCGGCGGACCGGAGTTTGACATCCGGCCCGCAGATGTGATTGTAATTCCGGCAGGCGTTGCCCACAAGAATCTGGAATCGAGCGGCGATTTTCGGGTGGTCGGCGCCTACCCTGCCGGCCAGGACTGGGATATGAACTTCGGAAAAGCCGGCGAACGCCCGCAGGCGGATCGAAACATCGCCGACGTCGCTTGCCCGGAATTCGACCCGGTCTTCGGTGCTGCCGGGCCACTGGCCCGGCTGTGGCGCGAAATCGGGTAAAAAGCGGACCCCATTATTCGGAGCAGAGCATGGAAGAAGACTACGACGGAGCGGAAAAAAGGAAATTCAAGCGGGTGGTATTTTCCGCCGGAGACGAAGTGATAGGGGTGGTCACCTGGCCCGAGCACGGCGAAGAGCCGTTTGCTTACCGCGTTTCGGATATCGGCGCAGGCGGCATGCGCTTTATCCTGACCAGAGAAAAAGCTCCGCAGATTATCGACTTCAACGACACCTTGCATCTGCGTGAAATCAAGGGAAAGTCGCAGCTGGAATTTGTCGCCGGCGTCGCGCTTGAGGTTCGCTGGGTGATCGAGCATGAAATGTTCGAACACATGGTGATCGGCTGCGAGTTTGTGAATATTGAAGCCGACGTCCAAAAGCAGATCGATGCGTTCGTCGAAACCGAGCTGGCCGCCAAAAACCAGGATTCCTGACGAACCGCCGGCAGCGGGAGCACCCCGCGCACCCCACGGTCGGCTGCCCTTTTGTTTTTGTACCTGCCGGCGTCCGTTTATTGGGCTGGGAGTTCCCAATCGATAAAATCGACTTTTTCGAAGCCCACCGGCTGGCTGGAAACCCACAGCACGGCCCGCAAACCGTCCGTGAAATACGGATCCCCGGTCAGGTTCTGGCGCGGCGACTCGATGGGCGCCGCCCCGACCCCTTGCACAAATGCAAATTTCCCGAGCCCCTGGGAATAGAGCAGGTCTTGGATCAGGTAGCTGCGGGTTTCATCCACATCCGGATCGATCTTGTGGGTCAACAGGGTTTTGGTGGTAAAACGCACGCCGATGTCGCGGCTGATCTGGCCCACCCACACAAGCTGGCCCTGAAACAGCGCCGGTGCCAGCCACAGGCGCAGGTGGTTGCGTTCGTGTATCGTGGTGCGGGCCTTTTGCAGGGCCAGGTCCTGAGGCCTGCCGAACACGTACAGGGCGCTGACCGGCGAGTAGCGGTAGCGCCCGCCGAAAAGATAAGAAATGCCGGTCTTTAGGGCAGAGCCGGCGGTGATGGTCTCGGTTTCGTCCCACCCGGCCCGGATAAAGGCATGGTAGACATCGTCACCGCTTCCGATGACCACCAGGTTCAGCGGATCGCCGGTTTCGGACCCGGCCTTGTTGGCGGTGCAGCAGGGCAGCCGTCGGAGGTAGTCGATCAAATCCTCTTCGTCCGCAAAATTGACCCACTCTTCCGGCCGGTAGAGGCCCCTGAAGTTCACCTTGCGGTGATCGAGCTTCAGGCCGGGCACGGGAATGAAAAACGTAAACGAGCGCACCTGCCGGTCATCTCCCACCAGGTCGATCACGAAAGCTTTGGTGCCCTCGTCCAGGTTGGTGAACACGAACCCGGCCCGGCGGTCTTTCGGTTGCACGTAGACATCCTGCCCGTTTTTGAAAAAATGGCGATCCATCTGCTCATTGGCGGTGTCCGAGAATCGGAAGTGGCTCTTGAACGACGCTTCGAGGGGGGTGAAGTACATCGGGTCCAGGCTGACGGGCAAAAACCAGACCGCCCGATCATTGTTATTTTCGATCTCGATCCAGACCGGCTGTATCCCCTGGCGGTAGAGATCGACACCGAATATTTGACGCGTTTCGGCCGCATCGGGCACGGCGGCTTTCACCCGCACGTTGCTTTCGACCTGTGTCTGGGCCCGCTGCAGGAAAGGCGACTCGTGGGCCGGACGCGGCTTGTAGGAAGCACAGCCGTGCAGGACCACCCCCAGCAGAAACACGGAATACAAAAGCGATCGATTGCGGCTCATAGGCCCCATTTCTGTCTTGGTTCCAAGAAAAGGACGCCGCCTGCCGGCAGCGGCGTCGCGCTAACGACCCAGCAGCAGTTCTCTTCTATCGGCAACCGGCGTCTCCCACCCAACGAAACCGACTTCGGTAAAAGTCACGGGCTCGCTGGAAACCCAGATCACGATGCGCAGCCCGTCGGTAAAATAGTTATCGTCGTGCAGGCTCTTGCGGGGCTCGGAAATCGTGGCCACACCGGTTCCTTTTACGTAACCGTATTGCAGTACGGCCTGGGCGTACCAAAGGTCCTGCAGCAGGTAGGTCCGCGCCTCGTCCACGTCCGGCTCGATAACGAATTTGTTCCAGGCAGAGCGGCGGATGATACGGCTGATCTGCCCTACCCAGACATTTTTGCCCTCGTAATAAAACGGGCTCAGCCACAGGCGCAGCTGGTTGCGCTCGTTTAGCGTTGAGCGCGATTTGCGAAAGGCGCTGTCCTGGGCACGCTCGAACAAATATAGCGATTTGACCGGCTGGTATCGAAACTCCCAGGGCAGCTGGGCCGTCGGGCTGTAAGACGACGCGGCGGCCGTCTCGTGCCAGCCGCTTCGCAGCAGGGCGTAGAGGACATCATTGCCGTCACCGACGATCACCACGTTGACCGGATCGGCCTTCTTCGATCCGTCTGCACCGGTCGTGCAGCAGGGCAGCGCTTCCAGGACCTTTTTAAATTCGTCCAGACTGTCAAGTGCGACCTTTTCACCGGCCCGGTACAGGCCGTCCCAATCCACCTCGGCGTGATCCACCCGCAGGCCCGCAACCGGTATCAGAAACGTGAAGGTGCGAATCCGGTGATCATCGCCGATCACCTCCACGTTGAAGGCTTTGGTGCCCAACCGAAGGTTGGTGAAGACGAATCCCGAACGGACACCTCCCGGGTCGATGGGGCTGCGGAAGGCATGCCGGTGGAAATACCGGTCCATCCGCTGTTTTCCGGCCTTCGAGAATCCGGAGTGGTGCATGTAGGCGACTTCCAGCGGCGCGAAATAGTCTCGGTCTACACTCACCTGGGGAAACCACATGCGGTGCGCGCTGCGATTTTCAATCTCCAGCCAGACCGGCTGGATCTCTTTTTTGTAGAGCGGCAGGCCGAACAGCGCCTCGGTTTCCTGCGCACCGAGCACCGTGGCCGAAACGCGCACATCGCCTTCGGTCTGGGTCACGGCCCGCTGCCGGAAAGGCTTTTCGTCCATCACCGGCGGGTTGAAGGAGGCACAGCCGGTCAAAATCGCTGCGGCGAGAATGCACCGCACCGGCACGGGGCTGCAACTGCACAACGCCCCCAAATAATGCAGCAACCGCAATGCGCTCCCGGCAGGGTTTCGATGGTTTTGCTTGGCTTCCGAGGTCATTTTCTAACCAACCTACCAATGCCATCGGCAAATATCAATCCGATACTGCAGGCAAGTGCCAAGGTGGGCACGCACCGAACTCTGCCTGCGACTCTTTGGACGGCTACAAGGCCTTCAGCCCTTCCACCAGACGCGCCGCATCTTCCTGATGGTTGTAATGTACGATGCTGATGCGGATCACGCCCTCTTCCGGGTCCTCGATACCCAAGGCCTTGACGCACCGAAAGGCATAGAAGTGTCCGTTTCGCACCGCAATCTGCCGGCCTGCCAGCTGCCGAACCGCCTCGCTATGCTCGATCCCGTCGAGCACGACAGAGATGGTGGCCGCCCGCCGGCCGGGCGCCGCAACGTCTTGGCCGATGATGCGAACGCCGGCCATGGCTTTCAGCGCGTCCAGCACCTGGTTGGCCAGCTGCGCCTCGTGATCGGCAAACAGATCGAACACCCGCGCCGCCCGGCGGTGGGGGCTTTCTTGCCCGTCGTCGAAGTGGTGGGCGTAGATGGTGTCGATGTAAGCGCCGATGCCGGCCAGGGACGCGATCTCCGCGTGCAGGGGCCCGGCCGGGTTCAGCCGGTAGCGGGGCTTGTCGTCGTTGAAAAAGTGGCCCTGGCAGTCCAGGGATGCGAGCACGGAATGCCTGCCCCACATCACGCCCACGTGGGTGCCGAAGGTCTTGTAGGTGCTGAACAGGTACACGTCCAGTCCGCTGGCATTCACGTCGATCACCCGGTG
>LJNK01000045.1:0-27002 GCA_001303025.1 Deltaproteobacteria bacterium SG8_13
CGGAAAACAAGTACGTGTTGTTGATCATCGTTGTCTTTGTGCTGATCGTTCTCGGCTGCTTCCTGGAAGGCATTGCGGTGATGGTCATTACCATTCCGATCTTCATGAAGATCATCGACCAGTTCCAGATCGATCCGATCCAGTTCGGCGTGATCATAGTGCTGTGCTCGATGATTGGCCTGCTGACGCCGCCGGTGGGGATGAGCCTCTATGCCGTCGCCACGATTTCCAAAGTTCCGATCGGACGCCTCACCCGCGAGCTGTTCCCATACCTGCTGGGCATTTTCATCGTCACGTTGATGATCACCTACATTCCACAGGTGTCCTTGTGGCTTCCCGGTATCTTGACGCCTGAGTGACCGGAGGATTGATCATGACATTTCTAAAATCCATCGATGGTGTACTCGGCAAGGTTATGCGCTGGTTCTGTATTGCCAACTTTCTGGCCCTGATGGTGATGCTGGCCCTGGTCGTTTTTGTCCGTTTTGTCCGCATCGACTGGTTTACGTCATCGACCGCCGTTATCGACTGGTTCAAGCTGAGTTGGTCCGACGAGATTATCGAATGGCTGATGACATCGCTCATATTTATCGCCGCCGCGGACCTGTGGCGCCAACGCGATCACTTCCAGATCGAGGCCGTCGCCGATATGTTGGCGGGCACGATGTTCGGCAAGATCTTCACCTTCGTCATTGAGATCTTCGCCGCCGCGTTTATTGCAGCGTTTACATATTATTCCTTCGATTTGACCATGTCGGTCGGCCGTCATTCACAGATCCTGGCATGGCCCATGACCTGGTGGTATGCACCCATGCCGGTTGCCGGGGCGATCATGTTCGTCTACTCCATCCGCAACCTCATTCAACAAATCGATGAACTTTTCGGCTTCGGCTGGTTCCAAGCCAAGGGTGAGGCGTGATGGGTTCGTTGAATGAGAGACGTGAGGGGGTAGAACCAGTTCGATGTAAAATGCATTTACCGTGGAGGAATTTGCCGGCAGGCAGATATACTAAATTGATCCTTGAAACCATAGATAGAAAGCACAATTCAATATGTAAGAGGAATTAACAGATGAAAGCTGCAGTGCTGAAAAATGACATGCAAATTGTGTTTGAAGAGGTGCCGACCCCCGATCCGGGACCCGGGCATGTGCTGATCCGGGTGAGCTGGGCCAGTGTATGCGGCACGGACCTGCACATCTTCATGGGGGAGTTCAAAAATCGGGTTGCCTACCCCCGGATTCTCGGGCACGAATTTTCGGGTGTAATCGAATCCGTCGGTCCCGGGGTCAAGCATTTGCAGCCCGGTGATCGGGTCACCGCGGATCCGATCGTCTGGTGCAACGAGTGTCCGGCCTGCCTGAACGGACAGAACAATGTGTGCCGCAATTTGAAGCTGCTGGGTATCGAGTATGACGGGGGCTTTGCCCAGTACACCGTCGCCCTGGCAGATAAAGTGTTCAAGGTTCCCGATTCGATAACCATGCGGGATGCGGCCCTGGCCGAACTTTACAGCCTGGGCGTGCATTCGGTTCGCAAGGCGATGATCGAACCCGGAGACAGGGTCGTCATTCTGGGCGCAGGTCGGTTGGGCCTGGCCGTGCTGGAGGTGCTCAAGCAAAGTGCCGTCTCGTGGGTGTGCGCGGTTGACGTGCTGGACAGCCGCCTGGAAATCGCCACGAAAATGGGCGCCGACCTGACCATCAACGCAGCCAGCGAGGATCCGGTGGAGACCGTGCTTTCCCGCACGGACGGCCTGGGTGTGGATCGGGTGATCGAGTGCGTGGGAACCTACGTCGAAATAGAAGGCCGCCAAGGACCTGTCCAACAGGCAGTGCAATTGGCGCGCAGCGGCGGGCGGATCGTGGTCATGGGACTCGGGTCGCAGTTCACCCCGGTTTTCTGGAAAGACGCGGTTTTTAAAGAGCTTCAGATCGTTGGCTCGCGGGTGACCCTCGGCGATTTTCCACGGGCCATCCAACTGATGGATATGGGCCGGTTCCATCCGGATTTGCTTGTGTCAGAAGTGTTTGAATTGGAAAACCTGGGAGAGGCTTTTCACTTGTTGGAAGACAAGCCCGACGAGATCCTCAAAGTCATGGTAAAGATTGAATAATTCCCAAAGTAATTTGTCGATTCGACAGGCTAGTGAATTAGGTGCGTCGCGAACGCTGCCGGCACAGGAGATTTGCTGACAAAGGGCGACAGACGGTCTCCTCAAAACAATTAATGAACCATACGGGTAAACATGCAAAGGAGAAAAAGAAAAATGACAGAGAAAAAATCCAAGTACCTTCATCGCATCGAAGATCTGCCGCAAGTGAATCTGACCGGTGACGAGAAGCTGCCATCCATGGCCAACCTGCTGCTCAGCGATAAAATGCTGATCAGTTTTATCGAAAACCCTCCCGGCTGCGTCTTTCCGGTGCATAGCCACGAATGCGAACAGATCCTGATCATGCTCGAGGGCGAGGAAGAACACATTTGCGGGGATGAAACGTTTCTGATGAAAGCCGGTGATGTTTGTGTGCATCCGTCCAACGTTCCCCATGGCGGTCAGACCAAGACCGGTTTCAAGGGGATCGACATCTTCTGTCCGCCTCGCGAAGATCATGTCGAGAAGCTGAAGAAGGCCCTGAAAGAAAAGGGTGAAGAATAGACCGAAGATTCCGTTCCGTGAGGTCTGCCCACACCATCAAAGGGGGTAAAGTCATGAATGCAATTGTAAAGCAATTCGAAGATATGCGGGTGATTCCTGTGGTGGCCATCGAGAATGCCGCCGATGCTGCGCCGCTGGCCGATGCGCTGATCGAAGGCGGCCTGCCGTGCGCTGAAATCACGTTTCGGACGGCCGCTGCCGCCGATGCCATCCGTGCCATAGCGAAACGAGATGACATCCTCGTGGGCGCCGGTACCGTCCTGAAGGTGGACCAGGTGAAAACCGCCATTGATGCCGGAGCCAAGTTTATCGTCGCTCCGGGCTGCAATCCCAAGGTGGTCGGCTATTGTGTGGAAAACAACATTACCGTCACTCCCGGGGTCTGCACTCCCAGCGACATCGAAGCCGCTCTCGATTTCGGGGTGGAACTGCTCAAGTTTTTCCCGGCCGAGGCGTTCGGCGGTTTAAAGACGCTCAAGGCCATGAGCGGGCCGTACACGACGGTTAAGTTCGTTCCGACCGGCGGGATCAGTCCCGGCAACCTTTACGAGTACCTGCAGTTCCCCAAGGTGCTGGCATGCGGCGGCACCTGGGTGGCAAAATCGAACTTGATCTCGGAAGGCCGTTTCGACGAAATCGTGAAAAATGCGCGTGAAGCCGTCCAGATCGTTGAGAAGTTTAAACGATCAGCCTCGTGACGGCAGGTAGCTTTGTGTTGCCGAAATCCGGTTTTTTATCCACCGGATGCTGGGACCAATCCAACCATAATCGACGAGGAGATGAAAAATGGCTGTTCTCGATATCAAGCCGGCCAAAGACTGCCGGTTCGATCAGATTTCCCTGGGGGAGATCATGCTGCGCTTCGACCCCGGCGAAGGGCGGGTTCACACGACGCGGACCTTCCGGGTGTGGGAGGGCGGCGGCGAGTATAACGTTGCCCGCGGGCTGAGAAGATGTTTTGGGTTGCGTACCGCTGTGGTTACCGCATTCGCTGACAATGCCGTCGGACGGCTTGTGGAAGATTTCATCCTGCAGGGCGGCGTGGACGTATCGTTTGTCAGGTGGGTACCTTTTGACGGTATCGGCCGGACCGTTCGAAACGGTTTGAATTTTACCGAAAGAGGGTTTGGTGTCCGCGGTGCGCTGGGCGTTTCGGACCGTGGCAATACGGCCGTTTCCCAGCTAAAAAAGGGGGATATCGACTGGGAGGAAATTTTCGGAAAACAAGGGGCGCGCTGGCTGCATACCGGCGGCATATTCGCCGCGCTTTCCGAAACCACCCCGGATGTCATCGAAGAGGCGATGATCGCCGCCAAGAAGCATGGCACCATCGTATCATATGACCTGAACTACAGGCCTTCCCTCTGGCAGAGCATTGGCGGGCAGGAAAAGGCCCGGGAAGTAAATCGCCGCCTGGCCCAGTATGTCGATGTCATGCTCGGCAACGAGGAGGATTTTACGGCCTGTCTGGGCTTTACGGTCGAGGGCCTGGATGAGAACCTGTCGTCTCTCGATGTGACCAATTTCAAAAGAATGATCGAGGTGGCGGTCGGCGAGTTTCCCAATTTCAAGGTGACCGGCACCACGCTGCGGACCGTAAAATCGGCCGGTATTAACGATTGGGGAGCGATCTGCTGGGCCGGGGGCGAATTCTACGAAGCGCCGCTTCGAGAAAACCTGGAAATTCTGGATCGGGTCGGCGGAGGCGATAGCTTCGCGTCGGGCCTCATTTACGGGTTAATGCAAACCGGGGACCCGCAGCAGGCCGTCAACTACGGGGCAGCCCACGGCGCTCTGGCCATGACCACCCCGGGTGACACAACCATGGCAACGCTCAAAGAAGTGGAAAAAATCATGGCGGGAGGCGGGGCCAGGGTGGTGCGCTGAAACCGCGATAGCCTTCCTGAGTAAAGAAATTGCAGAAGAAAAGGAGTTTGTATGGCTAAGAGCATATTGATCACGGGTGCAAGCACAGGCATAGGAGCGGAAACCGCTTTGCAGCTTGCAAAGGGAAATGAGATTTTTGTTCATTATTTTTCCTCCGGAAAAGCCGCCGAGAAAGTTGCAGCGGGTGTGGAGCAAAACGGTGGAAAATCCAGACTCATTCAGGCGGATTTGTCCACCGAGCAGGGTTGCAGGGATCTGGTCGGTGCGGTTGCCGGCGAGACGGATAAGCTCGATGTGCTCGTCAATAACGCCGGCGGGTTGATCAAAAGACAGGGTGTGCGGGAATACGAATGGCGCCTTATGGAGGAGATCTTCGCCCTCAATACCTATTCGGCCATGCTGGTTACATCTCTGTGCGTCCCCCTGCTGGAAAAGGGAAAGGACCCCTGCATCATCAACCTCACATCCGTCGCCATGCGGCACGGTGCCCCGACGGCCACCATTTACGGAGCTTCAAAGGCAGCGCTTGATTCCTTTACCCGCGGGATCGCAAAGGAGTTGGCGCCTGCGATTCGCGTGAATGCGGTAGCGCCGGGGGTCATTGTCACACCCTTTCACGACAAGGTGTCCACTCCCGAACAGCTGGAGTCCTGGAAGGAGTTAAATCCGCTGAAGAAACACGGCCATGCCGGCCACATCGCTGAGACGATCCGCTTTCTTATCGAAAACGACTTCATCAACGGAGAAACCATCGATATCAACGGTGGCCTCTTCATGCGGTAGACAGTCGGCATACGGCGTCTCTGAGATGGCTCAGCAGAGACACAAGAATTCGTCAGCCAAGCACTGAGGAGATTGAAGCGATGATACTGGAACAATTCAATTTGTCGGATAAAGTGGCCATCGTTACCGGATGCAGTTCGGGGCTCGGGGAAGCCATGGCTGTGGGGCTGGCCGAGGCCGGGGCCGATGTTGCCGGGGTCTACAACTCCGGGTCTCCCACCGTCGGGGAGAAAATCGAAGCCATGGGAAGAAAGTTTCTCGGCATCCAGGCCGATCTTGCCAGCATCGAGCCGGTGAAGCGCATCGTGGCCCAAACGGTGGAGACGCTCGGGCGGCTGGACATCCTGGTAAACAATGCCGGGATCCTGCGCCGCAACAAGACGGTAGACTACACCGAAGAAGACTGGGATGCAGTGATGAACGTCAATTTAAAGACGCTTTTCTTCCTTTGCCAGGCGGCCGCCCGGCAGTTCATCGAGCAGGGCGGGGGCGGAAAGATCATCAACGTCGCTTCGCTGCTGTCGTTTCAAGGAGGCATCCTCGTACCATCTTATACCGCCAGCAAAAGCGGGGTGATGGGGCTCACCCGGCTGATGGCCTGCGAGTGGGCTCCGCACAACATCAACGTCAACGCGATCGCGCCGGGCTACATGAAAACCCGCGTCACCCAACCACTGCAGGACGATCCGGTGCGAAGCCGGCAGATCCTGGAGCGCATTCCGGCCGGTCGCTGGGGAAATCCGGAGGACCTGAAAGGCACCGCTGTGTTTCTGGCCTCGGCGGCCTCCGATTATCTGAACGGATACACCATAGCCGTTGACGGCGGCTGGCTGGCCCGCTGATTCCGGAATGATTCATTCGCCGGTTAGCGGACGATAGCACTCCGGCTTCCGGTCGCCGAAAATATCGTTGAAGGCATTGAAGGATTTGTCACGGGTGTCGGCGGGGACGATCTGTGCCGTCACCACGGCATCTTCGTCAGGACCGGCGCAGGCCAGTTCTTCACCGTTAAAACCGTACACGGCCGACCGGCCGGTGAAGGTCAACTCCTCCCCATTTCTTTCCTCGGTGCCGGTACGGTTGGCCACGGCCGCATAGACCTTGTTTTCCACGGCGCGGCCGGGCATGGCCCGGCGCCACAAGTCGGTTACCAGATCCGAGGGGCAGACGATCAGGTCGGCACCCTTCAGGGCCAGGATGCGGCTGACTTCCGGAAAACGCCAGTCGTAGCAGATCATCGGGCCGATACGGACATTGCGTTTGGCGTCCTCGACAACGAAAAAATGTCCGTCGCCCGCATCGAAACAGTCCCGTTCTTTGTAGAAAAGGTGGGTTTTGCGGTACAGGTAGGGCTCGTTCTGCTCCGGTACGACGGTCAAGCAGGAATTGTAGATTCGGTTTCCCTGCTTTTCGGCAAAGCCGGCGATTACGATGGCCTCGTGTCGCTGAGCCATATCTCTGAAAAATTGACCGGTTCTGCCGTTGGCCTGTTCTGCCATCTCGGCTGATTCTTCCCGGGAGAGAAAAAAATAACCCGTGGTGGACAGTTCCGGCAGCACGATGATATCGGCTTGCAAAGCGTTCGTTAGTTCGCTGATCCGATTCAAATTCCCGTCGATGTCACGGAATTTGGGCTGGAATTGAACCAGGGCGAGTTTCAGCGGCTTCATATTCTTCAGCTTTCGACCGGAATGTAAGGATCGTAAGACGTTTCGAAGCGGGTGATATCTTCTTCATACTGGAGGGTCAGCGCGATATCATCCAAGCCCTCCAATAGCCGTTCTTTACTGCCCTTATCGATATCGAACCCGAAGACCAAGGCGTTGGGTTCTTGGAAGGTGATTTTCTGAGACGGCAGGTCGACCGTCGCCACCTGCCCCAAATTGCTGGCCACAGCGGAAAAGATCTGCTCGATCTCCTCTTCGCTGAGTTCGACTGTCAGCAGCCCGTTTTTGGTGGCGTTGCTGCGGAAAATGTCGGCAAAGCCGGGCACCCGCTCGCCATTGACCTCTTTCCAGGGGGCGATGATCACCCGGTATCCGTCCTGAACCAGCGCCCAAACCGCATGCTCCCGGCTGGAGCCGCAGCCGAAATTATTGCGGGTGGCCAGAATGGAGCGGCCGGCAAACCGTGGATCGTTTAATTCGAAATCGGTGTTGGGCTTGCCGTCGTCGGTGTAGCGCCAGTCAAAAAATGCATTCGGTCCGTAGCCGGTTCGCTGGATCGACTTCAAAAACTGTTTGGGGATAATCTGATCGGTATCCACGTTGGACCGATTCAAAGTGGCGACAATACCGGTGTGGGTCGAAAAAGATTCCATATTCATACCTCTTGCATCAATTCTTGTCCGTTACCGCGGCGTTGCAGGGTGAACCAATCCTGCCATGCCATACGGCAAGGCAGTTTTACGTTTCAGGCCACTTGCGGATATCGAAAAATTTTCCCGCTACGGCGGCTGCGGCTGCCATCTGCGGACTGACCAGATGGGTGCGCCCTCCCTTTCCCTGGCGGCCTTCGAAATTGCGATTGGATGTCGACGCACACCGCTGTTGCGGTCTCAGCTGATCCGGGTTCATACCCAGGCACATACTGCATCCGGCGTAGCGCCATTCGCCACCGGCAGCTTTGAAGATCTCCGGCAGGCCTTCTGCTTCGGCTTGCTCCCGCACCTGCTGGGAGCCTGGTACGATCAACAGCTGCACATGGTCGGCCTTTTTTCTTCCCTTCAATATCTCCGCAACCAGCCGCAGGTCTTCGATGCGCGCATTGGTGCAGCTGCCGATGAAGACCACATCCACCGGAACGTCCGTCAAAAAGGTCCCGGGCGCAAGTCCCATGTAGGCCAGGGCATTTTCGACGTCCGCACGGCTGTAGCCCGCGAGGCTATCCGGTTCGGGGATCGGTTGGTCGATGTCGATGACCATGCCGGGGTTGTTTCCCCAGGTTACCTGGGGAGCGATGCGGCTGGTATCGATGGTCAGTGTCCGGTCGTAGGCGGCATCATCGTCGCTTGGCAGGGTTTTCCAGTATGCGATGGCCCGATCGAGTTGATCCCCTTTCGGTGCATAGGGCCTGTTTTCCGCGGCGATGTAGGCATAGGTGGTCTCGTCCGGGGCGATCATGCCCGCCCGCGCCCCGGCTTCGATACTCATGTTGCAGATGCTCATGCGTGCTTCCATCGACAGGGCGGAGACTGCCTCACCGCAATATTCGAACACATGTCCGGTTCCGCCCGCCGTGCCG
Source organism: Deltaproteobacteria bacterium SG8_13 (assembly GCA_001303025.1). Classification (GTDB taxonomy): domain Bacteria; phylum Desulfobacterota; class Desulfobacteria; order Desulfobacterales; family SG8-13; genus SG8-13. Next base: position 8,572 of record LJNK01000045.1, read on the forward strand.
ATGGTGCCGATCAGCTTCAGTACAAAATCTTTTGAGAATATGCGCGGTCCCGGCGTTCCGGTAAACTCCACTTTGTACGTGCGCGGTTTGCGCTGGTTCAGGGTCTGCGTGACGAGCACATGTTCGACCTCGGAAGTTCCGATTCCGAAGGCCAGCGCACCGAACGCCCCGTGTGTGGATGTGTGCGAGTCGCCGCAGACGATGGTCATTCCCGGCAATGTCAGGCCCAGCTCCGGACCGATCATATGCACGATTCCCTGGCGTCTGTCGCCAATCTTGAACAGGGTGACACCGTAATCCTCGCAATTCTGGCTCAAAGCTTCTACCTGGGCCCTGGAGACGGGGTCTTTGATGTCCATCCGGTCTTCGGTGGTGGGGACATTGTGATCCATGGTCGAAAAGGTCAGTTCAGGCCGCCGGATTTTGCGGCCGGAAAGGCGCAACCCTTCAAACGCCTGCGGGCTGGTGACTTCATGTACCAGGTGCCGGTCGATGTACAGCAGTGTCGAACCGTCTGCGAGTTCCCGCACAACGTGACGTTCCCATACTTTTTGAAAAAGTGTTTTTCCCATCCTGTACCTGTCTGATTTGTGTTTCGGGGGAATGAAAACGGTTATTGTCGATAAGACAAAACAGCTTTACCATATGGCGAAAAGCGATGCGAATGTCAAATGGTGAAATGGTTTTTTCGGTGTCCGGCTGGAAAGTATTGAAAAAGAGGTTATATTTATTAGATATGTCTAAAAGACACACTTTGGCCCTGGTGTGATCATCAGAAAAACTGCCTTCGGAAAGAGACAAAAAATGAAAGGTGCGGAATTAGTCATCAAATCCCTGAAAGACAAGGGAGTTCAATATGTTTTCGGTTACACCGGCGGTGCCATCATGCCGGTGTTCGATGAGATGGAAAAACAGAAGGTGTTCTCTTTCATCATGTCGCGACACGAGCAGGGGGCTGCGTTCATGGCCCAGGGCGTATCGCGGGCTTCGCTTACCACGTCAAATCCGCAGATCGGCGTTTGCATGGCCACGTCGGGACCGGGAGCCATGAACCTGGTAACCGGCATTGCCGACGCCGGTATGGATTCGGTGCCGATCATCGCCATTACCGGCCAGGTTCCCTCCGGCGTGATCGCCACCGATGCGTTTCAGGAAAGCGACGTGGTGGGGGTGATGATGCCGCTCACCAAGCAAACCTATATGCCGCTTCGAGTCGACCAGATCGAGGAATCGATTCATGAGGCGTTTCATGTCGCCACGGTCGGCCGCGGAGGCCCTGTCGTCATCGACATCCCCAAAGACATACAGAATCAGGAAACTGCCGCTGACTATCGTTTCGATCCCATCGCGTTTGAATCCGATCTGGTCGGCATGTTGTATTCACCGCACCCGGAGCGGGAGACGATCCGAAAAGCGGTATCACTGATCAATCGCAGTGAGCGCCCGCTGATTCTCTGCGGACACGGCATCATCAGTGCCAATGCCGGAGATTCATTGAAACAGCTCGCTGAGAAGGCCAACCTTCCGGTAGCCTTTACCCTGCATGGGCTTTCATCCCTTCCGGTCGATCACCCCCTGAGTCTGGGCATGGTAGGGATGCACGGGACCGTTGAATCCAACTGGGCACTGCTGAATGCCGATCTGGTCATCGCTCTGGGGATGCGCTTCGACGACAGGGTTACCGGGAAACTGGATGACTTCGCCGTCAACGCCGCTGTGATCCATGTCGAAATCGATCCTTCGGAAATCGACAAGAACGTAAAGACCAACGTGTCGATCAATGCCGATGCCGGCGGTGCGATCCAGCAGCTGCTGCGGGATCCCGAACTGATATCCAAACCCCGACGGTTGTGGTTCGAGCAGATCGAAACGTATCGCAGCGAGATTGTCGACGAGATTCAGGAAGAAATCGACACCGGCGTCGGCAAGGAAGGGCAGTTGCTGATGAAGACCATCGTCAGCAAGCTGTCGAAGGCAACCGGAGGCCGGGACATTGTAGTGGCCGACGTCGGACAGCACCAGATGATCGTGGCCCGCTTCTACAATTTTCAGACGCCCAACAGCTGGTTCACCTCCGGCGGAGCCGGGACCATGGGTTGTGCGCTGCCGATGGCCGTCGGGGTCAAGATGGTCCGTCCGAACGAACGGGTCTGGTCGATCAGCGGAGACGGCGGGTTTCAGATGAACATTCAGGAACTCGGCACGATCATGGAGCACGATGTCGACATTAAAATTCTGCTGTTCAACAATGGGTACCTGGGGATGGTGCGGCAGTGGCAGACCCTGTTCTTCGACGGTCGCTACGCCGGAACGCCCATGAAAAACCCCGATTTCGGCAAGATAGCCGCGGCCTACGGCATCCCCTACCAGCGGGTTGCGGAAGTGAGCGAAATCGACGCTGCTCTTGCAGCGGCGGCCGAGCACAAAGGCGCAACCATGGTGGAGTTTCTCTGCGATCCCAGTGAAATTGTGCTTCCCATGGTGCCGGCCGGCGGGGGTATCGCCGACATGATCACTTCCTTGAAAAAGAAAAAGTAGATGGAAGCAGGAGTCGTATCGATGACATCAACGCACCCGATGAAAAGAAGGGCCATTTTGATCTTTGTGCTGAACCGCCCGGGCGTCCTGAACAAAATATCGATGTTGATCCGCCGGAAAATGTACAACGTCGAGACCGTCACTGCGTGTCGCACCCACCGGCCCGGCATCAGCCGGATGACGCTTACCCTGTATGAAGACAGCGATGACAAGATGATACAGGTGATCAAGCAGATTGAAAAGATTGCCGAAGTCCTTTCGGCAAAGGAGCTCGACGTCGACAACAGTTTCTGGCGCGAGGTGGCTGTGATTAAGCTGGAAGCCAGCGATTCGCTGATGGAGCGGTTGGGCAGCAAGTACAATTTTGAGATTCTCGACCGTCAGGAGAATGAGGTGTTCATCATCCAGATGGCCGGGACGTATGGGCTCATCGACGAATTCATGCAGCAGCTGGGCGAAGGCAAGATCATAGAAACGGCCCGCTCCGGATTTACGGCCATGGAAAAATAAAGAGGGTTGCCCAGCAGGTTTGCGCAAACAAAAGCCGATCCAGCCACATGCCCCGCCGGCAGAATTGAAATCAGCGCAAAGAAAATCGTGTGCTAGTATATCTGGGCAAATTGGTGGATCGGGATTCACTGCGAGGATTGCGGCGGCAAAAAAGCGGAGCATACGAGAATACACGCAGGTATGTGAGCATCTTGAGCCAGCCCCAAACGCAGCTCTGAATCCGCAGACGCATGTTGCAGATGAGTTCTAGACGATCGTCGCGAAAAAGCAATAGCCTGGTTTGCTCTCGGCGATGCGCCAAATCATCAACGCCAGCTCCCGGGCGTGATAGTCTCCCCACATGCTCGATTCCCCACAGGGGATTGTCCGACCGGGCGGAACAAAATCCCACCCGTTGGGTCGGTGATAGATGGAGTGCAGCAAAAGGCCCTGATGGTTTTTATCCACGGACAGGTAAGGTTCTGCAAACAGGGTATCCGCAACGGTCAACCCCGCCTGAATATAGTGATCCCCTCGTGACGGTTTGCGGCGGTTCAGATAACTGCCCAGATGCAGCAGTCCCTGGGCGGCGATGGCAGCAGCCGAGCTGTCGACCGGCTCGAAATCGTTGAACGGATCTGCCGGTCGATCCATCCAGCCGGGCATCATCGCAAGGCCGGGAGCACCCGTATCCCAGTAAGGAATACCATCGGTCGCCGTGCAGGCGATGTAGCAGTCGGCGGTTGCCTCGGCAGCAGCTACAAAGCGCTGGATCCAACGGTTCTTATCGCCGTCATGGATGCACGGATCGCACTTGAATTCTTCGTCCTTCAAGGTGTTCAGGTACGCCAGCTGTTCGGCATAACCGAGCACGGCCCAGGCCAGTCCGCGTGTCCAGGTGCTGAAAGGCGAATAGCCCTGCTGGGTGGACGGGCAGCGGAAGCTGCCGTTCTTCGGGTTGAAGATCGATTCGTGTGAGGTGCGGCCGCGAATATCATAGCTGTCGCGGCCCTTCCCCCAATAGACGGTGAAGCGGGCGGTGGTTTCGGCATGCTGCAGCAGTCGCAGCAGAAGCGAAATCTTCTCGTCCTGCTCTCCCATCAGCGCATGTCCCAGGCTGTGCGAAAGGGCCAGCACCCGCAGAGAACGCATGGTGTCGATAAACAGGGAGTGGGAGCCGTTGAACGAATGAATGAAGCCGAGATGTTCCGTCAGTGGCGTCCAGCGCGACGCCTGCACGGCTCCGGATATCTTGAGGGCCAACCGGCAGATTTCCGCCAGATATCCGTTGTCTTCGATTCGCCCCTCTCCGATCAGCCGCAGGATGTTCCCGTAGGTGCTCACGTTGTTGAAGCCGTGATCGTGCACCCCGATGTGGCTGACGTGCCCGGCCATGTGATCAAGGGTGCCGTTTAGACCGATGTCCAGGAAGGCTTGCTCTCCTGTGGCATCGTACTGAAGCAGGGCGGAACCGAACTGAAAACCGCGGGTCCATTCGGTCCAACCGCGTACCGTGTACTTTCCTTCGACGGTAAAAACGGGTGTGCCGCGACTTTTCTCCCAGGTGTTTTCGATGGAGAGGATTTTTTTTTCGGACAGCTCGAAAAGGCGTTTTATTTTGGATGCCAGCTGTTCCGCGGTGATATTGGAGTTTATCTGGAGCATCCGTGTCTTCCTTTCTCAATTCAACAAAGCTTAGAGCCTCGGCACCGTCAACCCGCCGTCTACCACGAATACCTGGCCGGTGGAATACGGGAATTGATCGGTGGCCAGGGCTGCAACCGCCTTTCCGACATCCTCCGGGAAGCCCCAGCGGGGGGTGACACACAATCCGTTTGAAATGAGCTGATCGTATTTTTCGGCAACCCCTGCGGTCATGTCGGTGCGAATCACGCCGGGTTGCACCTCGTACACCGGTATGTCGTATTCTCCCAGACGGGAGGAGAAAAGTTTGGTGGTCATGCTCATGCCGGCCTTTGAGATGCAGTATTCGCCGCGGTTGACCGATGCGACCGTTGCCGAAATCGAAGAGATGTTGATGATGCAGCCCTGGTAGTCGGCATCTGCCCGTTTTTGTGCGATCATCCAGTTGGCTGCCGCCTGGGTCAAAAAGAAAGAGCCCCTCAAGTTGATGTCCAGTACGAAATCAAAGCTCTCCTCGGTCGTTTCCAGGATGTCGAGACGCTCTTTGGGGGCTACACCGGCATTGTTGACCAGAACGTGAAGTCCGGTGAAAACATTTTCGACCCGGGCCAGGATCGCATCCCGATCCCGCCTTTCGGCGATATTGCCCCGGCAGTAGATCACCTGCGCTCCGGTGTCGCGAAGTTTTCCCAGAGCGTCAGCGGCATCGGATTCTTCTTTCACCCCGTTAATGGCCAGATCGAAACCGGCTGCCGCCAGATGCGCAGCACATCCAAAACCAATCCCGCGGCTTCCGCCGGTCACAAGCGCCACCCGACGAACAGTACCCATGGCTTTCAATCCTCACATTGTCCTGAAAAAGGCCCTTTGCCATCCGGAAACCGAAAAAGTTCGCCAACCGGTCTTTTCCGGCAGATACGGCTCACACAATGCACCTGATCTCTTCTAACCGTTCAGCTCCGGCACATCGACCCATTTTCTCTCCTGCCAGGATCGGGTCGCGCACTCCGAGAGCTGGACCCCCTTGGCGCCTTCCAGAAGGTTCCACGGGAAAGGCTCATCCAGCACGACGTGTCGCAGAAATTGTTCCCATTGCGCCCGGAAGGCATTGGTATAATCCTCCTGGTCGGGGACAGCGGCCCAGTCGTCCAAATAGCTGGTTTCCTGAACCGTATCCGGGTTCCAGACCGGTCGGGGGGTGCTGCCGTAGTGCTGAATGAAGCAGCTGCGGAGGCCGGCGACAGCCGAGCCCTTTGTGCCGTCTACCTGCAGGCAGAGCAGGTCATCGCGGCGAACACGCGTTGCCCAGGATGCGTTGATGTGAACGATGATGCCGCCATCGAGTTCGAAGGTGCTGTAGGCTGCATCCTCGGCCGTGCACCTGTAAGGATTTCCGGCCTCGTCCACCCTTTCTTTGATGTGAGTGGCGGCCAGACAGGAGACGGCTTGGATGTTGCCGAAGAGATTGTCGAGTATGTATCGCCAGTGCGGCATCATGTCCAGCACGAGGCCGCCTTCATCTTCTTTGCGGTAATTCCACGAGGGCCTCTGGGCCGGGATGCTGTGGCCTTCGAATACCCAGTATCCGAACTCTATGCGCACAGTGAGAATACTTCCGAAAAATCCGTTTTCCTTCAATCGCCGGAGCTTGACCAGGCCCGGCAGCCAGAGCTTGTCCTGGACCACGCCGTTTTTCAATCCGGCGTCCGTGCAAAGCCGGTATAGCTCCATCGCCGTTTGGGTATCGGTGGCGGTGGGCTTTTCGCAGTAGATGTGCTTGCCGGCTTCAATCGCCTTGCGCACGCTTGCAGCCCGCAGCCCGGTGATCTGGGCGTCGAAGTAGATCTGGTAGCTTTTATCTTTCAGGCAGGCGTCCAGGTCGGTGGTGCATTTTTCCACTCCGGACAGCGAGCAGAGCTTTTTCAGCTTGTCCGCATTGCGCCCGACCAGAATCGGGTCGGGCACAATGACCTCTCCGGGGGCGATCGGAAGCCCACCCTCCTGGATAAAGGCTGCAATGGAGCGCAGCAGGTGCTGATTGGTGCCCATTCGGCCGGTGACACCGTTCATGATGATTCCGATTTTGTGCTTTTTCATATGGTAGCACCTTTCCGTGACGGTCTTGTGTGGGTTGGTAAAAGTAAAAGACGAAAGATTCACCTTCCGAGATCAAACATGCCTCGAATAGGCTTCGACAATTTGGTCGAGGAAGATTTTCTGGTCCATCTCCCAGTAGCGCTGTGAAAAGATCTCCACCTCATGGAACCCATGGAACCCTGCTGATTCCACCCACCTGCGGATTTGCTTGATATCGATACAGCCTTCTCCCATCAGCCCGCGATCGAGCAGAAAATCTTCGGTGGGGGTTTTCCAGTCACAGATGTGAAACGCCAGAAGGTTGCCGTTTTGACCGCAGCGGGCGATTTGCTCCTGAAGGTCCGGGTCCCACCAGAGGTGGTAGACATCGATTACCACGCCCAGGTGCCGGGATTCGAACCTCTCGGCGGTATCGTTGGCCTGTTTGAGCGTGTTGATCGCCGAGCGGCTGTCGGCGTACATGGGGTGCAGCGGTTCGATGCCCAGGAGGATGTCGGACTTCTCAGCGTGCGGCAAGACCGCGGCAAGACCGTCTTCGATCTGCCGGCGTGACAGCTCCAGGGACTGGCCGGGCACTGCCCCGCAGACCAGCACCAGAAGTGGTGCCCCCAGTTCTGCGGCTTCGTCGATCATTTTCCGGTTGTCACCGATGGCTTTCAGGCGGTCGCCGGCTTCTGTGGCCGGAAAGAATCCGCCGCGCACATAGGAGACAATCTTCAACCCGCACTCGCGCAGCATTCGCCCGGTTTTGCCGGCATTGCGTCCTTCCAGGGAGTCCTGCCAGACCGATATGCCGGATACCCCGGTACGGGCGTAATTTTTCGCCGCTTCTTCGATCTTCCACGGCTTTGTGGTGGCGGTGTGCACGCACAGCCTGGACAAATCGGTAGTAGGTGACGTCTTCATACGGCTATACCAGTAAAGTTTTTGATTTCGATCACTCCGGCACCCGGGTTCCCGGTGGCGTAACGCCGAACCACTACCGGAACGGTCTTCGCGGCGGTGTTCGTTTCAGCGGCAGCGCTACCGGCTTGCCGCCCATCAGGGCCGAGCGGTATATCGCCAGAATGATTTCCACCGATTTACGTCCCTCAGCGCCGTCGACCAGGGGTTTGGTGCCTTTCTTCAACGCCCGGACCATATCTTCGAAATTTCTCTGATGCTGAATATGGCTCATGGCGGACGGGTCGGTGGCACCTTCGCTTTTCCCGCTCGGTATGGCTCCCAGCGCTTTCATGGTTTTCTTGTCTTTCGGCGTTGGCTTCTTGAAATCCCACACCGCAAAGCTGTTATCGCGCATGAAAATCGATCCTTCGGAACCGCAGATGTGCACCTCGGCCGGATGACCGGTGGGAGAAAAACAGGCCGTCGAAGCCTCAATGACACCGATGGAGCCGTTTTTGAATTTCAGGATCGCCACTGCATTGTCTTCCACCTCGATGCGTTTGTGCAGCGTAAGATCCGCAAATGCGCACACCGATGCGACATCTCCGTTCAGGTAGTAGAGCAGATCGATGGTATGGATCGACTGGTTCATCATGGCACCGCCGCCATCGAGCCTCCAGGTTCCGCGCCAGGCTCCGCTGTCGTAGTATTGTTGGGTGCGGTACCACTTGATGTAAGCATCCGCCAGGGTGATGCGGCCCAGGCGACCGGCTTCGACGGCTTTTTTAAACTCCTGTGAGGCCTCGTTGAAGCGACGCTGAAAAATACCGGCCAGCATCACCTTGTTTGCCTTGCAGGCGGCAATCATCTTGTCGATCCGCTCCAGAGTAGTTTCCAGAGGCTTTTCGCACACGATGTGCTTGCCGGCGGCGGCGGCCCTGGCTGCCGGTTCCAGGTGGGCACCACTGGGAGTGGCAATCGAAACGATGTCCAGACCGTTGTGGGAAAGGAAAGCATCGTAATCCGTATAGGCGACGCAGCCGTGCTTATTGGCCACCCGCGCCGCATTGGATTTGCTGCGCGAATACACGCACGCCAGGTGACCGCCTTTCATGGCATCGATGGCCTGGGCGTGAAAATCCGACACCATGCCGCACCCGACGATTCCGAACCCGTAACCTTTTTTTTCTTTCATCTCTTCCTCCTCGAGAAGGGACTGCATACGTTGTTTGGCGCTCAACGGCTTCACCGGTTGCGCGCGCAAGGAAAACCGCGATCCATCGTGTATGCCTTATCGTATCGTCTAGACCGTCTCCAAGGGTTCATACGGAGAGGCCAACGCCAGCTTCCGAGCCTGCGCCAGCAGCGTGTATTTGGAAACAATGCCGGAGCGCTCATGGGGTGGATAAAGGTGCCGATCGAGACAATCCAGATACATGTCGCGCACCTGGCAGAAGTGCTCTTCGTGGGTGGTCCTCAGCTGCTCGGGTATGTCGATCCGGATGTTGCCATTCTCCCGACTCGCGGAAAGACCGGGATAGGTCTCCGACCATTTGTCGAGGCACGTTTCGACAGCCGCTGCCACTCTGGCCGGCTCTTTTTTCGGCTCGATCAGCAGCTCCACCTTGAAACCCCGCTCGGGCAGCTGGCGGATCAGCAGGTCCGATCGCGTGCCGCGAATCATCGAACGGTGGGTATCCCCGCCGCCTTCCGGAATTTGCAGGTTCCAGATCGCGCAAACATGCACGGGAATTCCTTTCACGCGGTACAGCAGTTCTCCGTTGCAAAAACACGCAAGCGTGTTGTCGGTTATGTCCGGCTGCAGCGATTCGGGGAAATCTTCCACCAGCGTGATTTTGCGAAACATCTCCAACGGGACGGGCGTCGGCCAGCGCCGGGCCTTCAGCAACTCGATGTCGCGGTCGAAATCGACGCGTTGGCCGGGAAAAAGCATCCAGTGTGTCATGTCCACCAGGTGGGTGGTGACATCCACGATTCCCTCTCCCTGGATCGCCACGTCGAAATACCAGTCAGGGCGAACCAGGGGTTTCTGGTTCACGATTTTGTAAAGGTGATGAACACTTTCCTTGAATACCGAAGGCCGCCCGCCCGGGTCGATGTGAATCCGGCCGAACACCTCCTCTGCGGCCAGAAATTCTTTCTGCAGCTGGGTCGTGATTTCAAAACGCTCGGTCATGATGTCCAGGCTGAAAGGCCTTTCGGCCTTCAGGGCGGATTGAAGTTGCGACAACCCCGCCTCGGATGTAAGCCACGGTTTGTCGGCCAGCACGTGAAAACCGGCACGGGTCAACCGATCCACGTGGTCCATCTTTCGGTCGTTTTTACCGGCGATGACGACGACATCTCCCTTTCGTTCCTGGATCAGCCTTTCCGTAAAGTCGCTGCCGGTGTAAATCTGCAGGCGCCAGGCGGTCGGAGCGTCGGCTCTGGTGTTGAAGGATTCGGCCATCTCCACGAACCGGTCCAGATCCGACCCGGCTTCGGCGTAAACAAAAACGTCCCGGGACAGGGCCGGGTGAGATTCCCGTAAAACCAGGGCTGCGTGGAAGTGACCGGGATTGAGAATCAGAAGGGTGTGCATGGTCAGCCCCCTTTATCGTCAGGTGTGAAGAGGTGCCGTTATCAGCCCGGTTTGCTGGATCGCAACACCTGGCTGCGAATAAAACTTCCGATTTTAGATTTCAACGCCCGAAACCACTGCGTGCGGCTGAAAAAGGTCATCAGCGTTACCCCGGCGATGACCATGGAGATCGGGCTTTCGACAAAGTAGAGCGGATGGCCCTCGGAGATGATCAGCGAGCGGATGAGGTTTTTGTCCAGGATCGTTCCCAGAATGATCCCCAGAACCATCGGGGCAATGGGGTAATCCATCTCCCGCATGAAATAACCGATAATGCCGAAAACCACCATCACGCCGATGTCGAACATGCGGGCCTGGATGGCATATGAGCCGATCACGCACAAGACAAAGACCACCGGCATCAGCTTTTCCCTGGGAATGCTGAGAACCTTCACCAGCGGCCGGACCATGGAAAGGCCCAGGACAAACATGGCCGTTGTCGCCAGCAGAACCATCGCCACCACCTGGTAGACGAATGACGGAAATTCGATCATAATGAGCGGACCGGGCCGCACACCGTGAATGAACATAGCCGCCAGCAGCACGGCGGCAGGCGCTGAACCCGGAATGGCCAGTGAAAGCACCGGAATCATGGCACCGGCCACGGCGGAATTGTTACCGGTTTCGGCTACCAGCAGGCCTTCGATGCTTCCCTTGCCGAACTTTTCCGGCTCCTTGCTGGCGGTTTTGGCCAGGTCGTAGGAAGTCCAGGCGGCAATGTCCTCTCCAACTCCCGGAACTGCACCGATGAAGGTGCCCACCAGCCCGGACCGGATGATCCCTTTCCAGTACTTTGCAATATCGGACATCCGCGGGAAGATGCGATCGATCTTGCCTTTGACGACCTCCATGCGGGTGTGCTTCATTACCGTGATGATTTCCGTGAAACCGAAAGCACCCACCATGGCAGGAATCAGGTGAATGCCGCCGGCCATGTCCATGTAGCCGAACGAAAATCGCTGATACGCATGGTAGGGTTCCATGCCGATGGTGGCGACAAAAAGGCCCAGAAAACCGGAGATCCAGCCTTTCAGCGGGTCTTTGGGGGCGGTCAGGTTCCCGCAGATGACGATACCGAAGATGGCCAGCCAGAAAAACTCGAACGATTTGAATTTTAGGGCGAAGTTGCCGATCAGCGGCGTGAAGAACGCCAGCATGATCAGACCGATGGCAGATCCCAAGAAAGAGCCGGTGGTGGCGATGCCGATCGCCCTGCCGGCCAGCCCCTGGCGGGCAAGGGGGTAGCCGTCCACGGCCGTGGCGGCATTGGCCGGCGTGCCCGGAATGTTGAGCAAAATGGCGCTGCGGCTGCCGCCGTAGATGGCTCCCACGTACATGCAAACCAGGATCAACACCGCGTTGCTGGGTTCCATGTGAAACGTCAGGGTGGTCATCAACGCCACCCCCATGGTGGCCGTCAGGCCGGGAAGCATACCGACGATGATGCCGAGCTGCGTGGCCCACAGCACGTCGAAAAGGATCCCCGGCGTCATGAACCCCCACAAGGCCTTAACGAATAATGAAAAACCTTCGAGCATTCTTTCCTCTTGTCATCTTCGGAACCAGGGCCTGTCTGTTTTCCGAGTTGCTTTTGTTCATCGATACAAGACCGGCAACAAAACCCGGTGAGCGACTGTCTATGGCAGTTCGACCAGAAACAGGTAACGAAACACCGCTCCCACCGCGCCGGCGGTCAGCACAGCCTGCAGCACGGACAGGGCAATCAACTTCCCCAGGGCCTGTTGCTTTTGCGACTGCCGGTATTGAAACACCAGCAAAAAGGCCAGAACGAACAAAAACGTGGCCAGGTAGTAGTTGGTTCGTCCGATCAGGCCCATGGCGTAAAAGCTGCATACCAAAATCGTCACCAGCATGCGCTGCATGGAGGCATCTTTACTGGCATTTGCGATGACGGCAGCGTTGATGCCAAGTCGATACCCCTTTTGCTTCAGGGACCGAAGAAATACGACCAGGCTCAGCAGGAAAATGACGACTCCCAACAGGCCGGGGACGATACCGGGCACCGAGAAAGGGTTGGCCTCCAGGTTTTCAAATCGGGGCATTTGTATCGAGTGCACAAGAACCCAGATGCCAAAGGCCATCAGCAGGATCGAGGTGATAAAATCCGCCTTGGGCATATTTTCCGGTTTCATCGATGGGCCTCCGATCGTGCAGGTGAGCAAAAAGCCGACAGGACGCCGATCGGAGGCGTCCTGTCGGTGAACATCGGCTTCAATTGACTACGGTTTGGGAATACCGACCGTATCGGGTTTTACCTTCGCTTTCCCGCTATCCCACTTGAGCCAGGCGTCTTCCTGGATTTTGGGGAATGCTCGTTTCTGGGCTTCTTCTCCCCAGGAGGGAGCAAAAACCGCGCCACGACCGGCGGCATATTTTTTCAGTTTCTCCGACTTCATGATGACACTGTCCCACAGTTTTCCCAGGGTCTGAACCATGTCGCTGGGAACGCCTTTGGGAATGAATATTCCGAAATAGATCGGGGCTCCCTTGAACTCGGGAATCCACTTGGTAATGGGCGGAACGATTCCGTAGCCCTGAATGTTGAGGGGGTTGTCGTCCAGAACCGCCAGGGCCCGCAGTTTGCCGGCTTTTAGCATGTCGGTTTCCTCCGAAGACAGCTGGGTGACCACCTCGGCCTCACCGGCCACCACGGCGATGACGGCCGGGTTGCCGCCGTCATAGGTGATGTGCTTGTACGAGATGCCGGTGTACTTGCGGATCGTTTCGATCCCGCTATGACCGGCCGAGTTGATACCGGCAGAGGAAACCTTTATCTGGCCGGGATTCTTCTTAAAGGCATCCAGCAGGTCGCCGAAGTCTTTATACGGGGAGCTGGCCTGGACGGCGACCACCTGCGGCAGGGAAATATTCAGAAACAGGTGCCAGTCCCGGATATTGGTGTCGATCATCCCCAGGATCTGATAAGTGCCAAGGTCTTTCGCCGCACCGGACGTCCAGGTGTATCCGTCCCGGGCGGCGTCCAGGGTGTTTTTGGTTCCGATGGACCCCGATGCTCCGGGCTGGTTCACGACAACGATGGTCTGCCCCAGCGGTTTCTCCAGTTCACCGGCGCAAACCCGGGTGACCTGATCGGTGGATCCGCCGGCACCCCAGGGAACAATCAGTTTGATCGGTTTGGTTGGTTTCCACGTATCGGCGGCGGCCGAAAGCGGAAGGGCCAGAAGGATGCTGAGGGCAACGACGATGAAGATACGGTGTGCTTTCATGATGCCTCCTTGACGATTGACGGTTATCGGTAATTGACAGAAGGTTTTCGGCTTCGGATTTGCGCCTGTAAGCCAACAAAGCGAAGCAGCAACTATTGTCCGGTTTGATCGAATCGAAAATTGACAAAGTGGCGAGTTATTGCCACAACCGTATGGTAAAAAAAATGGGGTGTCAAGCTGGAAGATGCGGCACGCATCCCGATCTGTGGCCGGTTTGGCAGGGCAATCTTCCCGGTCGGTTTTGCCGACACGATATGCAAAAAGGAGTCATGTATGAACCGAATCAGATGGGGCTTGATCGGCTGCGGGGACATCGTTCAGCGATGCGTCGGACCGGCCCTGACCTCGATATCGACTTGCGAACTGGTAGCGATCAGCCGCCGGGATCCTTCTGCGCTGCAGCGCTGCGTAAAGCAGTTCGGGGCAAGCAGAGGTTACGCAAGCTGGCCGGACCTGCTGGCGGATGATTCGATCCAGGCCGTGTACCTTGCTTCTCCGGTTTACCTTCACTGCGAACAGGCAGTGAAAGCCGCTGAGTGCGGCAAGCACATCCTGTGTGAAAAACCGATGGCCATCGATTCCCGACAGAGTGCAGCAATGGTCGATGCCGCCAGCCGGAACGGGGTGCATCTCGGTATTTCCTACTATCGGCACTTTTTCCCGGTGGTTCAAAGGCTCAAAGAGATCCTGGCAACCGGAGAAATCGGAGACGTGATGCAGGTGCGCATCGATGCGGCGGAGACCCCCTTATTTTCGAAAGACCATCCCCGTTACTGGATTTTTGAAAAAGACAAAGCCGGCGGCGGCCCTCTGATGGATTTTGGCTGTCACCGCATCGAAGTGTTGCTTCACCTGCTGGGCGGGATCGAAACGGTGAAGGCAGCAACCGGCAAGGTATATGCCCGGCATGACGTGGAAGATGTCGCCACCCTGCTGTTGGAGTTCGCAAACGGTGCCCATGGGGTGCTGGCCGTCATGCGGGGAGGCACCGAAAATCGCGACACCATCACCATTTTCGGTACGATGGGCTCGGTTCGGGTGAATACCCTGAGCCAGGGGGTTATCACCGTTGCTTCCGACGGCCGGAGTCAAACCGAGACCCTGCCCCCCCACCACAACCCCCACCTGCCGTTGATTGAGGATTTCACCCGCTCTGTGCTGGAGGGCACCGCCCCGGGAGTCGACGGCCGGATCGGTTTGCGGGTGCAGGAGATCGTCGACGAGGCCTACCGGTCGGCAGCTGCCCCATAGCTTGTCCTGCCGGCTTGCATGCTTATCTTTACAGGGAAGCGGACTGCTGCAACGCGGGCAGCGCACCGGTGCAGTCCGCAACAAGCCGTTACCGGTGGCGTTTGTGCCCGTTGCCCTTATCCGACAATTGGGTCACGGGCAAGCGCTGGAGCATACTATCAATCAACCTTATCCCAGCCCCGCGAATGCTGGCGGGGCTGCTGTATATATGGGAGGCCAAAATGATCTATACTCTTCCAGACCTTGAATATCCATACGATGCACTGGAGCCGTATATCGACGCCCAAACCATGGAAATCCACCATACCAAGCATCACCAGACCTATATCGATAAACTAAATACGGCGCTGGGCGACTACCCCGACTTTCAGGTACACCTTGTCAATCAGCTCATCAGCAAACTCGATGCCGTGCCGGAAGCGATTCGAACCGCCGTTCGCAACCACGGCGGCGGACATGCCAACCACAGCTTTTTCTGGCCTCTGCTAAAAAAGGATGTGGACTTCGGCGGTGCGGTTGCCGATGCCATCGAGAAACAGTTCGGGGGATTCGAACCATTCAAACAGGAATTTTCCAACAAGGCGGCGCTGCTGTTCGGCAGCGGCTGGACCTGGCTGGTTGCCGATGACAGCGGGCTATCTGTTGTTACCACCGCCAATCAGGACAACCCGCTCAGCCAGGGCAAAACCCCCGTGCTGGGGCTGGACGTGTGGGAGCATGCCTACTATCTAAAATACCAGAACCGACGCCCGGACTACATCGAGGCGTTTTTCAACGTGATCAACTGGGAAAGGGTCAGCGAGAACTATCTGGCTGCACGCATATAAATGAAAAGTTCCTCGTTTCGTAACAAGCGCCGGGAGAAGATCTCCCGGCGTTTTCAATGGTGGCTTCAAAATACCGCCTGACATCGAATCTTTGGGGCCACCATCTCCTCTCGGCCAGGGAAGGTCTCACAT
Source organism: Deltaproteobacteria bacterium SG8_13 (assembly GCA_001303025.1). Classification (GTDB taxonomy): domain Bacteria; phylum Desulfobacterota; class Desulfobacteria; order Desulfobacterales; family SG8-13; genus SG8-13. Next base: position 24,324 of record LJNK01000045.1, read on the forward strand.
TATAACCAAAGGTTGCCAGATTAAATAGGCCCCTACGCTTTCGTTTCCGATTCTCAACCCCTCCGTACTCAATAACAAATTGCCGTTTTTAAATGCGAAACGACGGCGCTGTTCGGTAGAAACCCAGTTGGGGAAAGAACTGATATGCACCGTGTGTATCACTTCGTCACCTTCTATTCTGTAGGTTCCGCAATACGAAATATGGGAATTCGCACCGTCTGCAACTTCACTGGTTTCGCCGCCAAACAAATCCCCACCGGAAACTGTCTTGCGGTTGGCTGCCATGATATGCACGAACATGTAGCCATCGTGAGAATAATGTAAAAAACCCTGCGCATCGGCGCCCAAAGGATAGCTTATTTCTCCTGATTCGTGGCGATTTTCCCAGGACAACAGTTTATATGTTCCCACCAGGTTTTTTTCTTTCATCTTACGCTCCTTTTGCAGAAACCGTCTGAAGGATGGAAGCGGTACGTGACGTATCCAAGTGGTATTCTGACAGGATCGACGCCCTTTTCCTTATCAGACGAGGTGCTTTCTGAATTTGAAACACGGGCGATTATTTCCTGCGCTTGGGCAGGATGTGGGTGGCGGTGCCGGTGAAGATTTCGGCGGCTTCCATCTCGGTTTCGGAAAGCGTCGGGTGCGGGTGAATGCTCAGTGCCAGGTCCTGGGCCAGGGCGCCCATCTCCACCGCCAGAACGCCTTCGGATATCAGCCCCTCGCTGTCTCTTCCGCAGATGCCGACCCCCAAAACCCGACCGGTTTCCGGGTCCAGAATCATCTTCGTCACCCCTTCCGTCGCGTCCATGGTGGTGGCGCGGCCGGAAAATTTCCAGGGGAAGCGGTGGACTTCGACCTTTCGGTCCTGCCGCCGGGCTTCTTCTTCGGTCAAACCGCAATAGGCGATCTGGGGATCGGTGTAGACCACCGCCGGTATGGCCCGCGCGTCAAATGCAGCCGGCTCGCCGGCGATGACCTCGGCGGCGATCTTACCCTCGTAGGTGGCCTTGTGCGCCAGCATCATTCCTCCCACCACATCTCCGACAGCCAGGATGCGCTCGTCGGATGTCCGAAGCGTATCGTCCACGATGACAAATCCGCGCTCATCGGTTTTCACCCCGGTATGATCCAGGCCTAAGCCGGCAGAATTGGGCTTGCGTCCAATGGCCACCAGCACGCGATCGAACTGCTCCTGCCGGGAACCCTCGGCACCTTCGATCATGACCTCGACCCTGTCGGCGTGCTCCTGCATGAAAGTGACCTTCGTGTTGAGGCGAATCGCTTCGAACGATTGTTCCAGTCGGCGTTGAACCGGTTTTACCAGATCGGCGTCTACACCGGGCAGCAGGCGGTCGCCCAGCTCTACCACGCTCACTTTGCTGCCGAAAGATGCGTATACCGAACCGAGCTCCAGGCCTACATAGCCGCCTCCGATCACCAGAAGGCTGTCAGGGATTTCGGCCAAGGCCAAAGCCCCGGTGGAGTTCATCACCCGGCCGCCCTTTTTGAAAGGCACCGCCGGAAAAGGGATGGGGTGGGAGCCGGTCGCCAGAATTGCGTGCCGGAATTTGATGTGGCTCACTTCCGATTCGTGCACCCGCAGCCGGTCGGGGCCTTCAAACACCGCCCTCCCGCGGATGCGCTGTACGCCTCTTCGATCGCTGAGGCTCACCAGCCCGTCGGCCAGCTTGTCGACCACCCGCGCCTTGTGGCTGCGGATGGCATCGAGATCAATTTCGGGCGGAGAGAATCGGAGCCCCATGGATGCCGCCTGGGAGGTGTCGTGGAGCAGCTCCGACATATGCAGATAGGTTTTCGAAGGGATACAACCGCGAAACAGGCACACGCCGCCGGGGCGCTCGGAGATATCCACCAGCGTTACGTCCATGCCGAGGTCTGCGGCTAGAAAAGCGGCGGCGTAGCCGCCCGGGCCGCCTCCGATCACCACCAGTTCGGTTTCCTGCATCAGCTCGCCCATTACCATGACGGGATTTTCTCCTTGTGAGACGGGGTTTGAACGACCCTCGGTAGGTAAAGGCCGCTTGGCGTTAAATGTTGAGCAAAAACTTGCCCGGATCTTCCAGGGTGGTTCGGAAAAACTCCAGAAATTTGGCGCCTTCCACTCCGTCCAGAACCCGGTGGTCGAAGGCCAGTACGACCGGCATGATCATTCGCGGCACAATCTCGTAGCGCCCCCCTTGCTTGGGCTTGACCACCGGCTTCAGCCGGGCCCGGCCCATGCCCAGAATGGCGGCCTCCGGATAATTGATGATCGGAGCGAAGTGTCCCCTTCCGCCGGCCGCACCGATGTTGGTGATGGTGAAGGTGCTTCCCCTCAGCTCTTCGAGGCTCGACTTGCGCAAGCGGGTTCGCTGAACCAGGTCGTTGATTTCCACGGCCAGCTCAAGAATGCTCTTGCGGTCGACGTCACGCACCACCGGGACCACCAGGCCTTCGCCGGTGTCTGCTGCCACTCCGATGTGGTAGTAGCTTTTGCGGATGATCTCGCCCTTTGTGGGGTCCACCGATACGTTGAACTGCGGGAATCGTTGCAAGGCTGCGGCAACCGCCTTAACGGCGAAAACGGTCAGGGTCAGCCGGCCGCCGGCCGCCTCCACCTCGCTTTTGTTGCGGCGACGGGCGGCTTCGAGGCGGGTCACATCGATTTCATCCTGG
>LJNK01000045.1:27034-50430 GCA_001303025.1 Deltaproteobacteria bacterium SG8_13
CCGGGCCGTGGCCCGGCGAATCGAGCGCAGCGGCATGCGCTTTACCGGTCCCCATTTGGAAAAGTCCGGAAGTGGGGGGACAGCAGCTGCAGTGCCGGCACCCTCCAGCGGAACTGCCACAACCGTCTCTTCTATTTCGACCAGGCCCCTTTCACCGCCGGAGGCGGCAAAGGTTCGCACGTCTTCCGCGGTTACCAGGCCACCCGGGCCGGTGGCGGTGACCCGGTGAAGGTCGACACCCAATTCCCTGGCCAGTCGGCGGGTGGCCGGCGAAGCGGGGACCGGGCCTTTTCTGTCGGCAGGGGCTTCATTGACCGTTACGACGGGTGCTGCCGCGGGCGGCACTTCTGCTTCCGCCGGGGCAGTCGCCGGTGATGTTTCGGTCGGCTTGTCGGCTTCAATCGATGCGGTCTGCGTTTCGATCTTTTCGGCGGCCTTATCCCCGTCGCTGAAGGTCAGCAGCACATCTCCCACGTTGACGACCTGCCCTGGTTGCACCATGATTTCCAGGACCGTCCCGGTGTACGGCGAAGGAATTTCAACCGCCGCCTTGTCGGTTTCAACCTCCAGGATCGGGTCACCCTCTTTTACCTCGTCGCCGACCGACACGAGCACGGTGATGACCTCTCCCTCGTGAATTCCCTCTCCCAGGTCCGGCAGCTTGAAAGCACGCGCCATTTTTCCCTCTCATTGGTTTCGGTGAAGCACCTGTATCTTCTTGGCAGATTCTGCAAACCGCTGCTGGTGAGCAGGCCGGCGGAAAGACATCGCTCGATTATGCTGCCAGCACCTGTCGGGCTTCTCGCAGGATGCGGTCGGCATTGGGCAGATAGGCATTCTCCCGGTTAAACAGCGGGACGATCACATCGAACCCGGCTACCCGAGCGATGGGCGCCTCCAGGTAGTAAAAGGACTTCTCCATAATTTTTGAAACGACTTCGGCCCCCGGTCCGAAGCTGCGCGGGGCTTCGTGAACGATTACCGCCCGCCCGGTTTTGCGCACGGAGGCCGTAAACAGGGCGTCATCCAACGGCGAGATCGTCAGCAGGTCTATGACCTCGGCTTCGATCCCGTCTTTTTCTTTGAGCACAGATGCGGCCTCCAGGGTCGGGCGCATCATCGGGCCGTAAGAGATGATGGTGATGTCCGATCCTTCCCGCACGATCTGCGACGTGCCGATGGGAATGGCTTCCTCTTCTTCCGGCACCTCTTCCCGAAAGGCACGATAAAGCGACTTCGGTTCGTAGAAGATCACCGGGTCCGGATCACGAATGGCGCTGACCAGAAGGGCACGGGCGTTTCGAGGACCCGATGGGATCACCATCTTCAACCCCGGCGTGTGTGCGTAATAGGCTTCGCGGCTCTCCGAATGATGCTCCAGGGCGCGAACACCGCCGCTGCAAGGGGTTCTCATGACCATCGGTACGCTGAATCGCCCCCGGGAGCGCCAGCGCAACCGGGCGGCGTGGTTCTCGATTTGGTGAAATGCCTGGTAGCTGAACCCGGAAAACTGGATTTCACAAACCGGGCGCAGCCCGTAGGCCGCCATGCCGATGGACATCCCCACGATTGCCGCTTCGGCCAGCGGTGTATCTACCGAACGCTGGGCGCCGAAGTGCTGGAAAAGCCCGTCGGTGACCCGGAATACGCCGCCGTCCAGGCCGACGTCTTCCCCTAAAACGATTACCCGATCGTCTTTTTCCATCTCCTGGCGCAGTGCCAGATTGAGGGACTGAACCATCGTCATCTTTGGCATCGCTTATCCTTTCTTCTGCTCCGACAATTCGCGGGCCAGGTATTCTCTTTGTTCTATCAGGTGCGGCGGCATCTGTGCATAGGCGTGCTCGAACATGTAAAGCGGATCGCCAGGGGTTTTCATCCGCTCTTCCGCGCGATCGACCGCGGCCTGAATTTCTTCCTTTACGGTATTTTCGGCCATTTCGATTTTTTCATCCGACATCAATCCCTTGGCGGTCAGATACTTCTGAAAACGGTTGAGCGGGTCGCGCTTCTGCCAGAGTTCGACTTCCTCGTCGCTGCGGTAGCGCCTCGGATCATCAGCGGTCGTGTGCACGCTCATTCGGTACGTCACGCATTCGATGAAGGTCGCCCCACCGCCGGAGCGGGCCCTTTGGGCCGCTTCGCTGGCGGCTGCGTAAACCGCCAGTACGTCGTTGCCGTCCACCTGGACACCCTTGATGCCGTATGCGATCGCTTTTTGGGCCAGTGTTTCGGAACGCGTCTGGTGCTTGCGCGGCACTGAAATGGCCCACTGGTTGTTCTGGCAGACGAAGATTGCCGGGATTTCGTAAACGCCTGCAAAATTCAGCCCTTCGTGAAAGTCTCCCTGGGAGGTGGCGCCGTCGCCGAAAAATGCCAGGGCCACGTCGTCTTTTCCGCGATAGCGGATGGACCACGCCACCCCCACCGCATGCAGGATCTGGGAGCCGACCGGCACGGATATGGGAAAATCGTTGCGGTCTTCCGGGATGTCCACCCCTTCGGCGTAGCCGTTAAAATATAGGATCACGCTCTCCATGCTTCGTCCGCGCCACAGCTCGGCTGCGGTTTCACGAAAGGCCGGCACCAGCCAGTCCGACGGTCGCAGGATGGCTGCGGCTCCCAGCTGCGTTGCCTCCTGACCGCTGATCGGGGCGAACGTTCCGACACGCCCCTGGCGCTGCAAGCTGAGCAGCCGTTCGTCGAACCGTCGCCCGAGCAGCATGAAATGGTGCAGCCGCAGCAGGGTTTCGTCGGAAATGTCCGGCTCCAGGCCCGAATCCAGGTTTCCTTCCTCATCCAGAATAGAGATGTGGTCGATTTCGTCGGGGATTACGATTCTTGTTCTGGGCATACAAAAGGCTCCTTTGGGTAAATGGCGAGGAGGTTTTGTGAAAAACTAAACGATATCGGTAGGTTTTGATGCACACAACCGGCCAGAAAACCTCACATGGTAATATGCAACCGTTTTTGCTAGAGTCAAGAGATGTGCTGGTGCGAGTATTACGGCCAAGGCGCTTTGGGTGGCCCACCTGTCGCTGTATTGCTTGCATTGAACCGTCCTGCATAAGTAATGTTTGCCTGCAATCGGCCGCCGTTCTGCTTCGACCGAAGCACTTTCGACTGCAGCATCAAGCAGCCGGACGACCGCTGCCCGCTTGTTTTCACTGCCGGAATACATATATTGGCTCAACTGAACCTTGAGATAACCTAACCGAGAAAGGGTTGATCGATGGATCCCACGCTGCCGGATGAGCGGATAAAGGAGATAAGCGAGTTTCGGTCCTTTCTGTCCGAACAGGTTCGGCCGAACCTGTCGGGCTGGTATAAAAACGGGCAGCTGCCGGTGGATTTTTTTCGAACCTTCGGCGAGGCTGGATGGTTTGGTATCCGCTGGGAGGCTGACCGTTTGGTCAGGACTTCTGCATTGCGCGAAGCGCTGATCGCAGAAGAGCTGGCCAAGCTGTCCCCCGGTTTGGCAGTGGCGGTTTTGGCGCATGTAAATCTCGGATTAACCGGGCTTTATCTGTTCGGCTCCCAGCAGCTGAAGCAAACCTACGGTCCATCCGCCGGTATCGGCCAGACCGTTATGTGCGTGGGCAACTCCGAAAACCAGGCCGGCAGCGATGTGGCCGCAATAGCGATGTCGGCCCAAAAAGTCGATGGCGGGTGGCGGCTGAACGGGACCAAGGCCTGGGTGACCAGCGGCTATGCGGCCGACCTGGCGGTGGTGACAGCGGTCTCCGATCCCGAAGCTTCCCGCAACAGTCGGATATCCATGTTCCTGGTGGACCTGAACGGCGATGGCATACGACGCAAGAAGCTCAACAAAATGGTGTGGATTCCATCCGACCTGACCCGCATCAAGCTGGACGATGTCTTTGTCCCGGACGACCATTTGCTGGGGCAGCGCGGAAAGGGTCTGCAGCAGGTGCTGGAGATTTTCACCAACAGCCGCGTACCCATCAGCGCCTTGACGCTGGGCACGGCCGTCGGAGCGTTTGAGCTGGCCTTGGATCGTGCCCGTAAACGAAAACTCTTCGGGGGAAAAATTATCGATTTTCAGGCCAAAGCTTTTGAGTTCGCCGATTTCTACGCCCGCATCGAAGCCTCGCGGTTGATGCTCTGGAAAGCGTGTGCAGCCATGGATTCCGGCCGGGATTTCCGCCAGGAGTCCTCATTGGCAAAGTACCTGACGGTTCAGATTGCCCGGGAGGTGACGCCGTGGGCTGCCGACCTGTTCGGCGCGGTGTCGGTCATCCGCGACCATCCTATTCACAAATACCCCATGGATGCCTGGGGATCTTCGCTGGGAGAAGGTACCCAGGACGTTCAGAAGCTGGTGATATTCAGGGAACTGCTGAAACAAACCTCCCAATCGTGATAATTTCCGCAGCAGACCGCAGGCTCCCTGGAGACCGGCCACCGGCAGGCCGCCAGTGCTGCAGCGGCTGGCGATTTTCGCTGGAAATGGAAACCGGTGGCCGTTGATGCGTCAGGACAATGCCATGAAACCGAATTTCAAGCCGGGCAAGAACATTGCCATCAAGGTGCCCCTCCATCGGTACCGGCAGACCGTCTCATTTTATCGGGATACGCTGGGACTGGAGCCAATCGACCGGTCATCCCCGGGCTCCGGTGACAGCGTTGGGTTCAAGTTCGGCGACAAGAACCTCTGGATCGATCGCAGCACCACGCTGAGTCAGGCGGAAATATGGCTGGAGATTGAAACGGAAGACATCGCTCAGGCGGCAGCGTTTCTTGAAAAATCAAGTATTGCCAGACGCGACCAAATCGAACCGTTGCCTGACGGATTCAACGGCTTCTGGATAACCAGTCCAGCCGATATCATCCACCTGGTAACCGGGGAAAAGTAGGTTTCGCAATTACGGTATCGACAAAGAGCAGCCACGGTTTTATGCGGGATTCCGCGGCTTTCGGTGGTGTGCCGAAACTGTTGGCGGACCGGTTTTGAGCTACGACCGGCGGTGCACCAGGGCCAACCACTTTTTATGCGGTTGCAGATCAGAGGGGGGTGCCATGGAGGATTTCGAGAAACTGGGTGTTTTCTACCTCGGGAAAAAGTACGACCTGCACAACGAGAAGACCGCCGACGAGCTGATTCTCTACGATGCCAAGGATTTGACCACGCACGCCATCTGTGTGGGGATGACCGGAAGCGGGAAAACCGGCCTTTGTGTATCGCTTATCGAAGAAGCTGGCCTGGACGGGATTCCGGTTATTGCCATCGACCCCAAGGGAGATCTGGTCAACCTGGCGCTCACCTTTCCGGATTTGAAGCCGGAAGATTTCCGGCCCTGGATCGATGAGGGCGAAGCCCTCCGCAAGGGGATGCCGCCTGCCGAATACGCCCGAACAACAGCCGCTCTCTGGAAGAAGGGACTGGCCGATTGGGGACAGGACGGATCGCGCATCGAACGTCTTCGCCAGGCGGCCGAAGTTGCCGTATACACTCCCGGCTCCCGTTCCGGCCGGCCCATAACGGTCCTGCGTTCTTTCGATGCCCCTGCCGATGCCGTAATTCGCGACAACGACCTGTTGCAGGAGCGCATCGGTGGATCGGTTGCCGGGATGCTGGCCCTGCTGGGCATCGAAAGTGATCCGCTGCGCAGCAGGGAGTACATCCTGCTGGCCTCGATCTTTCAGCACTACTGGACCCAAGGGGTCGGCCTCGATCTGGCGGGATTGATTCGGGCGGTGCAAACACCGCCTTTTGAAAAAATCGGTGTTTTTGACCTCGAATCTTTCTTTGCAGCCGATGACCGGTTTGAACTGGCGATTCGGCTCAACAACCTGTTGGCATCGCCCGGCTTTGCGGCCTGGATGGAAGGCGAGCCGCTTTCGATACCCGATTTGCTTTACTCCGCAGCCGGCAAGCCGCGCATATCGATCTTGTCGATCGCACATCTCTCCGAATCCGAGCGGATGTTTTTTGTCACCATCGTGTTGAATGAACTGCTGGCTTGGATGCGGACCCAGCCGGGAACCTCAAGCCTGCGGGCGATTCTTTATATGGACGAGATCTTCGGCTATTTCCCGCCGACGGCCAATCCGCCATCCAAAAAACCGATGCTCACGCTGCTCAAGCAGGCCCGCGCGTTTGGTGTCGGCGTCATGCTGGCCACCCAGAATCCCGTGGATCTGGACTACAAGGGGCTTTCCAACACCGGAACGTGGTTTTTAGGCCGGCTGCAAACCGAGCGTGACAAGCAACGGGTACTGGACGGGCTGGAAGGGGTGTCAGCGGGAGGGATGGCCGCATTCGACCGATCGGAAATGGAGAATCTCCTGGCTTCTTTGGGCTCACGGGTATTTCTGCTGCACAACGTTCATGAAACACGGCCGGTGGTCTTCCGATCCCGCTGGGCCATGTCCTACCTGCGCGGTCCGATGACGCGAACCCAGATCGAAATGCTTTCATCGGATGCCACCCAACCGGTTGCTGCGCAACCACCGGCGCCCGTGGTGCAGGGAAAAGCAGCGTCGGCTGCCGGTGCGCAGTCAAATCGGGGGGAAAAGCCCCGGTTCCTAGCCGAGCGGCCGCCCCTGCCGGCCGATATTGAAGAGGTCTACGTCGAGGCCGACGCAGGCATAGGCAGCCACCAGCAGCTGGTCTATCGACCGGGACTGTGGGCCCGCGCCAGATTGCATTTTGTCAGTGCCAGGGCCCGTCTGGATCATTGGCAGGAGCTGCACCTGTTCAGCCCGTTTCCAGCCCGGGGCAAATCATTGGATTGGGATCAGGCGACTGCCGTAGCGGGTGCGGCCATCGGCTTTCTCAGCGAACCGGTTGATCGGGGCCTTTTCACCGACCTGCCGGCAGCCGGTGCCAATCCGGATAATTACGCTTACTGGCGCAAGGACCTGACCGGCTACCTGCACCAGAACCGCTGGTTGACCCTGTACAGCTGCCGGGACCTGAAGGCCGTTTCCACCGCTGGCGAGGATGAAGGTCGCTTTCGCGGCCGCCTGCAACACCTGGTTCACGAAAAACGGGATATGGCGGTGGAAAGAACAAAGAAAAGGTACGAACGTCGGTTCGATACCCTCAGAGACCGTATTCACCGGCTCGAAGAGCGCCTCGAGCGGGAAGAAGATCAATACAAGCACCAGAAGATTCAAGCGGGAATCTCCATCGGGGCGACGTTGCTGGGGGCGCTGTTCGGGCGCAAGGTGGCCAGCACGGGCAATATCGGCCGGGCAACAACTGCCGTGCGCGGTGTCGGCCGCGCCGGTCGCGAACGACAGGATATAGAGCGGGCGAAGGAACAGCTTTCGCTGCAATATGCCAAGCTGGAGGCGCTGGAAGACGAATTCCGGCAGGAACTCGACAAGATCGAGCTCTCCTTCGATCCGGCCGATCTGGTTCTGGAAGAACTTCTCATCCGGCCCCGCAAATCAGATATCACGGTTGCCAAGCTCTCAACGATCTGGTGGCCTTGGCGGATGAGTCCCGACGGGCTGGTGGAACCTGCCTTTACGCTTCCCGGATAAACGGGAAGGATACCTTCCCCATACGGATGGAGAAGCGAAAACAGCCGACCTGTCGTCAGCCCCTTGCATGGCATGCCGGCTGCATCGTTGAACTGAGATATCGGAAAGTCGATGCCAGCATCCAGGCCATGAAAGGATGCCCGTGGCCACGGCGCCGGCCATCTTCGTATGGCCGGATTGCCGGGTGGCCGACAGCAGCGATGAAAGACGTTGCCTGGCGATCTACTGGCTGCGAGGCATGGATTGATATCCGATTAGCCTGACCAGCAGCAATCGGGGGAAGGACAAGGCTTCCGTTCGCGTGACGCGAACAGGCATAGCGGCCTGATAACGGGGGTCATTCTTCTGCCCGGCCCGGTGCTGATTCCCGTCGCGATTCTTCTATCCGGCGTCGCTGCAGTCGGCGGGAAAATCGCCGATCAGCTTCACTTCCGTTTCCAGTTGCACGCCAAATCGCTCTTTGACGGTCGCCTGAACGCGGCCAATCAGCCGGTACACGTCACAGGCAGTGGCCTTGTTCGTGTTGACGATAAAACCGGCGTGCTTGCTGCTGACTTCAGCCCCGCCTATACGGTAGCCTTTCAGGCCGGCTGCTTCAATCAACCGTCCGGCATAGTCTCCCGGCGGCCTCTTGAACACACTGCCGCAGGAAGGATACTCCAGGGGTTGACGGGCGGCCCGTCGGGAAAGGACTTCTGCAACGCGGTGCTGCAGCGGCTGCGCCCGACCCGGTTCGAGCAGCAGTGTTGCTGAAGTGATGACCCCACCTTCCAGCTCGGGAGCACAGCGATATCCGAATTGGATATCGGCACCGGCGGCGGTGAATGGATCCCCGTTGAACCGATAACCGGACACCGAAACGGTCACGGCACCGATCTCCTGACCGAAAGCGCCGGCATTCATTCGCAGCGCGCCGCCCACCGTGCCGGGAATGCCGGCCATCGACTCTATGCCGGCCAGTCCGCGATCCACCGATGCCTGCACCAGTTCCATCAACAGGGTCCCGGCCCGGACCGTAACCTGGCTGCCTGCAAACCGCCAGCCGGACAGGTTGTCGGCAATGTGCAGCACCACGCCGCTCCAACCCCGATCGGAAACCAGAACGTTGGTTCCGCCGCCCAGTATAAACAGCGGCAGGCCAGAGAGGCGGATCGCCTGCAGCAAACAGCCGACAACCGCCTCGGTTTTGGGGATCGCCCACAGTCGGCCCGGCCCACCGATGCCGTACGAGACAAAATCGCCAATGACGTGATCCGTGGCGATGGTGACATCGGTGCCGCAGGCTGACAGCGTTTCGATCGGTGGTGGTTTCCCTTTCACGGTGTATGAGTTTCGGCAGGTTGCTTGATTAATGTGACCGCAACTGTTCCGGGCATGGATGATCGGTTCAGGGGGCGGTGCGTTTGATCATTCGCGTTGACCCTGACCGACCAGCCGATCTGCAATCGCGGTATTTATACTCGAAAATTGCGGAAAAATCCATGGCCGGCACGAGCAGCAGTCACGAGCCCTTGGCCAGACGGGTTGTCTTGCCATCATTGGAGACTCGCCCGCAACTTGAACCATCCACCTGACGGTGTCCGCCCGCCAATCGGATCGCGTGTCGATGTCAGGCAATCCTTGTTGCTTGTGCACTATTGACAGCATTTCATTTGATCCTACTCTAGAAACATGTGCGTCCCTTTGCGGCAAAACGAGCGTTCGTCTCCGGCAAACCTCATCTTTCGATCGAGTACCGCCGGCTGCCGCCCGAATTGACGCTGTTGAGGCAAAAAAATACGCACGCGCTCAAGTTGAATGCGGTTGAAACAAAACGGAACAAAAAGAATACACACTTCCAAAGGTGTTGCAGAGAAGGGATAATTATCATGAAAAGAGATATCAAAGAAGGCCAGCTGAAGGTTTATTTGACAAATGCCCGCCTGCTTTCCGAAGAAGAGATTCGCAGACTGCCGGAAGAAAAACGGGCGGCGGTCAGCGCGGCCGGCAAGCCAGGGCTTTGGATTGAGGTGCCCTGTCCGGAAAATGCTTGCGCTGTGGAAGGCGATAAAATAACGCTTCCTGCCGGAGAAGTTGTCGGCGAGACGAAAGGACTCTGGTTGAGCCTGTTCTGCCCGGAAGATCAGTGCCTGTTCCAAGAGCCGACCGCACTTCCATAATGGCGCGAATCGACGAGGGGAGTTTCGTTCAATCTGTCCGCGGCAGCCGGAAGCGGAGCACCGGAGGCTGACTTGGCATGAGCATTTCAGCCTCCGGTCGCTGCAAATTCGTCATAAACAAGGTGCCCGGCTTGCACTCTTGCCGCCGGAGAAGGAAAGCTAAGGCCCCGGTTTCATCCGGCACGTCCGGCAGCGCCGGATGCGGGCAGGCTCCGGCTAAAGGCTGCAGTGTCTTCTGTCGGTCAATTCAAACGCCCAGCCCGCGGGGGGTCTACCCGGGCACCAGGACGATCTTGCCGAACATCTCCCCCCGCTCCATTATACCGTAGGCCTCTTTCCCCTGGCTCAGGGGCATCTCGCGGTCAATCACCGGCTTGAGACGACCCGACCAGATCAAAGCGAGCACGTCGCGAAAATCCTGGCCGTGCTTTTCAAAGTAAAGGGCTTTCATGGCGATTTCCTTTCGTTTTGATAAAAGAGTCGAATTGTTTCACGGGTGCGGATCCTGTCGGTGAGCGAGGCAGTGGTGGTTGCTGCCCAGTGCAAGGATCGAAACGGGTCGAGGACATTTTCCGGCAGATGAGCAGTTGACCGTTCGGATTTACCAATCGATGTTCAGTTCGGATTCGCCCAGAATCGGGGCCAGGTATGCCAGGCTTTCTTTGCCGGCTTCCTCTGGTGTATCCACGTAAGGATAAAGCTCCAGGCTGATGTGCCCGTTGTAGCCAAGCCGCCGCATGGTATCGAAAATTTCTTTGAAGCCGATGGCGCCGTGACCGGCAATCAGGTGCGCGTGCACGCGGCTGGGGGCGATGTCTTCGATGTGCACGTGGCCAATCCATTCAAACAACTGTTCAAATGATGCAGCCGGGTTTTCTCCGGCGCAATAGAAATGGCCAATATCAAAATTCAGACCGACGGCGGCTGATCTTACGTCTTTGATAAAGGAGCGAAACTCGGCGGTATTCTCCATCAGCAAGTCGGGTTCGGGTTCGATTAAAATTTTTACATCGAGTTCCTCTGCTGTGGGGACCACCTTTTCGAGGCCCTCATGAAACAGTTTGAAGCCTTCTTTTCGGGATATTCCGTTATCCAGGGGACCGCCGGGTGGAACGGATATGTTGCGGCACCCGAGCTGATGGGCGATGTTCAGGCTGTCGATGGTGTGACGAATCCGAATTTCGCGCCGCTGCGGATCGGATTCGATCCAGGACGGCAGGTAGGTATCGCCGACGGCAAACAGTGTGAAGCTGTTCAGGTTGGTGACGGTCAGGCGGTATTGCTCAATCCTTTTTTTGAGTTCCATCAGCCGGGTCTTGTCATAGTCAGGGGGATACAGGTGAGGACGATCTCCCATGATTTCGACGCCCTTGAATCCGAGCCGGGCAATCCTGTCGATCGAATCTAGCAAAGAGAACTTTACGAACGCATTGGTACTGTAACCGAATATCATGACGATGGTCTTTCTTTGGCCCGCCGGTTTTTCCCCGGCCCAGACGGTTGTAAATTAAGCGGGCTGATGGTTAAGCGCTTCCGCAATGGGTTAATTGGAAGAGGACCTGCCTTTTAGGGTTCGGTCGCACTCGTTTGCCAGCTGCCGGAGCGTTTCCACCTGGTGCTGAAAGGTTGCCGGGGCGTTTTCTCCCACCGGCTTTTTGAAGAAGAAAGCGAGTTCGGGAACGGGGCCGACCCTGCCGGCTGCCTGCAAAGCCAACATCCAGCGGCCCAGATCCAGAACCAGCGGTGCGGCCAGTATCGAATCTCTGCCCTGCAGATTCAATCGAAGGCTCATCGGCAGATCGAACAGGCCCTTGAAGTCGATTACGTCCCAGGCTTCCTTGGCATCGCCCCGCGGTGGATAATAGTCGATGCGGACTTTATGGGACGGCAGCCCGGTCCGGCCGCCGATATCGTACCCCAGGATTTCTTCCAGCAATCCGGTTTTATTGGCGACTTTGCCGGCCGCGCGATCCGGATCCATCAGGTTGCGGCCGTCGTCATTGCCCAGGATGTTCAGGCTGTACCAGCCGGTTATCGTCAGCTGGCGCTCCTTGAATGCGGAAGCCAGCACGGTTTTGAGATAGGTTTGCCCGGTCTTGCCGTCACGCCCGGCAATGGGTGCCCGGCGATCGGCCGATTCTGCAACGATCGCCGGTAGTTCCACTTCGTTGGGGGTGAAGTTTACCAGCGGCAGGCCGGAGCGAACCGCAGCAATGGCGTAGGCGAGATCCGGCAAGGTTTGCGGCCCTGCCGACCGGTATATTTCCATCAGGTCTCCGCATTGGGCCAGACCGGAATGAGGGGCGGCCGGCAGCAGGTTGATCAGCACCGGCAACGATTTCGGGAACACCTCCCTGAATTGCCGAATGTCCTCTGTGACAGCATCCACCTGTTTTTCCAGATTCAGGTCTGTCGGGGGGGCTTTTCGGATGGGAATCTGTCGGAGTTCATCGGCATACAGCCCACAGCGTCCTTCAGAAACGATGCCCTGGCATTGAATCGCAGCATCCAGGGGTTCAGGTTTCGAATCCCAGCCCGCCATAACCGTTTCGGTAACCGCCGCCAGGTAGGGGAACCTGCCAGCGGTGGTCAGGCCCGGCAGCACATCTTCCGGCCGGCGGTGCAGGGCCGCGACCGCCAGCGCCAGCGTGGAGGCCACCGCACCTTTGGCTCCTGCCACCAACAGCAGCAGCGGTCGATTTTTCAGACTTTCGGGATCGGTCATCGGATGTGCCTTTTACCGCTCAACGGGTAACATCCCGCCGGGTTTTGGCGGTTGCATCAAGATGCGAAAATATAGAGAAATGCTAAAGGAGTGTCAAGCCGGGAAGTTGCCGGCTGTTTTCTGATGGTAGAAAAGCAAGTGGCGGGGAGCTGGCGCAGAATTGATGCGTGCAACGCCAATAGGAGTGCGGGCGGGTTTCGGGTCGCAGGTGGACCCGACCCGTCCGCATCCAGTGTCGGTGTTTTGCTTGGTTCCGTTTTTCACCATGTCCCGGCTAGTTGGGAATATCAGCAGGGATCGGCAAATTGTGGCTCTCTCCCACGATGGTGCCGTCGGAGACCTGCAGGGTCCGCCGGGCGAACCGGGCACAATCATTGCTGTGGGTCACCATGACGATCGTCGTTCCTTCGCGATTGAGCGCTTGCAGCAGCTTCATGATTTCTTTCGAATTGCCCGAATCAAGGTTTCCCGTCGGTTCGTCCGCCAGAAGCACGGGCGGTTTGTTGACGACAGCCCGGGCGACGGCAACCCTTTCCTTTTCTCCCCCGGATATCTGATTCGGCAATCGATCGGCTTTGCCGGAAAGACCGACCTGCTTGAGCGCTTCGGCAGCCAACTCCCGCTTGGCCTGTCTACCGGCTTTCACTACCGCCAGGGGAAGCATCACGTTTTCCAACACGGTGAGGTACGGGACCAGATGAAAGCTCTGGAAAACGAATCCGAGATATTCCCGGCGGAAATCGGCTCGCTGCTCCGGTGTCAGTCGGTACACCTCGATATCGTCCACCACCAGAGAACCACCAGTCGGTTCGTTGATGGCACCCAAAACGGCCAGCAAGGTCGATTTGCCGGCGCCGGACTCACCCATTATCGCGACAAATTCACCCTCGTCGATTTCAAAGCTGATATCGGAGATCGCCGTTACACACGACTCTCCGCTGCCGTATTGTTTTACAAGTTGTTGTGCGCGGACAAAGCTCATCCAAACCTCCTTTACAGGGCCCTGAGGGCATCATTCGGATCCATGCGGGCGGCCAGCAGAGCCGGATAGGCGCTGGAAATCAGACCGACGACCAACGCTGCTGCCACAGACAGCGCTGCCAGCGTGCCGTCCAGCGGGACCGAACCGGAATGGCCGGGGGAAAAAAGCGAAAGGGCCACTGCAGCCGCACCGAAGCCGGCCAGGTAGCCGATCAGGCCAGCCAGAATGGATACAATGCCGGCTTCCAGAAAAACGATGTTCATTACGTGCCGTCGGCGAAAACCGATGGCACGAAAGATCCCGATCTCCTCGGTGCGCTCTCTGACGCTTCCCATCATGGTAACCAGCACCACCAGGCTTCCGATCAACAGGATAACGCCGGAGATGCCGTAGGAGAACTTTTTAAACTGGGCCAGCGCCTCCATGCGGCTTTTGACCACCTGCTGAATCGCCATCACCTTGGCCCCGGGAAGCGCCTCGGAGATCTGCAAGACCATATCTTCGATGGGGCAGTCCTTGCACAGAGCGGCGATTTCGACCATCGAAACCCGGCCGGCCTTCCCCAAAAATGCTTGGGCCGTGTCCAGGCGGGTGAAAATGAGCTGGTCATCCTGGGAACCGGTCGGTTGGAGCACACCGGCCACGGATAGCTGCTTGCCGTTGACATCCAACGATGCTCCGGGTTGCACGCCCAAGATCCGCGCTACCTCCGCTCCTAACAGCAGCTCGCCGTTGCCGGGCTCGTGACCCTGGATCTTCCACCACGGTTTCAGGATGCCGGCCACCGAAAAGTCGATGCCGGCCATCAGGATCCGCCGATCATTCAATTCCGCGACTCCCAGCACCAGCGGGCCGAGGGCCGCAACATTGGCGGCATTTTTGATGTCCTTTATTCGGGAGAGATCGGCCTGCCGGATTTCTTCCATTTCAAAGGAAACCCCACCCAGGGACAATCCCCCGTAAGTGAGCGTGAGGTTTTCGGTTTTGGGGACCACCAGAATGTTGGCCCCGTATTGTTCCAGTTTGTGATTGATATCGCTGGTCATGGCATTGACGAAGCTGATGATGGCCACCACCGTTGCGACACCGACCACCAGTCCTGCCAGCACAAAGGCCGCCTTGCCTTTTCTTCGCAAAAGGTTGCGAACGGCAATTTCTTTTAAAGTCATGGGTTTCTCCTATGTACGCAAACGCATCAACTGAAATTGAAATATTGTTTGCCCTGCAGGATGTCGTTCACCTTGATGACAACCTGATCGCCATTCATGGCCCGGTTCAGCGGCGCCGGGTTGCAGCCGCCCTTGACTTCGTTGACCAGTACCGAAGCAAAGCGCCGGCCACAGTTGCGGCAGACCATGTAGTCGCCTTCCTGATAGTATCCTTTGCCGGCCGGCCAGCAGACATCGCAGGCATCAAACGCGGCTCTGATGACACCGTCGGAGCTTTTCAACACAAAGAAGCGGATCGTGTGGCGACCGTTACGGTGCTCGAAATGACGGGCCTTGCCGTCGGCAAACATAGCCGCCGGGAAGGTAACCAGTTCCGCATCGGCAGCCACCGCATCCGATGTCGCCGTCGATATACTCCCACTTTGGTTAAGGACAAAAACGACTCCCGCTGCGACGATCAGCACGGCACAGGCGGCAAGTATCAGGGGCAACCGGCTTTTTTTATCGTTTCCCAGCACGGCGGCTTTCTTTGATTCGAGACGGGTTTTTTGTTTACTCTTCTTGCTTTTGCTTGACATGAAATTTCTCCTTTATGATACCGTGGCATTGATTGCGACGGGCAGCGGTTGATGCATCAACATTGATTCGATGCGAATAGCGAAAACCCCGGCGCCGACGTTCAGCGCAACTGGCTGCATGCGGGATAACCGCCTGTGCTTTGGGTCATACTAGATTTCAGTAAAATTAGGAGGCAGCTGGGACGGATCAAATTAAAAGGGTGAGGGTTCGAAGGTAAAGTGATCCCGAATGCAGGCTTGCAGCGGCGGTTTTCCAACCGGCAAGGATGCGGGGGGCCGTGTCCGGCAGCGGGCTTCGTTTGGCGGTTGCAACGCTGTTTGCGGTTGAAGGGTCGCCGCAAGTTGTGGAATGCAACGCGAGATCGGTCGATGGTTGATCTTCGAAACCGCAAAGTCCACAGGCCGATTCGCTCGATTCCTGCCCGCAGCACGATGGCTGGATGGTGCCGGAGATGTGAACGGTTTCGTGTTGCTTGTGTAAGTCGGCTGGCTTCAAGCAGCACGCGTGGTTGCACCCGAGATAAGCCAGCGCCTGCGGAACCATAGCGCCGATTCCAATCAGCACCGTTAGCAAAAGGTGAAGCGTTAGCCTGAAGCCGCGTCGATATGTCGAACCGATGGTGTTCATATGCAGCCCATATTATTCCTACTAAAACAGTATAGTTAGGCCCCGGGGCCCTGTCAACGGAAATCTGCAACATATCTTTACAATCCCGAATGCATCGTTATCTTGATAGCAACCTGCGGATCCAGATTCACGAAAATTGTTATCATTTCCAACACTTCACAACAAAGAAAGGATGGGGCCGAAATGAGTTTCGAGTTCAGTGCGGATGAGATCTTCGAGATGGCGGAGCAGATGGAAAGAAACGGCCAGCAATTTTACAACGCTGCCGCCGCAGCCGTCCAGGGGGAGGAGCATAAAAAGCTGCTGCTGGAGCTGGCCGGTATGGAGGTCGATCACGAAAAAACCTTCAAAGCCATGCGGGGCGAACTGACCCGAAAGGAAAGGGAAACCAACGTATTCGACCCGCAAAGCGAAGCCGCTCTCTATCTCAAGGCCCTGGTGGAAACGCGCGTGTTTTTCGACAAGGCGATGGATGTGTCTTCCATGGAGAAGATTCTCAAGGCCGCCATTGAGGCGGAGAAAGACTCCATCGTTTTCTATCTGGGCATGAAAAACGCCGTGCCGGAAGAATTGGGTCGGGGGCGCCTGGATGACATCATCAAAGAAGAGATGAGCCATGTGCGGCTGTTGAGCCGGGAACTGGTTAAACTGAAGCGATAGCTCGCCATTGCGGAAGATTCGTTGAAGAATTATTCGGGAACCCGGCCCTGTTCGGAAACTTCTTCCAGCCCCGGGAGGTCGAGCAGCCGAATTCGGCGTCCCTCTACCGCAATCAGGTTCTGGGCGCTCATTTTGGCGAATATCCGCGATAGCGTTTCCGGAATTGTTCCCAGCAGGCTGGCCAGCTGGCCCTTGGAGATCGGCAGCGTGACGGTCTGCTCGTCTTTTTGCTCTTCGGAAAGAACGATCAGATAGGTGGCCAGCCGACCCGGCACCTCCTTCAAGGATAAATTCTCGATCTGGATCGTAAACCGCCGCAGTCGCATCGAAAGGACCGCCAGCATTTTCATGGCCAGCGACGGATTGGCGGAAATCAGGTCGAGAAATGCGGTGCGGGGGAAAAACAGCAGCCGGGCGGCGGTGATGGCTTCAGCGTTAGCCGGAAAGGATCGACCGGCAAACACGGCCACCTCGCCCACCGGATCACCGGGACCGAAGATGTGCAAAATCTGTTCTTTGCCTTCCGGGGACAACTTGAAGATCTTTACCTGACCGTCGACGACAACGTAAAATCCGCTTCCTTCATCACCTTCGGAAAACACCATTTCGCCTTTGTCGAACCGGCGGTCGACGGCGACACTTCTGATTGCCTTCAGCTGGTCTTCCGAAAGCCCGTTGAAAGCAGGTATCTTGTTGATAATATCGAGGATTTTTTTCATCGATTCTGCCTCCCGCGCGACATAACACTTTGATTTGATCTATGTCAAGGAGCGCTGGGCGGTTTCAAAGTAGCAATCGCGTGCGTTTTCGACAAGGAGGCGCACAACTCAACTCAAAGAAAGGAGATGGTTTTATGTTTTGTTTTCAGTGCGAACAGACAGCCAAAGGGGAGGGCTGTTCGAAGATCGGTGTGTGCGGCAAACAGCCGGATGTAGCTGCCCTGCAGGACCTGTTGATTTATGCGGTAAAGGGACTGTCCCGGTATGCCGTGGAGGGCCGCAAGGTAGGCGTCGTCGACCGGGATGTGGACCGGTTCACCTGCAAAGCGATTTTTTCGACCCTGACCAACGTCGATTTCGATCCGGCTCGATTCGTACAGTGGATCAACGAAGCCGTCGCGAAGCGGGAGTTGCTGAAAGAAAAGGTGCAGGCTGCCGGCGGCAGCACGGATTTTCCCGGCGGGCCGGAGACGTTTCGCCCGGCATCCGATCCGCAGGAGCTGGTCGCCCAGGGTGAAAAGGTGGGCATCAAGGCCGATCCGGACGTCGATCCGGATATCCAGTCGCTTCGCGAGCTGCTCATTTACGGAATCAAAGGAGTTGCCGCTTACACGGATCATGCCGCCATACTGGGCCAGGAAGACGAAAAAGTCTATGCAACCATCCATGAAGCCATGGCCGCGACCCTGGAGGATGGGGTAAGCGTCGATGACCTGGTCGGCCTGGTGTTGAAATGCGGTGAAATCAACCTGCGGGCCATGGAGCTCCTGGACGCCGGCAACACCGGGACATACGGACACCCGGTGCCCACGGCCGTGCCGCTGGGGGTCAAAAAAGGCAAGGCCATTTTATTGTCCGGGCACGATTTGAAGGATCTGGATGAGATTCTGAAACAAAGTCAAGGAAAGGGCATATTCGTTTACACCCACGGCGAGATGCTTCCCTGCCATGGCTACCCGGAGTTGAAAAAATATTCTCATTTTTACGGCCATTACGGGACTGCCTGGCAGAACCAGGCCAAAGAATTCGCCGCGTTTCCGGGTGCGATCCTGATGACCACCAACTGCATCCAAAAACCGCGGGATTCCTACAAGGACAACCTGTTTACCACCGGTCTGGTGGGTTGGCCGGGCGTGGCGCATATCGCCGACGGGGATTTCACACCGGTCATTGAAAAGGCCCTTGAAATGCCGGGCTTCAGCGCCGATGCAGAAGGCAGGACCGTGATGGTCGGCTTCGGGCGCAACGCGGTTATGTCGGTGGCCGACAAGGTGATCGAGGCCGTCAAAAACAAGGACATCCGGCACTTTTTCCTGGTCGGTGGTTGCGACGGTGCCAAACCGGGCCGCAGCTACTACACAGATTTCGTCGAAAAGATTCCTGCGGATTGCATCGTGCTGACGCTGGCCTGCGGAAAATTTCGCTTTTTCGACCAACAGTTGGGTGATATCGGCGGAATTCCCCGCCTGCTCGATGTCGGGCAATGCAACGATGCTTATTCTGCCGTGCAGATCGCACTTGCACTGGCCGATGCCTTTGAATGCGGGGTAAATGATCTGCCGCTCTCAATGGTGCTTTCCTGGTACGAGCAAAAGGCCTGTGCGATTTTGCTGACCTTGCTCTACCTGGGGATCAAGAACATCCGCTTGGGACCGAGCCTGCCGGCGTTCGTTTCACCGAACGTGCTGGAAGTCCTGGTGAAAAACTTCAACATCATGCCGATACAGACCGCCGAGGAAGACCTGAAGGCGATTCTCGGGTAGGCATGTCAAAAGCAAGATCCGTTTCATTGGTCCGGATCCGCCACCGGGGGTCCGGGCCGAACAACGGTTTGAAATCTTTTGTTTGCAAGCGACAGACGAAAAAATCCGCGCCAGTTGATCTATGTCAAGGCGGGATTGTGTTGAGCCGGTTATGCTGGCCTCAACCAATAGGGGAAAACGGCAAGTCGGTCACACGGCCGACCGTTTGCAAACCAAATAACGAAGGGGGACCCCCATTATGAAATGCCCCGGTCAGGATACGCAGTACTGGAAGCCCGGTGCCATTTATGAGGTCAAGTGCCCGAAGTGTGAAAAGCCGGTGGAATTTTTCAAGGACGACACTGCCAGAAAGTGCAATCACTGCGGTCACCGGTTTGTGAACCCGAACATGGATTTCGGCTGTGCGGCATACTGCCAGTATGCCGAACAGTGCCTGGGCACGCTTCCGGAAGAACTTCTTGCGCAGAAGGAAGATTTGCTCAAGGATCGAGTCGCCATCGAGATGAAGCGCTACTTTAAAAGCGATTTTAAACGGATCGGCCGTTCCGGCCGTGCCGCGCGCTACGCGGAACGAATCGCCAAAAAGGAAGAAGGGATGCTGCCGGTCATTTTATGTGCAGCGTACCTCCGGGACATCGGTGCAGTGGAAGCTGAGCGAAAACACGGGGAAGTGACCGCCGAGCACCTGGAGCAGGAAAGCCCGCTGGTGGCCCGTTCCATCCTGGTATTCCTCAAGGCCAAGGAGGAGTTGATCGAAGCCGTTTGCGACATCGTCGGAGACCACCGGCCTCCGGAAGACGGTGACGATCTGAACCGCAAAGTCGTATTCGAAGGGGCACTGATCGCCGATCTGGAGGATCGGCAGAAGGAAACACCACTTGCGGCAGAAGAGATCGAAGCCGTCATTGCCCAGCGGTTCTTCACGAATTCGGGAAAGCAAGAAGCCCGCAAGGTTTTATTGAAGTAGCAAACGGATAATCGCTGGATTCCCCTGTCAGCTTCAACCCGCTTGCGGATTCGATACGAGGTGAAATCATGAAGGTCATGCGTAAAATCATAGAAATCGACGAAGAACGCTGTGACGGTTGCGGACTGTGCGTGCCGGCTTGTGCCGAAGGGTCGTTGGAAATCATCGAAGGAAAAGCCCGGGTGATATCCGACAACCTTTGCGACGGACTGGGTGCCTGTCTGGGAGAATGCCCGAACGACGCGCTGCGGATCGTGGAAAGAGAGGCCGAGGAGTTCGACGAGGCGGCAGTGGAAAAATTTCTGACGGAAAAAGAAATAAAGAACAAAGCAGCCAAACCGCTAGTTGCCAGCGGCTGCCCCTCTTCCCGGATTCAGCGCTTTGCGCAGCCGTCTGCGCAGGGATCGGTCTTTGGGGCTGATCCCCAGGGCTTGGCCGGAAGGTCGGCCCTCGGTCACTGGCCGATTCAAATCCACCTGGTCCCCCCCACCGCGCCTTTTCTGAAAAACGCAGACCTGCTGGTGTTGGCCGATTGCGTGCCGGTGGCCTTTCCAACCCTCCACCGGGATTTTCTGCAGGGCAAAGCCGTTATGATGGGCTGCCCGAAGCTGGACGATACGGAGAGTTACATTCAAAAATTCACGCAGATTTTTCGAACCGCCGGAGTCCGCAGCATTACCGCGGTTGTGATGGAAGTTCCCTGCTGTTCCGGGTTGCCGATGATTGTAAAAAAGTCATTGGATGCGGCCGGCGTCGAGATTCCGATGAAGGAAGTGGTTGTCAGCACCCGCGGTGAAATCTTGAGTAGAAGCAATTGATCCCGGTATCCCGGCAAGCGACCGGTTTGCCCGGATGCCGATGCTATCCCCTTCCGGTTCCTGTCAACCGTATCATGATACATACTTGTATCAAAATCGGCCTGATACAGCCAGTCAAATTGAAATAACCATATATACAGGTAGTTGGATGGCAGAATTTCTTGCCATCTACCATCCGTTATCCGGCGATTGTCTCATAATCGGATCGGGTCGAAGAGACACGCGTGCCAGCGGTTCCCGGGTCCTATCTACAACCAGCTGAAATTACGACAAAAAAAGTATTTCGTCTCACGAAACGCAATTGGCACGCAGTTTGAATTACACTGAAGTCGATTTGAAAGAGAAAAGAAGGGCCGGCCAGGCGGCCAAATCGCGCTTTACAGTGCCAATGAAATATGACAGGTAGAAAAGTGGTGGCGATTGAGAACCTGCGACAAACATATCCTCAGAACCCTCGAACTGACCGCTGAAATGATCGAGCTTGCGAATCGAGGCGACGAAGATCGGCAAGATACCGGCTGTGGTGTCTTGTACGGCATTTTGCGGGACAGTGCCTATAAGCTCAAACAGCTGGCTGAAAAGGAAAAACAGGCCCACATCGAAAAGGGACTGTGGAAGGAAGACGAATAGCGACTGTTGGATCAACAGGTTACAGGACAACCGCCCGGCAGAAATGATCCCAGCGATGCCGGCACCGTTTACCAAAGGAGGAGTGAAGTGGCAAAACTTGTTGGAACCCGAACCGAAAAAAATCTTCTAACCGCATTTGCCGGGGAGTCGCAGGCACGCAACCGGTATACGTACTTTGCCAAACAGGCCCGAAACGATGGATTTGTACAGATATCCGATATCTTTACGGAGACCGCCGACCATGAAAAAGAGCACGCCAAGCGGCTCTTCAAATTTCTCGAGGGTGGCGAAGTCGAAATTACCGGAGCATTTCCCGCCGGCGTGATCGGGTCGACACTGGAGAACCTGAAGGACGCTGCCGCAGGGGAGAATTACGAGCACACCACCATGTATCCCGGCTTTGCCAAAACAGCCGAGGAAGAGGGCCTCGACGAAATCGCCGATGTCTTCATGGCAGTGGCGGTTGCCGAGAAACAGCACGAGAAGCGCTATAACGATCTGGCCGCCAACATTATGGCGGATCGGGTTTTTAGGCGGGAGCAACCGGTGGTGTGGCGCTGTCGAAACTGTGGCTATCTTCACGAAGGTACCGAAGCTCCCGATTTATGCCCGGCCTGTGCGCATGCCCAGGCGCACTTTGAGCTGCTCGGGGAAAACTGGTAAGCTGCCCGCTCGTCGTAGGCAATGCATCAACCGCCACCCAGTGTGGAAAAGGAGGAAAAAATGGCAGAAAGATTGGAAGTCTATAAATGTGAGGTATGTGGCAATATCGTCGAGGTTCTGCATGCTGGGGCCGGAGAGCTGGTCTGCTGCGGCCAGCCCATGGTGCTGCTGACCGAGAACACGGTAGACGCCGCAAAGGAAAAACATGTGCCCGTAGTAGAGAAAGTGGCCGGTGGATTCAAGGTCAAAGTCGGCGATGTCCCGCATCCGATGGAGGAAAAACATTACATCGAGTGGGTCGAAATTATCGCTGACGGTCGGGCGTATCGCCAATTTCTCAATCCCGGCCAACCACCCGAAGCGACCTTCAATATCGAGGCGGACCAGGTGACCGCTCGGGAGTACTGCAACCTGCACGGTCACTGGAAAGGACAGTAAACCCTTCTATCAGGGGAGGTGATAAAAGATGCCCAGCTGGAAATGCCACAACTGTGGGTACACTTTCGAAGCGGACGCGCCACCCGAGACGTGCCCGTCCTGCAAAGAGAAGTGTGAATTTTTGGACAATACTTGCTATACGCCGGACTGCGAAGTGGAAGGTTCGGACAACAGAATCAAATAGAGGGAGAAGATCCGATGGCCAAGGCACTGATCGTGTATGCCACCAGAACCGGAGAAACCCAGACAATCGGTGATTTGATCGCCGAAGGGATTCGAATATCGGGTCATGAGGCCAAGGTCGTCGCCGACAAATCCATCAAAAAGGAAGCCGACCTGGAGGGCTACGATGCCTATGTGTTCGGATCGGCTACCTACCACGGCGAAATGATGCAGAGCATGAAAACGCTGCTCTTTCTCGCCGAAAAGGTGAATCTGGTGGGGAAGGTGGGCGGCGCCTTCGGCGCGTATGGCTGGAGCGGCGAAGCGCCGGGACGCATCTATGGAACGATGGAAAACATTTTTCGGATGACGATGGTCGGTGAACCGCTGATGTTGAAATCGAGCGCCCTTGGAGGCGGCATCCAGATGGCCCAGGAGTACGGGCGGCAAGTAGCCAAACAGATGGAGGCTGCAGAGTAAATACCGTCGGGTGAATGCCCCGGCAGATGAAAGGAGAACCCGTCATGAGCAACACACCGCAACACTGCCCCGGATTTGCGAATTTCAAAAGTCTGAAGTCGTTCGTGTGCAAATGCCCCGAATGCGGTCAGGAGAAAGAAATTTTTTCCGACGAATTCGATCGGGCGCATAAGTGCAGCGGCTGCGGCAAGGAGATCGATTTCAGCCAGTGCCGCCTCGAGGGTGGGGCTTAGTCCGGATGGGTACCCAAAGACGGTAGATTGAAGGTGGAGCTGTGATGAAAGGCAAAATAATCGCGATACTGGTCTGCACGGCCGTGGTGCTGTCCGGTGTGGGGCTG
>LJNK01000046.1 GCA_001303025.1 Deltaproteobacteria bacterium SG8_13
CTGCTATATACAACAAGTTTCGAAATCATCGAAAAACCTGTGATAGACACTACATACTGCTCGAAAAACCTCAGAACCTGAATTGAATGATACTGGTGATCTCACAAACCCCAGGCATAATTTTCGATAACCGATCCAAATTAACTGCTGCCATAGCGGTTTTTCGGCTGATAGGTCTGTAATCAATCTGGCTCTTACCCAATATTCCCTCTCTGACCATACCCCAAAAGCTCATCTTCTGATCGTACAAAGCAATTTTAGGGTCTCTAAGCAGGATAAACCATATGCAATTCGATATATAAATTCAGCGATTCACTTGCGGGCCAGCAGAACCTCGGATGGGAACAGCATCTGCTGGACATACTCTCTGACTTCGACATGAAAGCCCGCCAGCTGCAGTTTTTCGGCCATTTTGACACCTCGACAGCCACCCATTGATGCAGGAGAGATTCTGTAAATGGTTTCATACAACCCGCTGCCGAATCGCTCGCCCTGGGTCATGTTGACCAGAACCAGCCGTCCATTGTTTTTTAACACCCGCCTGAACTCGTGAATAATATCGTCCATGTCGTCAAAGGCGATGAGATCGAACATGTAATTGTTCACCAGCAGATCGATGGATTCGTCTTCCACTTTCAAGTCAAATGCGGTTCCCGCTGCCAGGGAGTAATTCGTGCCGGAAAGACTTCGCAGCCGCCTTCGCGCCTTTTCCAGCATCCCCGCAGACAAATCGATACCCATGTTGCTGCCGGTGGGATTTCTTTTGACGATTTCATAAAACGCCAAACCCGTCCCAACGGCAACTTCCAGAATGTGTTGTCCATCCTGAATGTTCGCAAGCTCCAGCGCCCTGTTTCTTGCCCGTGACTCCGTTAGTTTTCCCCACAGGTCATAAACAGGAGCGATCCGGTCATAGACCTCGCCGATGCGCTTTTGTGAAATGCTTGCATCCAGCAGGCGGTGGTGTTTTCGGCAACATGTGACGCGACAACACGAAAACGAGCTCTCCATTGTCTTCTCCTATGCATTCGAATGTTTAGCCACCGCCGCACAGCGATGTGGTTGTAAAAGTGCCGCCGGTCTTTCGAACGGCGGCTTCGTCATACCGCGGGCAGGATGCGGCCGCCTTGTAGGCGCTCAGATGGGTCCCCAGCAATTCATCGGCTTTCGATTTCATCAGGCCGGCCGGCTGATCCTTGACGTGCTGTCCGATAATCGCCGCTACACGCAGCTTTTTGTGGTCGATTTCTTCTGCAGCGGCCGCGGCGGTGATACTCTCCAGGCAGGAGATGCAGCCGGCAGCCACCGCAGCGCCCGCGGCCACCAGCAGCTGAGTTTCCATGTCCAGTCCTTTAAAGGGCGGTTTCATCTGCTGCCTCCTTTGTCGGGTTGGTTGTCGAAGACGGTTTGACTGCTTCGATGCGCGCCGAAACGATGTACTGCTCCACACCGCTTTGCGGCAATGAGTGCTCGATCAACCGCCGACTGCCTGGTTCCAGCAGGACCCGGATCTGTTCGAACCCCGCCATTGCCAGGATGGCCTCCAGCTCATCGACGGTCAGGGCACCGGCAATGCAACCGGTCAGCTTGGAGGCGTCATCGCGCAGGTGCTGGGGCAGCGGAGCGGTGGCGACCACGTCGGATACCGCCAGGCGGCCGGCGGGCTTTAAAACCCGGTATGCTTCCCGAAAAACCGCCTGCTTGTCCGGTGAAAGATTGATGGCACAGTTGGAAATTATTGCATCGACACTTTCGTCGTCTACCGGCAAATGTTCGATCTCTCCTTTTCTGAACTCTACGTTTGCGGTTTTCATCTTTCCGGCATTTTGCCGGGCCAGCTGGATCATCTCCGGTGTCATGTCCACACCGATTACACGGCCGGACTCTCCCACGGCCCGCGCGGCGATAAAGCAGTCGAATCCGCCGCCGCTGCCCAGATCGAGCACAACGTCGCCCTGTTTTAATTGACTGAAGGCGTTCGGGTTGCCGCAGCCCAAACCAAGGTTGGCGTCTTCCCCCAGCCCTTGCAGCTGTTCGGTGGTGTACCCCATGGCTAGGCCGGCTGCCTGGTTGCCCTGTGCCTTACCGCAGCAGCCGGTGGATGCCGGATCTGATCCGCATCCGCCGGCTGTTGTGGCTGCCCGGCCGTACTGCTCGCGAACGGTTTGCAGAATCTGGTTCATATCCATTTTCGACATGCCCACCTCTTTGTTCTATGTTTCGAAAACTTTCGAATTAATACCGTAAAAAAAATGGCCCCTACCGCGTAAAAAAGTCCTTCAGCGCTTCCACTATTTCGGGATCTACCCAGCAGGCGATCCGTTGCCCCTGGCGCTCGGTTCGAATGATCCCCACCCGTTTGAGCTCCTTGATATGGTGGGAAACGGTGGATTTCACCACGCCGAGCTCTTCACCCAACTCTCCCACGTAGGCCGAGGACTCTGCGTCCACATAGCTGACGGTGCCCGGCTTGCAGCATGAAACCAGCCGCAGGAATATTTGGAGGCGATGCGGATTGGACAGCGCCTTGAACACATCGGCAAATTCGTTCAGATCTTTTATTCTATTGTTCGACATATTTCGAACTATAGGTCAGGGGTGAGATCCTGTCAAGCATATATTTTACGTCTCCACTCTATTTTTCACTGCCGGGTTGCCGAAATTGGGTGCATGTTACCCATCCGCACCTTTGCTCAGCACCATCGCCCGCCGGCGCACCAGTCCGAAGTGCCCCGGTCGCGCTCCGGTGCTTTTTCATCATTTCCGGACACCACATGGCTGCCTGCCCTTCCCGTTTTTCACCGCGGGTTTGTCCCTATCGGAAGGTTCAAATCGAAACCACCAGTTTGCAGCGACCCCAGCAAACAGGCTGGCAAAACCGGCGCCGATGAACAGCGCGCCCCACTCCATGAAATCGCGCGGCTCCGGCGGGTGCCAGTAGACGATTCCGCCGAATATGGCGACTAAAAACGGCGAGACCATCCGGCACCCCCAGCCGACCATCAGCAGGCTTACGATCGTGAGCACTACCAGGAACTGGTCGGGATCGGGCATGGGAAATTTCTCCCAGCCGAGAGAGCGCAGTGCCAGGTGCAAGCAGACGATCGCCCCGATGTACATCCGCGGGTTGCGACCGGCGGCCCCGCAAAGAAAGAAGATCAGCGCGCACAGCGCGGCCACCAGGAAATATACTGGCGGGCTGCCCAGCGAAAACACCATCACCAGGGTCAGACCCACCCAGAAGTGCTCTTCTTTCTTCGAAATAAACGGCAGGACGGCAAAAATCGGTGCGACGTTCGCCGAGTTGACGCCGATGTCGAAAAACCAGATCCAGGAAACGGTGTGAAACAGGTAAAATCCGCCCCAGATGGCCCAGGCTGCCTTCCAGACCGTGGGGAGAACAACCCGGCAGCGGTGATCCGGTGAGTTTTCGGAGGTGACAGCCGGCCGGAGCCACAGAAACACGATCGCCAGCAGCGCACCGTACCAGGTGGCAGCCAGGTGGATCATCGATTGGCCGATGCTGCTGTAGTACAGCAGATGCGGGCCTGCGGCGACGCCGACCGCGGCCAGCATCGCGATCGCATAGCTGATCCAGGAAACCTGGAGCCGAAATATCCAGCCCAGTGCGATCAGTTTTGCGGCAAAGGCGGCGATCCACAAAAAGCTGGCAAGGATCCCAAATTCCGGGTTGGCGGATATGTGCTCGGTTTGATAGGTGCAGTCAAACAGAAAGCAGATGTTGATGACGGCCAGGATGACGGCCGGCCGCCGCAGCCCTGCGATGCGATACAGGATGAAGCTGCCGGCCAGCAGCAGGATCTCGTAGCATTCGATCACCGCTGTCAGCAGCAGCTGCCCGTCGAGCCAGTTGATCTGGCTCATGCCCTTTGATGCCAGAAACACACCGAGCACAAAAAACAGCGCGCTGGCAAAATAGAGCGGATTGTACTGCACGAACCACCGGTAAAAAAGCGATTCGACACTGCCGAGCCTGCCGGCTGTTGCTTGCTGCGGATCAATTGGATTCATATTCTTCCCCCTCTCCTCCCGGGTGCTATTTTTGCCCTTTCCCCTTTCGGCCGATCGCCCCAGGTACGGATCAATCATATCGTGTTCCCGGTGCTCGGATCAAGAAAATAATGCTTTTATAGCAATTATTTCAAGTAGTTACACTATTTTACTTTCCTGCTCGCCGATTTTTGCAGCCCATGTTGTAAAAGTTTGTAAAAGTCGGTAGAATAACAGTTGCGAACGCCGGATGAAAAGACTTCCGCTGCAGGCACTTGGAGTCGGGTTATGAAAGCAAAAACCGGAAAGAAGTTTACCGTGCCGGACCTAAAAGCAAAGGTCCGAACGCTGGAGGCCGTTTTCGGTGAAAAACACATGCGCCGGCAATTGAACCCCCGGACGGTGGACAAGTGGCTGCGGGACCCGGAGCCGACGCCCTACCTGACCTCTTTGAAGTGCTACTTCGGTGTGATCGGCCTGAAAGAATCGGATATGCTCAAGGCCCGTGATGCGTTCGCCGACGAAGTGTCCCGGATCTGCGCACGGCAATTCCCGGATTCCGGCGTGCGGTATGGCGCAGATGATATCGCCACCATATACGACAGCTTCGCAGGGCCGGATGCGCGCAGTCACACGGCCCTGCTGGGCCGCACGCTGAAAATGATCCAGAAAGAGACCGCCCGCAACGATTACGAATACCTGAAGGGCTACTACCACATGTATCACCACTGGAAGAGCGGCCAGACCGGCGCGGGCGACAACATCCGCCGCAACCTGGTGCAGATATACGACTTCGACGAAAATCAGGGACTAATGTCGTGCCGCATCCTGGTGTCGCCAATGAAATGCCGGAACAAAGAAGACTGGTGGGTCTACGAGGGCTGGGTGGTGAACATCAAAAACAAGCTTTTCTGGCTGTTCGAGTGCGTCAAGGGCATGCCGCCGGAACTGGTCACGCTGAGCATCTTCAAGCCCTCTTTCTGGCCCGAACCGGATCACTTCGTTCTCTATGGCATACTGTCGGCCCTCACCCTGGAGGGCAATCCCTGCGCCAGCAAATTTATTCTCAACAAGATCGAAGCCGACGATCAGCTCAGAGATCACATCGGGTACTTCACCGCAGAAGAAATCCGGGCCGAGGGTCATCGCATCGACATCCTCCGCTGCATCGACAACCGCGTCCCCGGCGCCGGTGATCTCCTGTCCGCATCCCCGACCGGCTCGTGAGCGTTACGCCGTTTTACTCCCTCCTGGTTTGATATCAATGCCGTAACATGATAAAATTACATATTATTTACGCCATTTCTCGAGCCTTCGGGGGACAAATATGAATATCAAATCGTTGCTTTTTCCCGCAACGCGGCTTCTGGCAGCGATTGCGGCCATCGCGCTCACCGGCTGCTCCGCACCGCTGATCAAAATGCCCGAGCCGCCGCCTTCCATCGTCCGGCAGCACGCCAGTGTAAGGGTTCAAGCCAGTTACCCGGGATTGAAAAAAACCGGTATCCACATAGACAAAGGCGATTACTACACAGTGCTGGTCGATGGAAAAGTGAACACCAATCCCAGGCGGTATCCAGGGCGCTGGCAAAGCCCCATGGCCCGTCTGCGACTTTTCGCGGGAGACCTTCCCATCTCCCGCTATGCCTTCAACAATATCGAGCAGTCATACCATGCAGGTGAGATCGCCTTTGTCGTAAAGGATGGGAAATTCAACTACGAAAAACGGGGGGCGATGAACCCCAAGTGGTATAAGGATAATGTGGGCAGTTTCCAGGTCAGTGTGATCATCTGGGAAGAAGAGGACTACCAGCGGATCGCCGCGTTTTTGGAAAAGCTGCATGCCGCAGACCCGGAAAACGAAGTCCTTGGCGATATCGCCAAAACAGCGGCTCACTATCGAGACATCCAGGTCGTGGAAAAAGATACCAACCAGCAGGTGGCAGAAACCCGCGAGTTGATCGATCAGTTGAAAGCCGGCACCGGTTCCAGCAAGGTCGCGGCCGATCCGCGGGTCGCACAGCTCGAGTCGAAGCTGGCTGCGCTTAAGGCAACCCTCTCCCAGCTGGATGAAATGAAAAAACAGCTTGCCGCGGAAAAGGAAAAGTCGGTACAGCTGACCCAGCAGCTGGAGCAGCAGGAGCAGCGGGAAAAAGCGCTGCTGCAGCAAATCACCAAAGGCGGGAAGATGCCGCCGGTGATCGTTGTGGCCTCTCCATCTGTCGATGGGGATACGGAAGCAAAAACCGTTTTGTTCCGCGGGGTCGCGGAAGACGACCAGGGCCTCAAGGAAGTAAACTTTTACTTGAATAATAAGCCCGTAACATTCAGTGGGCAAAGAGGAATTGCGGTATTGCCCACTGCTCAAAAAAAACGGATCGACTTCGACCGGCGCATCGCCCTCGCCAAGGGAATCAACCGCATCACCATCCGGGCGGTAGACCTGGATGACCTGGCCGTGGAAAAGACGTTCGTCTTCAACCGGATCGACAGCCGCCGCAATGTCTGGGCGGTGGTCATCGGGATCAACGCCTACCCCAACGTGCCGCCCCTAAAGTATGCGGTCAACGATGCCGAAGCCTTCTACCGGCTGCTGGTCAACGAAAACAACATCCCCAGAGACAATATCACCCTGCTGACCAACCAGCAGGCGACCCTGAGCCGGGTCCGAAGCACCTTGGGGACCCTGTTGAAGCAGAAAGCCGGAACCGGCGACATGGTGATCATCTACTTTGCCGGCCACGGCGCCACCGAGCGCGACGCCCTCAGTGCGGACGGCGACGGCCTGGAAAAATACATCCTCACCTACGACTCCAAGCTAGATGATCTATACGCCTCGGCGCTTCCCATGCGCGAGATTACCCACATCTTTCATCGCATCCGATCCGAACGGCTGGTCTTCATCGCAGACGCCTGCTACAGCGGCGCAAGCGGCGGGCGCACGGTGGGCATTACCGGTATTCGGGCCAATATCTCCGATACGTTCCTCGAGCGCCTCTCCAGGGGAAAAGGCCGGGTGATTTTAACAGCCAGCAGCACCAACGAGGTCAGCGTCGAAAACGACGACCTGCAACACGGTGTGTTCACCTACTATCTGATCGAAGGATTGAAGGGCAAAGCCGACACAGACAAAGACGGCCTGATCACCGTGGATGAAGCCTATCGCTACGTTTCCGTCAGGGTGAGAAACATCACCGGCCAGGAACAAAATCCACTGAAAAAAGGCACCGTGGAAGGAAACCTGGTATTGGGCATAGTAAAATAAACCGGTCTGCCCGAAAGACAACGAAATTCAACGGCCCTGGCCGCAACGATCCGGCTTATCTCTTGACATTCAAACCCCCATCCCCTATTTCCATGCATAGCCGCTTTGAAACGGATCGAGATATCACAGTTTCAATCCGCTGCCCGACGCTAAAGCTGTGACCTGCCTCTTTTCGAACACAGCCGGATTTCGGCTCTGTATACGATCTTAACCACCGATTTTCGTCGTCGAAAGGAGGGCCCCCATGCACAAACACTGGATCTTTTTTCTTCTCGCAGCGATGTTGGCCGCGGCCTGGTCTGTTGAACCGGCAGATGCCAAAGGCCGGTTCGGTCATCGTACAAAACCCGTTTACTACCTTGCCCTGGGAACCTCACTGGCCGCGGGCATACAGGCCGATCGACAAACCTGCGAAAGCGTTCCATCCCCTGTCAGCTACCCGAAATTTCTGGAATGGAAAATCAGAAAAAAAGTCCGCAACGCCGAACTCGTAAACCTGGGTTGCCCGGGAGAGACCAGCGCCACTTTCATACACGGAGGCATATGCTACCCTGAAGGTTCCCAACTGAGCGAAGCGAAGACCTTCCTGGAAGATCACCGGGAAGATACTATTTTGATTACCATCGACATGGGGGCAAACGATGTTTTGCCCTGCTTTTTCGATCCTGAGGTGCTTCCCGAGGATATCCCGGGCTGTGTTCAAGATAGAGTCGCGGATTTAGCCGGCAATTTAGGATTTATCCTCAGTGAAATACGCAGCGTGGCACCGGATACACCGGTGATAGGATCAAACTATTACAACCCGCTGCTGATCACCTGGTTTCAGGATCCCGGGCTTGCGATGATGCTGGCAGAGCTTCAAACAGCCCTGAACAATGCTCTCGGAGCTGTATATGCGGGGTTCGGCATACCGGTCGCTGACGTAGCCGAAGCATTCTGGTCGAATGAATTCGAAGACAACAACGAAAACGGACTGCCGGACAACGTGGATCGGATCTGCGCCTGGACGTGGATGTGCAAATGTGAAAACATCCATGCCAACTGGATCGGATACTGGAAGATGGCGGACGCGTTCGAGGAGGAGCTGCCGGAATTTCCCTCCTACCGCCCGCCCTGGTGGTTTTTTAAGTTCTGGCACTGATTTCTACTCCGGGGGGCATCCGCCCCCCACTCCCCACCTTCAACACCCGCTTGCACTATCCGCAGGCAATTCCGAGAGTAACGCTGTTCACATCTGAGGCAGCGTATTTTTGTTGACACGGTTTCGATCATCTCCTATTGAACTGTTACATGGGCTGATCCATTACCGCCGATCTCTAATTTCAAAAAAACACATCCACTGATTGCGTCTTCTTCCGTCCCCGCAGACAGTCCGCGCCTGCCTTCCGGCCGCACCGATACCTTTCGCAGCCACTGTATTCTCGCCTGTTGCCGCAGCGATTTGCCGCGAAAAACCGCCACCGATCGATAGGTCGCCTGTCGATGAAAAAGCGTCTTCTCAAATTGCCGAACCAACGCCGCCGAACAGGTGGTTGCCACCCATTCGGCGGCTGAATAACGGGCAGACGGATGCCGTCTTTATTGCACCGACCTTTCCAAACGGAGGGCATGTCATGGCAAAATACCTGATCACATGGAAAATCGACCAGGCGAAAATCCCCCTGGATCCCAAACAGCGGGGAGAAGGATGGGGTTTTCTGCTGTCGATGGTCAAACAGGATATTGAGAAAAAGCTCACCACCGACTGGGGCGCATTTGTCGGCGAGGCCAGCGGGTACTCGGT
Source organism: Deltaproteobacteria bacterium SG8_13 (assembly GCA_001303025.1). Classification (GTDB taxonomy): domain Bacteria; phylum Desulfobacterota; class Desulfobacteria; order Desulfobacterales; family SG8-13; genus SG8-13. The sequence continues at coordinate 9,060 of LJNK01000046.1, forward strand.
TCTGGAGGGAAGCGAGGTGGAGGTGATGAAAGCCTTGCAGCGCTATGTGCCGTATTGCGTGTTCAAAGTCCACCCCATCGCCACGGTGCGCCAGGTGGAAGAGATGCTCGAGGCGCTGGCCGGTTGACCGGCCTATCTTTTCGCCCTCGGAAGTACTTTTGAAAACCAGCGGCAGGGCTGGGAGGAGCCCTGCCGCTGTTTTCTTTGTCACGCATCAACGTTCTTTTCGATTCTACTGCCGGACGATCTTTACTTCCATTTTGGTTTAAAGACCTCGACCTCATCCAGTGCCCGGAGGATGTCGATGAACCGTTGTCGGACCGGATAGGTGTCGTTGGTCAACCAGCGCCCCAGCAGGTTTGCATAGAACGGGCTTCCCAGAGCGCCGCTGCTGCCTCCCGGAAGAATCGTTTCCGCTCTGAAGTGCCCCCATCCCCTGCCGGGCTGTCCTGCGTACCGGCGTGCGGGTCCGGATCCGAACCGGAATGCCTCGGCGTCAGCGGCGCGGGCCGAATGACTGGACGCGTCCACGACCCCGAACCCGCCGTCCGTGGGGATGCCGTCCAGGTCGCTCAAAGGCGGCGGGAAGGCACCGCCGGCCGGCGGGATGCTGAAGGGTTCCCCCAAGGGATGGTCGAACACGATGCGGTGCAACCTACCCCACCGGTAATCCGATTGTTTGGTGGAGTAATCGAAGGCCGCTGCAAATTCGCTGCCGGCCAGCAGATCGAGGGCATCGGCCAGGCTCTGTAAAATCGCGTAGTCGCGTCGATCGGCCGCATCGCTGATTGCCGGAAAATCAAAAAAATCAATGCCGGAAGCTCCAACCCCCTGGTTGGCATCGAAATTGTCGAGCAGATTCCGCAGGGCGGTCATCGTGCGGTCGCTGCCCGGCCGCTGCTCCAGCAGACCGCGAGCGTACAATGTCGCATCGATAGTGTTTTTTATAAATTGGCTCCTCCAGACCGAATAGATCGTGGCCGCCACACTGGCCTCAATCTCTTCCGGGGTGGGTGGCGCGAGGATGCCGTCGATGTCGGAGGCGTCGTAGCCTTCCGGAATGCCGGTCGGGGTGGAAAAATCCCAACCCGACAACCTGTCGACGGCCTCGACAATTCTGGGGTCTGCGCCAAAGGAGGCAAGCAGCGATGGCGCACCGCTTTCTGCGGCATTGTCGAACGCCTGAAGGATAAAGGGGGTGAAGACCTGGGCATCGAGCATCACCACGTCGGCCTGGATTTCCTGCATGTCCTGAAGGTTCACCTTGCCCTTTCGCAGTTTGGCCTCCAGTGCCTGTTTGATCCGGCCGGCCCGGGTGCCGATGGCATATCCGGGGTTGAGGTAAAAGATTCCGCCTCCGGGCCGAACCTCGTTGAGGGGGTCGTTGTCCAGGGAGTTGCCGATCGGATCGTTGTTGGCGTTGATGACGTATCCGGCCGGCGGGTTGATCACCTGCGGCAGTTCGCCGAAGGGAAGAATTTCATACTCAAGGGCCTGTTCCGGCTGGGGGTTTGTCACCGGCAGCCACTCGTTGCCGCCGAAGCCGTTGCGAATGAAATAGGGGGGCAAGCCGACGACCGTGCCGGCTTGCAGGTCCTCGCGGATCGGCATCTCTGCGCTGGTAAAGTAGGCAATGTTGCCGCCCTTGTCGGCATAGATCCAGTTTTGGGAGCCGACATCGAAAAACTGCAGGCCGGTGATGAAATCGTCCAGGTTGCGGGCCAGATTCCACAGGCGAAACGTCTCCGGTTCCCGGGTGGCGCTGAATCCGGTGTACTGGAGGCTTATGGCCGTGCCGGTGCCGGTTGCAAAATCGAGATCGAGCTGAAGAATCGGTCCGTTGTTGCGCCGCGGGACGATCAGCACGGCCGGAGGAATAAAGACTTCCCCCACCGTCGAACCGGGAGCCGCCGTCTCCAGATTGTCGGGAATCCCATCGAATTGATTGTAGCGAAATACCTGCGGTATGGGCATGATCGGCTCCAATGCCCCCTGGTATAGAGTGTACATCTCGTTTGGCGAGGTCAGATCCGGTACGACGACCTGCTCCAGGTAGACGTCGGTTACATCCATCGGGTGGAACGTTGCGCCCCATGCGATGAACCGGTTCTGACCGATCACCACGAATGGAAAGCCCGGAAAACTGCTGCCAAATACGTCATATCCATCTGCCGAGGCTTTCAGGTGGTTCTGGTAAAAGGTGGACGGTGTGTCCAGACTCAGGTGAGGGTCATTGGCTATCAAGGGGCGGCCGTTGTCGGTATACGTTCCGCTGACCGCCCACTCGTTGCTGCCCCGGCAGTGTCTTTTCGGCTGCAGCGCCCGGCGAAAAAAAGGGATGTCCTGGACCCGCTTTTTATAGGTCCGCAGAATTTCAAGGGTTCTGGGATGCAGGGATGCGGGGGAATGTCGCGGTATCGGGTCACTGTGTTTGTAAGTGTGCCGGTGTTTGCCTTTCCGGCGCATCTTCACCTGGGCATCGGGAACCGTCGAGGCCGGATCGAATGGCGCACTGCGGAAGAGGTCTTCGAAGAAAAGGGCAGTTCCGTCAAAACCCAAAGCTGCCCCGGTTCCCTGGTAGGTCAGCAAGACTTCTGTGTTGTTGAGATCCTGCAGATCGAAAGACAGACCGAATGCCAGCAGTTTGGCCACCACGACACTGTCCACCGGCTTCCACTTCTCGGCATTGCCGAGTTCGAGCAAGCCATATTCCATCGGAAGGGGATGCTTTTGCAAAAACAGGTTTACCCCTTTGCTGTAAGCTTCGACCGCCTCGCGGACTGCAGGTGACGCTTCCGCCCAGGAGCGCTCGGCAGCACGCAGCAGCCCGACGGTGCGAAGCTCCACGTCGCTTGCCAGCGCTCCGGGACCCAGCAGCTCTGCCAGGGTGCCGCTGGCCATCCGGCGCTGCATGTCCATCTGGAAGAACCGATCGCGGGCGTGCACGTAGCCCTGCAGAAAAAACAGGTCGTGTGCTTTTTTGGCGACGATGTGGGAAATGCCGTCCACATCCCGGTAGACAGCGGCATAGTGCCGCAGACCGGGTAATTTTTCAGCGCCCTTGGCCAGGGCAGGCAGCGGCGTAAGAATAACGGTGAAGGCAACGACACAAACGATTCGGCGCAACATGATTATGCCCTCCTTTCATTGATTGGGAAGGTTGTCAGTTCATGCGGTAATCATGTGGCCGGAGCAGAGAGGTAAAAACAAAAAAACAAAGCCCCACTTCCTTACCGTACAATTGGGGCTTCCGTGTCGTCCAATATCGTGTGGGCCATGTCGGTCACAGCGCTTCAGCGGGTGGTTACTTTCTTTCACAACTACCACACCGATGCAGATTGTCAACCATTTTAGACAGATATACTACATTGTAGAAATTTGTCCATCTGTTGCATGACTGCTTTTCGCCCGGGGAATCGTCCTGGTTTTGAACCGCAGATTACTGCGCAGACGAAGAGCTGCTTTCCATAAATTGTCCGATCGCCCCATGACGACAACCCGGCAGGGCGCCAGGCAACCCTGGCGGGTTGATCTCTTCCGGGAGCCGGGAGTTCCGATGCGTACGCGACAGACAGGGCACTCCGCTGCTTCAATCGGCCGAAGACGGCGTTTTCATTTCCGAATGACTGGGGATCAGCGTCTGGGTGCTGAGAACGCCCTGGTTCTGCCGAATCTTGGCGTGGACGAATTGTCCTATGACCTCGGCATCGGAGGAAAGAAGATCCCGGGTCAAAACGACTTTTGCGATGATGTCCACATTGCCGTGAACCGCGTGGACCTCCTTGACCTCCTCCAGGGCAAACAGTTTTTCGGCGATGCGCAGCTCGTGCTTGGCTTCGACGTTCATTAAGACAAAAACCGTAATTTCGCGAAGCATCTCCGGGTAGTCGACTTTCTTTTGGCTGGACATTTTCTCTCGAAACTCCTCCATGTTGGTCATCAGGTACTTTGAAAGCCCAATTCCGTAAACGCGCGGGCGCTCCTGCTCCCACTGGTGATAAGACACGTAGGCATACAGATCGGCGATCGTCCGTTTCGGAAACGAGGCGTGCAGACCGCCATTTTTGATCATCGAAGCCAGGGGCCAGTAGATGGTCTTGTACCAGTCCTCGGCCGCCTCCTTAAACGTCACCGGCTTCCCGGCTTTTTGCTCCCGGTGGCTTTGATGATCGGCAATCTGCCGCAGCAGGTATCCATACTGGCCGACCTCTGTCAATTCGATCGAAAAAGGAAGGCCGGTTTTTTCGTAAAAACCGCTCCGCTCCCCATACAAAATGTTCTCCAGGGTGTCTTTGGATGGAATGCACTCGACGATACGGGCCGTGATTTCCGTCCGGCCGAGCTGTTTGGCCGCGGCGATGCGGTGGTTGCCGTCCAAAACATAATATTCGTCCTTGATCTGGTAGAGATCGACCGGCGGCAGCGACCTGCCGGTCCGCATGGCCTGGCGAATCTTGTCGAGCCGTTCACGGGGCAAATGGGATTTCAGTGAGAAAGTGCCGTCGAAATCACGGTAGCGCCCGACACTGCCCACGATACGATCGACGGGAACGATCCGGGTCCCCCGGTCTACGTACTCGAAGGCTTCCTCTGTTTTTTGCTTCTCATTGAAGCTCTTTATCCCGGGGGCCTTCCGGCGGTCTCTGCGGCTGCTCCGCCAGCTATCGATCCATTTTATCATCGTCATCCTTTATCTCGAGCAAGTAATATCCGCAGCTGTTGACCACCCGGGTTTTTTCCAGGGTCAGGATCCGATCGGCGGGGTCCGCAAAGCTCTCGTGGATGTGCCCGTGTATGAAATAGCGTGGCGAGTACTTGCGGATGAGCCACTGGAAGCTTCTGAAACCGCGATGACACGGGTCCTCGGCATCCCGGACGTGCCGGGGGGGCGAATGGGCAAGGACGATGTCCACGCCCCGGTGCCACCACAGCAGGGGGCGAAGTCGGCGGATGGTTTGCTTCATCTCGGGTTCCGTGTACTGGTGGGGACCACCGCTGTACCAGCGCGACCCCTCCAATCCCAGGATGCGAAGTCCGCGAAATCGCACCATGCGCGCGTGGATGTCCTCGCAGCCGTCCGGCGGCGAGGCGCTGTAGCGGATGTCGTGGTTGCCCTGGACATAATAAAGCGGCACGTTGAACGTGCTGCGCAACTGAGTGAGGTATTCCGGCGGCAGATCGCCGCAGGAGAAAATCAGATCCACTGCCGCCAGCTTTTCCGCTGAACTCCGATCGTTTAGTGCCGGCTCCACGTAATCTGAAACGGTGAGAATTTTCATGATGTTCCCGCAGACCCCATCTAACGACGACTATCCGTTCGGTACAGATGGCAAACGCCTGCAAATATAATTTGTTGCATAAAATTCAAAACATGCCGTTCCGAGAACATATTTACAGTAATAATTATTCCGCACTTACGAATCGACAGCGCCGATGCGGCAGCGGTGCATGGCGCGGTAAAACGGCAGATGATGCTCGTAATAAGATTTCAGGTGCGCGCTGTTGTCAGGGGTGACCGCGAAAGTCTCGACATTTTTTCGAATGCCGGTCGATCCGGCGGCATCCGCATGCCATTTCTGCCAGATCTTCCACTTTGCAGGCAACTGCGGCTGCCATTGCAGCGAAGAGGGCATGAAATCGATTGCGAGCCTCCGGCAGTAAGCCTCCACGATCCCCGCCGGACTATCTTCCAGATCGTCGGCATCGACAACGACAGGGGGTTGCGGTTGGCCGCGCTCGACGGCTGCAAACAGCTCCTGCAACTGCTCGCATCCGATTTCCGACAGCGTCACGTTCGGGTTCATGGCATAATAGGATGCGATCGTTTTGGCCGGATCGCGAATCAGGAACGTGTGGGTCACCCGGGCGATAAACGGTGGATCGGCCAGCAGGGGGCCGGCACAGTGGGCCGCCATATCCTTGAAAAATACCGGGCGTTTTTCAGCGGCATAGAGCAGCATCTGTTTGATGGCCGAATACGTGGTCGGGTGATTCGGGTCGATGTGTTCCTGGGCGATGCTGGCCGCGTTTTCGTGGACGTAATACAGATACGAAAAGGGCTCGTGAAAGACTTCGAAATCCCCGCGTTCCATCATGACTCTTTCAAACGCCGTGGAGATCGTTCGCGGATAGGTCCACAGGGCCACTATCGGATGGTTGACTGGTTTCGACATGCTTGTCTCTTACCACAAAGAATAAACCTCTGAAAGCCCGACGCTCTGTCCGCGGTGAATTGCCGGCACAACGGAAACCAAGCGGTTTGCGGCGATGGGGCTCCGGATCGCAGCCCCCGGTCAACGAAAACGGCTCGCTGACCGCTGCCGGCGCCTGTCTGCTTTTTTGCCCGAAGCGTTTTGCTTTTCCCTGAATTAACCCTGCTGCGCTGCTGCGTTGCTGCGTTGCTGCAGGAAGCCCGACCCCTGCCGGCGCTCGAAAAACGCGCGCTGCGACGCAATTGCAGGGTGCCTGCAAGGGATTGCGCTCTTGATTTTTCCGCTGAAATGGTCAGTATGGGATGAGACGAAACGTCATCGGCCGGGCCCGAAAACCAGCACCCAAAAGGGAGTCATCGAATGCACGTAAAAGAAGCCATCGCCACCCGCCTGAGCATCCGTCGGTATGCAAACGCCAGCGTTCCGCCCGAGCACATGGAAACGCTTTTCAGGGCCCTGCAGCTCGCACCATCTGCCAACAACCAGCAGAACTGGGAGTTTATATTCGTCGGAGATCCGGGGCTGAAAAAGAAACTGGTTTCCGCCTGCATGAATCAACGCTTTGTGGGTGACTGCAGCTATTTCATCGCCGGTGTGGTAGATCCGCAACTAAAGTGGCACATGGTCGATGTCACGATTGCCTTTACCCAGTTTGCCCTGCAAGCCGTGGAGCTCGGATACGGAACCTGCTGGATCGGTGCGTTCGAGGAAATGGAAGTAAAAGAACTTTTACAGATCCCGGCGGGCAGAAAGGTTGTCGCGTGCATGACATTCGGGCAACCAGAGGGCCGGCACGTTCCAAGAGGCCGCAAGGCCATTGACCGGTTTGTGTATCTGGATCGATTCGGCCGCAATTGGGGCCGGAGATAACCGGGGCAATGCAGCGCGGGTTCACCTGCCCCTGCCTGGCGGGCTCCGGCCGAAAGCCGGACACCGGCCCGCGGTTTACACCGAATCGTATGGTGAGTGATCATGATCGACAGTTATTCATTCGGCCGCATCGTCGTTAACGGCACTGCCTACACCAACGACATTAAAATCATCGATGCGGCGGTGATCCCCGAATGGTGGAGAAAAACCGGTCACACGGTCGCTGCCGAAGACGTGACCGACCTGGTCGGCTCCCGGCCGGAGATCGTGGTGATCGGCAAGGGCAAACCGGGGTTCATGAGCACCAGCTCAGAGGCAAAACGCCTGTTTGCGGATCACGGGATAACGCTGATAGAGGATAAAACCTCCCGGGCGGTTGAGACGTTCAACCGGCTGCACCGGGAGGGGAAAAAAGTCTGCGCCGGGTTTCACCTGACCTGCTGAAGCCGACCGCCCTGCCCCGATTGCCTGAAGTTCAAGGCACGCAGCTGCACCGCGCAACCACACCCGGTTTGCTTGAAACCGCCGATACCCCGGCTTTCCCTGCCTTCACAAACGCGTATTTCACCGCACCGGCATCGCCGCAAACCGGCCGAAACCCGGCAACCCGAACCTCACCCGCTCATAAACGGCTCATTGCGAAGGCACTCTTTGGCATCCCGGTTGAACTTTTCTATTTTCTGTTGTCTTTGCCCGCCAAATCCGATAGTCGCTGTAAAAGTGCCGGCAGAAAAACGCTCCGGACCTTTCATTGCACTAAGGCGACCTCGCCGCCCGGCGCGCCTTGATCTCCCGTATCTCCAGTGGTTGTTCAAGCCGGTGATGGCTCGACATCGCCGGTCGGCAAGGAGGTGTAAAATGCCAAGAGCTCTTCTTTGCTTCTCAGTGATTGTTGCCTCGATCGCCGTGCTGACCTGCAGCCGGGTGGATGAAAATGCGGCGGCATTGGAGGTCGATTTCCAATGGAATCCTCCGTGCACGGATTTGTTTATGAGCCCGGAGATTAGGCTGGGGGGCATTCCGGAGGGGACGGCGAGGTTTTATGTCACATTGACCGATCTGGAACTGCCCGCATTCGATCACGGCAATGGATTTGTTAAATACGACAACCGTTCGGTCCTGCCGTCCGGCGCGGTTCGCGGATCGTATGCGGGCCCATCGCCTCCGTACGGGGTCACGCATCGATATGAAATAAAAGTCCGGGCATTGGACAAAGATGACAACGTCTTGGCGGTCGGCAAGAAAGCGTTGAAATATCCGCCGGAAGGGGAAAAGGAGGTGCGATGGATGCCCTGCGGTAAAAAGGGGTAACCCGGCAGCGGTATCGGGTTGTCGGTTAAACGTGCGCACGAAACGGCATCGTCGCGCCCCGGCAAGCGGGGTACAACGAGTTACACACCGCTAAGCAGGAGAGGGTCACAGACCCGGACGATGCGATGCCGACCGCCGCCTTTCGTCCGCGGAAGGCTCTTTTCGCTAGAACTCCTTGTAAATCCGGGCAAGCGGGTGCCCCGGGGCCTGCAGGGTCAGATCGTTGAAATAACCGTAAGGGGTCTCAACGGCCCGGTACCCGGCCTTGTCCAGGCGCTGCCGGGCCCTTTCGATCAGCGCTCTGGCGGTTTCTGGTTCGGCTTTTTGCTCTCCCAGATGGGTAAATGAGTGCAAGACGACCCTTTTCGTTTCCCATTTTCTGGCCAGCCATTTGGCGTTTTTTACCAGCTTGGTTTCGGCCGAGCTTTCCCCGCCGGCATCGTCCGGCTCCACGTGAATAAATGCCACCACCGCCTTATCACGGGTGTCCGGCACAGCGTCCGGAGCGTCATCCAGGGTCTTGATGGTCGGATCCCACCCGAACCGCTCGCAATACCAGAACAGCACTCTCATTTTTCTCCCTTGGCCGGGCGGATACCGCAACGGCCGAATGAATCACTCTTCCACGATCAGGTTGCGCAGCTCGTCGGTGTCGTCGGGTCGCCGTGGAAAATGCGCTGCCAGGATTTTTCCGATCAGCGCGACCGCCTCACAAATCGCAGCGGCCTGGCGTTGCTGTTTGATGCCTTCGACGATCATCCGCACCGGTTCGCCCCATTGACCCTCTTGAGCCCTGGCGTTGATGCCGCGATCTGCCAGGACCCAGACCCGCTGTTCGAAGATCGAGATGAAAACCAGCACCCCGGTTTCATCCCGGGTCCGGTAAAGACCCTCACGGAAAAAAGCGGTGACGGCCGCCTCTTCGACCTCCTCGTCCATCTCCCTGTCGGAGATGAAAATCCGCTTTACTGCCAGCCAGTGTTTGACCAGGGTGTGAAACACCGGATACAGGATCGCCGTGATCCCGAGAAACAGCCACAGGTTCTGGCCGCCGATCCAGAAGCTGTTTCCGAGCAGGTAGGTCAGGACCACCGCAGCGGGCAGCGAAAAAGCCGCGGCACCGATCGCATCGGCCACGGGGTAGTGATAGCTGGCGGAGACCACCATGGGGACGATTTCCCCGGAGGTGTTTTTCTCGGCCTGCTCAACGGCCGCTTCGATTCTGCGGCATTGATCATCGGATAAGAATTTCCTGGCCAGATCTTTCATACCGGATCCCTTTACCGAGCCCATGCGTTGACGTTGTGCCGGCATTTACCAGCCCCCGGAAGCGCCGCCGCCGCCAAAGCCGCCGCCACCGCCGGAGAACCCGCCACCCGAGGAAAAACCGCCGCCGCCGCCGCCCCAGTAGCCGATTGTTCCACTGCGGTGTCCGAAGGTCAGCGGCCCGCCCATCAGGCTCAACAAAAACCCCGCAACCAGGCCCAGCGGAATCAGCAGCAGCAGCCAGAGCAGGCCGGCGTGAAAAAACACCGCCCCGACAATGGGGGCGATAATCCCGCCGGCCACGGCCCCCATCCCCCGTCGCAGCCGTCCCAGCATGTTGATGAGAAACAAAAACGCGAAAAGCGCAAACAGTCCCCGGGGAAACCCGCTGCCCTCGCCTTCCGGTCGCCGGCGGGCCTGCTGCGGCGGGGTGAACTCGCCTTTCACCACGCCGATCATTGCGGCTACGCCGTCTGCCACCCCCTGGTCGAAGCTGCCTTCCCTGAAGCGGGGCACGATGACGTTGCGGATGATCCGGCCGGACACCAGGTCGGTGAGGCGTCCTTCCAACCCGTAGCCCACCTCGATGCGCAGCTTGCGTTCCTTCTTGGCGATCAGCAATAGGGCGCCGTTGTCGAGGCCTTTTTGCCCGATCTGCCATTTCTCCGCCACCCGGATGGAGAATTCTTCCAGGTTTTCCCCCTGAAGCGACGGTACGGTCAGAACAACGATCTGGGTGGAGTCGGTTTGCTCCAGGTCTTTCAGCACGGCATCCAACTGGCGCTCGGTGGCCGGCGACAGGATGCCGGCGGTGTCGTTCACGCGGCCTTGCAGCGGCGGTACGTCGAGCGCCGCCGCCCGGGATGCCAGAAGTGCGAAAACAACGGCGAGCAGTGTCGCCGGAATCGGTCTTGGTCGCATGGCTTCGATGCTTTCCTGGCTTTCGGTCGGGTTTAAAACGTGACCTTCGGCACCGCCTTGGCGCCTTCTTCGGCCTTGAAGTATTCCTTGCGTTCCAGGTTCAGCAGAATGTTGTTCGTGAGGCTGTTGGGAAACTTGCGGATCGAGTAGTTGAAGCTCTCCACCGCCTGGTTGTAACGCTGCCGTGCGACATTGATGCGGTTTTCGGTGCCCTCGAGCTGGTTTTGAAGATCGAGAAAGTTCTGGTTGGCCTTCAGGTCCGGGTAGCGTTCCACCACCACCATCAACCGCGCCAGGGCGGATGACAGTTCCCCCTGGGCTGCCTGCAGGCGCTGCATGGCCGCCGCATCGCCGAGCTGCTTTGGTGCCACGGTCACCGAGGTGGCCTTGGCCCGGGCGTTGATCACCGCCTCCAGCGTTTCCCGTTCGTGGGCCGCATAGCCCTTGACGGTTTCCACCAGGTTGGGGATCAGGTCCCCCCGCCGCTGCAGGTTCGATTCCACATCCCCCCAGGCCTTGAAAACGTTCTCCTCCAGCCGCTGCATCTGGTTGTACCCGCAGCCGGAGACCATTGCCGCAAATACGATCCACAGCAGGGTTGCAACTAAGGCTTTTCGCATCTGAACCTCCGTTCTTTACCGGGTTGCCGAAATCCGATCGCTGAATCCAGCCCCACCGCCGGTTTATCGGCCAAATGTGTCATTATAGTTAGATCCGTGTTAAGAATCAATCACCGAGTTTGCCGCCGGAACAGACCGCGCAGCAGGCGGCGATCGCTCGGATCCGTTGAATGCAAACAAAACCCAATTTTACTGAGGTGCATGCATGCCAGCCACAGGCAGGATGAAAGGAAATTGCATCGGCGCCGGGTATGTCAGCTACTTCCACCGGGGCGCCTGGAGCCGGGTCCCGGTGGTTCCGATCACCGCCATCTGTGATCGGAACCCGGAGCGGCGTGCACGGTTAGCCGTGAACGCAATGGCCGAGAAACAACAGTGGCGCCCCATTTTCCATCGCACCCTGCCGCTCCGCGATGGCATGGTGCCCGATTGCAGGCGGTACATGTGATAAACAAAGAACAGACCCATACACTGGTTCGGCGGGCCCTGCGACTCGGGGCCACCGATGCCGGCGCCATTTCGCCGGCTGATATCGCAGTGGATAACAAGCTGGCGGATCTTTGCAATGCAGACCCCGGGTGCGAGCACTACGGACTGGCGCCCGGCTGCCCGCCGCATGTATCCGGCCCCGCCGGCTTCAGGCAATGGATCAAAAAGAGCGCGGCAGCCATTGTCGTTCGAATCGACGTGCCGACCGCAGCCCTGTTTTCAGATCAGCGCCGGGAGATCATGCAGCTGCTGCATGAAACCGTCGCCGGCGTCGAATCAAAAGCGGTCGAGATCGGATTCGTCGGATCGCAAGCATTTGCCGGCGGATCCTGCAAACAGATTTTCTGCCACGATCAGCCGGACTGCCCGGTGCTGTCCGGACAAGGAAAATGCCGCCACCCGCAATCCGCCAGGCCCTCCATGTCCGGATTCGGCATCGATGTGGCCCGGCTGATGCAATCCGCGGGCTGGTCGGTGGAAAAGGCCGCGCCTGAAAACGCAGCGGATGCGCAATCGATGTCATGGGTCGCCGGGCTGGTGCTGGCAGTGCCCTAAAAAAGTGGTGGCCTTGTCATAGCAGGCTGCGGCTTTCCGCGCGGATTTGCCGGTCTCAACGGGCTTGGGAGCCTTGCGTCCGCACTTGGAAATACTTCCCCCCGTGCAACACGCATAAAGCCGGGCCAAACGTGCCGCCAGCGGACACACCTGAAGCGGCGTTTAGGTTTTTACCGATTGCCGTCGTCCCGTCGCCACTGCAACGTCTTGCAGCACAGGGCGATATTCCCGAAATGCTGCGGATCACTGCTGGATGCGGAGACACAGGTTACAGACCGAATGCCTCCAGGGCCCTTTTGGCCACCTCCTCGCCCTGTTCCTGCACGAAGTGGCCGGCATCGGGCATTTCGTGCGGCGGGGGACACCCCTTGATTACCCGTTGCAGGGCCCGCATCACAGTGGGCCCCAAAACCGGATCCTGCATACCAACGGCCATGAAGGATTCACCGGACCACTTCGATTGGAGCCAGAGCCGGGCCTTTTGGGACAGTGCCGCTCCCGGGGCATCCGGTCGGTCCGGCACCATGGCCGGAAACCGCCGCACGCCGGCCTTGTAACGCACATCCGGAAACGGCGCGCCGTAAGCGCTGCACTCCCGATCGGAGAGCTGCGGATTCGCGCGCTTCATCAGCGCGGTGACGTTAAAGTCCGGGTTGTCGGCAACGAACTGCCGCCAGGCCACGAAACCGCTCGGCAAAGCGACGGTTCCGGTCGCCAGGGTGGTGTTCATCACGATCAGGTGCGTGAAGCGATCGGGCATCTCCATCGGCAGGGTCAACCCCAGCAGACCGCCCCAGTCCTGGCAAACAAGCACGATGCGGTTCAGGTCGAGTCGCTCGATGAAGGCGATGAGAAAGTCGCGGTGAAAATCGAACTGATAGACGCTGTCCTCCACGGGCTTGTCCGATCGGCCGAACCCGAAAAAATCCGGGGCAACCGCCCGAAAGCCGGCAGCGGTAAAGACCGGAATCATCTTGCGATACAGATAGCTCCAGGTCGGCTCACCGTGCAGGCAGAGGAAAACAGGGACTGCATCGGCCGGCCCCTCGTCCACGTAATGCATCCGCATCCCCTCGTAGCCTTTCAGATCCTCCAAGTAGTTCGGCGAATACGCAAATCCGGGCAGACGGTCGAATCGTTCCTCTGGCGTTCGCAAAACCTCGCTCATAGGTTTCCCTCCGTTGACAGCGGTGGCAACCGCTGACGAAAACGCGGTCACCGGTGCGGCAATTGGCTATCGCCCGCTTGTTTTCGGGACACCGTGTCCGGGTCACTGCAGTCCGCAGCGAAATGCGAGCAACAGGATAAGCGCCAGCAACACGGCGGCTGCGCCGGCAACGGCAGCTGCCGGTAATTTCCCGCTCCGCCCCCGGTTCGGCTGCCGCCGTCCGTATCCGCGGCGGCGGCGGTTTTTCGTATACAGTGCTTCGAGTTCGGCCTGGCTCAGGTAATCCAAGTCCCAGTGCGTGGTGTGCTGCGCCTTGACCTGTTCGAAGTAAACCCGTTTCTTCTTGTCGGGTTTAACGGTTTTCATCGATCATATCGCCTTTGGGCAAAGCCCTTGGTGGTGGGCAACTACTTACCAGAATAAGGATCTTCGGCAGGGTTTCAACCGTAGACAAAGGGGCTGCAGACCATCAGAAGGGAGCTGCCCGCCGCTTACCGACGGGGTCGGTTCTTGCGAAACAGCAGACCGCGGGCCCAGTTGATCGGAAGCAGCATGGACACGCGCTGTTGATAGTCCGCGTACTGCCGGCCGAACTGCAGCTTCAGCTTCCGTTCCTCCAGCACCGCGCCCACCACGAAATACCCGCTGATCACCAGATTGGTGACAATGGCGGCCCGGTCCAGCGGCCGGGCCCAGACAACGAGGATGCCCCCGCTGTACCAGGGGTGGCGGACAACGGAAAGCACCCCGCCGGTGTCTAAGGTGCAGTCGTCGGTGAGCACGCTGCAGGCCTTTTCGTCCGCAAGCTGTCGCAGTCCGAGAAACTGGCGCAGATCGTAGCGCTGCGCCCCTGCCACCAGGAAAAACAGGGCGGCGACAGCCAGCAGGATCGGCACGATCCTCCAAGGGCCCTGCCAGGCGATAATCGGCTCCCCCCGCAACGAATAGCTGTAAAAAAGCACCGGCAGCAGGGTCAAAACACTCGCCAGGTTGTAAAGGATTCGATAGCAGCGAAATCCGCCCGGGTAGCGCTTACGAAGTCGTTCGGTAACCGACAGGCTGATCAAGGCACTGTGAAGCGTGCACCAGCAGATCCATATAATGGCCAGCAGAGCGTATTGCATGGCGTGGTTTCTCTGCATCCTGATCAATGATTCGGCGGGCAAACCTGTTTTGGTCGCAAACGGAAAACAATGTATACCAGCTTGTCCTCTGCGGTCACAAGGTCAAAGTTCCCGCCGTAAAATTTTCGCACAGAAAATCCTGCGTGCGTCCTCCTATGAGAAATCCGCCTGTCCCATCGGGCAGCAGGGCCTTGATGAATGCTGCCCGATTTGTGACAATCAAGTTCCCTGCGGCTTGTTGCAGGGGGCTTCATGCAGCCGGAAGAAAACGATCCGGGTCACAGCCTGCCGAAAATTCGAAAGGAAACACGGCAAAGGTGCGCCCGCTGCCGCTGCGGATTGAATTGTGCAGGGGCGCCCCCGGTTTCCTTTGACCTGCTCGGGTTGCAGTATTATGTTATCAAAAATTGGGATTAATCATGGGTGGAAGCACATGGTGATTCGGCCATCTCGGGCAGCTGATGCACCGGCAATGTCTCGCATCTACGTGCAGACGTGGCGGGATACCTACCTGAGCATGGTGCCTTACGGTTACTTGTATGAAATGTCGGCAGACCGTCACGAACAGACATTTACCAGCGAGATCAACGGCAGGCAGGTCTCCAGTTTTGTGGCCGAAGATGCCGGCAGGGTTGTCGGCTTTGTTACCGGCGGTCGGGAACGACACGGAAATGATATCTACAGCGGTGAAATCTACACCCTGTATGTACTGAAGCATTTGCAGCGGCGGGGAATCGGCAAAAAACTGGTTGCCGCGCAAGCTGCTCAGCTTCGCCAATCAAACATGTACGCCATGCTGGTCCGGGTTCTCAAGCGCAACCCCTACCGGCGGTTTTACCGGGCAATCAACGGCACCTACCTGAAAACCGAACACCAGCCCTTTGCCGGCGAAACCGTGGACGTGGAAGTCTACGGCTGGCTGGACACAACCCTTATCACCTGCTGACGCTTCCCGGCGGATTTTACGCCGAAGGCGGCAAACAGGCTCTCCCCTTCCCTGCTTCACGCACAAAACATGCGTCAGCCGGGGAGGTTGTGGCCCTTTCCTCGGGCCCCGAGAGCTCGCATCGTAATTTTCGCCGCCGACGGACCTTGCATCTGTTACGGAGATCCGATCCGATGAAAAATACTACCGTGTCTGAAAGCCGTCCGCTCGGCGGGTGGTTGATTTTTTCCGCGTGCCTGCTGTTGCTGCTGTCGTTTGGCTACCGCTCCGGATTCGGGCTGTTTGTCAAGCCGATCACCGAAGCAAACGGGTGGGGACGGGAAGTCATTTCCGTGGCCCTGGCCGTTCAGAACCTGTTTTGGGGGATCGTTGCGGTTTTCGCCGGCGGAATCGCCGATCGTTTCGGCAATGTCAAAGTGATCGTCGTCGGAACGATCCTCTATGCCCTGGGCATGCTGCTCATGTCGGGGGTCGACGATCCCTGGACGCTCAACGCTTCCGCCGGCCTGCTGGCCGGCGCCGGAGTGGCCGGGACCTCCTTCGGGATTATTTTGCCGGCCATGGCCCGGGCGGTTGGCGAAGAGCGGCGGCAGTGGGCACTGGGGCTGGGCACCGCAGCCGGCTCTATCGGCCAGTTCGCGGTGGTACCGCTCGCGCAGATGCTGATCGATGCCTTCGGTTGGGCGACGGCCCTCAACATCCTGGCCGGATCGTCTCTGTCCATGGCCCTTCTGGCCATGCCGCTGGCGCCCTACTCGGGAAAACAGGAAGCCGTGCAGCGCTCCGAGGGCCAAACGGTGCGCCAGGCCCTGCAGGAAGCGTTCGGTTACCGATCGTACGTGCTGCTGGTGACCGGGTTTTTTGTCTGCGGTTTTCACGTTGCCTTCATCACCGCGCACATGCCCGCCTTTCTGTCCGATATCGGTTTTGACGCCGGCGTCGGTGCCTGGAGCATCTCGATCATCGGTTTGTGCAACGTATTCGGCGCCTATCTCTCCGGAGTTTTGTCCGGCAGGATTTTAAAGCGTCACGTGCTGGTGATGATCTACCTGGGTCGCGCCGCGGCCATCACCTTGTTTTTGATGGTTCCGCACAGCCTCGGCACGGTTTACACCTTCAGCGCCGTCATGGGGTTTTTGTGGCTGGCGACCGTGCCGGCGACCTCGGGCCTGGTGGCGGTCATGTTCGGGACCCGCTACATGGCACTGCTGTATGGTTTCGTATTTCTCGGCCATCAGATCGGAAGCTTTATCGGCGTGTGGCTCGGCGGATGGCTGTTTGACCGAAGCGGCAGCTATGACGTGGTGTGGTGGCTGGCCGTTGCCTTGGGCATCATGGCCGCCATCGTTCACTGGCCCATCGAAGAACGGCCGGTGCAAAGACTGGCCGTTCAGAGCACTTGACGGCAGCGGCAACGAAATGCAGGCCCGACTTTTATCCAACATGTTCTTTTCGCAGCCGGACTGCCCGGTGCCCCCGGTGCTGCGCGCGGCGCCGCCGGGGCCGGAACCGCGATCGAGGAGATAAAAGCGACAATGATGAAAATAAAAACGGCCGGCATGCTGGCAGTTTCCTGTTTCTGGGCGGTTGCAGCCGTTGCCGGGTCGGCTGAACACGACCTTGCCCAACAACCGCTGTCCGGCCGGGACCTGGTCGATGCCCTTCGGCAGGGCGGATATGTCATCTACTTTCGCCACGCCGCAACCGACTGGTCCCAGGACGATCGCGTCACGGCCGAAGGCGGGTGGACGAGCTGCGACCCGCAACGGATGCGGCAGCTATCGGATCAGGGTCGGGCCGCTGCGCGCCGAATCGGTGATGCCATTCGCCGTCTTGACATACCCATCGGCCGGGTGCTGTCGAGTCAATACTGCCGCACCCGGCAAACCGCGCAGCTCATGGACATAGGGCCCGTGGTGCCGACACTGGCGATCATGAACATGCGGGTGGCGGACATGGTCGGTGGACCGGAGGCGGTTGTCGAGCGGGCGCAACGGGAATTGGGCCGACCGCCGAAACCCGGAACCAACACGGTTCTCGTCGCCCACGGCAACCTCATGCGGGCGGCCTCCGGTGCCTACACCGGTGAGGCCGGCGCCGGCATATATGCACCGCTGGGAGGAAAAGAGTTTCAGCTCGTGGGACTGCTGCTGCCGGAACAGTGGCAACAGCTTGCCGACCGGTTCGCGAACGAATAACGCACGCGGGTGGAATTTCGGGTTCAATGGCTCGACCCCGGCCGGGCAGCGGCCGCACGAGCCGGGGCGGGTGATCCGTTGGTCACTTCAGCTGGTTGTGCGCGCCGGAGCAGCCCGCCGGCTTGTTTCACTTTGCCGGTTTTCGGGT
>LJNK01000084.1 GCA_001303025.1 Deltaproteobacteria bacterium SG8_13
GATAAGGTGCTGCGCGCCCAGGTGGCGATCATCCTCTTTACTGCCGCCTACATCGCCGAAGTGGTCCGCGGCGGACTGCAGGCGATCCCCAAAGGGCAGTACGAGGCGGCCGACTCACTCGGCCTGAATTACGGCCAGGCGATGCGTCTGATCATCCTTCCGCAGGCGTTGAAGATCGTCATTCCGCCGAGCGTCGGCATCCTCATCTCGGCCTTCAAGGACACCTCGCTGGTGGTTATTATCGCCCTCTACGACGTGCTCAAGACAACCAAAGTTACCCTCTCGAACCCGGAATGGATGGGTTTTTCCAGCGAGGCTTATCTTTCTCTGGCATTGCTCTACTTCATTTTCTGCTACGCCATGTCGAGCTACAGCCGCAAACTTGAAAAGGCCCTTCACACCGGCCACTGATACTCAGGACGGGATACCCAATGGCTGACAAAAGGATCAAGCAAACCCCATCGAACACCGATCGATCGATCATCGAGATCATCGGCATGCACAAATGGTACGGCGAGTTCCATGTCCTCTCCGACATCAACCTGCGGGTGCAGGAGAAGGAGCGGATCGTCATCTGCGGTCCCTCGGGCTCCGGCAAATCGACCTTGATACGCTGCATCAACCGCCTCGAGGAGCACCAGCGCGGCCGGATAATCGTTGACGGTATCGAGCTGACGAACGACATCAAGAACATCGAGAAGGTGCGCGCCGAGGTCGGCATGGTGTTCCAGCACTTTAATCTCTTCCCCCACCTGACCATCATGGAGAATTTGACCCTGGGGCCCATCTGGGTGCGCAAGATGCCGAAGCAGGAGGCCGAGGAGACGGCCATGATGTACCTGAAGAAGGTCAAGATCGCCGAACAGGCGAAGAAATACCCGGGACAACTCTCCGGCGGCCAGCAGCAACGCGTCGCCATCGCCCGCAGCCTCTGCATGAGCCCGCGGGTGATGCTGTTTGACGAGCCGACCAGCGCCCTCGACCCCGAGATGATCAAGGAGGTCCTCGATGTCATGATCGACCTCGCCAGGGAGGGGATGACCATGCTGGTGGTGAGCCACGAAATGGGCTTCGCCAAGAGCGTCGCCGACCGGGTATTGTTCATGGACGACGGGCAGATCGTGGAGGAGAACAACCCGCACGATTTCTTCGACAATCCGCGGCATGAGCGGACCAAGCTGTTCTTGAGCCAGATTCTGTAACGGTAAAGGAAAAAAGGAAAGAAGGAGCGGGGGCCGGACCATCGTCACCCCGCTTCTTTTTTGCGCTTACGCCGCCGACAGCTTTTTCAACCGGGACACTTGGTGGGTCAGGTGTGAATTTGCCAATTCCTGTCAACTTTGAAGGCTTATTGCTAAATTCCGGGCCTGACTCCATTGGCCCATGGTTTTCCCGGCATAGGCAAACCCCGGCTGACATACTGAAGATAAAAAAGTTCAAGGGGTTAATGGAGATACATTATTATATCTAGAGTTTGCCGAAAGATTGAGGAAACCATTAAATTCTGCTATAAGTGCGCGATTTTAAGTTAAGATGCGGAAAACATATCAAAACCAAGGATCAATAGACTTGAATATGCCATGAGTACAGAAAGATCAAAAACGACATATAAAGTTATTGTTGCCCTTACTTTTGGGTTAATTGGATTCTTTGTTAATTTTTATCCCCTCAATGTTTCTATCCCTCCCCATAAAGCTAGTTTTGTCTGGGGCCTGGTATTCCCCATGCTCATAGCATTGTCCTGGGGTTGGAAATATGGGCTTCTCTCGGCTACCCTCGGTCTAGGTGGCCAGACAATGTGGTTCCTGTGGCTGCCTAACAATGGTTGGGCGGTTTTTGTCGCTGTCCCTGTTTATAACTTATGGATCCTCTGGCATGGATGGTGCGCTGAAAAAATAAAGAAAGGGCTATTATCAAACATTTATGGGGCAGATATTCCCTATAGGATTTTTTTCGCAATTGTGTTCTCTACGATTTTCTCATGGAGCTTCAGGTTCAATCCATCGCCGTGGGCACCACAGATGACCTTGACCACAGCTCCTCCGGACTTTATTAACTTTATTCAATTCAAGGTCATATTCGAAGGGTATATTATCCTCCTCCTGGCAGATATCCTGAGGAACTTCAAGGCAGTGAGAAAGATATTGCTACTCGAAGACAGGGTCGAGAGCAAATCCGATTTCATTATCAGCGGCGCCGCACTGTTTGGTTTGCTTTTCTGGATCGTCTCAGGCATTGCCGGGTTTGTTTTTTCTACCGACAACTCAACGCTTGCCGATCAAATCATCTTGAAAGTATCGTCTGAAGAAATCTTTGTCAGAGTATTCTTTATTATTATCTGCCTAGTAGCCGGACTGCTCATATCCAATTACTTTTCCAAGTATAGGGAAGCGGAAGCTGAAATAAGATCACAGGCAAAAAAGACCCAAACGTACCTCGACACGGCTGGTGTAATGCTATGCTCCCTGGATGCAGAAGGGCACGTGACGATGATCAATCCCAAAGGGGCTCAGATCCTTGGTTACGAACAAAACGAAATAATCGGAAAGAACTGGTTTGATAATTACCTGCCATCAAGGTTAAGGGAAACCGTTGAAGGCGTATTCAAACAGCTAATAGCAGGGGATGGAGAATCTGTTGAGTACTATGAAAATGCGATTCTTACCAAGGATAATATCGAGAGGATTGTTGCCTTCCATAACACGATTATAAGTAATGACGATGGGAACATCACCGGAGTCATTTTCTCTGGTGATGATATTACGGAGAAGAAACAAGTCGAACAGGAACTTTTAGAAGCAAACAACATAATAAATAGAAGTCCCATAGTTATATTCTTATGGCAAAACACAGCAGGCTGGCCTGTTGAGCTGGTTTCAGAGAACGTTCATGGACTATTCGGTTATTCAGCCCAGGAGTTCACGGAAGGCTCCATATCATATAGTAACGTGATCCACCCTGATGACCTTCAAAGGGTAGGGAAGGAGGTATCGACCTTCAGCAGCGAGATGGGCCGCACAGAGTTCAAGCATGAACCTTACAGGATCATTACCAGGGACTCCCATGTCAAATGGGTTGAAGATATTACGCATATAAGGAGAAATGCCGAGGGCACGATCACCCATTATCAAGGCATCGTATATGACATAACAGACCAGCATGAGGCAGACATCATAATAAAGCGTTCGCTTAGGGAAAAGGAGGTTCTCCTCAAGGAAATCCATCACCGGGTCAAGAACAACCTGGCAGTCATATCCTCGCTTTTGTTTTTACAGTCCAATTATGTTGATGACACCAAATACCTGGCCATGTTCAAGCAAAGCCAGAGCCGGATTAATTCCATGGCTTTAGTTCATGAGCAGCTTTACCGTACGGATAATTTTGAACAGATAGATGTTTGCGCTTACGTTAACTCCCTGATTCATAACGTTCAAAACTCCCATGCCATGGAAAAGCAGGTATTAATACAGACCCTTGTTGATGACGTTCACATGGATATAGACAGTCTTGTCCCCCTCGGGCTCATCATTAACGAAATTCTCACCAATTCCTTTAAATATGCCTTTGGCACCATGGAAAACCCCGAGATTTCCCTTGAGATCAGGAAGGCTGGGCACGGAAAGGTTATCCTGGAGGTATCCGACAATGGAATCGGCTTGCCTGATGGATTTGATATGGATAAGCCGGTGGGTCTCGGGCTTCAACTTGTGAGTATGCTGACATCCCAGATTGATGGCCATTTAGAAGTGAAATCGGATAAAGGGACCATATTTAAGATAGCTTTCCCGGAAAAAATGGATGTTGCTAGGCACATAACAAAAGATGGCTAAGGTACTGATTGTAGAAGACGAAGCTATCCTTGCCTTGAATATAAAGATGGTGTTGGTCCGCCTGAATCATGAAGTTGTGGGGATAGCGGATAATGGAGCAGATGCTATTAATATCGCCAGAGAGCAAGATCCGGATATAATCCTTATGGACATAGTTCTCAAAGGAAGCATGAATGGAATAGAAGCGGCAGGAGTGATCAATAGGGACAAGGCTTATAATATCATCTACATGACCGGACACACGGATACAGCCACTGTTGACGCCGCCAGAAAAACAAATCCCATCGGTTTCATGTTCAAGCCGATCATGCCATACCAGTTGGAAAAAGTAATAGCAGAAGCAATGAAATGAGCGGGAGAACCATGGGGGTCAGGCCGGGAATTTAGCAATATCCATCCCGTTTAACAGGTTAACATTACCTTCTAATTCCGCTTTGGCAAAGCTATTGCCTCAGCAGATTATAAATGGAAAAGGACATGCAGCATAAATGTCAAAACGAGAAACAGGATCATCCTCGATGCTTTCAGGCTGCATGCGTTTACTCAATCCGGGAAGGCAGACTTCCCGAGCCTTGGCACCTTAGCAATGGGCACAGTTATAGGTAAAAGCAATCGATCAGGCCGGGAATTGATAAATTCCCGGCCTGACCCCATTCGCTGCACCAAAAGCAAGATAATGGGCTTTACTTTCGGTTCGTAGCCGCAGGGTTCTTTTGAGATTGGCCCATTCAGATCCTATTTTCCAACCTATGACTCGAAGCAGATGCTAACACCCTGATCAGACGACCTTGCAGTGCAGGTCGCCCACGCCATCGACATGCCCCTCCAGTTCATCGCCCCGCTTTACAGGGCCCACACCGGAGGGAGTGCCGGACAGGATCAGGTCGCCGGGTGCGAGGGTGAACAGGCCGGACAGGTAGGCGATCATCTCGGGCACCTTCCAGATCATGTGGTTCAGATCACCTTGTTGACGCATTTCGCCATTTACCTTCAGCCAGATGGCGCCGTTTGCCGGATGGCCTATTTCACTGGCAGGCACAAGGTCAGAGGCCGGTACGGAATGATCAAAGGCCTTGCCGATCTCCCACGGGTGTCTCTTTTCCTTGCACTGACCCTGCAGGTCGCGCCGCGTCATATCAAGACCGACACCATATCCCCAGACATGGTCCAGGGCAGTCTCGAGCGGAATGTTGGCGCCGCCCTTGTGCAGCGCAACGATCATTTCGATCTCATGGTGGACATCGTTGGACTTGTCCGGATAGGGAAAATCAGCGCCGCCGGTCACGAGGTTGTCAGGGTTTTTCTGGAAAAAGAACGGAACTTCCCGGTCAGGGTCACCGCCCATCTCGATGGTATGGGCGGCATAGTTGCGGCCGACACAGTAAACACGGCGGACGGGAAATCGTTTGTTGGAACCCCGGATGGGCAGACTCGCCGGCGGTGCCGGTTCGATAACGTATTTGGTCATTCTTGGCCTCCAATTTTCTGTGTTAGATCGTTACTCGTTTACATTAAGGAAGCTCTGATACCTTCAAAGGTTCCCGAATATTTAACGCTGTGTGGCGTAATAAGCCACTTTTCTCTGGAGATGAGCGAGAAACTCGGCAATGGTAAAAGAAATACCGAACAGGACCAGCAGCACCGCCCAGAAGTGTTTCATCAGGAACTGCCCTGAATAGAGCTCGAACAGCGCACCAAACCCGACGATGGAGATCAGCAGCTGGCCGATGATGACGCCCTTCACTGCACGGATGAATCCGATACGCACGCCGCTTAAAATCTCGGGAAGCGCCGCCCAGAAATAGACCTTTGAAAAAGCATCCATTGGAGAGGCTCCAAAGGAATGCGCCATCTCTACCAGCGACCGGTTAATGTGCATGACCCCCGCACGCGAGTTCAGGACGATGATCCAGATCGCGAACAGCGTCGTCGTCAGGACAATGGCTTTCATCCCGAACCCGAACAGCACCATCATCACCGGCACCAGCGCGGTCAGTGGTGCACTGAGAAACATGTTCACCCACGGCAGCAGAAGCTCGTCGATGAGACGACTCTTCCCCATCAGGATGCCAACCGGAATGCCGACTGCGATGGCAATGAAAGTGCCTGCAAAAAAAGCGTATCCTGTCTCCGTGAGCGCTTTTAGAAACACCTTCGTCGTGCCGATCTGCATCAGGGTCGAAAAGACCTCCGACAGTGGCGGGAGAAAGAAGGTCAATTTCAATCGCCCGACGATCTCCCACAGGATCCCCCACAGGATCAGCGACGACATCGAGGGCAGTTTGATACCGAAGATATTCATCGTATTGCCCTATTCCACGTAAGTGCGAAGCGAAGACCATATGCGGTCGACGATGTCGAGATACTCCGGATCACGCCGGATGCTGTCGGCATCCTTGTGCCTGAAACCTTCCGGCTTGATGATCTCCGAAACACGGCTCGGACGAGGCAGTAAAATGGCGACCTGGTCCGAAACGTAGACGGCCTCCTCGATGGAATGGGTGACAAATATGAACGTCTTGTTCTCATGTTTGACCAGGTTGAGCAGGTCTTCCTGGAATTTGCGCCGGGTCTGCTCATCCACGGCCGCGAAGGGCTCGTCCAGAAGCATAACCTGCGCATCGACGCTCAGTGCCCGGGCCAGACCCACCCGTTGGCGCATGCCGCCCGACAATTCATGGGGATGGCTGTTCTCAAAACCGCACAAACCGACATCGGCGATATATTTTTCGGCGATCGCCTCGCGCTCCGATTTGCTGACGCCTCGCAGCTCCAGTCCGAAGGCGACGTTGCGCAATACGGTCGCCCAGGGCAGCAGGGCAAAATCCTGAAACACAAAGGCGCGATCCGGACCCGGGCCGGTAACGGGATGACCATTGACCGTGATCTCACCACTGTCGGCAGGCAAAAGTCCGGCTATGATCTTCAAAAGAGTCGTCTTGCCGCATCCGGAGGGGCCAAGCAGTGAGGTGAGTTGCCCCCGCGGAAAGTCGAGCGACAGATCCTTCAAGGCCTTGACATCGCCGTAGCTCTTGTAGACGTTACGGACTGTCACTGCATAATTGTCATTACTGATGTCACATGTATTATTGCTCATTACTTACCTGTTACCTCTCGCTGTTTCCCTGTCACCTGCATTTATTCCTCGGAGGCATGACCTCGACCTCTGCCTTTGAAGAGAAGAATCTCCATTCGTTCCAGAACCTGCAGAAAGATCACGGCCAGAAGGATGATCGACATGATCGCGGCATACATGCTGGGATAGTCGGCGATGGAACGGCTGAAGGTGATGATGTCGCCGACACCCGTGGGGGTGATCTTCAGCTCGGCCAGTACGGCGCCGATAAACCCTGCCGACACGCCGAGGCGCAATCCGGCGAATATAATGGGTGATGCGGCGGGAAGGATGATCTTGAAAATAATGTCCCGCTTCGACCCCTGGAATGACCGGGCCATTTCAACCATCGATGCAGGCGTATTGGACACGGCGCTGCCCGTGTTGAGAACGATCACCGGCATCGCCATGATCAGAACCACGGCCACCTTCGATGTCAGACCGATCCCATAGATCATGATCAGAAGCGGGATGAGCGCTGCCAGGGGCGCCGTCTGCATGACGACAAAGATCGGTGAGAGCAGCCAGTCGGACATGCGGCTGAGGCCTATGGCCAGGCCGATCCCGATACCCACGAAAGCGGAGATCAGCACACCTACGACAAGCGGCTTGAGGGTCTCGAAATAAGCCACAAACAGCGTGCCTTTTATCAAGAGTGCCCAGAAGGCGGCGATCGTTTCAGTAAATGTCGGGAAGGCGTAACTCACCGGAATTCTTCCAGCGATTTCCCACGCCCCGAACACGATGCAAATCGAAAGAAATGTTATCAGATAGGAACGATAGCGCATCATGAGCAGTTTACCAGTGATGGAAATGTGAAAGTTTACCAGCAGCGAAATAGCGGAAAAAAAGGTGCTGCCGGCAGTGGAGAATGCAGGCCCACCGCCGGCAGCACAATGGAAGGTTATTTCATCATCGCCCGATCAAGGGGTACCATGTACCAGAAATCCTCGACCTTCAGTTTAGCAGGATCACCGGTAAGCTGCCCCGCCCTCGAATACCAGTCAAAATCAGCCAGGGCCGCCTTTTTGCCGCCTCCGTCAGGATCGTACAGGCCGCCTTCGACGGCGTCCTTGTAAAACCCGTCCAGTCCATCGAGAACCTCTTTCGGCAGTTGTCCGATGGGACCGTCGGGGTTGGTTTCACGCCGGATGATGGTGGGGTCCTTTACCATATCCCGGTAGACGCTTAAAAGGGCCTTGACAAAGATATCCACGTCCTTCTCGTTGGCTTTGATCCAGTTGAGGTTTGCGAACAGGGCCTCATCGCTGGCATCGACTTCAAACATAGGAAGCACGTTGAATTTATCACCCGCCTGCTCCATGAGCTTGTTCTTGTTGGCGAGGTCGACGATGGTCAGGTCCGTCTGGCCTGCCATCAGCGCCACGATCCTGTTCTGTGAGCCTAGTACATACGAGCGCTGGCCTAACCGCGGTCTTCGATCACGTTGGCGATCGAATCGGTGCCGCCGCCACGCGAATGCAGCATGATCGGCGCACCGTTCAGGTCCTTCAGTGACGAGTATTTTTTCGAAGACACCGGGAAAAACTTCAGCTTGGACAGCTGAAAGATGATCCGAACAGGCGCCTTGGATTTCTGCATTGCCGCATAAGGCGTACCGAAACCGATATCCATCTTGCCGCTCAAGACCGCCTGAATGGCCAACTCCTCGTCGGCGAAAGCCGTCCACTCGTAGTCAAGCCCCATGGCCTTGGCCCGGTCAAGCGCGACAAAGAACGCGGCGACTTCATCGGATGGTGTTTCGGCTAGTGCAATGCGTATCTTCCCGGCTTGTGCCGTACCGGCGAGCATCACCATCACCAGTAATAATGACGCAAACACCACACCAAATTTTCTGGAAAAAAGCCTCATGATTTACCTCCTCCTTCTCCCACTCCCAGGTTTCGGTTGTTCGCGCTGGCTGAATGACATATGTCGGTTTGGTCAGACCTGCGAATGTCCAACGTTTAACCTTCAGCCGGCGAATGGTCCTTAAATCAGGTTCTTGATTGTCCGGTATTAATTTCCCACTTGTCATGTAGGAGTATGTCAGGCGTGCAATACTACCTAAATTCTAACCAATTGTAAATTGGTTTTGCAATTTTAAAAGATTGGTTAAAATATTCACACAGATTGGTATAATATGTCATAATGGTTTATCGTCATCGAGTAGCGGAGGTGTGAGATCATGAAGGGCAGTGTAGAGAGCGCATTAACGCAGCTGAAAGCCTGGCTCGCGCAGCCAGATTTACCATCTGACGGCCGCTTGCCGCCAGAGCGTGAGCTGTGCACACTGCTGGGTGTTTCACGAGGTGCATTGCGCAAAGCTCTGTCGACGCTCGAACAGGATGGTGAACTTTGGCGGCAGGTCGGTAAAGGGACTTTCATCGGAGCTCGTTCCGTTGAAAAATCCTTGTCGATTTCCACCGTAGCGGAAGGATCGAATCCACTCGAAGTCATGCAGGCGCGTTTGTTGGTAGAGCCGATGCTGGCAGGTGAAGCCACTGTCCATGCGACTGGGGCTCATCTTGCAGAAATGCACCGCTGTAACCGAATCCAACGCGAGGCCAGAACATGGCGACAATATGAAAACGCCGACAACCGGCTTCACCGTACGGTAGCCGAAGCCACGGGAAACACGGTCCTGCTGGCCCTGTTTGACCAGTTAAACGCTATACGCCGGACCGTCGTCTGGGGCCGCCTGCGCGACAAACCAGACTACCCGCCCGCCGATCACAAAAGTTTCGGGCAGCACGAGCTCCTGGTGCGCGCTATCAGTGAACGGGACCAGGAGGGCGCGTATCAAGCCATGCACGATCACCTAATGACTGTACAAGAGAGTCTTCTCCGGGCGAGTTCAAGGGGGTCAGGCTCGGAACCTGACAATTTTTGACCTGGTCAGTTATTTTTGCATATAAATCTTCTTATTGCCGAACTGATAAGACCCTGGAAATCTGCTATCCCGGATTGTGTGTATGCCTGATCCCTGGAAGCATCACGAGTGATCCTGTTGCCGGTATTTAGATCACCTTCTCCGGCTCCATAGTGCCAAAGTGCTCTGACACCGAGAACTGGCCTGGTTTGCCATCATCATGACGGTCAGCCTGGAGATCGGTCCTGTGTAGCCTCCTGTGAGGCTCAACCTGTATATTGTAAAGACCATCGCCCTGGACATCCCCATGTCCCGTATCCTGCAAGGCGTTATTCCCTTTATTGTCATCGAGGTCCCGGTTATCATTCTCGTGGCCATCTGGCCGGAGCTGGCTTTGTGGCTGCCGAACAAGGTGATAGGCTGGGAGCCTCACGGGACAGGAGGGAAACATGACATCTGACTCCCTGACCAGGTGCTTCGAAAGGTGCTTCTCCGTCGGGGGGGGAAAGACGGCGATCAGCTTCTACAGGGGGGATACACTGGAAACGGAAGTTTCCTTCCGGGACCTGGAGGCAGACTCCAACCGGCTCGCCAACGGTTTCCTGCACTTGGGTGTCACTCGGGGTGATCGGGTCATCCTCTACCTCGAAAAATCCCTCATTTTCATCGCAGCGTATCTTGCACTGCTCAAGATCGGCGCCATCGCAGTCCCTCTGAACCCGGGTTTCAAGGAATCGGAGATGGACTATCTTCTGCAGGACTCGGACCCTGGCCTTGTTCTGTGTGGAACCACTCAGGAGGCCACGGTCAGGGCTGTTGGTCCGGAGACGCGGATACTGGCCGTCGATACCGCAAGGCCTTACCAGGAGCTGGACCTGTTCAAGACTGCCTCCCAGCAGGATCCCGGAACGGCCCTGACGACGGAGGACCCCGCGCTCATCATCTACACATCGGGAACCACCGGCACGCCGAAGGGGGCGGTCCTGACCCACGGGAACCTGGTTCACGACGCGAAAAACATCATAGATATATGGGAGATAACCGGATCGGACGTGCTGTGCCACGCCCTTCCCCTTTTCCACGTTCACGGCCTTTGCTTTGCCCTGCACACTGCCCTCATGACAGGGTCTCGGGTGATCATGTTGGACAGGTTCTCGGCCGGTCGAGTCGTGGGTCACCTCACGGGGAAAGAGGAAGGTCGTGCCTGTTCCGTGTTCATGTCGGTTCCCCAGATGTATGTCAAACTGATGGACTGGATCGGAGAGGAGAAACTCGATTTTGGGCATGTCCGGCTCTGGACATCGGGTTCCGCGCCCCTTCCCGTAAAGGATTTTAAGAGGATCAAGCGAACCTTCGGCAAGGAACCGGTGGAGCGGGAGGGTATGTCTGAGACGGGAATGAACTTTTCCAATCCGTACCGGGGTGTTAAAAAACCGGGCTCCATCGGCCTGCCCCTGCCCAGGCTCAAGGCGCGGGTCGTGGATCCGGAGACCTTCCGGGATGTGGACCGGGGCCAGGAAGGTGAGCTGTGGCTCATGGGGCCGTCCATTACACCCGGGTACTGGCGCAAGCCCGGGGAGACAGCCGAGGCGTTCGTGGACGGCTGGTTCCGTTCGGGGGATCTGGGGAAGATGGACGAAGACGGGTATTTCTATATCACTGACCGCCTGAAGCACATTATCATCTCAGGCGGTGAGAACATCTCGCCCAAGGAGATCCAGGGGATCATCAATAAGCTTGAAGGTGTTGCGGAGTCTGCCGTCGTGGGTGTGGCTGATGAGCAGTGGGGCGAAAAAGTCGTGGCAGCGGTGGTCGTCAGCAAGGGAGCAACGCTTAACGAAGATGAGATCCGGGCTTATTGCAGGCAGCATCTCCACGACTGGAAATGCCCCAAGGATATCATTTTCGTTCAGGAACTGCCCAGAAACACCATGGGAAAGGTGCTCAACGAAGAGATCAAGGGGTTGTTCATTCATGGGGATTAAGAAGGGCAAGCATGGGTCAGGCAGGCATGGGGTCAGGACGGGAATTTGTCAATTCCTGCCATCTCAAGATGTCCAGTGCAGGATCACTTTGGCCGGAAAAAACATAAAACCTGAGAATCTGAGCTCTGACCCCAAGGGGTATCCTTCCCGACTCCAACTCCACACACGGGATTCCAGGTTTTGTCTTTTGTATTTTAGTGTTTTTTAAAGAAATTGAAAAACACTCGGACCAAAGTGTAATGAGCAAGGTGCGAACTTAAGATCTATCCCTATTGAGGTCGAACCTCACATTCTCACAACTTCATGTTTAAAACCTGAGAATGTGAGGTCCGGCCCCAACGGTTCCCCACAGCTATTGAAGGCCGAAATGGGCCCGCCTGTTCTGCTTCCAGGCTGTCTCGTTGTGCGCAACAGCGAAGGGCTTCTCTTCACCGTAACTGATCGTCTTGATCCTGGAGGTGGGGACCCCCAGTGAGACGAGATAGTTCTTTACTGCGTTGGCACGGCGCTCACCCAGACCGAGGTTGTATTCGTTGGTACCCCTCTCATCACAGTGACCTTCGACCACGACCTTGACATCCGAAGCGGTTTTGAGAAGCCCGGCGTTCCTGGCAAGCTTGTCCTTCCCCTCGGAAGTGAGGTCCGACTGGTCAAGGGCGAAGAACACATCGACAAGGTCGGAAATGTCAAAAGCAGCCATCTCCCGGGCAGATTCCGGCACCATGGCTTTCGGCTCTTCGGGTGGCAACACCTCCACATTTCCTGGAGTGGTCTGAGTCTCCTCCAGAGCCCTGGTTTGTGTCATCTGTTCACCCGGGCCGGGTTCTGCGGGCTTCTTGGCGCAGCCTGCCATCGAGAAGCCAAATAAGAGAACGACTGACAGCGTAACGAGGATACCTTTCTTTTCCAAGATCATTGTCCACCTCCTGAAAGTTGTTTTTATGTCCGGATTCGAGTCCAGATATTCTCCCATTTTTAACATTCACATGCCCGTACATCGGCGCTTCGCCAGGGATCTCACTGCGCCGTCTCCATCTGATATTCCGCAGCGGCAGCCTGCCGGTTTTCGACCGGGAATTCAGTTTTCGCCTCGAAGAACCGTTTATTGAAATCGGCGATGCTGTTGAGCGCCTTTACCGAGGCCATCTCCATGCTGTCCACGATCTGGCCCGTGGTCGAGGTCAGCATGGCATGGAAAAGCAGAAGCGGGATCGCCGACATCAGCCCGAACGCGGTGGTGTTCATGGCCACGGAGATGCTGGCCGAGAGCAGGTCGGCCTTCTCAGCGGGGTTCGCGTTGGCAACGGCCGTGAAGGCCTCGATGAGCCCCATGATCGTACCGAGCAGCCCCAGCAGGGTGGCGATATTGGCGAGGAGAGCCACGTAAGGCGTACGCTTTTCAAGCTGGGGGATGATCTCCATCATGCTCTCTTCCATGGCGATCTCGATGTCTTCCCGCCGCCGGACAGCACCCATGCGGGCCAGACCCATCCCGAGCATCTTCGAAATAACGGATTTGTCCCTGCTGACCATCTCCCGGACCTTGTCGAACTCGCCCTTTGCCAGCACGGGATGGATCAAGTTCCACATCCTGCTGTTGACGGTCCGGGTGCGGCTCAGCTCAAGCCAGCGCTCGATGGTAATGGCCATTCCGGCCGCGAAAACAAGCAGGATGGGGTACATGAACAGCCCCCCCTTCTGAAAAAACCCTATCATTGCCGTAACTCCCATAGCTTTCCTCCTGGATTTAAC
>LJNK01000009.1 GCA_001303025.1 Deltaproteobacteria bacterium SG8_13
CCTTCAGTCTTGATGCGGGTGCGCCGGAAGGTGCGTCGGTTGACCCAGTCACGGGCGTATTTGCCTGGACGCCCACAGAAGCGCACGGACCGGGCGAGTACGGCGTTACGATCCGCGTCAGCGATGGGGAGTTGGAAGATTTTGAGCTCTTCACCATCACCGTCGATGAGGTGAACCAGGCACCGGTGCTCGCACCGATCGGCGATCGAAGCATCACCGAAGGGGAGGAGTTAACGTTCACCATTGACGGAACGGATGCGGATCTGCCGGTTCAGACACTGATTTTTGGTGCAACCGGTATCCCTGAAGGGGCCACCTTCGATCCGGAAACGCGCACCTTCAGCTGGATTCCCACCGAGGCGCAGGGGTCGGGCACCTACTTTGTGACTTTTTCGGTGTCTGACGGCGAGCTTGCTGACGAGGAATTGGTGGCGATCGATGTCACTGATATAAACGTTGCCCCGATTGCGGTGGATGATAATTACGAAGTCGATGAGGATGACACGCTGCTGGTAGCAGGGCCGGGCGTGCTCGGCAATGACAGCGATGCGGATCAGGATTCGTTGTCGGCCATATGGATCAGCAACCCCGCCAATGGAGACCTGACCCTGAATGCAGACGGCTCTTTTACGTACACGCCGGATCTGAATTTCAACGGCATAGACAGCTTTACCTATGCTGCCAATGACGGGCGGGTGGATTCCAACATGGCAACCGTCACGATAGTCGTTGCACCGGTCAACGATGCGCCGGTGGCGGCAGACGATGACGCGACTACGGCAGAAGATACGCCGGTGTCCATCGACGTACTATCAAATGATGAGGATGTGGACGGAGATGCGTTGATCGTGTCGGATTTCGGTCAGGGTGCGAACGGGATTGTCTCGCTCAATGCGGACGAGACCCTGCTGTACACCCCGAAGCCCGACTGGTTCGGAACCGACAGCTTCAGCTATACGGTCTCCGATGGCAATTTGAGTGACATCGCTACTGTCACAGTCACCGTCACGCCGGTCAACGATCCTCCTGTGGCCAATGATGATGCTGTGGAGACAGACCAGGATACGCAGATCAGCGTGGCTGTGCTGAGCAACGACTATGATGTGGACGAAGACGTACTTTCCGTCACCGCGATCACTAACCCCGGCCACGGAACGGTTGAAATCAATGCGGATGACACGATCACTTACACACCTGCCGCCAATTTCTTCGGATCTGACAGCTTCACCTACACCACAAGCGATGGGTTGTTGACCGATACGGCGACAGTCAGCGTGACCATCAATCAAACAGCTCCGAGCACCGCCAGCCTGGGAGATTTTGTCTGGCATGATCTGTACCACGGTGCCGGCCATCTTGTCGACGGCATCCAGGACACCGATGAGCCAGGCATTGCAGGCGTTTTCGTGAATCTGCTGGGTGACGATGAGACGGTGGTTGCATCGACCTTCACGGATGCAAGCGGCTTCTACGAGTTTACCGACATCGCAGAGGGCACCTATGTCGTGGAGGTTGCCGATGATAACTTTGTCTCCGGCGGCGTACTGGAAGGTTGGTGGGCTACATTGCCGAATCGTGGAACTGACAATGCAAGCGATAGCGACGGTGACCCCGACACGCACCGCTCCGATCCGGTGGCACTGACGGGCGGTGAAATAGCATCCGACATCGATTTTGGTTTTTTTACTACTGGCATTGATTTGACCAAAACCGGACCGGCGGAGGCCGAAACCGGTGAGAACATATTCTTCCACTTCCGAGTGGAGAACATCGGCGATGTGGTCCTAAGCGACGGCGCCCAGGTGCACGACGCGTTGATCAACCCGTCCGGTAATCATGAAATCTGGAGTGGTATCCTGCAACCGGGGCAGGTGGTCGAGTTCGATCGGGCTTACACCGCCACGATGAACGACGGCATCCTTGGGGAAGTCATCAATACCGCTACAGCCGTGGGGTCTCCTCTCAGGCCTGACGGTGTTTACCTTTCCAACGTTACCGATCTGGACCAATGGACCGTTGAAGTCACTCACGAGCTCAGGGTGGCAATCGACATAGAGAAATACGTCCAGGTCGTTGAGAGCGGACAGGGCACTGAGGGGCTCAGTCCCGGATACTGGAAGCAGAGGCATCATTTTGATGATTGGGTTGGATTCCGGCCCGGTGACCGGTACGAAAAAATCTTCGATGTGAACGCCTCCGGATGCAAGAGTTTGCTGGATGCCCTGCGGACAAAGGGCGGCAAAGAAAATGCCCTGCTTCGCCATTCAACAGCAGCCCTTTTAAATGCAGCCCACCCGCATATCGATTACGCGTTCTCGCAGGCCGAGATCATCGATATGGTCCAGGCAGCATTTGCCTCGGGCAATTATGAGGACGCCAAAAACCAGTTTGAAGCGCAAAACGAGAAGGGGGCCGATCTCAGCGAAGACAGCGGCGGCGGATCAAGCGGCTGGATGCCAGGCGACGGTCTCGGACTTGATGCGGACAGTGCACCGGGATTGGAGGTTCCGGTAGGAGAGACAGTGCAGTTTACCTACGTGGTGACAAACCCGGGAGAGATCGCCCTGGAAAATGTTTGGGTGGTGGACGACAATGAAACCCCGGGTGAGTTGTCCGATGACTTCACGCCGAACCCGATCCTGGACCAAGGGTGGAACATCGGCGACAGTGATCGCGACGGTCTCCTGGATCCAGGGGAAACCTGGTTTTATACCTGGACCACCCTTGCCACCGAAGGCCAGCACGCCAACCTTGCCACCGCCAGTGGCAAGGCTGTCGACGGCGGGACTGTTGTCGAAGACACGGACCCGGCACATTGGCTCGGAATGGCGCCGCACAAAGCGTCGATTGGAGACTTTGTCTGGAACGATCTGGACAAGGACGGTATCCAGGATGCGGGTGAACCGGGGATCGAAGGCGTTATTGTCAACCTGCTCGACGCTAGAGGAAAGAAAATCGTTACTACCATCGCCGATGCTCAAGGATTTTATCAGTTCGGTGATCTGGATCCGGGCAACTACAAGGTTGAGATTTCCTGTAAGAATTTTGTGTGCGGCGGTGTTTTGTCCGGTTGGCGATCTACCCTTGAGAACCAGGGATCGGATGAGGCGATAGACAGCGATGGCGATCGGCTCACGCATCGTTCCGATCCAGTGATGCTTGCAGCCGGTGAGATAAATACCGACGTCGATTTCGGTTTCTATCGGAAATCCCACAGCGATTATAACCATCATGGTAAAAAGAGCCACGGCTGGCACCGTTTCTTCGACCATCATCATAATGATCATAAGCGCAATGGTCGTTCAGATCATCACAAGCGGTTTGGCTGGTCCTGGAACCAGGCTCAATCAGAATCGTGGCATGAGGTGAAGATGCGGGCCTGCTCTTCCTGGCTGAAACAGTTTGTCTGCGAAGTAAAGAAGAGTGATCCAAACGAGGACATTGAGATATCGCTGTCGAAAAAGGGCGATAAGGACTTCAAAAAATCAAGACATCGAAAACGATGATACAGGAAGAGCCGTAGCAGCACACAACGGTGCGTCAGCATCTGCGGCGACATCCAGAGGAAGAAGTACGTCGCCCCGATATCAGGGACGTTGGTAGGTTTTGAAGGATTTTTGTTGAACAGGGAAAGCAGTTGTAAATTGAAGCCATAATCACGTTGGATTCAAAAAGGAGTTAGGTCCTGCCATGCCGAGAGCCGCACGATTGGATATCCCGGGAGTGCTGCAGCACATTATGGCCCGCGGTATCGAAAAGCGTGAGATCTATCGAGACCGAAACGATAGGCAGGAGTTTCTCGAAAGACTTTCCGAGATCATCATCGAAGGCCAAGCCAAGTTATACGCCTGGGCGTTGATGCCGAATCATTTCCATCTGCTTCTCCGACCACAAGTGGCTTCGATGGTTGAAATCATGCGCCGGCTGATGACAGGGTATTCAGTCTGGCATAATAAAAGGCATAAACGCAGCGGGCATTTGTTTCAAAATCGTTATAAGAGTATCGTCGTCGAAGAGGAGCCGTATTTTCTCGAACTGGTTCGCTATATTCATCTCAATCCCGTACGCGGTAATCTGCTCATGGACTTGGGTCAACTCGATTTGAACCCATACACAGGCCATTCCGTGATATTGGGAAAGAGAAATTATGCCTGCCAGGATGTGGACTCGGTGTTGCGCTGGTTCGACAATCAAGTGGGAAAGGCTCGTCGGAAGTACCGAGCGTTCGTGAAGGCAGGCTTTCAACAAGGGGTGCGCGAAGAACTGCGCGGTGGCGGTCTGATCCGAAGCAGCGGCGGACGCGAGAAGTACGCCGCCTGCCCTAAAGAAGAGCGGGAAAAGGGTGATGAGCGCATTCTGGGAGACGGATCGTTCGTGGAGTGCACGTTAAAAAAGTGCGAGAAGCGACATCCCCGGAAAACTTCGAGCGTTGAACGCATATTGGCAGAAGTTTGCAGATCCTCGCGTATTTCCAAGGTGTTGGTTTTAAGTGGCAGCCGCGTTCGGTCGGTGAGCACGGCGCGGCGCCTGTTTTTGCTTAGAGCGTATGAAGAAGCCGGCGCATCGTATGCGCGTTTGGGACGAATTTGCGGATTGGCGCATACCTCCGTCAAACAGGCGATTGAAAAGGCGCGGACTGAAACTGAGCTGGCAGATAACTAGAAAACCTACCAACGTCCCTTTTTGGGGTTTTGGTTGACTTCGCGGGTGGATACGGATAGTATCGGGATGGAAAATTCACATAATTATTCAATGGTAAGGAGGGGTTATGGCAGCTGAAGAAAAAGACAAAAAAGTGGAGCAGACCGGAGCGCCGACACAGACCATCGGTCAGACAAAGATTTTGTGGGACGATGCCAACATGCGCAGCGTGTATGCCAACGTGGCCAACGTGGCCGGGGGCAGGGAAGAGATCGTGCTGCTGTTTGGGCTGAACCAGGCCTGGCATGCCGGACAAAAAGAAGTGAAGGTTCAGCTGAGCGACCGTATCGTGATGAGCCCCTTTGCCGCCAAGCGCCTGGCGATGCTGCTCAACAACGTGCTGGCCGACTACGAAAACAAATTCGGCAAACTCGATATCGGAATTCAGCGGCCGGACGGCACGTCCGTTCAGTAGTTTCTATTTACGCAGGCACCCAAAAACGGCTTGCATTACCATGAAAATAAATCCGTGGACGGCAACTTTTGTGACCTAAATTCGTTATGGAACATCCTCCACCGGATTCAAAAAAAGACCCGCCGATCTATCGACCGGTAGGATCAGCCAGGCAGCGCTTTCAGGGAGATCCGGAGCAGCTGTTCTGGCGCCAGTTCGTCGAGGCGTCTACTCCCAAGGCGTTTTGCCAAAGTTGGCTGCCATTGCAGTGCCGAATGCTCGGGGGTGTGCGCTGTGCCATGGTGCTCATGGGGCCGGCGGATCGGGGGCCCTTCACACCGGTTGCGGTTTGGCCGGATGCCAAAATGAACATGGGTCACCTGACCCAGGCCGCGGAACGCTCCCTGAAGGAGCGCCGCGGCCTGTTGTTGGAAAAAGATCCGAATCCTTCTTCCCCGAATCAATTTCCGGAAAACTTTCACGTCGCCTATCCCATCGAAATCGACAAACAGATACACGGCACCGTGGTGCTGGGTGTCGACGAGCCGGATATCAATGCCGTGCAGCATATCATGCGTCAGCTGCACTGGGGCGCTGCCTGGATAGAGGTGCTGGTGCGCCGCAGCGAAGCGTTGAAAAGCGAGAAGGTCAACGAGCGTCTGCAAAGCGTGCTGGACCTGGCGGCCACCGCTGTGGAGCATGAATCTTTTCACGCAGCCGCCATGGCGTTTGTCACCCGCATGGCCGACAGCCTTGCGTGCGACCGCGTCAGTATCGGTTTTACGTCCGGTAGCCATGTTCGGGTGACCTCCATGTCCCACAGCGCCGATTTCGGCAAGCAAACCAATTTGGTGCGGGGCATCGGGGCGGCTATGGATGAGGCCATCGATCAAAAGGCGGCGATCGTCTATCCGATCCCGACCGATGCGGTTCCGCTGGCTGTCCGATCGCACAACGAACTGAACCGGCAGCACGATTCCGGCGCCATCTGCACGATTCCCATCGAGATAAAGGGCAAATACCGGGCAGCGTTGACGCTGGAGCGTCCCGCAGATAGACCGTTTAGCCCGGAGCAGGTCGATCTGCTGCAGACCGTTGCCGGCCTGGTGGGACCGATTCTTTTCGTCAAACGAGCTGATGAGCGATGGCTGATTCGCAAAGCCGGTGATGCGCTCGCCCGGCAGCTCAAGCGGCTTCTTGGGCCGGGATATCTGATCCGCAAGCTGGTGCTGATCGCTGTCGTTGCCTTGGCGATCTTTTTTTCGCTCTATACGGTCGAATACCGGGTGACGGCACCCACCAACATTGAAGGAACTGTGCAGCGAGTGGTGGCCGCCCCGTTTAACGGCTACATCAAGGAATCTGCGATTCGCCCCGGGGACTTGGTGCGGGTCGGGGACCTGCTCGGTTTGCTCGATGATCGGGATCTGCGGCTCGAGCGCGTCAAGTGGTCCACCGAAAAAGAGCAGTACAACAAGCAATACAACGAAGCGCTGGCCAAACACGATCGCACGCAGATTCGGATACTGAGGGCGAAGATCGGCCAGGCCGATGCCCAGATCGCACTTTTGGACGAACAGCTGGCGCGCTGTCGCATTGTGGCGCCGTTTGACGGGGTGGTGATGAGCGGTGATTTGAGCCAGTCGCTGGGCTCTCCGGTGGAGCGTGGCCAGGTGCTATTCGAGGTCGCGCCCCTGGATGCCTACCGGGTCATAGTTGAGGTTGATGAGCGTGATATCGGTCACATCGAAGTGGGTCAGAAAAGCGAGTTAATGCTGCCATCGATGGCCGGGGAAGCTTTTCCGTTTGTGGTGGAGAAGATCACCCCGGTTTCCACGGCCAAAGAGGGTCGCAACTACTTTCGTGTCGAAGGTCAACTGGAGCAGGGATCAGAGCGACTGCGCCCCGGAATGGAAGGCATCGGCAAGATTACCATCGATCGCCGCAAGCTGATCTGGGTGTGGACCCACACGGCGATCGATTGGCTCCGATTGCAGCTGTGGCGATGGATACCGTAAAATCCATTATATCCTCCGCGATGTCCGCGCTCTCGGATCATGCGGAGGTTTTCATTTTCTTGAGTTGATATGAGCCAGTCTCTTTTCAGCCCTTCCTGGTATCGCGTAGCCGAGTTAAAACCCCGGCTGCGCAGTCATCTGGAGATTCACCGCCATCACTACCGCGGAGAGCTGTGGTATGTGCTGCAAGACCACGCCTCCGGTCGTTTCCAGCGCTTTACACCGGCCGCGTATTTGTTGATCGGCCAGATGGACGGCAAGCGCAGTGTCCAGGAGATCTGGGAGTCAGGCCGGTCGCGGTTGGGAGAAGATGCGCCCACCCAGGAAGAAGTGATCCGGCTGCTCAGCCAGCTGCATGCGGCCAACGCCCTGCAGACAGACGTGCTGCCCGACACGGCCGAGATGTTAAAGCGATTCGAGAAACAGCGTTTCAGCAAGTGGAAGCAGAACCTGCGCAGCCCCTTGTTCATGCGGTTTCCGCTGCTTGACCCCGAACGCATCCTGAAACGTTTCGCACCGCTGGTGCGACCGGTGTTTAGCTGGGCCGGGGCCTTGTTGTGGCTGGTGGTGGTGGGCTATGGCGTTTTTCTGGCAGCGCTGCACTGGCCGGAGCTGACGGGAAATATCACCGATCGCGTACTGGCACCCAGCAACCTGGCGGTCATGTGGCTTACGTTTCCTTTTTTAAAGGCCTTTCACGAGTTCGGCCACGCGTTTGCCGTCAAGGTGCGCGGCGGTGAAGTGCACGAAATGGGAATCATGCTGCTGGTCTTCACCCCGATTCCCTACGTGGATGCTTCGGCGGCATCGGCTTTTCGCAACAGACGCGAGCGGGTGCTTGTAGGAGCGGCCGGCATACTGGTGGAAGTGTTTTTCGCCGCTTTGGCCATCTTTGTCTGGGTGAACATCGAAGCCGGCCCGGTGCGCGCCGTGGCCTACAACGTCATCTTGATTGCCGGCATCTCGACCCTGCTGTTCAACGGCAATCCGTTGCTGCGCTATGATGCCTACTATATTCTGTCCGATCTGGTGGAAATCCCCAACCTGGGATCGCGAGGAATCCGCTACATCGGATATCTATTGCAGCGCTATCTGCTGGGCATCAGCGATGCCGAACCTCCGCTGGCATCGACCGGTGAGAAAATCTGGTTTGTTGTATACACCATTGCCGCCTTTTTCTACCGGATGTTTGTATACGCCAGCATCATATTGTTTATTGCCAGCCGGTTTTTTTTCATCGGCGTGTTGATCGCCTGCTGGGGCGCTTTCAACATGCTGGTCATGCCGCTGGTAAAGGTCGTCAAATTTTTGGTGACCTCGCCCAAGCTTCGACGCAAACGCGTTTGGGCGGTTTTTGTGAGCGCTGTTGTGCTGGTGGCACTGGCGGCGATGATAACGGTTGTTCCGGTCCCACTGAGCACCCGTGTGGAAGGGGTGGTCTGGATTCCGGAGGATTCCTTTGTCCGTCCGGGTACCGATGGTTTTATCGAGCAGGTGGTTGCCGACAATGGAAGTCGGGTGCGCATCGGCGATCCGCTGATCGAGTGCTCCGATCCGCTGCTGCCCGCCCAGATTCGCGTGCTGGAGTCTCGACTGCAAGAGCTTTCGGCCATGTATGACAACCAGCGGGTGGCAGAGAGGGTACAGGCCGAGATCACCGCAGAAGAAATGCGGCAGGTGGAAGCCGAACTGGCCGACGCCCGGCAGCGGGAATCGGATCTGGTCATCCGCAGCAGCAGAGAAGGGACGCTGGTGATTCCGATGGCCTCGGATCTGCCCGGAAGATATGTCCGTCGGGGCGAGCTGGTCGGATACATACTGAACCGCTCGACCATTTTGGCGCGGGTGGTGGTCAGCCAGGCGGATGTGGACTTCGTGCGCCACCGAACCGCGGGGGCGAAAGTGCGCTTTCCCGAAGAGGTTCCGAAGGTCTACCATGCCCGGTTGTTGCGCGAGGTGCCGGCGGCCACCAATCAACTGCCCAGCCGTACATTGAGCCAGGAGGGCGGCGGCGAAATCGCAATCGATCCCCGGGAACCCTATGGCATCAAGGCGTTTCAAAAAATTTTTCTCTTCGATGTCGAACTGCCGCCTCCCGAAGGCCTCTACAATGTGGGCGGTCGCGTGTACGTGCGTTTCGATCACGGCAAGGAACCGATGATCTGGCGCTGGTACCGGTATGTACGGCAGCTGTTCCTGAAGCGCTTCAACATCTAAGAAGTGGATTCAAAACCCTAACGAATTCTTTGATGAGTGCACTCGTTCGCCATCAGGCATTTGACGGCATCTATCCGGAGCGCGAAGAACCGCGCCTGGGAAAAGTGGAGCGCTTTACGGCGACCGTGGGCGGCATGCTGGCTCCCTGGCTTCGGCCCCGCTATCGCCGGTTTCAGCGAATGGTGGACTCCGTCAATGCCGTGGCAGACGAAACCGCTCAATTAAGCGATGCCCAGCTGCCCGAAACAGCCCGAAGTCTGGGACTGCGGCTCAGAAGGGAAGGCTACAGCCTGGATGCAGTGTCGCGCACCTTCGCGCTGGTGCGGGAAGCCTCCCAACGAACGGTCGGTCTGCGACACCTGGACGTGCAGATCATCGGCGGAACCGTGCTGCTGGGCGGCCGGGTGGCGGAGATGGAAACCGGCGAAGGCAAGACGCTGACCGCCACGTTACCGGCCTGTGTGCTGGCCCTGGCCGGGGTTCCCGTGCACATCATAACCGTCAACGACTATTTGGCAAGCCGAGATGCCGAGTGGATGGGGCCGATTTACCGGGCGGTGGGACTGTCGGTGGGAACCATCGTCCACGGCATGGACCCCAATGCACGCCGCCAGGCCTACCGTTGTAACATCACCTATTGCACCAACAAGGAAGTGGCATTCGATTATCTCAGAGACCGCATCGTGCTCTGGGATCGTCCAACTGCCCTCCGCATGCAGCTTGAAAAACTCTTCGGTGACAGCTCGCGTGTCAGCCAACTGGTGATGCGCGGGTTGCACTTTGCAATCGTTGATGAAGCCGACAGCGTTCTCGTCGATGAAGCCCGTACCCCTTTGATCATCTCTTCGGAAGCCGAAGGCATTTACCCCGCTGATATCTACCGCTTTGCATTGGAGATCGCCCGAACGCTGAGCAAGGGAAGAGATTTTACGATCACCAGTGAACGCGCACTGGAGATCACACGCCGTGGGAAAGTGCAGATCCGGCAGGTCGAATGGGATCAGCCAGATTTTGCGATGAACGAAGAACAGCGCGAAGAACTGATTCGCCAGGCCCTAGTGGCGCTGCACCTCTACGATCGGGATCGGCACTATCTAGTTAAGGACGAAAAGGTTCAGATCATCGACGAGTATACCGGCCGGCTGATGGCCGACCGCTCCTGGGAGCGTGGCCTTCACCAACTCATCGAAGTCAAGGAGGGGTGTGAAATCACCCAGCGCAAGGACACCCGGGCCCGGATCAGCTATCAGCGATTTTTTCGGCGCTACTTAGGGCTGGCCGGTATGACCGGTACGGCCCGCGAGGTGGCCGGTGAGCTGTGGTCGATTTACCGCCTGAAAGTGGTCACCGTACCGACCCATAGACCCATGCAGCGAAGGTATCTTGCCGATCGGGTGTATACGACGGCAGATAAAAAATGGGACGCGGTGGTGGATGCCATTGATGGCCAGCATCAAAAAGAGCGCCCGGTGCTGGTGGGAACCCGTTCGGTGGAAGCCTCCGAGCATTTGAGTGAATTATTAACCCAGGCCGGCCTGGAACACAGCGTGCTCAATGCCCGCCAGGACCAGGAAGAAGCAGAGATCGTTTCCGAGGCCGGAGCCAAGGGGCGCATTACGGTGGCCACCAACATGGCCGGTCGGGGAACCGACATCAAGTTGGCCGAAGGTGTGGCGCAGCTCGGCGGACTCTTTGTGGTCGCCACCGAGCGGCATGACGCCCGGCGGATCGACCGTCAGCTCTTTGGCCGCTGCGGTCGGCAGGGCGATCCCGGATCTGCCATTGCCCTGGTTTGCCTTGAAGACGAGCTCGTCACCGTGTATATTGGGAAAGTCCTGCGCAGCTTGGCCTATGCTTTCGTGCAATTGCGAGGGCCTTTTTCGCGGGTTGTGGGACGCATTGTATTCGGT
The DNA here is from genome assembly GCA_001303025.1 of Deltaproteobacteria bacterium SG8_13. Classification (GTDB taxonomy): domain Bacteria; phylum Desulfobacterota; class Desulfobacteria; order Desulfobacterales; family SG8-13; genus SG8-13. Next base: position 11,241 of record LJNK01000009.1, read on the forward strand.
CGGGCACAGCGCTCGGCGGAAGCACTGCACAGCCGCATGCGACGGGATCTGCTCAAATTGGACGAACAGATCAGCGACTCGCTTGCGTTCAGCGGCCGTCTCGAATAACGCGGAGTGATTGAAATATGACGAGAAAGACGACATCCGGATGCGGTTTTAATGTACTTTTTTTGGCGCTGGCAGTTACACTCATTGCAGAAATCGGCAGCGCCGAGCCGATCGTTCTCGATGGCCTGATCGAGCCCAGCTTGGAGGTGAAGGTTGGCAGCAGTGTTCCCGGTATCCTGCTAAGTGTGGATGCCGAGCGGGGAGATACGGTAAAAAAAGGGCAGGTGGTGGCCACTTTGCAGTCAGGCGTTGAAAAGGCCACCTTGGAGCTTTCCCGTTATCGGGCCAAGATGACCGCAACCGTCCAACTCAAGCGCGAACGCTTGGAGTTTGCCAGGCGCCAGAAAAAACGGTTCGGAGAGCTCTACGACAAGGAAGCCCTGCCGCTGAGCCAGCTCGACGAAGTGGAAACGAACATGGCAATGGCCGAACTTGAGCTGCAGGAAGCGCTGGAAGACAAACAGCTGGCTCAGCTGGAGGAGGCGCGGGCGCAGGCGGTGGTCGAACGCATGACCATCCGCAGCCCGGTCAACGGGGTGGTTGTGGATCGCTTTCTGGCAAAGGGCGAATACGTGGAAGATCAACCCATCGTAATCCTGGCCCAGATCAACCCTCTGCACGTGGAGGTAATTGCAACTGTCGAGCTGCTCGGGGCCCTAAAGACCGGGATGCAAGCCGAGATTCGACCGGAAGAACCTTACAACAGCCGATATGCGGCCCGGGTAACCATTGTCGATCGGGTCGTAGACGCTGCCAGCGGCACGTTCGGTGTGCGGCTGGAGCTGCCCAACCCGGATTACAAGCTGCCGGCAGGCCTGAAGTGCAAGGTGGTATTCCTCGAGAACTGATCCAGCTCGGTTTTTCTAAAATTCCCTGCCTTTACTTTTTTTATCTTCGGTCAACGGGGCGGACGGTTCCCGTCGCTTGTCCAATTCCTTTTGAACCAAGACGCTTTTCGTCCAGGCGGTTGGGGTTTGTTGCAGTCGCAGCAGCAAATCGGTCTGCATGTGCGGGACCAGTTTCTCCTGCCAGGAGCTAACCAGGCCGGGGTCCTCCAGCCAGTCCAGTATGGTTCGGGCCCTCTCCACCGACACGGGATGCCAGCGGTCGATAAGCTGGTTTTTGAACGCGTTGACCGCAGACGAGTTTTCAATACAATAAGAGCCCAGTTGCCGCAAATTGGCCTCCTGTTGGAGCATGGTCATCAGCACCACTGCAAACTCGTCGGCTGTCCGACGCAACGAGTGTCCGCCTAAATCCCATTGCTCGATCAGTTGCAGTCCCAGTTCATGGAAGATGGAAAAGCTTAGAAAATTGACGGCCATTTGTCGGTTTGGTACCTTCGCGTAGATCAACTGGACATATTCCGCACAAAGGTAGAATCCATCCGTTCCGTAAAACGCAAGTTTTCGGCCACAGTTTTTCACACCGGTGGAAAAGCTGTCGAACACAAACAGTTTGTGCATCTGTCGTTCGAATTCCCTCAAAATACGATCGGCGCCCTCCGCTTGACCAGGGGAGGAGCGAGAGGCCTGCACCTTGATTTTGACTTCAGCGGCCGAAATTTCACTCCGGTTCACCAGCACGACGAAGTAGTCCCCATTTGCCGGTATGGTCACTGAAAACTTCAACCGCTTGTCCACTTTGCCGACCATCAGCGGTTTCTGCGGGCTGGGCAGGTTGATGTAATCGTTGGTGTCCACGAAAGCGATGGTGATTTCGTGGCTGCTCTCAACCTCTACGCCGATATAGGCGTCTTTGGGCAGGCGTTTTACTCGTATCGCCTTGAACTCTTTGGGTGGCACGCTGACAGTGAAATAGGCGACTTTCGGGGATGCCTCAACGCTAGGCATAAAAGGAGAAAAAAAGAATAGCAGAACAATAGAAGAAATAACCCGCTTCATGAAAGATGGGTAGCAAGTCACCGGCGGAAAGTCAAGGAACGGCAGCGGGGTGGTCAAGCGAAATTCGATCCGGACAGACGGATCGGTCTATTTGTCCACGGGGTTGAAAACCTTCAAAACCTACCAACGTCCCTGCTTTTGGGTCCCCGGTTTTGGTTAGATGCCGCAGAGGCGGCGGACCTCTTCGTTTCCGGTGAGCTGCTGCACGGTTCCTTGGTAGCGGATGCGGCCGTCGTCGATGATGTAGCCGTAATCGCTTAGATCGAGCGTAAAGCGCACGTTCTGCTCGGCCAGCAGCACCGTGAGACCGGACTGCTTCAGCGTGTGGATGGCGTCGCGCAGCGTTTTGACCATCAACGGGGCCAGTCCCTCGGTGGGCTCGTCGAGCAGCAAAAACTCTGGATTGGTCATCAGCGCCCGGGCGATGGCCAGCATTTTCTGCTCGCCGCCGCTCAGCAGTCCGCCCCTGCGGTGGGTGATCTCACCCAGCGCCGGAAACAGGTCGTACACCCGCTGCTGGTCCCAGCTGCTGCCGGTGGCGGTTTTGCGGGCGGCGATTTCCAGGTTTTCGGCCACGGTCAGATCGGCGAAGATGCGCCGGTCGTCGGGAACGTAGCCGACGCCCTTGCGGGCCATCTGGTAGGGCTGCCTGCCAGTGACGTTTTCGCCTTTGAAGCGGATTGTGCCTTTTTTCGGAGGGGTGAGGCCCATCACGCTTTTGAGGGTGGTGGTTTTGCCGGCGCCGTTTCGGCCCAGCAGGCAGACCACCTGGCCTTCGGCGACCTTCAGGGACAAATCGAAGAGAATGTGGCTCAGGCCGTAAAAGGTGTGGATGTTTTCGATCTCAAGCATCACGCCGCTCCGCCGAGGTAGGCCTGTTGGACTTCCGCATTGCTGCGGACGGCCTCCGGTGGTCCCTGGATGATGGTTTCGCCGTGGCGCATCACCATGATGCTGCTGGCCACGTCGAACACCACGTCCATGTCGTGTTCGCAAAACAGGATGGTCAACCCGCGCTCTTCGGCCAGCCGCCGGATCAGCGCCATGGTCCCGGCGGTTTCTTCCGGAGACATGCCGGCGGTCGGTTCATCTAAAATGATCAGTTCGGGCTGGTTGCCCAACGCGATGGCGATCTCCAGGATTCGCTGGTCGCCGTGCGACAAAGAGCCGGCCACATCCCGGGCTTTGGCGCTCAGACCCACGTCATCGAGAATCTCGCGGGTCTGCTTCACGGCGATCGTTTGAGCCGGGCGAAACAGGACGGTGCTTTTGCGCTGCTGGGAGAGCACCGAAACCTGGACATTGCGAAATACCGAAAGCCGCGGGAAGATGTTGGCGATCTGAAAAGAGCGCGCAATTCCGCGTCGGCAGATGCGGTGGGGCGGCAGTGCGCCGATCTCTTCCTGTTTGAAGACGATGCGACCCTTGTCCGGTTTGAGCTGTCCGCAGATGAGGTTGAAAAGCGTGGTCTTGCCCGCCCCGTTGGGCCCGATCACCGCTACCAGCTCCCCCTTGTCGACCCGCAGGCCGGCCCCGCGAACGGCCATAAAATCCCCGAAAGCTTTGTATACGTTGTCCACCAGCAGCATAAGCGTGTTCTACCTCCGTGTGGCCGTTTCCCTGCGGTCCTTGATTTTGGCTTCAACAAACCCCATTACCCCTTCGGGTAAAAAGAATATCAAAAGGATGAGGATGATGCCCAGGATCAGCGTCCAGTACTCGGTGTACACGCCGACAAAGGTGCGCAGCGCAACGATGATCGCAGCGCCGAGAATCGGGCCGGCAAATGTGAACCATCCGCCCAGCAGGCACATGATGAACACTTCCAGGGAGAGGACCCAGAAAAGCAGATCCGGAAATACAGAGCCTTCCACGACCACGAAAAGAGATCCGGCCAGTCCGGCGAAAAAGGTGGCGATCGAAATGGCGACCAGCTGGTGGAAGCGAACGTTGATTCCCACTGCTTCACAGCGTTCGGGGTTGTCGCGAACCGCCCGCAGGGTGCTGCCGAACGGCGAATGCAAAATCAGGTACATTACTGACAGACAAATGGTCAGCAGAAAGAGAATGAAGTAATAGGAGTTGCTGATCGAAGCGATCCACCCGGGAATGGGGATGCCGTGGATGCCGTCGTCTCCGCCGGTGAGCGCATACCAGCGAAAGGCGATGGCCCAGATCAGCGAACCGAGCGATATCTGCAGCATCCCGAAGTAGAGTTTGGTCAGCCGCACGCAGAACAGCCCGATGAGCAGACCGGCTATCGCACTGCAGACCGGTGCGGCCGCAAAGCCGATCCAGGCCGGCAAAGAGGTCTTGGTGAGCACCAGGGCCAGCGTGTAGGCGCCGATGCCGTAAAAGACGCCGTGGTGAAACTGATACATCCCGCCGTGGCCCACCACCAGGTTCAGGCTCATGGCCAGCAGTGCGGTGACGAAGATCAGCGAAAGGATGTAGACGTAGAACTTGGGCAGCACCAGGGGCAGGCATGCGAGAAAAACCAGGATGCCGGCGGTGACCAGAAAGGGGTTTTTGTTGGTGATTGCCTGCCGCACGAAATGCTCCTTACGGTTACCAGACTGACTTGAGAAGGCCTTTGGGCCGCAGGGTCAGCACGATCACCACCGCTGCATACGGAAACACGATGGCAAACTGGGGCCAGAAAAGCACACCGAAGGACTGGGTGATGCCGAAGATCAGCGAGCCGACCATGGCACCCCACATGTTGCCCAGACCGCCGATGGTGACGATCAGAAAGGCTTCGATGATAATGTCGTGGTCCATCCCTAAGGTGACGCTGACGGTGGGGGCCACCAGCGCCCCGCCCAGACCGGCCAGAAAACAGCCCAGCACGAAGGCGAACGCAAACACCCAGCTGACGTTGATGCCCACCGCACCCACCATTTCACGGTCCACGGCCGCCGCCCGGGCGATTTTGCCGATCCGGGTGCGGGTGGAAAACAGCCAGAGGCCGACGGCCACCACCGGACCGACGATCAACAGGAACAGATTGTATTTGGGAAACGGAGAGCCGAACACCGGCAGCGATCCCCGCAGAAATTCCGGAGCCATAATGGAGCGGTAGTCGGCTCCCCAGACCATCTTGACCAAATCCCCCAAAATCAGCATCAGGGCAAAGGTGAACAGCAGCAGCATCAGGTGCTCGCGCTCGTAAAGATGGCAAAACAGGGCCCGCTCGGCCACCAGACTCACACCGGCGACAATCAGCGGCGCGAACACCAGCGCGGCCCAAAAACCCGGTGCGCCGCCGCCCAATGCGTTGACGATGCTAAAGGCCGCAAAGGCCCCGATCATGTACAGCGAGCCATGGGCCACGTTGGGCACCCGCAGCACGCCCAGCACGAAGCTCAGCCCCGATGTGACGATAAACAAAATCATCGCCCGGCTGAGACCGACCAGCAGATGGCTGCCCAGGGCGGCAATACTGATGGATTCAGACCACTCCATTGCCTATGGCTGTCCTTAAAGTAAGGTAAAGCAGTAAGGCCGCAGCGCGCGCAAAAGCGCGGTCCTGCGGCCGCAATGCCATCTGGAAGATGGCGGGGCTGCGATTTTCTCCCCCCGTGCTACTTCCCGCGTGACTCAATGATATCCGAGCAGGAAGGCATCACCTCGCTGCCGCGCAGGGTCACGATCTCCGATGAAATCACCACCTTGTGCTCCGGTGAGTAGCGGGTCACGCCCAGATACATGGGCAAAATCACCTGATGGTCGCAGGCCCGCATTTCGATGGGGCCGGCCGGACTGTCGATTTTCATCCCTTCCAGCGCGTCGATGAATTTTTCCTTGTCGATCTCGCCGGCTTTGCGAAATGCGTCGGCAATGAAATGAGCGGTGATGTAGCCGTGAAATGCCGGAAAGCCGGGAGGGTTGCCGTATTCTTTCGTAAACGCATTGACGAAATTGCGGTTGGCCGAGATGTCGGGGTGATAGAAATGATAATCCATGGTGCCCATCACCCCTTCCGGGGCTTCGGCGCCCAGCGGTTTGAGCACGGCGTGATCGGTGGCCGTGTGGATCCAGATGGGCAGCCTTTCGGCCATCCCGGTGGCCTTGATGGCTTTCATGATGTTGGTCATGCTGCGCCCGCCCGTGCAGAAAATGACCGCGTCGGGGTTGGCCGCCAGAATAGAGGTGATGTAGGGGATCAGATCCGGCTCGCCCGGTTTCCACCAGGATTCGCCGATTTTTACGACGGACGGTTTTGCGGCCGAAAGATTGCGCCAGGCGGCATTGGCAATGGCGTGACCGTATTCATAGTCGTCGCCGGCGACCCAGTATCTCTTGTACGGTTTCTGGGATAAGGCCACGCCGCCGGCCTTGCCGGCCATGGCCGTGTTTTCGCCGGTGGAAAAGACGTAGCGGTGGCCCTTTTCACCGGTGATCCGCTCGCTTTTGGAGATCCAGGCGATAAAGGGGACCTTCTGGCCTTTGGCGATCGATTCGGAAACCGCCATGGCCGCGCCGCTGTTGATGGTTCCCACCAGCACATCGACTTCCTCGCGCATGACCAGCTCCCGGGCCATGTTCAATGCGATGTCCACCTTGAACTTGGTGTCACGGGTCGTAAATTCGATCTTGCTGCCCAGAACGCCTTTTTTGTTGATGTCTTTCAGGGCCAGCTTGAATCCGTTGAGCGCGTCGTTTCCATACACTGCCGGTGGGCCGCTGTAACAGTCGATGATGCCCACCTTGATATTGCGGGCCGCTGCGCCGGCCGGCATCAGGATCAGGACCGTTGCTGCAATGAGCAGTAAAACGGCCGGCAGCCGCATGGTGTGCCGATGATGCGTAGCCTTCATGACTCCCCCTTTTCGGTTTATGGTTTTGACGGTTGGGTGAAGATCTGGTAGGTGGTGGAACAGTGGAACGACCGAACCCGCTTTTGCGGGGCGCGTTCCATCGCACACGCGTGTTCGTGATATTTACAGGCGCACAGGTCGGCGCTTCCAGACCGCTGCCCGCACCTTTCCTGCTTATGCAGGATCAAGTGGAAAGTCAAGAAAATTGGAAAACTGTCGGCCGACCGAATCGATCGCCGGCCGCGGTCAAAAGAAGTTTATCAGCAGCCGGCTTGCCGGCTGGGGAGGCAGACATGCCAACGCTTCGAATCGATCCGCTGCACATCGAAAACCTGAAAGCGATGGTGCCGACAGGGCATTTCAGCACCGGTTCGTCCCACCTGGATCTGCATGCCAAAGACCAGTCCCAGCACCCGCCGTGTCGTCCCGATGTGGTCATATGGCCGATGGACAGGGAGGAAGTTTCACGAATTCTCCAATACGCCAACGCCCACCGCATACCCGTCACCGGCTGGGGATCCGGATCGAGTCTGGAGGGCAACCCGATTCCGGTATGCAGCGGCATCGTGCTCGATTTCTCGCAGATGAACCGCGTGCTGGCGCTGCGCGCCGAAGATTTCCAGGTGGACGTGCAACCCGGCGTGGTGTATCAGGACCTGAACCAACAGCTGCGGCACGAAGGATTGTTTTTCCCTCCCGATCCCGGGGCCCGGGCAACGATCGGCGGCATCATCGCCAACAACGCCAGCGGCACCAAAACCGTCCGCTACGGATCCGCAAAGGATTATGTTCGGCGCCTGACGGTGGTGCTGGCCAATGGGGAGATTGTCGAGACCGGCACCCGGGCCTCCAAATCCTCTTCCGGTATCGATCTGATCCATCTGTTCGTCGGCTCCGAGGGCACACTGGGGCTGGTGGTGGAAGCCACCCTGCGCCTGGCCGCCCTGCCGGTGGAAATCGCCGGCGCCATTGCCACATTTGCGGATGTCGAGACCGCTGCCGGTGCTGTCTTCAGGATCATGCGCAGCGGACTCGAGCCGGCCGCGCTGGAACTGCTCGATCCGGCCTGCATCGCGGTCATCAACCGCGAACGAGGTCTCGGACTTTCGGTGGCGCCAAACGTTTTTGTGGAGCTGCACGGCACGTCCCGTTCTCACCTGGACGAAACCATGCTCGTTTTGGAAGAGGTTTGCCGGGAAAGCGGCTGCAGCGACTTTCGCCCGGGTCTCGGACGGCAGCAGTGGGGCGAGCTGTGGAAAGCCAGGCACGAACTGGGTGAAATGATTGTCCGCCGGCATCCGGGCTGCGGTATCCTGGTGGTCGATGTGGCCGTGCCGCTTACGGCCTATCCGCAGCTTATCGCCACCGCCCGGCAGGAGCTGGACAGCGCCGGCCTGGACGGCTACATCATCAGTCATGCCGGCAACGGCAATATCCATTTGAACCTGGTGGGCCCGCGCGATGATCCTCAGGCCTGGGAGACCATCGAGTCGATTTCCAACCGGATGGTGCTAAAAGCCCTTGAGGTAGGGGGAACGGCCACCGGTGAGCACGGCGTGGGCATCGGGAAAAAGAAGTACATGGCAGCCGAGCACGGCCGCGGGCTGCAATGGATGAAGCAGATCAAGCATCTGTTCGACCCGAACCAGATACTGAATCCCGGGAAAATATTTCCGGACTGAAAGGATCCTGCAGCATAGCCGGCTGGTGCTGAAAAACTGCCGCAAGGTGGACGTCTGTAAAACCATGTCAACTGTTGATCAACATCGGTTTTTGTCCCGGCTGCGCCAGGCACTCGGACATCAGGCCGGTATCCGTCGCCGCTGGTCGGACCTGACGTTGCAGCGAGAACCTGCCCGGCTGCAGGCGCTGGTAAACGCAATAAGCGCGCGCAGCCGGAAGGATCGCCTCGGCCTGCTCACCACCCTGACAAAACGCTGCCGGCAGTCTGACATCGGCATCCATATCGGCGATCGAGCGGATGAGGTTGTCCGGCAGATTGCCGCTCTGGTCCAAAGCCGCTGCGGGCAGGGCCTACGGGAGGCGCAGCTGGTACTATGGCATCATCCCTTGCTGGAGGAATTGAACCTGACTCGACGACTGCCGCAGGAAGGTGTGAAGGCCTTGTTGTATCCAGTCGATGTGAATCGAACTGCAGGTGATGCGGCAGCCGAAAAGCTCCAGCGCGACCGGTTCCGCAGCCGGGTGGTCTCCGCCGGCATCGGGATTACATCGGCCGATTATTGCCTTGCGGATTCCGCCACCCTGGTGATGACCACACATCCCGGAAGGCCTCGCGCCGTTTCACTGATCCCGCCGGTGCATATCGCCGTCATTACAATCCAGCAGATCCTGTCGGACCTGCAGGAGCTTTATGCAACACTGCGTGGTGCACAGGGCACTGCCAGGGAGGCAATCACCAACTGCATGACGTTTGTTTCCGGGCCGAGCACAACCAGGGATATCGAGGCCGTCCCGGTGCCCGGTGCCCAGGGACCGCGGGAGGTTCATATTGTTGTCTTCTCAGGGGAAGTAATTTGACGGCCTGCCGGCATGAGGGGATTTACCCCCGGGCGGCAAGCAATCGAACGGGGATCGTGAAAATTTGATGGCCGGCAGGCGCCTCGCCGGAAAAGGTTCGCCTGTCACTTTTCGGTTTCGGTTTCGATTTCGATGCCGTACGCTTGAATGTCCTTCGGATGCACGTAGGCGGCGGAGATGACCCGGTCGCGAACCGATATGCCGCAGCTGTGAACCGTCTCCGGATCACCGGAGATCAGGGGATGCCAGTCCAGCAGCTTTTTGCCTTCTGCCAGGCGGCGGTAAGCGCATGAGCCGGGGAGCCAACTCATATGAGATATGCTGTCGACGGTGATCTGGACGCACTTGCGGTTGGCCTGCAGACGATCGGCATAGACCCGGCATCGGCAATTGCTGGTGTTCAGGTAGCGGCAGGCAACGGCGGTATATTCGACCTCTCCGGTTTCGGTATCCTGCAGTTTTTCCAGGCAGCAGATGCCGCAGCCGTCGCAAAGCAGCTCCCACTCCCTGCGATCCATTTCCAGCAGGGTTTTTGTCTCCCAGAACGGTTTCATCGGCTTGCAGGCCCTCTTCGAGAATCTTGATGCGAGAGGGCAGCGTAGATCAAAAACCACCGGCTTGCAATCAAAAAACGGGTGGTTAGGTTAGGCAAAGATCAACTGCGAGGAGATAAGAGATGATTGCATATCTGGTAACCAACCGCCAGCAGCAGCAGGACACGATTGTCGTGCCGGAGATCGGCTGCAGTGTTCCGGTCGACTGCGACCGCATGAAGGCGTTTATATCGGTCAGCCCTGATTTCGCGACCTGGTCAGGTGATGCCTGCGAAGCAATGGCACCGGAAGATTTCGGCGATATCGTCGCCATCCGCGACGACTGCGGAGATGTGCGGATCTTCGAAGAAGATCTATGGCGGGAAAAAATGGAGCATTACCTTGGCCGTGTCCTGCCTGCAAACGAAGGCTAATCGCGGGCCCATGCCGGTTTTTCTCCGTTTTCAAACCGCTCGAAACGGCCGGCGGCGAGGAATTTTCGATAATTGAGCAACCGTTGGAACATACGTGAAATGTTGGCGGACGGTCCGCTGCCGGATACCATCGTTTCGCCCATCGACGGCGCCGAGATGGTCCGGGTGCCTGCGGGCGAATTCACCATGGGCATTTCCGAGCAGGAGCTGCTGCGCATATTTACCCTCGATCAGCGGCAAACGCCGATATTTGCCACGGAAGTTCCCGCCCGCAAGCACCGTCTGCCGGATTACTACATCGATCGCTACCCGGTCACCAACTTCCAGTATCGCAAGTTCGTCGAAAAAACCGGTCACCGCAAGCCTGCACTGCTGGATGACAAGACCTGGGGCGGGCCGATGCAGCCGGTGGTGTTTGTCGGTTGGGATGATGCCCGGTCTTATGCCCGCTGGGCGGGCAAATCGCTTCCCTCGGAAGCCCAGTGGGAAAAAGCCGGAAGGGGGACGGACGCACGCTGGTGGGCCTGGGGTGATGATTTCAAACCGGGCTGCAGCAATTCCAAGGATTTCGGACTGCAGCAAACATCGGAGATCGGCACTTTCGACGAAGGAGTCAGCCCTTTCGGCTGTTATGACATGTGCGGCAATGTCTGGGAAATGTGCGACGGTCAGTGGATCGAAAACCACCTGCCCATGCGCGGTGGCTGTTTTTTGGGTTCAGCCACGTTTGTGCGCGTCACCTGTCGCTGGACTCCGGAGGATCCCGTGAACGGCGCCCACTGGCTCGGGTTCCGCTGCGTGAAGAACATCCCGGGTTTTGTGTAAAAATCGATGATAAGGAAACGACCTTGCCGCTTGATTTTTAGCCGGTCAACCGGTAAGGTCATTTTCGTAAATTCCAATTTCAACCTTGAAGGCTCTACAGGGAGGCTGTGATGCCAGGCTCCGGCGGCACGCAAAAAAGGCAGGAACGAACCGAACCGGTCAGCGAAGAGAAACGCAAGCACCTGCGCTCCAAATGCGAGCGGATCACCTTCTTTGCCACCCATGACCATCTTTATGAAGGACAGGTGCGCAATATCAGCCTTGGGGGCGTTTACATAGAATCCGGCAACTCTTTCTATCCCGGGGAGAAAATCACCGTGGCCATCCCGTGCCCGAGCAATCCGCATGGAGAGAAGTTGAAAGAGCCGTACAAGGACGAAGAAATCAAAATGAAATGCGTTGTCGTATGGAAGGACCCGGACGGATTCGGTTTGCGGTTTATACGGCCCAAGTAACACCCCGCCCCAGCTCCCCACTTTTAGCGAACAGACGGGCACAGTCTGCTATTTGCCGAGAAGTTCTCTGATTTTCCGGGATATCTGGTGCTGGTCGAAGGGTTTCTGAATAAACGATTCGCATCCCATGCTCAGCATTTCCTCTGCCATGTCTTCGAGACTGTAGCCGCTCGATAAGACGACTTTCACCTCTGGATCGATCTTCTGCAGCCGACGGAAGGTCTCGCGACCATCCATCTCCGGCATCACCACGTCCAGAATGACCAGGTCGATCGGCTCGTTTCGGTTGCTGAAGACCTCGACGGCATCCGCGCCGCTGCCGGCAGTTAGAACCCGGTACCCCATGCCCGTGAGCATGGCCTCGCAGGCATCGAGGATATACGGCTCGTCATCGACTACCAACACCGTCTCATGGCCGGCAGTCCACTGCTCCTCGGCCGGTTTTTCTACCGTGGCCGGTGCATCCACTGCCGGCAGATAAATGGAAAAAGTGGTGCCGTTGCCCGGCTCGCTGTCAAAACAAATGATGCCGTCGTGGTTTTTGATGATGCCGAACGCCGATGCCAGGCCCAATCCGGTGCCCCGCCCCATCGGCTTTGTCGTGAAAAACGGCTCGAACACTCGATTGCGGATCGACGCCCTTATGCCCGATCCGGTATCTTGAACAGTGATTCTCACGTATTTTCCCGGCCGGGCCTGATGCTTTTTTACAAAGGCCTCTTCGAGATGAACGTTCTCGGTACGCAGGAACAGCGTTCCGGCGCCGTCCATGGCCTGCCAGGCGTTGAGATAGAGATTGACCAGCACCTGCTCGATCTGGCTGCGGTCGATGTTCACCGACCACACGTCGGCCGCCAGCTGGCTGACAATTCTGGTTTTTTTATGGGTGCGGCCGAAGAGACTCGAGGTTTTATCCACGATATCGCTCACGTCCGACGGCTTCACCATGTACTTGCCGCCACGGGCATAGCCGAGCAGCTGTCGGGTCAGATTGGCGCCGCTGTGCACGCACTGCTCGATGCTCTTCACGTTCTGATAACACGGATCGGCGGCACTCAACGACATCAGCAGCAAGGTGGTGTTTCCCTGGATGCCCATCAGCAGGTTGTTGAAATCATGCGCAACTCCGCCGGCCAGGGTTCCGATGGCTTCCATGCGTTGTGTCTGCTGCAGGTGCGCTTCCAACTCCTTGCGTTCCAGCTCTGCCTTGAGGCGTTCGGTGACGTCACGACCCACACACCGGAATCCACCGATTTGTCCGTCGGCATGCCGCAGCGCGGATCCGGACAGTTCGATGAAACGCCGTGAACCGCCTTTGCATATGATTTTCACCAGGATCGGACCCGAGACTCTGTCTTCGCGGAGGATTCCTGCAACCATTTGCCACAATGGCCTGCGGCTGCTGCGCTCAACGAGTTTTTTGAAATTCATGCCGTGCAGTTCATCGTGCGACCGGCCCAGCGTGCGGGAAACGGCATTGTTGGTAAAGGTCAGGTTGCCGCGCAGATCGGTCTCCAGGTACCCCTCGTCGATGCTCTCCAGGATGTCGCGGTATTTTTCTTCACTTCGGCTCAGCGCCGATTCGGTTTGCCTGCGCTGCTCGATCTCTTCCAGCAGCTGCTGATTGGTTGTTTCCAGATCGGCGGTGCGCTCGGCCACCAGATCCTCGAGTTGTTCGCGGTAGGTGGTGAGCTGCTGTTCGGCCTTTTTCCGGCCGGTAATGTCGCGCATCGAGCCGATGATTTTGACGGGGACGCCATCTTCGTCGGTCGTCAAGGTAGAGTTCAGTGAATAATAGATCGGATGGCCTTCCGGGTCTTTCAGAACGATTTCGTAATCGCTCAACCTCCCGTCCTGCGTGACGGTGTCGATCATTTTCGATCGGGACTCCGGCGTGATGTAGAATTCGGAGACGTTTTTTCCAATCAGCCCGTCCCGCGTGTACGGGGTGATTTTTTCCACCGATGGGCTGATTTCCAGGATTTTTCCGTCCATTGCGGTTTCGTAGTAGACGTCCTGAATGTTTTCGAATATGCCGCGGTATTTCTCCTGGCTTTCCCGGATGGCATACTTCATTCGGATAAAGGAGTTGGCCGTGTCCTGGATTTCCGTATACCTGGATTCAATGGCGAACCGGGTGTCCAGGTCGTCGTTTTTGACGGCCAACGCCTCACGGGCCAGATTGGCGATGGGACGTATGATGCTGGCAGCCAGCAACAGGGCAAGAACGGTGGCTACTGCGGAAATGCCCAGGGTCAACAGGATGTTGAACTGCCGGTTTTGTTTCAGGCTGCCCAGATAATCGTCCTCCGGCAGGTGAACACCGACGATCCACGGCCACTGTTCAATGGAAAAAGGTGTGAGCATGGCGTGATGCTGCCGGCCGTTGTGCTCGAAGCGCGCAAATCGGGGGGCGTTCAACTGAAATCGTCCATCGTCTCTTTTTTGCAGATTGACGGCCTTGAAAGCCTTTTTGCTCAAGACATCGTCGATCTCCTCTATTTGGGCGAGTCGAATCGGTCCGGTGGCGGTCGAATCACCGGTTTGCATTTTCTCCATTTCCGAAAAAGCGACAACATCCCCGTTGTTGTTGATCATGAAGGCACGGCCGTTTTTACCGATCTTCAGGTTGCCGATGAAAACCGACAGCTGATCGATTTCGATGTCGACACCGACAATTCCCTTCAGCGTTCCGGAGCCGTCGTAGGCGGGCCCGGCGATGGTGATTCCCGGTTTCCGGGAGGTGAAGAACACATACGGGTCCGTCCACACGATGCTGCGCTGCTTGAGTGCCTTCTGATACCAGGGACGCTGCCGCGGGTCATAGGTATCTTCGGGGTCGATCTCATCGGCGACGAGCCGCATCTGCTCGTCGCGCCAGATCAGCTGTGTGTGACGGCCACCGTTTTCGTTTTGGATGATTTTCGTGCGAAAGCCTCCGGCAGCATACCGGGTATGCCGGCTGACGTAGAAGAAGTCACCGTTCGGCTTGCCGATGTAAATGCCGGCAAAGTGCGGGTAGATGGCCAGCTGATCCAGAAAATACCGCTCGAGGGTCTGCTGGTACTTTTCGTTGCTGCTGACCACTTCTGCGCTCAGCAGCCGCCGTGTCAGGGCGGCGGCTCCGTGTGCGTGGGCCAGGTGATTCTGGGATTGTTCCATGGCCAGTTCGGCAATGTTCTCCATGATATCCCTGGCATGATCCCTCAAAACCCGCTGGGAGGAAATAAAGGTGGTGCTGGTGGTGATGGCGTAGGTGCCCCAGATCAGTCCCAGAAAACCGATAATCAGCGCCGATCGAATGGAAAATTTCATGCAGATTCTCCGGTTGCAGTTGAGATGGTTCAATCAAGGGGTTTGCGCGGGCCGGAATCGGGCTGTTTTACCTGCAGGCCCTGGTTTTTCCAGGCCTCGACGCCTCCCTCCAGCCAGGTGATGTTGTTCGGGTCAAAAAAATAAGAGAGCAAGTACCGGCAGGCGTTCGGGGCTTGCTTGCCCCGGATGTCATAGAACACCAGAAGCCGGTTTTTGGGAAGTTCAAAATGCAGGGCATGCAGCCGGTAAAGCGGGTAGTGCAGCGTGGGGCCGTCAATGACTCCGAATTTTTTTCTGGAAAGATCGTCTCGGATATCGATCAGCAGAATCCTTTCTCCGGACTGAATTTTCGCCCAAACCTTCTGCGGCGCCATCGGAGGGGGTGCTTTGTGGGAGAACTGAACGTTGCGGCCGGTGGGCAGGCCGGCTTTTTTCCAGCCGGCCAGGCCATCTCTGTACCAGTAAACGTTCCGGTACCCCATCTGAACTGCAAAACTTGCAGATGCTTTTGATTTCACTCAGCCCGGGCCGTGACAATAAAACACGATCGGATCGGCGCTGTCCTCGGGCATTTCGTAATAGTTGCCAATCAGCTCGAACGGAATGCAGGTAGAGCCCGGGATGTGCTCGATGGCAAATTCGATGGGACTGAGGGTGAAAGCCAACAGGGGCTTGTCCTCGGCGCCCATCATTTGTTTCACCTGCTGCGTATCGATGATCTCGTAACCTTGCGGATCGGCGCAGATACCGGATCCGGCCGACAGCAGCAACGCAACCAGCACTGCTAACAATGCACGCGGGGAGTTTTTCATACCGCCTTCTCCTTTCCCAGGGAAAATACGGCTCGCCCGCCAGCGAATCGCGGTGCGTATTTCCCATCGATCGGTTCGCTGCTTCGGATTGTCACTGGCAGCTGCCGGGTGTAAAGAAATCCGGCCCGACGCTTTACCGGTTTGGCTGCAACCGGTACCGCGGGCCGACAGCGTAGTCGGTCAATATGGAGTACGGAAGAAACGGTGGGTTACGGACACAGGAAAGCGTAAGGAAATTCCGGATGGTTGACCACTTTCAATCTCCGCGGCGCCTTCTGGTTAGCCGATTCCTTACGCCAGCATTATTCTATCAATCCCGAGGTTGTTCGTCAAGCGGTGAATCGCATCGTCAGTGAAGAAATGTGATCCGTGCACCGGGGCGTTCACTCCGGTATCGACCCCACAACGGCTTCGGCAAATTCCCGGGTGCCCAGCGAGCCCCCCAGGTCTTTGGTACGGTGGCCCGGGTGCTGTAAGGTGATGTCGACAGACCGGTCGACAGCACGGCCGGCGGCAACCAAATTCTCTCGGCCGGAGCGTTCGCCGAGCCAGCTCAGCAGCATTGCCGTTGACAGGATCAGGGAGGTGGGATTGGCCTGGTCCTTGCCGGCAATTTCCGGTGCCGACCCGTGCTGGGCCTGAGCTGCTGCCGAGCCGTCACCGGCGTTCAGGGAGCCGGCCAGACCGATACTCCCTGACAGTTCCGACGCCAGGTCCGATAGGATGTCTCCGTACAGGTTGGTGGTAACCACCACATCGAAGGTGTCCGGGCGGCGGACGAGCAGTGCCGCCATGGCATCGACGAGCACCTCCTCCAATACCACATCGGGAAACTCCCTGGCCACCTTGCGGACTTCCCTCAGAAACAGACCGTCGGTCAAAATCAGGTTGTTGGCCTTGTGAACGGCGGTCACTTTTTTCCGTCGCCTGCAGGCCATTTCGAACGATCGGCGGGCGATCCGAGAGCAGGCGAAGGCCGTTATTTTTCGAACGGAAAGCGCCACCTCGGCTGTGGGCATGAATTCGCCACTGCCGGCAAACATGTTGCGGTCGGCGTAAAACCCTTCGGTATTTTCCCGCATGATCACCAGGTCCATATCCGCGCCGGTTTTTGACAGACCCGGGCGGCATCGGGCCGGCCGGATGTTGGCGTACAGGTCGAGACCGATTCGCAGCGCGGCCGATACGTTAACACCGCCCTGGTCGCGGGCCGGATAATCCATATGGGATATCGGTCCGAGGATGATCCCATCCGACCGGCGCGCTTTTTCCAGTACGTCTGCCGGCAGGGTGGTTCCAAGGCGATTCAGGGTGGTAAACCCGATGTCGGCCTGTTCGACGGCCAGTTCCAGAGAGAAGGCTTTGTCTACAGCCATCAACACCTGCATGGCGGCTGCGGTGATCTCCGGGCCGATGCCGTCGCCCGGCAAAACCAAAATGTTCAGCGGTTGCATGTTCACCCACCTATTGCAGAATCGATTTCAGCTTAATCACGGCGCTGTGCGGGCTGGTCAGGACCCTGGCGCTGAGCACCCGTCTGACCTCCTCGAAGGCGAGGGATGTGGAAAACTGGGCCAGCATGACGGCGTCGCATTCGGTCAGCTCAGCGGCTGCGGTGGCCAGAAGGTGATTGTGTGCGCGGACATCCCCGGCGCGCAGCGCCTCCATCGCATTCGGCACCAGCACCGGCTTCAGCTTCGGCGCTTTGCCGCGCTGACGGGCCATTTCGTGAAATTCTGCCTCCAGTGACGGTACGCTGGGACCGAAGGTGGCAAGCAGGCCCATTTGCGAGCCGGCAGTCATGGCCTCTTCAAACATTGCCTCGTTCGGCTTGAGAATCGGCAGATCGACCGTCGCTTTGGCCTGCTCGATCGCTTCTCCGAAAGCCGAACAGGTGAACAGTATAGCCTTTGCCCCGATGTCGCGGCCGTAGCGGGCAAGACGGACAATCCGGCTGACGATCTCCGGTGTCTGGCTGCCGGCCTGCTGCAAATCCAGGCTCAGGGAGTCGTCGAGGAGGTTGACCGTTTCGGCTTCGGGCCACCCCATGCGGAAGGCGATGCGTGTCGGCTCGACTGAAACCGGTGTGGCGTGCACGAGAACGATGCGATGAGACATAGCAGCCTCCTTATCCCGAGATCCATCGGAATATCAACGGAGCGGTCAGAATGACGAATACGACGCGGAAGAAATGAAAACAGACGATCAGCATCGGTTCGGTGTTACCCTCCAGAGACAGTGCGATCAGAACGCTCATCGCCCCGGGGCTGGTTCCCAGGTAGCCGGTGCCCAGATCCAGCAAGCCGAGTTTGGTGAAAATGACGGCCATGACGATACCGGCGCCCACCAGCACCACACAGGAGATGATTACCGGCAGGGCGATCTTTTTCAACACATGCAGCAATTCCGGCTGAAACGTGGCGCCCACCATGATCCCCAGAAAGACCTGCAGCACAAACGAAAAGCTCCTGGGAATTTCCCAGTGCACCTTCATGAAAATCTTGAAAAAAATGATGGTCAGCATCGCACCGATCAATGTGCCGGCCGGTATCTTCAGTTTAGAGCCGACAATGCCCCCGATCAGGCCCAGGGCCAGGTACGTGAGTAAACCCACACCGGTACTCATCGCGTTTTCCTTTCATGTGGTGATGCACGATTCAGGTGAAGTATTTTTCCGGCACCAGCACCCGGCCTTCCAACAACCGCCGTGCCGTGCGTCCCAA
Organism: Deltaproteobacteria bacterium SG8_13; assembly: GCA_001303025.1. Taxonomy (GTDB): domain Bacteria; phylum Desulfobacterota; class Desulfobacteria; order Desulfobacterales; family SG8-13; genus SG8-13. The sequence goes on from LJNK01000009.1 coordinate 29,711, forward strand.
AACCGCTTCCGCGTAAGTAATCTTACCGTCCTTGTCATCGATGACCGCCCCGACTTCAATGACGCCTCCGGGATGACCGATTTTGATCTCTTCTTTTGCGGCATCTGCCGGTTTCAGCAGCTCGTGGGCGACGGTTCCGGGCGACTTTGCCGCACCGGCCGCGGCCACGGCACCGCTGACAGCAAAAGATCGGTGCAGGGTGCCCATCGACATGTACCTGCCCACCAGGGCGATATCTTTCTCATCCACGAGGTCGCCACCAATGGTTTTGTAGGAGCTGGCTGCCGCTACAACAGCTATTTTCGGAACCGCCTGGCTTCGCAAGGTGGCTTCTTCCATGGTTCCGGTCAGCCCGATTGTTACGGCCGCTGCACAGCGGATTTTCTCCAGTTTGGCTTTGATCTCCTCGCCGGTGTCGATCTCATCGATTTCGGTTCCTGCCAAACTCAGTGCTGATGCCGGAACCAGAACCACCGGGTTTGCGGCGTCGATAATGGTCAGGGGTACCACGCCCACACCGGGCACCTGCAGTTCATCGCGCAGATTTCCGGTAGGGAAGAGCCTGCCGGTGAGCGAGCCGCCCGGATCGGCAAACCGCAGTGTTATCTTCGCCCCGGTGCCGGGCACTCCTGCGATCTCGTAGTCTCCCTCTTCGTTGAATCGGCCGTTCTTTACCGGGACCTCGGCGATGATGAGTTTGTCGGTGTTTTTCTGGTAAATTCTAACCCGGGTGACCGGTTCCACCGCCGGCACCAGACCTTCGTCCACGGCAAACGGACCCACGGCTGAAGAGATGTTGCCGCAGTTGCCCTTGAAATCAACGATCGGCCGGTCGATGGAAACCTGCCCGAAATAATAAATCACATCGTAATCCGGGGACGACGATTTGCTGATGATAGCCACCTTGCTGGTGGTGGACACCGCTCCGCCAACTCCATCGATCTGCCGTCGGTTCGGGTCCGGGCTGCCGTATGCTGCCAGCAGCACGGCATCCCGAACGCCGGGATCGGCCGGAAGGTGATCGGCATGAATAAACAGGCCCTTGCTGGTACCGCCGCGCATCAGCACGGCCGGAATTCGCTTTTGCATGATGACAGGCTCCTAGAAATCAATGAAGACCGGAATCTTGCGGTTGTTGTGATCTAACATGCTACAGCCTCATCCAGGTCCCTGCAAGGTCCCGTGAAATATCTGTTGACATGACCCAGGGATTTGTTTCATTTTTTCAGCGTGCTTGTCAATTGAATAACGATCTGAATTTAAGATGAAAATTGATGATGCAAAAAGGCTCCTGCAGTAAGTGAATGCGCGACAACCCATAGAAACCGAAGTGCTGGTCATCGGCGGCGGCAATGCCGCGCTTTGCGCTGCGATGACGGCCCGCGAAGCCGGCGCCAGAGTCCTGCTGCTCGAATGCGCTCCCAGGGATTTTCGCGGCGGCAACAGCCGCCACACCCGCAATCTCCGATACCTTCACCGCAGTGGCAATGCATATCTGACCGGCCCTTACCTGGAAGACGAGTTCTTCAGCGACCTGATGCGGGTAACCGAAGGCCGCACGAACGAACAATTGGCGCTTCTCACCATCCGGGAATCCGCCGAAATCGGCGAATGGATGCAGTCCCGCGGCTGTCGATTCCAGCCTCCGTTGAGCGGCACGCTCCATCTGGCGAGAACCAATGCACATTTTCTGGGCGGCGGCAAGGCGCTGATGAACGCATACTATGCAACCGCTGAAAAGCTGGGTGTCGACATTCGCTACGAAGCAGAGGTCCGCGACCTGGAGATTCACGACGGTACATTTGTCAGCGCCGCGGTTTCATCCGGCGGCTTCACCGGCAAGGTCAAAGCAAAGGCTGTGGTGGCGGCATCCGGCGGATTTCAGGCCAACATCGAATGGTTGAAGGAATACTGGGGAGAGATTGCCGACAATTTCATCGTCCGGGGGACGCCCTACGACACGGGTCGGATGTTGCGGGTGCTGCTGGACAATGGCGCCAGGGCCGTCGGTGACCCGCGGCAATGCCACGCCGTGGCCATCGATGCCCGGGCCCCCAAATTTGACGGCGGGATCGTCACCCGGCTCGACTGCGTCCCGTTCGGTATCGTCGTAAACAACCAGGCCCGGCGATTTTACGACGAGGGAGAGGATTTCTGGCCGAAGCGCTATGCGATCTGGGGGCGACTGGTCGCCGGACAGCCCGAACAGACGGCAACGGCCATCGTCGATGCCAAGTCGATCCGGCTTTTCATGCCGTCGGTATTCCCGGCTATCGAAGCCGTTACGATTCCGGATCTGGCCGTCAAATTGAAGCTGGACCCGGACGCACTCAGAGAGACGGTGACAGCCTTCAACCGGGCCACCCGAACCGGTGATTTCGATCCGTCGAAATTGGACGGCTGTCACACGGTTCATCTCGACCCGCCCAAGAGCCACTGGGCCAGGCCGCTCGACACCCCCCCGTATTACGCGTACCCGTTGCGTCCCGGGATTACCTTCACCTATCTCGGGGTGACCGTAAACGAGCATGCGCAGCTGATGCTGCAGGACGGCCGCCCGTCGGCGAACATCTTCGCAGCAGGGGAGATCATGGCCGGCAACATCTTGGGCCGGGGCTACATGGCCGGATTCGGCCTGACCATCGGCACGGTGTTCGGCCGCATCGCCGGAAGGGAGGCGGCACGCCATGCTCTCCAGTGATCTGCTGAAAGAGGCCGAGCGGGTGATGACGATCTGCAACGCCTGCCGTTACTGCGAGGGGTATTGTGCGGTCTATCCGGCCATGGAACTGCGCAGAACCTTCGCCGACAAAGACCTCAAGTACCTGGCCAACCTTTGCCACAACTGCCGGGCCTGTTATTATGCCTGTCAGTACGCGCCGCCCCACGAGTTCGATGTGAACGTTGCCAGGGTATTTGCCGATTTGCGGCTCGAATGCTACCGGGAGTTTGCCCGTCCGGCGTTGCTGGCCGGCATGTTTCGAAGAAACGGACTGGCGGTCGGTATTCTCACGGCCGCAGCATTGGTGACGGTTTTTCTGCTGCTCGGTATTTTCCAGGATTCACCCGTCATCTTCGCCGCCCACAGCGGAGCAAATGCTTTTTACCGGGTCATTCCCTATCCGCTGTTCATTCTGCCGTTTTCGGTGCTGGTGGTCTGCCTGTCTGCGGTGCTGTTGTGGAGCAACATCAGCTTCTGGCGAAAAACCGGCGGCAAGCTTGGCGAACTGCTGGACCCGCGGGCCAACCTGCAGGCGATCGGTGATGCCCTGCGGCTCAAATACCTGGATGGCGGGGGCCACGGTTGCAACTACCCCGATGAACGTTTCAGCATGCTGCGGCGGTATTTCCACCACCTGGTCTTTTACGGCTTCATCCTGTGTCTGGCCTCCACCACGGTTGCTGCCGCCTACCACCATTTTCTCCAATGGCCTGCGCCGTATCCGTATCTCAGTTGGCCCGTGTTGCTGGGCACCGCCGGTGGACTGGCGCTGCTGGCGGGAACGGCCGGCCTGCTGATTCTGAAAAAAAAGATGGACCCGCTTCCCGGTGCGCCGCGGGCAAGGGGGATGGATGTCGGATTTCTCGTGCTGCTGTTTTTTACCAGCTTTTCGGGTCTGCTGCTGCTGGCGCTGCGGGCAACACCGGCCATGGGGATCCTGTTGGCCGTGCACCTGGCCGTTGTGGCTGCGCTGTTTGTTGCCATGCCTTACGGCAAATTCGTTCATGCCCTATACCGGTTCGTTGCACTGGTTCGAAACGCCCGCGAACGCAGCAGACAGTGAATCCTTCTGATTTCCGCGCCGATACCTGCCGGTTAACTTGCGTATTGACTATTCGGAATTATTCTGATTGGTAAGAAAGGTGCGGGGAGGACAGCGCCCCATCCCTATCTCGAATGCCAATCACTTTCCAGTGGATGGCGTCAGCATTGAGGCGAGAGGAACACCGATCGGCTTCCTTGACGTCGTTCCTGCAGCCGACACGATTCAACCATGGGCATGCGCCAACCGCATTCATCCGAATACCGGCCGGTGATCCGGCACGATCGTCTCACAGATTTTGTCCAGCGAGTTTTCATTGCGCACAACATGCCGGCTGAAGATGCCGGTACGGCGGCAGCTGCCCTTGTGAAAGCAAACCTGAGGGGCGTGGATTCCCACGGGGTTGCCCGCGTTCCGATGTACTGCGAGCGGCTGCGGCGCGGGGTCGCCAATGCCCGGCCCAACCTCCGGACAATGCGCGTTGCGCCTGCCGTGGTGCAGGTTGACGGTGACGACGGTCTCGGACTGGTGGTCGGTTCACATGCCATGGCAGCGGCGGTCGCACTGGCTCTGGAGTCCGGGATCGGTCTGGCCGGTGTCAAGCGCAGTGGTCACTATGGCATGGCCGCCCTGTATGTGCTGCAGGCCGTTGCGGCCGGCTGCGTGGGGATGGCTTTCACCAACGCATCCCCGGCGCTTGCGGTCTGGGGAGGGCGCAGCCCCTTTCTCGGGACAAGCCCCTTTGCAGCCGGAGCGCCGGCCGGCAGCAGCCCCCCGTTTGTGCTCGACATGGCCTGCTCCATCGTTGCGCGGGGCAAGCTCAAATTCGCAGCCCAGCGCGGTGAGGCCATTGGAGCAGGGCTCGCCCTGGACAGAGACGGCCAGCCGACCACCGACGGGAAAAAGGCATTTGAGGGCGTCATGCTGCCCTTTGGCGGGGTCAAAGGCGCCGGGTTGTCGATGCTCATGGATGTGCTGAGCGGCGTGCTGACCGGCGCGGCCTTCGGCGGCGAAGTGCGCAACCCCTTTACAGGCCTTGACGCCCCGCAGAACACCGGCCATTTCTTCATTGCGTTGAAGGCCGATCTCTTCATGCCGCAGCAGCGTTTCGAACAGCGGATGCAGGTGCTGGCCGATCGGGTTCGATCGCAACCCCCGGCAGCGGGTTTCGAAGAAATTCTGATGCCGGGCGAACCCGAGGCGCGCACCGAGAAAAAACGGTTCGAAAAAGGGATTCCGTTGACACCCGATGTCGTGCAATCCCTTCAAAAAGAAGCCCGGCAGGCGGGTATCCCTTTTCCGTCTTTGTGAACCGGCAACGGACTATGACACACCGGCAAACTCTTTTCGGGGCACCTGGCTGCGGTTTGTCGAAAATGCAGGGGCCGGTTTGTCGGAATGCAGCTGCAATGCTGTTGTTTGCCGGTTGCGGGCGTTGGCCTGTTCGGACACCGGTGAATGTGGAAATCATTTGAATCGGTTCATACCCTATCAACCAAACGATGAGGAGGAAAACCATGAAAAAAGTCATCCACTCTTTTATAATGATTGTAATGGCCTTGCTGCTGGCGATGCCGGCCGCCCAGGCAGCCGATTTTTCCGGCAAGACCATCGAATGGATCATTCCCTTCCGGGTCGGCGGCGGCAGTGACGTATGGGCGCGGCTGTATGCCCCGTTTCTGCAGAAATACCTGCCCGGCAATCCCGTCGTGGCCGTCAAGAACATGCCCGGCGGGGGAAGCATCATCGGCGGCAACCACTTCCACACACGCGCCAGACCCGACGGTTTGACCGTCTTCGGCTCTTCGGGCTCCACCAGCTTTCCCTACCTGTTGGAGAACCCCAAGGTGAAATACGATTTCGCGAAATACAAGATCGTGTTCGCCTCGCCCACCGGCGGTGTGGCCTACATCAACCCGGACCTGGGCGTCAAATCAGTGGAAGATTTGAAGAATTTCGGCAGGGAACTGGCCTATGCCTCCCAGGGGGCCACCTCCCTGGACATCATTCCGCTGCTGGCCTTCGAGATGCTCGGATTGAACGTAAAAGCCGTGTTCGGCTACAAGGGACGCGGTCCCGGCCGGGTGGCCTTCGAGCAGGGCGAGGTCAACATCGACTACCAGACCACCACGGCTTTTATCAAGAACGTGCGGCCGTTGATCGAGCAGGGGAAAGCCGTGCCGCTGATGAGCTGGGGTGTGCTGGACGCCGACGGCAACATCGTTCGCGACCCGATCGAACCGGATCTGCCGAGCCTGCCGGAAGCATACGAGATCAAATACGGGGAAAAACCGAAGGGCCCGGCCTTCAACGCCTGGAAAGCGTTCATGATTGCCGGCTTCGGCGTGCAAAAGGCGATGTGGCTGCCCGAGGGCACTCCGGACGACATCGTCCAGGCGTACCGGGAAGCCGCCACCAAGGTGATCGCCGATCCGGAGTTCCAGCAGGTGGTTGAAAAAAGCCTGGGGGGTTATCCCCAGATGGCCGGCGAGGAGGCCCGCAAGGCCTTCGATCAGGTGCTGCAGGTGCCGGCCGCAGACAAGAAATGGCTGATCAACTGGCTGAAAGAAAAATACGACGTCAAGTTGGACTAAGCCTTTGTTTGAAATGAGGTAACCATGGAAACCGTGTTCCAGTCGCTGGGCGTCGTGCTGCAGCCCGGGCACCTGCTGATGCTGCTGTGCGGTGTTGTCATGGGGCTGTCCATCGGCATTCTGCCCGGCCTGGGAGGCATCGTGGGAATGACCATTTTGCTGCCGGTGATCTACGGCATGGATCCCCACAGTGCCTTCGGTCTGCTGATCGGGATGGTGGCGGTAATTCCCACATCGGACACCTTTCCCTCGGTGATGATGGGCATTCCGGGATCTTCGGCCTCCCAGGCGACCATCATGGACGGTTATCCATTGGCCAAAAAAGGGGAGGCGGCCCGCGCGCTCGGGGCCGCCTTCACCGCTTCGCTGATCGGCGGGCTGTTCGGCGCCCTGGTGCTGACACTGATCATTCCAATCGCCCGACCGCTCGTGCTGGCGTTCGGTTCCCCGGAGCTGTTCATGCTGGCGCTGCTGGGCATGTCGATGGTCGGGGTGCTTTCGGGCAATCGGCCGATAAAAGGCATCCTGGCAGCCGGCATAGGGGTGATGATCGGTGCGCTGGGAGACGCGCCGGCAGTGCCTGAATATCGGTACACCTTTGGTATCGATTATCTGATGGACGGGATTCCCCTTGTGGTTGTCGGTCTGGGTCTTTTCGCATTTCCGGAGATCGTTGACCTGTTGATCAAAGGACGCGCTATTTCAGAAACGACGACCCTCGGCAAGGGCTGGCTGGACGGCGTCAAGGACACCTTGAAACACAAATTCATCGTCCTTCGGTGCAGCGTCATCGGGGTCATCGTCGGGTTTTTACCCGGCCTGGGCGGATCGGTGGTCGACTGGATCGCCTACGGGCACATTATCCAGACCTCACGGGACCGGGAAAAGTTCGGCAAGGGCGACATTCGCGGTGTCATCGCCCCGGAGAGCGCCAACAACGCCAAGGAAGGCGGCGGTCTGATTCCCACCTTTCTCTTCGGTATACCGGGCTCGGGCTCCATGGCGGTGTTTCTCGGTGGCCTGCTGATTCTGGGAATCCAGCCGGGGCCTTCCATGGTCACCGAAAACGTTGACCTGATCTACACGGCCATCTGGAGCCTGGCGCTGGCCAATGTTATCGGAGCGACGCTGAGCATCGCCTTGTCCAAGCCGATCACGCGACTGACCGTGATCCCGTTCAGTTACCTGGCGCCGTTTATGGTATTGATCATCACCTTTGCCTGCTATCAGGCCACCCGCAGCTGGGGGGACCTGGTGGCGCTGCTGCTGATGGGCATTCTCGGCTGGATAATGAAGCAGTACGGCTGGCCCCGGCCGGCGGCGCTGATCGGCTACGTGCTTTCCGACAACCTGGAAACGTACCTGTTTATCTCTGTCCAGCGTTATGGGGCGGAGTGGCTGACGCGAACCGGCGTGCTCGTTTTGGGCGCCATCATCGTTTTTTCGGTCGGGATGGGCATTTTCTTTCAGACCAAGCGCAGGGCCCCTGCATCCGGAGGAGAGCATGGCGAAAAAGCTGCTTAGCATACGCATCGTTTTTTCCGCCCTGGTTACCCTGGCCTTTGCCTACGGTGTTTACGAAGCGCTCGGGTATGCCTATCTGGCCAAGATATTCCCGCTTTATGTCAGCCTGGTGCTGTTGGCCGTCGGCCTGATCAATCTGGCACTGGAAATCCGAGACAAATGGAAGGGCGTCGCAGAAGCCAAATCCGGGGGCACAGCCGATCTGGAAGTGAAGTGGGACATGCAGATGTCCCAGGTGCTGCAAAAGTTCGGCGTCTTTGTCGCCGTCATCATCGTCCTCTACGGCGGGATCTGGTTCATCGGGTATCCACTGAGCATTACGATCTTCATCATCGTCCTCTACCGCTACGTTGCCGGGACCAAATGGCACTGGGCGCTGGTGGCCGGTGCTGCAGGCTTGGGATTTCTGGCGCTGGTCTCCAAACTGCTCTACATGGACTGGCCCGAGGGGTTGATAAAGCTGCCCTGGCCGCTGGGCTGAAAAGCGGAACATAAGGATCGGACCCCCCGGTTTTCAATTACCCGAAATTCGAAACAAATTTAAAAATCACCCTGCCGATGAGGACTTTCCACCTCAGGTTGATATTTTGAGTTTGTTTCGGATTTTGTGTCTCGTACTTCGACCTATTGAATTGCAAGGGAGGACTCATGAAAAAAGAAAACTATCTTCGTCAGATCAAAGTGGGGCGAAGAAATGTACACTTCTTCAGCATTCAGCAACTCGAAGAAGAAGGGGTTGCAGACATCGGGCGACTGCCGTTTTCGATCCGCATACTGGTGGAAAACCTGTTGCGGAAGATGGACGGACGAATCGTGCGGGAAGAAGACTTGCACAACATCGCCGGCTGGCAGAAGCGCTACCAAGAGCCGGTGGAGATTCCCTATCATCCGGCCCGGGTGCTGATGCAGGATTTCACCGGTGTTCCGGCCGTAGTGGACCTGGCGGCCATGCGCGATGCGATGAAAAGCCTGGGCGGTGATCCGAAAAAAGTCAATCCCCTGGTTCCGGTCGATCTGATCGCGGATCACTCCGTCCAGGTGGACTGCTACGGTACCGATGATGCAGTGGTGCAGAACGTGGCCAAAGAATACGAGCGCAACAGCGAACGGTACGCCCTGCTCAAGTGGGCCCAGCGAAGCTTTGACAACTTCAAGGTGGTTCCGCCCCGGTCGGGCATCTGCCACCAGGTCAACCTCGAATATCTCGGGCAGGTGGTAATCGCGGCCAAGCAGGGACGCAAAACTCTCGCCTATCCGGACACCCTGGTGGGTCTCGATTCCCACACCACCATGATCGACGCGCTCGGAGTGATGGGATGGGGAGTCGGCGGCATCGAGGCCGAAGCGGTCATGCTGGGGCAGCCTTACTATATGACCATTCCCCAGGTGATCGGTGTAAAAATGATCGGCTGCCTGCTGCCGGGGGTGACCGCTACGGACCTGGTTCTGACGGTTACCGAGATGCTCAGAAATTACGGGGTGGTGGAAAAGTTCGTGGAATACTTCGGGCCGGGGCTGAAAAACCTTTCGATCCCGGACCGCGCTACTATCTCCAACATGACACCGGAATACGGTGCCACCCTCGGCATCTTTCCGGTGGACGAAAAAACCGTCGAATATCTGCAGGTGACCAACCGCAAGCAGCAGGCCGCCCTGGTGGAGGCGTACACCAAGGCCAACCGGTTGTTTTATACCGACGACCATCAGGCCGAATACACCGATGTGCTGGAGCTGGATCTCTCTGCGGTGGAGCCCTGCGTATCCGGCCCGGCGCGACCCCAGGACCGCATTCCGCTGAAAAGGTTGAAGAAAAAGTTTGCCGACATCCTCGGCTGTGAATATGAACGCGACGCGGAACTCGCCAATATCTCCCGGTTCCACGAAGAATCCGGCAGCCGGACCACCCGGGCAACCAATTGCCTGCCGCTGACCGAGTATCACTGCGATCTGGAGCTCGGCGGCACTCCCGTCAAGCTGGGCAACGGCAGCATTGTCATTGCGGCAATTACTTCCTGTACCAACACCTCTAACCCGTCCGTGCTGCTGGGCGCCGGACTGCTGGCCCGCAATGCCGTTCGCCGGGGTCTGAAAGTGCCCGCTTTTGTCAAAACCTCCCTGGCGCCGGGTTCCAAGGTCGTTATCCGGTACCTGGAAGACGCTGGGTTGATGCCCTATCTGGAAGCCCTGGGTTTCCATCTGGCAGCCTTCGGCTGCACCACATGTATCGGCAACAGCGGTCCACTGCACCCGGAGATTGAAAAAGCGGTGCTCGACAACGACCTGAACGTGGCCGCGGTGCTTTCCGGAAACCGCAACTTCGAGGCTCGCATCCATCAGCTGATCAAATCGAACTTTCTGGCTTCGCCGATGCTGGTGGTGGCCTTCGCCCTGGCCGGTCACATCGACATCGACCTGGGTTACGAACCGGTGGGACTGGATCCCAACGGCCGACCGGTATACCTGGACGACATCTGGCCGCAAAATGCCGAGATCGACGAACTGGTGAACAAACATGTTAAAAAAGAGTTTTACAAAATCGAATACGGCCGCATATTCGACGGGGACGAGTTCTGGCGAGCGCTGCCCGATGTGACCAGCGTCACCTACGCATGGGACGAAAAGTCGACTTACATCAAAAACCCGCCGTACTTCGAGAATTTCGACATGCAGGCCGCTCGTACCACCGATGTCGAAGGTGCCCGGGTGTTGGCGGTCGTAGGAGACACGGTCACCACCGACCATATCTCCCCGGCAGGCGCTATACCCAAAGACTACCCCGCCGGAAAATACCTGGTTTCCAAGGGAGTGCAGCCGGCGGAGTTCAACTCCTACGGGTCACGGCGCGGCAATCACGAAGTGATGATGCGCGGTTCCTTCGGCAACATCCGCTTGAAAAACAAGCTGGTGGGAGACAAAGAGGGCAGTTACACTGTCAGGTTTCCGGAAGGCATTGAGGCGTACATCTACGACGCTGCCATGGCTTATCAGGCGCAAAACGTTCCCCTGCTGGTTCTCGGAGGAAAGGAATATGGAGCCGGGTCGTCCCGGGATTGGGCTGCCAAGGGCTCCAACCTGCTGGGAGTGAAAGCAGTGATCACCCGGTCCTTCGAGCGGATTCACCGCAGCAACCTGATCGGCATGGGCGTTCTGCCATGCATATTTAAGGAGGGGCAGAGTGCGGAAAGCCTCGGGCTGGACGGCTCTGAGACATTTTTCATCGGTGGCATCGCCGACATCACACCGCGCAAGATGTTGCCGGTAAAAGCGGTCAAGGCCGACGGCGGTGCAGTCGAGTTCGAAGTGCTGGCCCGACTCGACACCGAAGTCGAGGTGGATTACTTCAAAAACGGCGGCATTCTGCCCTACGTGCTGCGGAAGATGATCAAAGAGAAGTAATGCATTTCTAACTGCCAGCGGTCGCTGAACCTCGATCTGCAGCGAAGGTTGTCCTCGCTGCTGGTCAGTGCACTTTTTCAGGCCGAATGTTCTTGCCGTCGCGCACCGGGGCGTCGGGGACCCGTGCCACTTTGATCGATGCCACCTTAAACTCGGGTATCTTGGCAGTGGGGTCAACGGCCGGATTCGTGAGCATGTTCGCCGGCGCCTCGTGCCAGTGGAAAGCCATGAAAGCCAGACCGTTGGGGACCCTCCGGTCCCTGCGCACCCGGGTGAGAATTTCCCCTCTGCGTGAACTCAGGCGCAGCAGATCGCCTTCCGCCACCCCCATCCGGGCGGCATCGTCCGGACTGATGTCCACGTGGCTTTCCGGCTCCAGGGCTTCCAGGACCTGCGATCGGCGGCTCATGCTGCCGGTGTGAAAGTGCTCCAGCAACCGCCCGGTGGTCAGCACCATGGGGTATTCCTCCGAGGGCTCCTCCGCCGCCGGCCGGTAGGGTACCGCGTGGAATTTGCCCTTGCCGCGGGTGAAGTGGTCTACATGCAGCCGGGCCGTTCCTGCATGGGTGTCATCCCAGCAGGGCCACTGCAGTCCGTCTGCAGACGCAAGCCGCGAATGTCGCATGCCACCGTAAATGGGGGTGAGTTCGACAATCTCTTCCATGATGGCGGCACTGGAGGCATATGCCATCGGATACCCCAACCGGGTTGCGATGTCGACGATGATCTGCCAGTCCTGCCGGGCGGTACCGGGCGGATCCAGGGCTTTGCGCAGCAGCTGGACCCGGCGTTCCGTGTTGGTGAATGTGCCGTCCTTTTCGGCAAAGCTGGTCGCCGGTAGAATTACATCGGCCAACAGGGCCGTTTCGGTCAGAAAGATATCCTGGACGGCCAGAAACTGCAGTTTACTGATGGCATGCCGGGCGTGGGCCAGATCGGGTTCGCTCATCAGAGGGTTCTCTCCCATGATGTACATGCCCTGCAGCTCCTGCCTGTCGGCCGCCTCCACCATGACGGTTAACGGAATGCCGGGTTCGCCGTTCAGCTCAACCCCCCAGGCCCTGCTGAACTTGGCCTGCACCGTAGGATCGCCGACCTTTTGATAGCCGGGATAGACATTGGGCAGGGCGCCCATATCGCAAGCTCCCTGCACGTTGTTTTGCCCCCTCAGGGGAGAAAAACCGGTTCCTTTCCGGCCCATGTTGCCGGTGAGCATCAGAAGGTTGGCAATCGACTTCACGTTGTCGACACCGGTGGTGTGTTGGGTGATTCCCATACCGTAGACCACCACCGCAGCGGATGCCCGCCCGAAGATCTCGGCCGCCTGCCGGATCTTTTCTGCCGCAACGCCGGTGATCGATTGGACGGCCTCCGGCGTATACGGTTTCAAACTTTCTGCAAAGGATTCGAAGTCTTCACAGCGCTGCCGGATGAACTCCGCGTCGTGTTGTCCGCCGGTGACGATTTCGTGCATCAGGCCGTTTAGAAGGGCCACGTCCGTACCCGGCCGGTGGCACAAGTGCAGTGAGGCGACCTGCGTCAGTTCCGTGGCGCGCGGATCGGCCACGATCAGCCGAGCGCCGTTTTCTCTGATGTTCTGCTTGATGTGCCTGGCGATAATAGGGTGGCATTCGGTGGTGTTGGAGCCGATCACCAGGATCGACTCGGCAAGGGCAATGTCGGAGATCGAATTGCTCATGGCACCGTCGCCAAAAGCGGCAAGGGCGGCCACCACGGTGGAGGCGTGACACAGACGTGCACAGTGATCCACGTTATTGGTGCCAAGAACGGCGCGGGCGAATTTCTGAAGCAGGTAATTTTCCTCGTTGGTGCACTTGGCCGAGCTGAGGACGCCCAGGCTGCCGGCACCTGCGCTGTCTCCGATTTCCTGCAAACGTCGGGCGACAAGCTCCAGTGCTTCCTCCCAGGTGGCCGTTCGAAAGATATCGGAGATTTCCGTGATTTCTTCGGCGCGGATCGACCGGGGCATACCTTCTTTTCGGATCAAAGGCTGGGTCAACCTGTCGGGATGATTGACAAAGTCGAGGCCGAATCGGCCCTTGACGCACAAACCGCCCTGGCTGACCGGGCTGTCGACATCCCCCCTGGCCCGGACGATCCGGTTACCGCGGATTCCCAATTGGATGGAGCAGCCGACGCCGCAAAACGGGCAGAGTGTTTTTATCTCCCGCTGGGGGATAACCAGATTCTTGGGGATCAGGGCACCGGTCGGGCAGCGCTGTACGCACTCTCCACACGTCTGGCAGATCGATTCCGCCCAGGGCTTGCCGGCGAATGTGCTGACCCGGACATGATACCCGCGACCAGCCAAATCGATGGCTCCCAACCCCTGGATTTCATCGCATACCCGCACGCATTTGCCGCAAAGGATGCATTTGTTGGGGTCAAAATCGAAGGCCGGGTTGGAGGTGTCCAGCGGTTTGTCAACCGCGGGGCGGCGCAGCCGATCGATGGACTGCTTTTCGACACCCAGGTAACGGGCTACCTCCAGCAGTTCGCATTCGTCGCTTTTGAAACAGGTCAGGCAATCGACAGGATGATCAGCGATCGCCAGTTCCACGATCCCGCGCCGTATCCGCTGGATTTCTTCGGTTTCGGTGGCGACTACCATCCCTTCCTGGACCGGAGTTGTGCAGGAGGTAGGCCAACCGCGCAGACCTTCGATTTGCACGATGCAGAGTCTGCAGGCCCCGTAAGGTTTGAGGTATGGATCGTGGCAGAGCGTCGGTACATAGATTCCGGCTTTCCGGGCGGCCTCCAGTACGGTCGCTCCTGCCGGCACACTGACCTTGCGGCCATCGATGGTTATTCGAAGCTTTTTCACGTCGGACCTCCTCCGGCTAGAGTAGGGGTGCTGGTTCGAATGTTGTTACAGTGCTACAGAATTGCGACCGCCTGCTGCTTGCAGGATTGGTAACAGATGCCGCATTTGGTGCACTTGGTCGAATCAATCCGGTGCGGCTCTTTCTTTTTGCCGCTGATCGCTCCGGTGGAACACCTGCGCAGACACACCCCGCACCCGTTGCACAGTTCTTCATTGATTTCATAATGAAACAGGGGTTTACAGGCGCCGGCGTTGCATTTGTGACGCAGTACATGGTCTTCATATTCGTCCTTGAAGTAGCGCAGCGTGGTCTGGACGGGATTGGGCGCCGTCTGACCCAGACCGCACAGAGAGCCTTTCTGTACGGTTTCGCTCAAATCTGCGAGCAGATCGATGTCGGCCGGCGTTCCGTTGCCTGCGCAGATGTCCTCTAAAATGTCGAGCATCTGGTGTGTGCCCAGGCGGCAGGGCAGGCACTTGCCGCACGACTCGGCTTGGGTGAAGGTCAAAAAGTAGCGGGCCATGTCCACCATGCAGGTGTCCTGATCCATCACCACCATTCCACCGGAACCCATGATCGATCCGACCGAGGCCAACGATTCATAGTCCACCGTCAGGTCGAAACGCTCGGCGGGGATGCAGCCGCCGGAAGGCCCACCGGTTTGTACGCCCTTGATCTGCTTGCCTTTGGGTCCGCCGCCGCCGATACTGTAGATGATTTCTCGCAGCTCCATTCCCATGGGCACTTCGATCAACCCGGTGCGTTGCACCTTACCGGCCAGTGAGAATGTTTTGGTTCCTTTGCTTTTTTCGGTACCGAATCCCGCGTACCAACTGGCGCCGTTTTGTAAAATGGCCGACACGTTGCTGAAGGTTTCCACATTGTTGATATTGGTGGGTTTGCCCCACAGGCCGGATTGGGCAGGAAAGGGCGGTCTGGCGTGCGGCATGCCGCGGCGCCCCATAATGGAGGCCATCAGGGCGGTCTCTTCACCGCACACAAAGGCACCGGCCCCCTCCTTGATCTGGATGTCGAAACGGAATTTGCTGTTCAGCACCGCGTCGCCCAGCAGCCCGCATGCGTGCATGTCCGCCAACGCTTTGATCAACCGCTCGATAGCCAGAGGATATTCGGCCCGCACGTAAATGAAACCTTGTGCGGCTCCGATGGCATAGGCCCCGATAAGCATCCCCTCCAGAACGGCGTGGGGGTCTCCTTCGAGAAGTGCCCGGTCCATGAAGGCTCCCGGATCACCCTCGTCGGCATTGCACACGATGGTGCTGGTGTCTTTCAATGAATTGCGGGCAAATTCCCATTTCAGGCCGGTGGGGAAGCCTGCACCTCCCCGGCCCCGGAGACCGGAGGCTTTCACTTCCTCGATCACCTCCGCCGGGCTCATGTCTAAAGCACGCTGCAGGCCGGAATACCCTCTTCTGGCGATGTAGTGGTCGATGTTGCCCGGGTCGATCAGACCGCAGTTGCGCAGGGCGATGCGCACTTGAGCGCCCAACATGGGGTGCTCCTCAAAAGTGGGTATCCCGTCAATTCGGTCCTTGCCGATGCTGCAGACACTCCATTTGGCACACGGATCATCTTCCATGAGGTAGCGTTTCAGTATTTTCTGCGTTTTATCCGGCGTCAAATTGCCGTATACGATAAAGGGGCGGCCTGGTTTGCGGACCGCCATCAACGGCTCCAGGTAGCACATGCCGATACAACCGACTTCCATCGTCCGGGCAAGGAGTTTGAGTTCTTTCAGCGTCTGCTGGACGCTGCGCATAATGTCGTCCGCACCGGAGGCCCTGCCGCAAGTCCCCATCCCTAACTGGATCAGGGGTTGGGGCAGGTTCTCCAGCCAATCCCATTGCTTTTCGGCCTTTGCTTTTATTGCGCTGTAGCTCATTTTGACCTCTCCTGTTGGCCGTTATGACTGATTGGGGTCCAGGTCTGCCGGCTCCACTGCTGCCATCACTTCACTGGTTTTGGAGGGATCCATGCGGCCTTTGACCGAATCGTCCACCACCACCACCGGCGCAATGGCGCAAGAGCCGAAACAGGCGACCGTTTCAAGCGTGAACATCCGGTCGTCGCTGGTTTGTCCCGGGGACATCCCGAAGCGGGTTTCGATTTCGTTGAGTATCCGCTCGGCGCCTTTTACGTGACAGGCCGTACCTCGACACACCTTGACGATGTGACGGCCGACCGGATGCAGTCGAAACTGTTCGTAGAACGTAACGACCCCGTACACCGATGCAGCCGGCGTGCGGGTAAAATGAGCGATTTCCTCCAGTGCCGGCTCGGGGATAAACCCGAGATGATTCTGCACTTTTTGAAGCATGGGGATCAGTTCTTCCCGGGTGCCGGAAAACTGCTGGCGGATCTGCGCCATGATGTCGTGAACCTGTTGCAGGTCTTCGGGGAGCGGTTCGAGAACCGTCACCGCCGGTTTGGCAACAGCCGCTTGCGCTGCCCCGGCATGCAGCACCTTTTGCTCATCGAGGGCGCCTTTGACCGCGGACATGAACTCGTCGTCGGTAAAAGGTTTGGACAAATAGTCGGTGGCACCGAGTTTCATGGCCTCCACAGCGGAAGGAACGGTTGAATAGCCGGTAATTACGATGACGCCGGTATCCGGGCGGCGGTGTTTGACCCTCTTGATCACCTCCATTCCATCGATGTCCGGCAGCCGCAGATCGGCAATCAGCAAATCGAAATCCCTCCGGTCGAAGCTGTCCAGGGCGCTGCGGCCGTTCATTGCAAGATCGACAGTATACCCCTCTTCGCTCAACACCAGTTCGAGCCCTTTGGCGACGCTCATTTCGTCTTCCATGATGAGAATCTGAGGCCAGAGCGGTGGTTGAATGTGTAGCGCATCCTGAGCCTGTTCCATGAGATTTCCTCCCTGAAAATCGGACCACCGGTATCGGTGGTCTCGTTACGCTGAGATTACCAGACTTCCCGCTCCAGGCGCTTGTAAATGAATGCAAGCTGTTCTTTGGAAAGCGGCCCCACGTGCTTGTCGATCCATGCCAAATCTCCGGATACGATCGCGGCCTTGGCCTCAGGGGAAAGCCGGTAGTTAGCCAGTACGGCTGAACCCTGCTGCATCAACGCCTTCCAGAATTCCTGGTCCTCGACGGTGCGGTCAAGCACCTTGAGAACCTCTTCTTTCTGGATCAACTTTTCCCCTTCTTTTTTCTCCACTTTCTCGATAACGGTGTCGGAAGGCGGCGTATCCTTGCCTTTCAGAGCGCCTTCGACAGCGATCTTGATCTCGTCGTCGGTAAAGGGTTTGGGAAGGTAGTCGTAGGAGCCGAGTTTCATCGCATCGACCGCAGAGTTTACGCTGGCATAGCCGGTGATGACCACCACACCGGTTTTCGGCTTTTTGGCCTTCACGGTCCGGATCACTTCCATTCCGTTGATGTCCGGCAGTCGAAGGTCCGCCACCAGAAGATCGAAGGCTTTCCGGTCGAAGAACTCCAGGGCGTCTTTGCCGGTCATCGCCAGGTCGACGGCGTATCCTTCCTCGGTCAAAACCATCTCCAGCCCTTTGGCGACACTTAGCTCATCTTCCATCACCAGGATATTCGGCGGGATGGTCGGCCCATGCCGGATGGTTTCCTGAGTCACGGTCATGGCGGTTCCTCCTTTTGTGACCGGTATAAGAATGTTCATCGGTAAAGGGATGCAACATTCGATAGAGCAACTGCCGTGCCAGGTCGTAGCATGGAAACCTTTTAGGATGGATTTATAAAAAATGAATAATTACAGTTAAATAAAGGTTTTTAACGGTTCTGCGGCAACTGGTATCGCAACCCGTTCGTATATTTTTCTATACGGCGGTCAGGGGGGATTTCGTCGTTTATCGAACAAATGTAGGTAGTTCGGCAGCCGTATATATTTTTATACGGTTGGGGTGGTAAACGATCACGGAAAAGTGGATGGAAGGGATGTTTGCTACTGCTCGACGGTGCTCTTTTTGATCGCCAGTCCGTGCTTTTTTAGCAGGGCTGAAAAATTAGAGCGCTGCATGCCCACATTTTTGGCTGCCTGACTGATGTTGCCGGCACTGGCCTTCAGGGCGGTTTGGAGGAAAAGCTTTTCGATTGGGTCGTACTTCTTCTCCAAAACCAGGCGTTTGACGGTCTTGAGGTCTTTGGAAGTCTGCGGGATGGTCTGTACTTCTTCCCCATCCGGTCCATGTAGGTTGTTTGCCACCTGACTGTGATCGAGAATCTTCTCTTCGGCCATGATCACGAGCCGTTCCACCACGTTTTTCAACTGCCGAACGTTGCCTGGCCAATCGTATTGGAGCAATATCTGCAGGGCATCATCGGAAAACCCCTCGATTCTGCGGCCCATTTCACGGCAGAACTGGCGCAAAAAGTGGTAGGCCAGCTTGGGAATGTCGTCTCGGCGCTCCCTGAGGGGAGGGATGGTGATCGGCAGCACATTGACACGATAAAACAGATCCTTGCGAAACTTTCCGGCTTCCACCAAGGACTTCAAGTCCTGGTTGCTGGCGGCGATGATCCGCATGTCCGCCTTCTGGGCCCGGCTGGATCCGACCGGCTTGTATTCATGGGTTTCCATCACCCGAAGCAGCTTGGCCTGAACCTCCCAGGTCAAATTGGCGATTTCGTCCAGAAACAGCGTGCCGCCATCGGCGACTTCGAATATGCCGCCCTTGTCCCGGACAGCCCCGGTAAAAGCGCCCTTCACGTGCCCAAACAGTTCGCTTTCCAGCAGGGAGGAAGAAAAGGTGCTGCAGTCGACCACGATGAACTGGCGGTCCGAACGGCTGCTGTTGGCGTGGATGGCTTTGGCAAAAAGTTCCTTGCCGGTTCCGCTTTCACCCTGCAGCAAGATGGTGCTGTCTGTCGGGGCGGCCTTGCGTACTTCGTCGAAAACTCTCAGCAGTTTCGGGTTTTCCCCGACAATGTTGCTGAAGTCGAACATGGCGTAAAGCTGCCTGCGCAAAGCCAGGTTTTCTTCCGTCAGCCGTTTGTTGGCAACCGCCTTTTCGGCCGTCATTACCAGCTCGTCATCGGTAAAGGGTTTGGCCAGATAGTCGAAGGCGCCCAGTTTCATGGCGGCGACGGCATTCTGAACCGAAGAGTAGCCGGTCATCACGATCACCGCAAGGCGGGGTCTTTCTTCGCGCAGAAGCCGGAGCAGGTCCATGCCGTCGGCATCGGGCAGTTTCAAGTCCAATAGAAGCAGTTCGTAATCTTGCTGCCGGATCGCCTCCATTCCTTCGCGGCCGCTGTTGCGGGCATCAACTGCATGGCCCATCTCGGACAGGGCCATCGAACATCCGTCACAGATGACGGGCTCATCGTCGATGACAAGGATTTTTGCCGGTTTTAGTCCGCTGGGGGGTATGATTGCCAATTTTGATCCGTTCTACTGCCGCATCGGCAATGTGATAGTGAAACAGGTGCCTTTGTCAGGCTGCGATTCGACGGTCAACTCTCCCCGGTGATTTTGGACAATTCCATAGCTGACCGCCAAGCCCAGTCCGGATCCATTTTTTTTCGTGGAAAAAAACGGCTCGAAGATCTTGTTCAGGTTTTCCGGGGGAATACCGCAGCCGTCGTCCTGCACCTCGATGAACATGCGGTGGCCGGCCGGATCGACCCGCGTCCGGATCTCGATGGTTCCCTGCTGGTCGATCGCATGGGCGGCGTTCAGCAGCAGGTTGACGAAAACCTGCTGCAGCTGGTTTTCATCGAGCATGCAGGTGTGGATCTTTTTGGAATAGGATTTTTGCAGGTCAATGCGTCGCAGGCGGAATTCATTTTCCAGCATGCTGACGGCACGGTCGATGATGGGGTGGATATCGGCCTTCGCTTTCTTTGGTTCCCGGTCGCGTGCGAACTCCAACAATTCCTGAATAATGATTTTACAGCGTTGGGTTTCCCGTATGATGATCTCCATTCCCTCTTTCAGCGGGCTGTCGTCGGGGATCTTTTTGGAAAGATTGGAGCTGTAAAGCAACACGCCGGCGAGCGGGTTGTTGATTTCATGGGCGATACCGGCCGCCATTCGGCCCAGGGCCGATAGCTTTTCCGTGTGCAGCGCAAGCTGGTTGTAACGGGCCTGCTGCTCCTCGATCAGTCGCGCCTTGTCGATGGCGCAGGCACACTGTTGGGCCAGCGCAACGGCGAAATCGAGTTCGTCCTCTTCGAACGGTCGCGATTCAGGAAAATAGACTCTCAGCAGGCCGGCAATGTTGTCGCGAAAAACCAGTGGCAGGTCCAGGACCATGCGGATCCCCTCCTGATAGGCCTCCCGGGGGTATTGGATCCGCGGATCCTTGAGCACATCCTCAATGATGACATACGATTTCTGTTTGTAGACCTCGGTGATGATACTTTGCCGGGTCACCGGTCCCTTCGACAGATAGGCATCGCTGAGCCCGTAGGCGGCGTTTAGTTCGAATCTCTCGGTTTCGAGATTCAGAATGCGCAGCAGTGCGCCTTTGGCCGCCAGTGTTTCGGTGACTTTCCAGACGATCAGTTCGAGAACTTCATCTGCCCGGGTACTGGAGTGTATGACATTGCTGATCTCGCGGAAGGCGGTGTAGAAAATCTCGATTTTGCCGGAAGAGGGCATGGTGGCGTCCTTTTCGATCGCAATTAGGGATCAATTGATACCGGAATCATACACCGATCGGATGCTTTTCACTCCAACTATGCAAGTTTTGTGCAAGATTCACGTGGGACCACAACCATTGATGATTCCGTTTTATTGCATTGCATGCAAAGTTGCAACCCCATCCGGGTAGAATCCCCCCACGAACGTCGGCGGCACTGTTCGAATTGGCGCCGATGAAACGATGTCGACAGCCGCGGCGCCGGTTTCAGCGGTGGTATTTATCGTTGACATTGGGCGGTGATGGGACATATTCAAGTAGGATTGTTCGATCCTATCAGGTGCCGTTATGGAAGAGACTCGTAAACGCCGCTGGCTGATGGTCCTGTTTTTCGGCCTAATCGCTTCTCTGTTTGTAGGTTTCATCTACCTTGCACTCACCGGCCCGCGGGATCCCCGCTACCGCAGGCGGTTGGAGGAAGCCGCTGCGAGCTTCAAGCAGGAACTGAAATCGCGCAAGCCGGTGGATACGGTCAACATCTTTCTTCCTGTCGGAGAGCGGGTGCGCATCGACAACAACGTGGTGATTTACCGGGGCCAGGAGAACAAAACGGCGTTGATCGATGTTTTCATCACCGACCTGGATCCGCAGACACCTTATCGCCACCGGATTGTGCGAGACGATATCGGTAATGAAATCCGCCTTGGCGGACACAGCTACCGGATCATATCGATCGGTGGAAAAAAACTCCGGCTCAAGCGGATCAAAAACTGACTCGACCGCATGACCCAGGGTAAAAAAAGGTTGACAGGTTCGATGAAACCGACTTAAAAAAGACCGGTCGGTATATAAAATTCATATACAGAGAATCGTGTAAGCATGGGGCAAAAAGGGCTGCAGACCCGGAAAAATATCGTAGGAAAATCCCTGCATCTGTTTTCCGTCAAGGGGTATTACAACACATCTGTAAGCGATATCCTCGCAGCCACCGGATTGACCAAGGGCGGCCTTTACGGACATTTTGCCAGCAAGGAGGAAATCTGGAACGCCGCCTACGACGAGGCCATCCGAATCTGGAAATCGATCGTTTTCAAAGGGATCCGCAATCGTACCGATCCGCTGGTGCGGCTGGAAACCTTTATTGACAACGACATGCAATACTACCTGGGGGAAGACACCTTCGAGGGGGGATGTTTTTTCCTCAACATGCTGGTCGAGCTCTCCGGGCAGTCACAATCGATGACCCAGCAGATCTTTCGGGGGTTCGTTCAGCTGTCGAACCTGATACAAAGCTGGCTCAGGGAAGCCGAACAAAACGGGGCGCTCGAGCAGGGACTCGACCTGCGGGAAATCGCCAATTTCATCATTATATCGCTCAACGGCGCCGCTGCACTGTACATCTCCAGCAGAGATGACTCCGTTTTGTCCCAGACGGCGAGACAGCTGAAGCGCTACGTCCGGCAGCTGAGCCCCGGCGTGACATCCAATTCGTCCGCAGCGACGGAACCTATAAAAGGAGGAGGCTGATGGAAATCAAGATCACAGAAGACAGATCCGGGAAAAAGCCGCACCCCGAAGACAGCCAGCTCGGTTTCGGCAAATACACCACCGACCACATGTTTCTGATGAATTATGACCAGCCGCAGGGATGGCACGATGCACGGATCGAGCCTTATGGAGACTTGCGGCTCGATCCGGCAGCGATGGTTCTTCACTACAACCAGGAAGTATTCGAAGGTCTGAAGGCCTATCACCTGCCGGACGGAGGAATCGGCCTGTTCCGGCCGGAAAAAAACATCGAGCGAATGAACGCTTCCGCCCGCCGGATGGTCATGCCGGAGATCGACACGCCGATGTTTCTGCAGGCCGTAAAGGAACTGGTTCTGCTCGAGCGCGAGTGGATACCCCGTTCGGAGGGCACTTCCCTTTATATCCGTCCCACCATGATCGCCACCGAAGCCGCTCTCGGCGTTCATCCGGCTGCCAGCTATCTGTTTTACATTATCGTCGGGCCGGTGGGTGCCTACTATCCCGAAGGCTTTAACCCCACCCGCATATTTGTTTCCGACGATTTTGTCAGGGCCGCCAAGGGCGGTGTCGGCGAGGCCAAGACATCCGGCAATTACGGCCCGACCCTTTTCGCCCAGAAGCAGGCGGCCGCCAAAGGCTACACCCAGGTGCTCTGGCTCGACGCCAAGGAGCGTCGCTACGTGGAGGAAGTCGGAACCAGCAACATCTTCTTTTATCTGGATGACGAGCTGGTCACGCCGCCGCTGGAAGGAACCATTCTGCCCGGTGTGACCCGTGATTCGGTTCTGCAGCTTTCCCGGCACTGGGGCATCACGGCCGTCGAGCGGCCGGTTGACATCGAGGAAGTGATCGACAGCTGCCGCAGCGGCCGCTTAAAGGAGATGTTTGCCACCGGCACCGCTGCGGTCATCTCACCGGTGGGCGAAATCGGATACAAAGGCAGTGATTACAAGATCGCCGACGGAGGTGTCGGAGAAATTTCCAGAAAATTCTATGACGAGATCACCGGGATTCAATACGGACACCGGGACGATCCCTTCGGATGGCGGATGCGCCTGGCTTAACCCTGCAACGGTGGTATCTTGCGGTGGGAAAACGCCTTGGCACCGGCGCCTGCATAATCGGCCACGATGTGACCGTTGCCGAAAAGCCGCCATTTGTAAATCACCAGGCCTTCCAGTCCCACCGGTCCCCGGGCGTGGATCTTGTTGGTACTGATGCCGACTTCCGCGCCCAGGCCGTATCGATAGCCGTCGCTGAAGCGGCTGCTGCAGTTTGAAAACACGCCCGCAGAATCGACACAATCCATGAACTTCTTGCCCCTTGCGTGATCGGCCGTTACGATCACATCGGTGTGCCCCGATCCGTAGCGATTGATGTGATCGATGCCCTCCTCCAGGCTTTCCACCACCTTGACGGCCATTATCAGGTCGAGGTACTCGGTTTGCCAGTCTTCATCGGATGCGGGCTTGATCCCGATAATCTGGCGGGTTTTTTCACATCCACGGAGTTCCACGCCCTTTTTTTCCAGGGCGGTTTGGATTCGCGGCAAAAACTCTTCAGCCACTAACCGGTGAACCAGCAGGGTTTCGGCGGCGTTGCACACGGCCACATACTGGCATTTGCTGTCCACGCATATGCGCAGCGCCATGTCCAGATCCGCCTTGCTGTCCACATAGACATGGCAGATGCCGTCTGCGTGACCGAGGACGGCAATGTGGGTGTTTTCCATGATGTGGCGGACGAACTCGTTGCTGCCTCGCGGAATGATCAGATCGATGGCATCGTCGAGATCGAGCATCGCTGCGACTTCGCTGCGGGATTCCAGCAGGGCCAGCCAGTTTTCCGGCATCCCTGCCTGCCGGGTGGCCTCCGAAATGATCCGCGCGAGGATGCGGTTGGTCTCGGCCGCTTCGCTGCCGCCTTTTAGCAGCACCGCGTTGCCGCTTTTCAAACACAGCGACGAGATTTGCACCAGTGCATCGGGTCTGGATTCGAACACCACGCCCACCACACCGATGGGGCAGCTGACCTTGTAGAGTTCGAGACCCCGGTCGAGCTCGGTGGCCTGCAGCGTCACGCCGACCGGATCCGCAAGGCTCACCAGGCTTTTCAATCCCGCACAGGCCTCCGTGATCTTGCCGGTGTCGAATTTCAGCCGTTTGAGCAGCGGGGCAGAAAGGCGCTCTTCTTCAGCGCGGATCAGATCGGTCTGGTTTGCGGCAGCGATTTCGTCGGCATGACGCTTCAGTGCGGCGGCAATGTCGGAAATCGCCCGGTTTTTACGGTCTGCTGTTTCGGGCGCCAGTCGAATCGATGCAGCCCTGGCCAGCTGTGCGGTCTGCCGAATATCCATGCGGTCCCCCTGTTGTATTTTCAAATGGTGCCGGTCCGTGGAAGCTGGACGGACAAAGGCTATAGCACAACCGAGCAGGGGGGTCAAAATTTTCGATTGAGGTTTACCTGAAATACGGTACAATAATTACATTTTTCCTGTACTGCAGGGAAACAACCAGCGACGGGAATGAGAGGAAGTGCGTCTATGGATCGAATAAAGCAGGCTGTCGCCCTGGCTGCCAGTGCCGTCACGGCCCTGCAAACCTTGCTGGTTCTCATGGGTCGTTCCACCGTCTGTCTGAGCGAGGGCTGTCATATTGTCGAGAAACTGACGATCGTATCACCGCTGTACATGAACCTGGCTGGTTTGATTTATTTTCAGGCGGTTTTTTGGACGCTGCTCGTCGGCAGGGGAAAGCCGGCGGGTCGGTTCGACTGGTCTGCGATGTTGCTGCTGGCCGGCATGGCCGCCGATTCGGTGCTGCTGTCTTATCAGATTTTTGTGGCCCGGACCCTTTGTATCTATTGCGTGTTGATCTTCACCATTGTTTTGACGCTCAACCTGCTGCACGGATTTCGACAGTCGGTCGGTGCAGTGGCAGTCTCATCGGCCATAGTTGCCGCATTTCTGGTGCTTTTCTTTTTGCCGGTGGGCATTACCCCGCGCAACTTCTCCTTGGACCAGGGAGTT
The DNA here is from genome assembly GCA_001303025.1 of Deltaproteobacteria bacterium SG8_13. Taxonomy (GTDB): domain Bacteria; phylum Desulfobacterota; class Desulfobacteria; order Desulfobacterales; family SG8-13; genus SG8-13. The sequence goes on from LJNK01000009.1 coordinate 54,994, forward strand.
TACGCGGTCCGGACGTGTTCCCAGCCAACCAAGCAGGTATATTTGATTTTTTCAAACGACTGCATCCACTGCAAAAATGTTTTGCAGGCTCTCGAAAACTGCAGCAGCTGTGATCTTTTTTTAAATCCTGTCGACCGGATCGACACCCCCCCGATGGACGGCATCCAACTTCGATCTGCATACAGCCCGGAGGTAAACCGGATCCTGTTGGCCCAGTTCGGTATTGAACAGGTGCCGGTGCTGATCGCCAGAAGTGGTGAAGGGTTCGATTTCGTCAGGGGAGAAAAACGGATCGTCGACTACGTGCAGCAGGCCTGTTTTACGCAAAATCCGCTGCTTTACCTCGATAAGCCGGTGGCCGAAAAGGAAAGCATCGATGTGTTTACACAAGAGCAGGGCGAATGTTCCGTGCAGCTCGACTGCAACCCGCAATGATATGGCTGCTGAAGTCCGTCATGGCATTCATGGCGCCGGCGGCTCCCAGCAAAACGGTGGAAAGCGGATCCACCGGAATGACGGCCGGGATACCAAGCTGAGTGGAAAGATAAAGACCCAGGTTTGTCATCAAGGCACCACCGCCGGTCAATAAAAATCCCCTGTCGATCACATCTGCTGACAACTCCGGGGGAATCTCCTCCAGGACCGACCTGGCCGTCTGGACGATGGCATTGATCTGGTCGGACATGGCTTCCCAAATATCGTGGGTATCGATCAGGATGACCTTCGGGATGCCGGAGGTTACGTCCCGGCCCCTGATCTCGATGGTGGCGTTCTCGTCGGATTGCGGGCAGGCGTTTGCCACCGAAGTTTTTGCCCGTTCAGCCCAGCTGTCGCCGATCAGCAGGTCAAATCGACGCCGGATATAGTTTTTGATGGCCATGTTCATCTGATCACCGGCCACCCGGGTTGATCGGCTCGCGACAATTCCGGACAGGGACATGACCGCCACCTCCGTCGTGCCGCCGCCGATGTCAACGACCATGCTGCAGACCGGTTCGCCGATCGGCAGGTCGGCACCCAGAGCCGCTGCCAGAGTGCTCTCCAGCAGCTGGATCCGGCTGGCCCCGGCAGCCTCGGCAGCCTCGATAACGGCGTGGGATTCGATCTGACTGATTCCCGCCGGCACGGCGATCACTGCCTGGAACCGCGAGAACCTGGATCGGCTGCGCGCCTTGTGAATAAACCGGCTGAGCATTGCACAGGCGGCGTCGATGTCGGTAATCGCACCGTATCGCACCGGTCGGATAACCCGGATATGCTCGGGGGCTTTTCCCAGCATGCTGCTGGCCTCGAACCCCACCGCGACGACACGTCCTGCCGGTTTAATGGCGAGATCGACCGCCACCACGGAAGGTTCGTCAATGACGATTCCCTCGTTCTGAACATAGAGCCGGGTGTTGGCCGTCCCCAAATCGATGGCCACTCGATCAGACATGAAGCTTTTCAGGTTCAGCATGGGTACCACTGACGCAAGTTTGATGCCAAATCAGCGGTTAAACGTAACTATTTGAAATACAATAGTATTTGTTCAGATACCCGGAAGAAGAAGGAGTGAAGGTGGAGGCACTATCATACACCGGTCATGGTAATTGTTGTAATTGGAGCGACTAAGCTGGCGGAAAAAGGGCGGATCGCTGCATGTATGAGTTTTCCTGCACGTGAAAAGGGCCGACAAACGGTGAAACGAATCAACAGATCAATGGAAATGGTAACAAACGATTCGGGCTTTCATCTGCGCTGGCCGCAATCGTGCGCAACAGCAAAGGGGGGGCGATCGCTCCGGTACCATTGGCGCTGAAGCCGGGGGAGCTTATACCGGGAGCTGCCCGGGATTTAATCCTCGACAAATACCTTGGGGGCGGGTTCGGCCTGTGAACCGTGATTCCGGAGCATCCGGTCTTTGATCCCTCCACTGACCTTTTCGTAGAGATACACCCAGTTGACGAAGCCGACGACCCAGGCCAGAACCCAGAAAAACCAGGATTCATCGGACAGTTCGACCTGAATGACAGGCAAAAAGATCTGCACGAGCCCGAAGGCAAGGCCGGCCATGATGACTGCCACCGGTGGGCTGATCACAAACCAGATGGTCGAATCGTAGCTCAGCGGTTCTCTGATCCGAATATTCGGCAGCTTGACGTACATGCTCACCAGGTTGCCGATCAGACCCATCAGAAGCACGGAATACGGTATGTTGAAGCTGGGCAGAATGATGGCATTGCTGAAGGTCAGGACCAGGAAACTGAACAAAGCAAAAACCGTATAAGCAAAAATCACCAGAGATATGTTGCGCCCCATTTTGATGGTGGGTTCTTCGATATCCACGGCCATCGACCAGAGTTCTTTTTCCAGTTCTTCCAGGTTGTCACTTTGCTCGGCCGTCTCCCGGATATGCAGAAGCCGAAGCCGATTCTTGATGTTGTCCCGGTCCATTCGCTGCGATTTTAATTTGCTGTGATAACGGTCAATGGCACCGATGATCTCTTGCCGGTATTCTGAATTTTTCTGGTTCAATATATCGGTAACCGACTTTTGCTTATCTCTTACAACGACTTCCTGGTTTTTGCTGTCCGCCATTTTTCGGACCTCCTTGCTGTCCGGCATTTCATCATCGAAAAGTAGCTTACATCTTCGGCTTGTAACAGGACGTCAACATTACTGCAAGCAGCTGGCATCAGTAGCCGTTGGCGGTCTCTTTCCAAAGAAGCTCCAAAGACTGCGTAAACCGGTCCACCAGTCCGATATACAGGCTGTTAAAGGACATAAACGCGTTCATGATGGTAAAACACACCGAAAGGAAAATACCGACCACCGAGCTGTACATCGCAAAGGTCATGCTTTCCAGAAAATTACCCAGCGTGGCCTGTGCAGCCACTATATTTCCGGGATCGATGGTCTTCAGGGCCGGCAGACCCTGGCTGATGCCGAGAAACGTGCCGAATATCCCACCGATGATAAACAGGCTGGGCAGTCGGGAAAAAACATCGTTGGCCCGCCCGATCGGAATGACGCCCCACAGCTTGTTGAAGTACGGATTGGAGGTGAATACGTATTTGGAGATTCCCCTGAAATCCGGCACCACCCCGGCATCGTGGTACCGGGTCTGTTTGAGAGTGTCGTCGATCAACGATTTTGCCCCTGTCTCCACCAGGAACACTTTGTTCAGTGCCGCCACCTTCGAATCCTCTTTTCGCTTCCGCAAGATCTTGCGGGCGAGGTAGGACTCGTTGTACGTTTTTTCGAGGAGAAACTGGACCACCTCATGAAATTTTTTCAAACTGCTGCCTTCCGGGTATTCGCGGTTCAGGAACCGATGGGTGCGGGTTTCGAACGCCGATGAAAAGTTGTATTCCGCTTTAACCAGGAAATACATCAGAAACTTCAGTATGACCGCGATGAAAAAAACCACCAGCATGATGATCATCAGGTTGCCGGTACCGAAGGAGATCAGGGTTGCGGTGACTTGGGTGATAAATTCGTTCATGGGTCTTTCCTCCTACTCTACCAGATTAAAACGGATGACCGCACTCTGAAGCTTGTTGCAGTCGTACTGCTGGCAGAATTCTTTCATTTCAAGGCTCTCCGCGGGCAGCTTTTCCAGCGGAGCAGATTCCAGGTAGCTTCTTCCGGTGACTTTCAGGTGCAGCATTAGTTCCTTTTGATGGTTGAACTTCATGTTGCGCTGATCGAGAATGTATTCGAATATCGAACGGGCCCGCTTGTAACTGAGGTCCATGTTGTAATTCAGGGCCGCCCGCGTTTCCTTGTTCAGCGTTTTGGGATTGACGTACTTGCCGAGGTAAATCGGCGATGCAAAACCGATCACCTCGATGGAGGTGATGTACTTTTCCACATCGCTCTCCTGAAACAGGCTATTGGCATACACCGGTATGATTTTACGCAGGTACGCTTTCATTTCTGGTTTGAGCCTGGCGCTGTCAAATTCGAAGTAGGCTTCGTTGAACGGCAGGGTGACCTCGCCGGTGGCCTCGTCGATTTGCGCATCGATGCCGTGCTTGTTGAAATTATCCTTTAAACTCGTAACAATGTTTTGTTTCAGCTGCTCTTTCGCTTCGATGTCGTCGAGCTTGTCGCGCAGTGCTCTCTGGTCGGCCGCCAGCTTGGCGATCTGGTCTTCGGCCGCCCCTTTCTCTTTTTCCAGCTTGCCGAGTTCGCCCCTGGTTTTGCCCAGTTCCTTCTGCAGCGCGCCCTGGTCGGCCAGCAACTTGCCTTTCTCTTTTTCGGCGTCCGCCAATCCCTTCTCCAGGTTCTGCAACTTGCCCTGACTTTCCCCCAGGGCCGCCTGCAGTTTTTTCTGTTCGCCCAGCAGTTTGTCTTTTTCCCCTTCGGCGGCGGATTTGTCGGCTTCCAGGGCCTTGAGTTTATCCCGGCTTTTGCCCAGCTCGGCCTGCAGTTTTTCCTGTTCGCCCAGCAGTTTTCCCGTTTCCCTTTCAGCTGCCGCTTTGCCTTTTTGCAGTTCCGCCAAACGGGCCTGGCTGTTGCCCAGTTGGTCTTGAAGCGCTGCCTGTGTGGCCAACAGCTCGCCTTTTTCGATTTCAGCAGCCTCTTTGGCACGCGCCAGTTCTTTCAGGCGGCCCTTGCTGGCACCCAGCTCCTTTTCGAGAGCTGCCTGCGCGGACCGGTATTTGGACCTTTCGGCAGCCGCAGCATCCTGGCCTTTTTCCAGGTTTTGCATCCGGGCCTTGGTCCGGCCCAGCTCGCTTTCCAGGCGTTTCGTGGATGCCATCAGTTTTTGCTTCTCGGAGGTTACGCCTTTGTAATCTTGTTCCAAAGACTTCAGTCGCGCCTGACTTCGATCCAGTTGCGTTTCCATGCGCTGCTGTGCGGCAGCCAGCCGCTGCTTCTCAGCCGCCGCCGCGCGGTTGCTTCGCTCCAACTGCTGCAGGCGGGTGCGGCTTTTGCCGATTTCTTCCTCAAGGCTCTGCTGCGCCGCTGCCAGTTTTTCTTTTTCGGAAACCAGCGAATCTTTATCTTCCTCCAAGGCCTGCAGGTCGGCCCGACTTTTCTCCAGCTGTTCGCTGAGGCTCTTCTGGCTGGCAACGAGTGTCCTTTTTTCGGATTCGGAAGCCTGCTTTTCGCTTTCCAGGGCGGTAATTTGATCCCTGGTGCCATCGAGTTCGCCATGAAGGCGAATTTGCTCGGCCAGCAGCTGTTGCTTTTCGGAAGCAACCTGGTCTTTTTCCTGCTCCAGCGATTCGATCAATTGCAGGTTTTCCGCCAGTTCCTGCTGTAGTTCCTGCTGTGCGGCCGCCAGCTGCTCTTTTTCGGCAACGACCAGCTCTTGCGCTTTCTCAAGCTCCTCGATTTCCAGATCCCTGCGTTCGAGTTCCGCCTGTTTGATTTCTGTTTCGGTGATCTGCTCCTGCAGTGTCTGTGTCAGGTCCACGTTTTTTTGCTTCACCAGAGCGACGACATCCTGGTAGCGGTTGATCAGCTGCTGTTCATACTCTTGCAGGGCCTGCGCCTGCTCGAAAAGCTTGCGGGCCTCTTCCCGGGTCTGCATTTCCAGCTCGGCCAGTTTTTTAATGATCTCGTCATCTCCTGCATCGTCAACCTGTGAGGCAAGCTCTCCGGGCGCTGTTTCCGAAGACAGTTCATACTCCTGGATTTTGGCTTCCAGCTTTCGGGTTTCGATATTGGAGGAGATTGCCTGCAGGTTCAACTGGAGGGTGGAGATGACATACAGAAACAAAAACACGAACGCCAACGCAGCGAACAGGTCGCTGTAGGCGCTCATCGAAGTCTGGGGGGACTCTTCCTCCGCCCTAATCTTATCGTAATCCAGACTCATTTTTCCTACTCCGTCTGTATCGGTGTTTTATGCAAAAAACACGTTGAATACGGTGTGCCAACGCTGCCGCAACCGGATCCTGGTTGGAGAAAAAGGATCTTAGTACCAATACTTTCGTTCTATTATACCAGTCGATCATGGGGTGACTCCGATCGGGATCGATAGGTGGCTACCTGAGAAATTGATCGGCTGATAATTTCGATCTGCTGTAATTCCAGAATATTGTCATTGTTTACCGATAAGGCAATGCCCGAGGGATGGTGTCAAACGAAATATCGAGAAGCATCACCTTTCGGGGCTGAAGCTGCAAAATACATGCTAACTTTTTCCGGCAAGAATTTTTGTCCTATTTACAGATAGTTAATATAGCTATCTGTAATACGTTGCAACTTTTATGTATCTTATTACCGAATTTCAGGGAAATCGAGTTCATATTGTGACGTTGTCTTCCTAGTCATTATGTATGAGGCAGTAAGAACCTGCCGGGCGCTTGCGGTAATGATACACGCCCCGGTTGGCCGGTTGCGCCGCGCAGGTTGAAAATGACGAAGCTACGGCATCCAGGCAACGGATGCGGCCGGCTGCAGAACTGGTCGAGCTGCTCGAAGCACACTGGAAAGGTCGGTGTGTAGCGGAAGAGGGCAGCGAAACCCCTGGAGACTGGTTCCGAGTCAGGAAGACAATAGCGACGGTTGCCGAAACCGGTTACCAGTCGATGGCATCCAACAACCGATAAATGTCACAGCGTCGAACGGGCAGCACGCGAAATTTCTTTCACTAATCTTATACGGTTGGGGCCCAATGTCAACAGGTCTGTTCGGAGTGCGCCTGCACAAAGGGGATGAAAATGGCTGCCTGGCGAAACGGCAGGCCGTTGGGTCCAGAGCAAGGCCTGCGGTATGCGTGTCATCTGAAATGCAGCTTGCGTACCACTTGCAGCAGGGCGCTTTCGTCCCCCACGTTTCCGGGAAATACGATGAAAGGCATCCCCGGATAGCGGCTTTCGGTCCCCAGCCGCCAGACCGGAACACCGGCAATGATCTGTCCGGCGACAACAGCCCGTCTGACGCCCAGCCCGGCGGTGGCGACGTCACTGGCGGTGATACCCCCCTTGGCCAGCAGATAACGCGGTCTGGTCCGCAGTTGCCGCAAGATGCAAGTCAGTGCGCTGGAAATCGTTCGGCCGACCTGCAGGATGGCTGCGGCATCCGCAGCAGACAGGTACCTGCGGCTGGTGTAGACCACCGTATCATTTCCGGCTTGAAGGGTCTGGTCGATGCGGGCTGCAATCCGCTCGCATTCCCGCTGGCGTGCAGATGCATCGAGCAGCAGTCGGACATCGACCTTTTCCCTGACAATCGAGTCTTCGGACTTTACCAGCACGTCCAGCTGCCGGGTGGTTCTGGGTACATAGGAGCCCACGATGATCAGTCCACCGGCTGTCGAGGCGAGATCCAGGTCTGCAGCGGAGAGCAGCGGGCGAGGCGAAATCCCCGCACGCGCGCGGACAAAAGACGCAGCTGTCCGGTACAAAAAGATCTTGCCCATCGCTTCTGCCGACAGAAGCCCGAGCACAAAGACGTCCAGGTCCCGGTAATCAGCCGCATTTACCACACAGACGCGCTGGCCTGCCATTGCAAGCAGGATCTCCTTCACCCGCTCCGGGCCGCCGCGGCGGATGTCCTCTATGGAAATGCGGATGGTATCAGCGGCCCGAATCCTGCCGGAAGTTTTCTCTTCCACCCATTGCGGCAGGTGGGACGAGCGGTAACCGAAGACCGCATCCTTGGCAAACTCGGTCTCTGCAGCTGGAATCAGCTGGTCGGCATCCTGTACCCAGTGAACATCGGCAATGGTGTGGCGTCCCCCTTCCTGGAAAAAGGGGCACAGGATCCAGCCGTCAAACGGTTGCCCCAGGACCCCGGCCAACGCATCCATTTCTTCCGGAAAATGCCCGCGCAGGGTGGAGTCGCTGCGGCTTACGACCGCATAGCGATTTCCGGTCTTTTCGGCCGCTGTCCGCAGGTTCTTGCCGATCTCCGCAGTGAGGTTCCGGGCCTCGGCAGGCGGCAGACTTCTGGAGTTGGTCAGGATATAAAAGGCCGGCAGATCGCGTTGCAGCTCATCGTGCAGTGATGGTATCGACCATTCGGTGAGCACCGGTATGCCGTGCACGGTCTGGGTTCCGGTGGGGTCGTCGTCCAACACGACCAGCTTGCGGTGGCTGCCTTGCACGGCTGCCCGTATTTTTGCAGCCAGGTTCGCCGGCCAGGGATCGGGCAGGCTGCCCAGCAGTTCATCTTTATTCACGGGACCGGAGGTTTGCACAGGCGGTTTTTCACCTCAAGGATCCGGGCTTAACCAGAATAGGTGCTCAAACCCAGCTCCTCTGCGTTGAGGATGCTCGGTGCGGCCTTGGGCGGTTCGGCTGACAGAAAGGAGAGGATATCCGGTCTGCCCCAGACGGGGAATCCCATCAATATCCCGGCAACATTGCTTGCGGCCAGCACCGCCATCCCCTGCCGGGTCCAGCTGGTGGCCGAGGCGATGTGCGGCACGATCACCACGTTTTCCAGTTCCGTCAGTCCGGGTGCAAGGGCCGGTTCTTCCTCGAAAACATCCAATCCGGCTCGAAATTCGGGGTTCCGGCGACAGTGCTGCACCAGAGCTGCCTCGTCGACAACCGGCCCGCGGCTGGTGTTCACCAGAACGGCCGTTTTCTTCATCAACGCCAGTCGCTCGGCATTCATCATGTGGTGGGTGGTGTCGTCCAGGACGGTGTGGAGGCTGACGACATCGGCTGCTTCCACCAATTCTTCGATGGTTTCTGCTCGCCGGCAGGCAACGGGCGGCTCTTCCTGCTCGGATAGAAACTTTGCATAGTCGGCCACAAAGTCTTCTAGGATGCGGTTCTGGTTGATGTCGTAGTAAATTACGTTCATCTTGTGCCCTTCCACCATCATGCGGGCGTAAGCGGCGCCGATGCGCCCGGCACCGACGATGCCGACGGTTTTGCGCCAAAGGAGTTCGCCGAGAAACAGCGTCGGCAGCCAGCCGTCGTATTTTCCGGCCCGCAAAAACCGTTCGGATTCGCCGACCCGGCGCGCTGCCGCAAAGGTGAGGGCCACCGCCATTTCAGCGGTGGTTTCGGTGAGAACGCCCGGGGTGTTGCCCACCGGAATCCCGTGTCGGGTGGCTGCGGCCAGATCGATGTTGTTGAAACCGACCGCGTAGTTGCTGTAAGCACGTGCTCCGGCCCCCTTGAGTGCCGCAAACAGCTCTTCTCCCCATGGTTCGGTGAGCTGCCCGATCGCGCCGTCACACGATGTGCCGATGGCGGCCCGGATTTGACCGGCTAACAGCACTGCCTTCGAGGTGCAGATTTCCACGCGGCAGCCGGCGGACGTAAGGATTTCCAGCCAACGCTCCCCGGGCAGTTCCTTGGTGACGATCACCCGCATGCTGCCGCCGGGATTGACGATTTGCCAGTGGTTGTCATCCATTGTAGATTTCTCCGTTCGATGGTTTGCGGGACATTGATAAACGCCGATATCGCCAAACTAGATTTTGCCAGGTTCGGCTGGGTAATGCAACCGATGCGGTAGAACCTGCACAGACCCGTCGCTATTTTCTTTTCAGCACCTCTTGCACGGCCGTGATGATGTGACGGGCTGTCAATCCGTATTGGTCGATCAAGTCCAGGTATGGACCGGATTCGGCGAAGGTATCCCGGACTCCGATTCGTTTCATCGGTGTCGGTCGGTTTTCCACCAGCACTTCGGCCACCGCGCTGCCCAGGCCACCGAAATAGACGTTGTTTTCGGCAGTCACGATGGCACCGGTCTCTTCTGCGGCACGCAGGACCATCTCATCATCGAGCGGCTTGAGCGTATGGCAGTCGACGACCCGAACATCGACCTGCTGCGCAGCCAGGTTTTCGGCCGCTATCAGCGACTGTATCACCAGATCCCGGTTCGCGATAATGGTCGCATCTTTTCCCTCTCGCACCGTAACCGCTTTACCGATCGCAAAAGGGTAGCTTACGTCGAAGATCACCGGCACCGGATCGCGTGTAAAGCTCAGGTAGACAGGACCTTCGAATTCGGCAGCCGCCCGCACGGCCAGCGCGGCAGTGGTCGGATCCGCCGGTGCGATGACGGTGGAATTGGCAATGGAGCGCATGATGGAAAGATCCTCCTGCCCCTGATGGGTGACACCGTCCGGTCCCGGCGTGATGCCGCTGTGGCTGGCGGCAATTTTCACGTTCAACCGCGGGTAGTGGATGCTGTTGCGCACCATATCTAAAGCCCGCATGCTTGCAAAGACGGCGTAAGTGGACGCAAAAGGGATCAGTCCGGTGGTGGCCATGCCCGCCGCGGCCGCGAACATGTTCTGCTCGGCGATGCCAAAGTTAAAGGATCTGTCCGGAAATTTTTCGGCGAACTTGTTGGTGCCGATCGACTTGGAAACATCCGCATCCAGGACCACGACCCTGGGATCTTGTTCTCCGATCTCCAAAATGGTCCGGGCATAGGAAGCCCGCGTGGGTTCGCAATCCGCTCGGCTGAAGAGGTCTTCGGAAGACAGCAGGGCTGCGATATCGGGCCGAACGAAACGATAGGCATTATTGTTCACGGCTGCACCTCCTGATTTCATCCAAGGCCCGATCGGCTTCCTCCCGGCAAGGCGCCTTGCCGTGCCATTCGCACACGTTTTCCATGTAAGAAACTCCTTTGCCTTTAACGGTGCTGGCAATAAGGATAGTGGGGGCTCCTTTGAAGGCTTTGGCGCCCTCCAGCGCCGGCACGATCTCCTCCATATTGTGCCCGTCGATTTCCACCGTGTTCCAGCCGAATGCGCGCCATTTGTCGGGCAGCGGTTCGATGGGCATCAATTCGTCCACGAAAAAGTCATTCTGCAGGTTGTTGCGGTCCAGGATGGCGGTCAGGTTGTCCAGTTTCCACTTGGTCGCCGACATGGCGGCTTCCCAGATCGATCCTTCCTGCGATTCCCCGTCACCGATAACCACCCAGACGTGATAGTCTTTTTTCTGCAGTTTGCCGGCCAAGGCCATGCCGACACCCACCGACAACCCATGGCCGAGGGAACCGGTAGTCATATCGATCCCGGGCACCTTGTTCATGTCCGGATGCCCCTGCAGGATGCTGCCCAGGCGGCGCAGGGTACCAAGATGGGATTTGTCGAAAAATCCGCGTTCGGCCAGAGCGGCATACCAGACCGGGCAGGCATGACCCTTGGACAGGATAAAACGGTCCCGGTCCGCCCAGCGGGGATTGGAGGGATCGATGCGCATCAGTCGGAAGTATAGAGCCGTGACAATGTCTGTGGCGGAAAGAGAACCTCCCGGGTGCCCTGCTCCGGCCGTGCAGACCATTTCGATGATGTCACAGCGGATGGTGGCGGCCATCTGCTTCAGGTCTTCAACTGACATCGGTACTTGGGGTTGCGTCATTTTGTTTGCTTCTCCTTGCGCTACTTCAATCCGAAGAAATTGCTCTCGATGAACTTCCACGTTTGCAGGTAATCATCACGCTGCATTAACTTTTCAAGCTCGGCACCGTCGACCTCGTCCAGACGCTGCCAGAGCTTGTTTGAGAGCCGACTGTTGGCCTCGAAGGTGCCACGGATGTCCCAGCGCGTCGGTGACGTGTCGGAGGTGAGGTAGTCGTTGTAGCCATATTTCTTCAGGTAGTAGAGAAACTCCACGTATTCCAGAAAGTGCTTGGTTCCGCAGAAATAGTCCCAGTCCCACTTTCCGTCATTGTCGTTGATGTGGATGTAGGTTTTGTAAGCGCTTTCTGCCAGCATTACCAGGGCTTCGGCCGGGTGTTCGTTGCCATAGAGGGAATGGCCGAAGTCGAGGGTCACGCCCATCTGCGGACACTGCATGTCGTTGAGCAGGCAGAGGGTCTTGGCGGCCGAGTCGACAAAACAGCGGCCCCGGGTTTCACTCGGCTTGTATTCAATGAACAACGGAATTTCGGGTCTGTAGCTGCCCGCCTCCCCGAAGGTTTCCACCAGGTATTTCCAGGTTTGGGCATAATCGTGTTGAAACGAAAATTCGTAGCCGTCGCCCAGCGGACAGCAGGTTACCTTGTCGGCGCCGATGGCGGCGGCAAAATCCTTGGCCTCTTTGATGAACCGAACGGCTTTTTGCCGAATCGGCTTCTGGTTTGAAGTCAGTCCACCGTGGCGAAACTCGGGTTCGCCCTTGACGTTGACATTCACTGCGGCCACTTGCAGGCCATGTTTGTCCAGCAGGGTTTTGGTTGCGGTCGGGTCATTGACCTCATACGGGTAGACGATCTCCACCCCTTCGTATCCCTCGATTGCGGTCATCAATGCAAACTTCTCATCCAGGTCGAGGGGCTGGTTGTACTCGTGGAACCGGTCTTTGGTGCGGGACAGGAACCCCGTGATAATGGCCATTTTCAACATGAAAACCTCCCTGATCCGTCTGCGCCTCGCTGCTTGCCGCGCAGCCGTTCGCTTATTCTTCTGCCGGCGGCCCGTTCGACCCGACGGCTGCGACGGACTTTTTTCTCCGCAGCCGGGCGACCAGCTTGTTTTTGAAGTTTTTGTAAAACTGAAACTGGCTGATCACCGTCCAGACGATGACTAGAAACAGCAGCAGTGACACCGGCCGGGTGAAGACCGGCATAAAGCTTCCCTGGGAAACCATCAGTGCGCGACGCAGATTCTCGTCGGCCATCGGCCCCAAAATCACGCCAATGACCAGCGGCGCGATGGGATAGCCCATCTCGGTGAGGAAGTAACAGATTATGCCCACCGGAAGCATCAGGTAGAGATTGAAGATGTTCAACCCCAGCGAATAGGAGCCGATGATGCACAGCATGCCGATAATCGGCATGAAAATCGGGGGCGGAATGCGCAGTACCTTCACTACCTGCTTGGCCAGCAGCATGCCGGTGACCCACATTGCCAAAGAGGACAGCAGCAGGATCGCGGCAACCTCCGTAATAAAGGTCGGGTGCTCGAAGGTGATCATGGGCCCCGGTGTGACCCCGTGCAGCATGAGAGCGCCCAACAGCATGGCCGCCGGCGGGCTGCCGGGAATGCCCAGATTCAGCAGGGGGATCTGCGCTCCTCCGACACAGGCGTTGTTGGCGGTTTCGCTTGCCAGCACGCCTTGCAGCTCACCCTTGCCGAAAGTTTCCGGATGCTTGGAGGTGTTCTTGGCCGTACCGTAAGAAACCCATCCGGCGATGTCCTCACCGATGCCCGGTACAGCGCCGATGCCTACCCCGATCAACGCGGAGCGGATAATGGCCGGGACGTTGCGAATAACGGTGCCGATCTCCGGTATGATGCGCTGCAGTTTCTGCGTTTCGCCGATCTGGAAGCGCTCCTTCAGCACCTGGATGATCTGGGGAATTCCGAAGGCCCCGATGAGCACGGGCACCACCTCGACGCCGCTGTCGAGCTGCGTAAACCCAAAGGTGAATCGCGGATAAAACTGCAGCAGATCCCTGCCCACACAGGCCATGAACAGGCCCAGAAAACCCGATATCCAGCCCTTGATGACCAGGTCCGGGCTGGTCAACGTGCCGCTGATCAAAATGCCGAAAAAGGCCAGCAGGAAAAACTCGAAGGAAGTGAACTGCAGTGCGAAGTACGAAATGATGGGGGAGATGCTGACCACAAACAGCATACTGATGGAAGTGCCGATGGCGGAAGCGGTGGTGGTCAGCCCGATGGCACGGCCGGCCTCGCCCTTGAGGGCCAGAGGATACCCGTCCAGTGCCGTGGCCGCAGCTGCTGCCGTTCCGGGGATGTTGATCAAAATGGAGGCATAGGAGCCACCGTAGGTGCCGCCGACATAAATGGCCAGCAGGCAGACCATGGCCGTGGCCGTGTCCATGCCGTAGGTCAAAGCGGTCAGCAGGGCTACCCCGAGGGTCGATGTCAGACCCGGCATGGCACCGAAGATGATCCCCAATAGCACCGAGCCAAAAAGAATCGCCAGGGTTATCGGCTCCGATACGAGTTGCAGTATAATGGTGAAGAAGGTCCCGATACGTTCCAATAGCATCATGAGGGTTTTCGCTCTCGCTTAAAAGTCCCAGTACCAGATCGCATCCAACATCGCTACTACGAGCCCTTCGGTCGGCATGGGGACCAGTAAAAAATATTTAAATACCGGGCAGATCAGAAACGGGGGGACCACGGCCAGCACCAGGCTGGTTCGATACTTTTTGCGCAACGCCGGCACCTGTCGGATCAAAATCCAGGCGTAGGCCAGGTAGCTGACGATAAAAACGACGGCAAGCCAGTCATTGGGGTAGGGCAGGGTCGCTTCCAGCGTCTCGGACAATCCCAGCGCGAAATAGCCCAGGCAGACGATGGACCCGGCAAGGTAGAAGGCAAAAAGTTTTTTCAGCAGCCTATCGTCGTCAAAGTAAAACATGCTGATAAAAACTGCCAGAAACAGGATGCTGCACAGAAAAAAATCGATGCGGGGAAGATTCAGATAGACGAAGCCAAAAAACAAAACGCTCATCGCGTAGAATCGGATCACCCCGTTGGTCTGCAGGAAAACGATTAGCTGCGAACTGGCCAGCCAACGCAATAAACGCCCGAACTCCTGCCCACCGACGGATATAACCGCCATGCCGGCAAGCAGTATACCCAGGGTCGAGATCACCGCGCCGACAAGCAGGGGGAACAGGGCCGGTGAGACGAACCAGACGTTCTGCACACCGCCCCAGGAATCTTTCATGGGCATTTTCAGTGCCTGGCTGATGATCCAAAAGCCGAACAGAATAAAGATGACACCGGAGAATATGTCCGCTTTGCGCAGTTTATCTTTTTCCAGCATGAGCGCTGATCCTTACTTGAATTTGGTCCGGCTGTGCGGTTGCCTCGCTGCTAAAACGGTTGTCCGATCGGGCGGGCATATTGCAGATGCCCGCCCGGGACGGTTTGAGGTTTAGGGTTTCGGAATACCGAGTTTTGCCGGGTCCACGGTGGCCGCTCCGAGTTCCCACAGGGTCCAGGCGAAATTCGATTCCAGCGCGCTGAAGATCGCTTTCGATTCGGCGCCGGTAGCCCCGGAGAGCAGGTAGTAGTTCTCCTTGGCCCAGGATTTCACCTTGTCGGTGGCGATCGCCTTCTTGAAAGCATCCACGAGGACGCTTTTGGCCTGATCGGGCGCATCGGCGGGGACCGCAAATCCGATAGCCTGGGAAATCGGAAGGTACTTCGACAGACCCGGGTAGGAGTCAAAAGAAGAGGGGATGGTACCCAGGCCCTGCACCTCGAAGGATTCCGGAATCAGCATGCCCAGGGCTCTGAGTTTGCCGCCGCGCAGCAGCTGCTGCTGTTCGGCCAGGGAAGTCACCACCACCGACACTTCGCCGGCCATGGCCGCATTCTGACTGGGTGCCGAGCCCTTGTAGGGGATGAAGTTGAACTTGGCACCGGAGCCGTTTTCCACGGCCAGAAGGTTCAGGTGGTGGATGGAACCTGCCCCGCTGGCAGCCGCTTTGATGCTTTTCGGGTCGGCCTTGGCTGCCTCGATCAGGTCTTTGAGGGTCTTGTACGGCGTGTTGGGGGTTACCGAGATCACGTCCGGGGATCCGCCCACGATGAATACATCCCAAACATCGAACCTTTTGTCCCAGCCGCCTTGCACGCCGGCGGTGACGTTGGACTCGGACAGCCCGCACAGGGTGTAGCCGTCATGAGGCCTGCTGAAGGCATAGTTCATCCCCACGGAGCCCGCAACCCCACCGGTTTTATTGATGACGTTTACATTTACCCCGAGGAACTTGGACATCTCGGCATGGATGATCCGGTTGCAGGTATCGGTTCCGCCGCCGGCTCCCCACACCACAACGGCGGTGATGTTTCTTTTCGGGAAATCCTTGGCGTATGCAACCGTACCGAGGGCCAGCAGTACGGCCAGACAGATGATCAAACTCTTTTTCATCACGTATCCTCCTCTTGGTTTGCGCATTTCTTGGCTCGTTTACCCAATCGACCGGATGGCACAACCGGCCCGTTGTCATTGCCGAACCGCCTGCCGGGTCATTCGATCCAGTGCCGAGACGGCTGGCTGCTCGGTTCTCCAAGTGACTCCAATTTCCCCCCCTTTCGTTGTTTTGTGCCGCATGTTGCGTGGCGTTTATTGGGTGCCAAATCAGATGGTTGCCGGTGAAACCGAATGAAAACCAGTCCGCCAGCCGGCCGTGTTGAAGTGATCGGAGACATGTCGGCCCGGCGGCACCAGGCGGTCGAAATGGTGCAAATCTTCTTCGGTCAACTCCAGCTCGGCAGCGGGCAGCAGATCCTTCAGGTGTGCCAGTTTGCGCGGACCGATAATCGCGGCCGTGATGCCCCTCTGGTGCAGCACCCACGCCACGGCCATACGGGCGGGAGTGTGGCCGCTGCGTTTGGCTCGATCGGTCAGCTTGGCGGCTACCGAAATTCCCTGCGGGGTGATCCGGTCGGCATACACGGTTTTCTGGGCACCCCGACTGCCTTTCGGCAGTTTCGCTGCATCGCTGTATCGGCCGGCCAGTACTCCCTGCGCCAGGGGCGACCAGCTGATGATTCCCATGTCATAGGCCCGGCACATGGGGATGATGTCATTTTCCGCCCTGCGGTCCAGCAGATTGTAAGGCGGCTGCTCGCAGGTGAATTTCGGGAAGTGGTGCTTATCGGAAATCCAGAGCGCTTCTACGGTGCGCCACGCCGGGTGGGTGGAACAGGCGGTGTAGCGGATCTTGCCCTGGCGCACCAGCAAGTCGAGCGCGGCCAATGATTCTTCTTGGGGCACGTTAAAATCGGTGCGGTGCAGAAAATATATGTCGATCCAGTCGGTCTGCAGGCGCTCGAGGCTGCCTTCGCATGCTTTGATGATGCGGTGCCGGGCATTGCCGCGATCGTTGGGCCCGCTGCCGGTGGGCCAGTACACCTTGGAAGTGATGAAAACCTGCCGGCGCTTGCCGTTTTTCTTCAGCGCTTCCCCCAGGATGCGTTCGCTTTTTCCATCGGCATACACATCGGCGCAGTCGAGCAGGTTTATGCCGCCGTCTATGGCGGCATCGATGATCTGCAACGCTTCCCTTTTCTCGGTGGGATGGCCGAAGTTCATGGTCCCCAGGGCCAGGGTCGACACCTGCAGGCCCGATCTGCCCAAGCGCCGTGTTTTCATAGGGAATTCTCCATGGAAGGTTGACCCGAATCCATGCTGGGCAAAGGTTTTACCCGCACCGAGGTTCCGGTCGCTTCCGCGGCAATCTCTTCCTTCAGCCGGGCGATAGATTGTTTGAAATGATACCGCATCAGGTCTTCCGATTTTACGGCATCCCTGCGGCTAAGCGCTTCGACGATGGCCAGGTGTTCGCTGATGGTTTCATTGGGCGATCGGATCAGTCCCTCGCTGGAGACGACCTGATAGGAGAAGCTGATGATATTGTATGTCTGCAGGATGCTTTTCAAAAATTCCTTGGCGCCCACTTCGGTGACGAAACTGTGGAATCGCCGGTCTTCCCTGGCGTAGGTCCTGAGATCGGTAATGTTTTTTATCGTTTTGAATGGGTCGAAGAATCGATCCAGCTCATCGATCTGGGCATCGGTGATGTTGGCGGCCGCCCGGCGGGCGGCCAGGCCCTCCAGTACCTCCCGCAGCTCGAAAATGCTGACCATTTCCTGCATGGTAAACAGGCGTACGAAATACCCCCGGCGGGGCTTGGCTTCGACGAGTTTTTCATTTTCGAGGTATTTGAGAGCGCTGACCAGCGGGGTGCGGCTGATGCCCAGGTCCTGTGCCAGTTTTTCCTGGGGGATCTTCTCGCCCGGCAAGAGCTTGCGGTCGATGATCATCTTTTTGATGATCGAATAGGCTTTCTGATCCAGGTTTTCGTGTTTCGCTCCCAGGTTGATCATGGATCCATCCTTTCCAGGCGGTCATGTGTAGGGCGCTGTTGGACGATATGATAACGGAGGGTGGAACGCGGCACTTGCGCATTTTGTATTTTGTATGCAAAATGCACTAACGGAATCCGGTGGGGCTGTCAAGAAAAAAATGAGGGTTTTTCTTTCCATTTGGTATGCAAAATGTCATATGCTTTCGCAGGCAACCGGTGCAGAAGGCAGTTATGGCAGCCCACAGGGCGGGGACCTTCATTTTAGCGATGGCAAAACAAGTTGCTGCCGTTATCTATTTCTCCCAGCCGCTCAAACCACATGATTGTCAACCCCGGGGACCGAGCAATCGAATCAAAAGGAGTCGTCCGTGCCGCTTGATCCGCAGGTGGAATCGATAATGAAAGAGGACAAGGAGCGCAATCTCCCGCCATACAACCGGCTGACACCGTCGGAAGCCCGACGGCAGATGCTGGAACTATCCCCGCCGGTTGATCCGGAGCTGATCGCCAAACGGGTCAGGCAGCTGAAAATACCGGGTGATAGCGCTGATATTCCGATTCGGCTCTATTATCCGGATGGGAATCCCCCTTTTGCGGTTGCAGTCTATTTCCACGGCGGCGGTTGGGTTATGGGAAATCTCGACACCCACCATGCCATATGTCATGCGCTGTCTCATACCAGCGGCTGCCTGGTCTTGGCCGTGGATTATCGCCTGTCTCCTGAACACAAATTTCCCGCTGCCATAGAAGATGCCTATACGGCGACCTGCTGGGTGGCGGAAAACGGTGGCAGTGTGCAGGCCGATGCGAACCGGATGGCGGTTATGGGGGAAAGTGCCGGCGCAACGCTCGCAACGGTGGCTGCCATGATGATCCGCGATCGGGGGGGGCCGCATGTTGCGTTGCAGGTGCTGGTGTATCCGGTTACCAACCGTGATATGATCACCTTGTCTCACACAAATTACGCGCAAGGATACATGCTGACCCATGAGATGATGCGGTGGTTCTGGGATCAATATCTTACAGGCGAAGAAGCGGCCGAACACCCGTATGTCTCACCACTGCGTGCCGAAAACCTTGGGGATCTGCCCCCAGCCCTGGTAGTGACCGCCGAATATGATCCCTTGTGCGACGAAGGGGAAGCGTATGCCAGCAAGTTGGCGGCCGCCGGGGTGCGGGTTCGGCATTCACGCTATGAAGGCATGGTGCACGGCTTTTTCCGGATGACCGCCCGGGTCGATCGGTCCAGAGAGGCACTGGGTGAAGTGGCGGTTCAACTGAGAAAGGCTTTGCAGATGGGTTGATCGTGCGTGCCGAGCCAAACCGACGGGCGGTGTTTGTGGGTGCGGGTCGGAATAACCCCTCGGGGGATGATTGTCTGGCAGAAAAGGAGTCAGATGATAACCAGACGGCAGCAAAACGCTGCACGAAAAAAAGCGGCGGAAATGATCCGGGCGGCCGGCGTTCGCATAACCGATACGGAGGCAGCTGGAATTGAAGTCGTTGATTTCGGACTCAGCCATCTCGAAAAGGAAGGGGTGCAGGTGCTAACCCTGGTTCAAACCGAGCGGATCAGCATCAAGGTGCTGGTGCTCTTTGCCGACCAGAGCGAACCGGAGCACTGGCATCCGCCGGTGGGCGAAGATCCGGGCAAGGAGGAAACCGTCAGGGTGGTCTCCGGCACGGTCTATTTTTATATTCCCGGTGAAAACACATTCAATCGGGGCTTTATTGTCGCCGGTAAAGAAGATTGCTATACGATGAGAAACGAAATCGTCATGAAGCCCGGCGATCAAATCACGCTGCAGCCGGGCGAAAAACACTGGTTTCAGGCTCATTCCGAAGGAGCGGTGATGTACAGCTTTTCCACCATTGCCCGCGATGCGCTGGATCAGTTTACCGATCCGGGAATCGAGCGCATTACCAAAATCGTCGATGAATAACGTAAGGAAATCCGTTTATGAAAAAGGACAGATCGCGGAAGATTTTGGTGGCGGTTGCGCCGGTGGGCAAGGCAATTGAACCGCCGTCAACAAATCCGATAACCCCCCAGGCGGTTGCCGAAGAAGTCATCGCCTGCACCCAGGCCGGCGCCAGCATGGTTCATTTGCATGTTCGCGACCAAAAAGGAGAGCAGACCGAAGACCTGACGGACTTCTCCGCGACGCTCGATTATATCCGGGAATCTTCGGACATCATCATTCAGGGCTCCACAGGCGGTCTGACCCGCCTGACGCTGGAGCAAAGGTGCGTGGCATTAAATGACCCCCGGACCGAAGTGGCTTCTCTGAACATGGGATCGATTAATTTCGGTGAAGATGTCTATATTAACCGGTTGCCGGATATACGCTACTGGGCCCAGCGGATGGCGGAAACGCGGGTCGTTCCGGAGCTGGAAATATTTGCCGCCGGTATGCT
>LJNK01000085.1 GCA_001303025.1 Deltaproteobacteria bacterium SG8_13
CCAGCCGCGGCATTTGATTTCGCGGCTGGAAAGCCGCTTCCACATAAAAAACACCAAGCCTTAAGACAATGACATTGAATCCTACACAGCAAAGCATGCCGTTCAATCATCGCTCTTAATAAATAGCGAGGTTTTTGTTTTTTTATTCGCAAAGCAAATTTTCGATCCGACCCAACGCCATCTGACAAACCAGGGCGTAAGGGGCGGCGACCACCGGCACCTCAAACCAGAGATAACAGCCTCCGGTTTCAGCGGCCTGGAGGCGATGTCCGGTGGCTTTGATGGTTGCAACTTTCCAACTCCAAAAGCTGGCATGCTTGTATTCGTAGATATCAAAGGGAAGCCAGATGCCGAAAGCGGTCAACACCTGACCGCTTGAACCTTTGCGGATGAATCGTTCCGGAAACTGAACACGCTTTACCGTCGGTCCCCATCGCGGCCATTGGGTGGTGTCCGTTATGAGGTCCCAAACGAGTAGGGGTGAAGCAGGATAGAATTTTCCGATGCTCACCCGGTTAAAAGATATCTTTATCATCGATTCAATTCATCAGGTCATGCTCGAGTGCTTTGATTTCTCGATCAATGCGATTGGATGCCGAGGTGTATGTAGCGAGAAACGAATAGGTCAGCGGGACCAGAAAGAGGGTCAGGACGGTCGACAACACCACCCCGGAAATTATGACTACACCGATGGTGAAACGACTTTCAGCGCCGGCCCCGCTTGCCAGGACCAGGGGAACGGCTCCGATGGCAGTAGACACCGAAGTCATCAACACCGGGCGCAAGCGCGTCCTGGCAGATTCCAGCACCGCTTCTAAGACAGATCTTCCTTGATTGCGCAGCTGGTTGGCAAACTCAACGATCAGAATGCCGTTTTTGGCCGCCAACCCGATGAGCACCAGGATGCCAACCTGACTGTAAACATTGAGAGAGCTTCCGGCAAGATATAGCCCGACCAGGGCGCCTGCCACCGCCAGCGGCACCGTCAGCATGATCGTGAAGGGATGTACGAAACTTTCGAACTGCGCGGCCAGCACAAGGAACACGACCAGCAGGGAGAGACCGAAAGCAAAAACCAGTGCACGGGAGGCGTCTACAAACTCGCGAGACTGCCCCTTGAAGTCGATAACCGGTGCGCTGCCTAGTTCCTCCCGCGTAATTTTTTCCAAATATGCGAGCGCATCTCCAAGCAAGTAGCCGTCTTGGAGGGTTGCTGAAAGGGTAACGGCCCGCAAGCGGTTGAAGCGGTTCTTCGCGGCTGAATCGGCAAACTCCCTCAAGGACACCAGACTGGAGAGCGGGATTAATTCACCACGCCCGTTTTCCGATCGGACGTAGATATTGCGGATATCCGTGGGAGTGCGCTTTTGCTCGTTTTTTCCTTCGATAATTACATCGTATTCTTCGCCGCGATCGATGTAAGTGGTCACCTGTCGAAACCCGAGCATGGTTTCCAGGGTTCGGCCGATTTGAGCAATGCTCACCCCCACATCGGCGGCCCGATCTTTGTCGATGATGATTTCCAATTGCGGTTTGGTTTCTTTGTAATCACTTTCCAGGTTGGAAAGCCCGTTGTTTTCCTCGGCGCGTTCGATCAGGATATCACGCCAGCGGGCCAGTTCGTCATAATCGCTTCCACCCAATACGAATTCCACAGGCTTGCCGGTGCCGCCTCCCAGACCACGACGCGCAACAGAAAAGGCGCGGTAGCCGGGCAGCGCTGCCAGCTTGCGATTGACATCCTGCATAATCTCCTGCATGGAGCGGCTGCGCTCCGACCACTGACTGAGCACCACGATTCCCCGAACGCTGTTGACTTCGTTGGTGCTTGAAAAAGAGGCCGGCAGTCTTAGCAATACGCGCGTCGCCTCTTTGTTTTCATAGAGCGGCATCAGGACTTCTTCCGTGCGCTCCAGCATTTCGTAGGACTTATCGAAACTTGCGCCTTCAGGACCGTCGGCAATCACAAAAAATGCGCCGCGATCCTCCAAAGGAGCGTACTCTTTATCGATCAGGGAATAGAACAAGGGTATTGAGGCCAAAATTATCGCAAAAACCACGGCGACAAGCCACTTGTGTTGCATCAAATTCACCAACAAGCGGCCGTAGCGTTCTGCGGCCGCTTCCTGCAGGCTTGCCAGCCGCGGCTGTTTCGAAGACTTTCCCAAAGGTCGTGGTTTCAATATCCGGGAACACATCATCGGAGACAGGGTCAGGGCAACCAAACTCGAAAGGCAGACAGCGGCTGCCAACGCGATGGCGAACTCCGAAAAGAGCCGACCGGTGTTGCCCTGCATAAAGGTAATCGGTACAAAAACCGCTACGAGCACCAGGGTTGTGGCAACCACGGCAAAGCCGACCTGGCGTGTCCCCTTGAGTGCCGCCAGCAGGGGCGGTTCTCCCAGTTGAATACGGCGAAATATATTTTCCAGGACGACGATGGCATCGTCCACCACCATGCCGATGGCCAGAATCATGGCCAGCAATGTCAGTAGGTTGATCGAGAAATCCATGATCGACAGAACGGCAACGGTTGCAATCAGAGACACCGGCACGGTAACGGCAGGCACCAGGGTGGCCCGTAGGCTGCCTAAAAACAGAAACAAAACCGCCACCACCAGAACCGCGGTAATGGCCAGGGTTTTGTATACCTCCGTAATCGAGGCCTCGATGAACACGGAAGTGTCAAAACTTTGAAGCAACTGCATCCCCTCGGGCAGGGTTTCCCTGACCTGTGCGGCTTCCTGCTTGACGGCATGGGCCACGTCGAGCGTGTTGGCTTTGGATTGTCTGACGATTCCGAGACCCACCATCGGGATCCGGTTGCCGCGCAGAACGCTGCGGTCATCTTCGGCACCCCGCTCCACAACCGCAACGTCTCGCAGACGGATCATGTGGCCGTCGCTTCCCTGCCGAACCACCAACCGTCCGAAATCTTCGGCAGAATTAAACAAACGCGTCACCCGCACGGTGAACTCTTTGCGGGTCGATTCCACGCGGCCTGCGGGAAGCTCGACATTCTGGTTTTGCAATGCCTGCTCGACGTCGGCCACCGTCACGTCCTGGGCGGCCATGGCCTGTCGGTCGAGCCAGATACGCATGGCGTAACGACGAGCACCACCGACAAAGACACGAGCGACGCCATCCAGCACGGAAAATCGGTCTACCAGGTAACGTTCGGCATAATCGGTCAACGCCAGTCCGTCCATTCGATCGCTGACCAGGTTCAACCACATGATGACGCTGCTGTTGGAATCGACTTTGAAGATTTCAGGAGGATCGGCCTCGTCGGGCAGGTCGTCTAAGATGCGGGAAACACGGTCCCGAATGTCGTTTACGGCAGCCTCCAGGTCGCGGTCAAGATAAAATTCCACCGTAACTTCGGAAATTCCGTCACGACTTTCGGAATCGATGGAGCGTATCCCTTCGATCCCGCTGATGGCATCTTCAACGATCTGAGTCACGCGAGTCTCGACGACCGCTGCGGCCGCTCCGGGGTATCTCGCTTCCACGGAGACCACCGGCGGGTCGATATCCGGGTACTCCCTCACCGGCAATCGCTCAAAGCTGACGATGCCGAATACGACCAGCAACAGGCTGAAAACTGTGGCCAGAACCGGGCGTCGGATGGACAAATCGGATAGGAACACGGCAGACACCTAATTTCTGAGCTAACCGGAAAGGCGCACGGCTTTGCGAGTTTCGACCACATTGACGGGAATGCCGGGCCTGACGCGGGTAATGCCCTCGACGACCACCCGATGCCCGGGATTCAAGCCGCTGATGACTTCAACCTTGCCCGGACTTCGGCGGCCCGTGACGATCTCTTTTTTCTCAACCGTATTTTCGGCCGATACCACCAGCGCGAATTTTTTGTCTTTTTCCAGAATCACGGCTTCCTCCGGGATGATCAGCGATTGGGAACGGTTTTTGACCAGATCCACGGTCAGCAGCATGCCCGGTTTCAACAACCGATCCGGATTGGGAATTTGGGCGCGAATCGTTACGGAACGCGTGTCGGGATCGACGCGGCTGCTGATGGCGGTCACCGTGCCGTTGAAGTTGCGATCCGGATAGGCGGGACTATGCGCCGTAACATCCATTCCGTTTCTCAGAACACCGAGATAAGTTTCCGGTACGGTAAAGTCGAGCTTGATGACGGTGGTGTCATCCAGGGTGGTAATCACCGTGTCCGAATCCACCACGGCACCGTTGCTGATTTGGCGGGTGCCTAAAATTCCGGAAAAAGGGGCTCGTATCGTGTAATCCCGCAGTTGGGCTTTCAGATGCGCTACTTTAGCCCTGGCGATCTCCAGCAGTCCTTGCTCTTCATCCAGCCTGGATCGTGAGGTGGAGTTCGTCTTCGCCAACTTGCTGATTCGTTCAAACTGCTTTTGCTGCTCCCGGAGCGTGGCGCTGACCTCTGCCAGCAGGTATCGAATTTCGCTGTCGTCCAGTTTTACCAGGACTTGGTCTTTATCGACAGCGTCGCCATCTTCAAAAAAAATGTCGACGACGCGTTCTTCCAAAGTGGGGGTGATCACCACCGACTCGTTTGCCTTGGCCGTTCCAAGTGCCTCCACTGTTTCCGTGAACGGTTCGGTGGTTGCCAAGGCAACCACCACGGGGATCGGCGTCCTTGGGGGTGTTCGCGCCAGTGCAGTTCCGGAACTCATTTCCCCGGCCTTTCTCAGCTGCGGAAACAGCAACAGCCCTGCCGTGACGAGTACCGTTGCAACTCCCAATAAATATAGCATATGATTTTTTCGCATGGATTCTTCTCAAAAGCTGCGATGTTGTTTTTAATATACTCCAAACCTCGCTGAATAGTTTATTGGTTGACTGGTTGATTAGGCAAATTATAGTCATAATCTTAGATCGGTGAGATTGTTAGAGCAGGAATTGTCCAATTATTTTGCAAATATGGGCAAGTCTATATTTACAACCACTTAACCACCTAATCGATCAACTAATCAACCCATCAACGATATCTGTATTCGATATAATCCGTAAAATATGCAACCGATTTTTATTGATATCGACATGGTCAGATAACGCTATTTTTTATCTTAAGCATCGCTCCGGCTGAATCAAGCGAAAGGCCTGAAAAATTCGGTTGTTTCCTGCGATTGTGCTTTGGTTGGATTCAGTCGTTCGGCGTTTGCTGCCCCTGACGGGAACTGGGCCCAGGTGCTTGAACAAAAGCGACAATTTACCTCCCGCATCTCGAAAGAGACGATTCAAAACCTTCTAGAGGCCGGGATCGATTTTATGCCCGCAACCGCCACATTTTCGGATGATAAAACGCTGTCTGTAAATGGTAAACGCATACAGGCCAAATTCTTCATTGTAGCGACCGGTGCCAAACCAATGGGACTGTCTTTAACAGGAATCGAACATGTCATCACCAGCGATGCTTTCCTTGAACTAAATATGCTGCCGCCTTCCATTCTTTTCATCGGGGGCGGATTCATCTCCTTTGAATTCGCCCATTTTGCAGCACGGCTGGGTTCAACCCACCAGCGTTCCGTAATTTTGGAAGTCAGCGACAGGCCTTTGGGCGCTTTTGACGCCGAAATGGTTGAGTTGCTGGTGGCGGCTGAAAACATTTTAGCAGAGCTTGCCCTGGGCCGCAAAGCAACCATGGATTACCGGGCCGTGCCGGCGATTCTTTTTACCTATCCGCAGTTTGCTATGGTCGGGCAAACTTATCGTAAAAGCGTTGCCAAGAATCTCAGCTGGCCGAGCTACCAACGGGTGGGGTTGAAGCATGCTGCCTATAAAATATTGACCGATGCAAACAATCAAATTCTCGGGGCCCACATCCTCTCCGACCACGCCTCCGGTTTGATCAACACTATCAAGCAGGCGATGGTGCATGAAACAGCCGTCGACAAATTATATCGGCAGGCCATAGTCAGCCTATATCCGACCCGGGAAAGTGATTTAAGCTATATGCTGAAACCATTGCTGGCCGATTGATGGCCCTTGTTTTCTTGGACCTCAAACCGGAGAGGAATTTGTCATCAAGTTCGGCAATTTTTTTTGGGGAGTCAGGTCGCTTTTCCGACGATCGGCCTTCTCACGAATCTAATCTTCGCTGTGGCCTCGGAGTTGGTGATGGGTCGATGATCTTCAGACAGGCGTTAAGGTAAAAAACAGTCGTAAAAAACCAGTAGTTCATATCTGATGGCCATCAAAAAATTACATAATCCAACCCAAGACGGTCTGCGCTGAAAGGCCAATCATGATTCGTTGGGGAATGTGCTGCATTTTTCGTGACGCGCCGATAAATTTCCGCCGAACGACAGCCAAGTATGCCGCCAAGCTACCAACCGATGAGCGCCGGCGCCATCTCTCCGATATCTGTCGGCACAACGCAACTTCTCTGCTCGAGGCGCTGCAATTTTGCCGGCGCAACGATATTCGTGCTTTTCGAATCAAAAGCCAGATTTTGCCGCTCAGAACGCATCCGCAATTCGGCTATGAGATAGAGGACCTGCCCGAATCGAATGAAATTGTAAACGCATTCAAAAAATGCAAAACATATTGCCGCCGACACAATCTGCGCACCAGCTTTCACCCGGATCAGTTTATCTTGTTGTCCTCCCCAAATCCGGAGGTGACCCGCCGATCCATTGCCGATTTGCGATACCAGGCGGAGGTTGCGGACTGGGTCGGTGCGGACGTGATCAACATTCATGCCGGAGGGGCCTATGGGAACAAGGATGTAGCACTGAAACGTCTGGCTAGGCAGATTCGAAGTCTGCCGCAATACGTCCGCCGCTGCCTGACCCTGGAGAACGATGATAGACTGTATACCCCCAGTGATTTACTGCCTGTTTGTGAACGATTCGGAATCCCGTTCGTATACGATTTGCATCATCACCGCAGCCTGGCCGACGGTCGGAATGTCGAAGATACGACCCATCGGGCGCTGAAAACCTGGAACCGTGAGCCGCTATTTCACATTTCCAGCCCCTTATGCTCCTGGCAGGATTGGAATCCGCGGAATCATCATGATTATATTAATCCTGACGATTTTCCCGAATCCTGGTTGAATCTGGATATTACGGTCGAGGTCGAGGCCAAAGCAAAGGAGCTTGCCGTAATTCAATTGATGAGAGATATTGAAAACAAGTCAAACGTCACGACATCGTATCGTTCATAGCTATTATAGCTATTGACAGAAAGATTATCCAATCGAAGTGACGTTTGACAGTTTACTAGATGTTCAGTTCATTTTAGATTTTCCCCAATTGTTAAATCACTTGGGCAAAATAACCGTATCGATCAAGGCTGTTGCAGATAAAAAAATTGCTAATATTACAACCGATAAAATTTTGATTTTTTCATTTTTAAGCTCCCTTTTGTTAGTCATTGGACAATTCAGATGATTGTCTATTGTTTATATTTAATTCCCGTTACCTATTTATCGATGTTTTATTTACGCTTTAGAGATAACACCAGAATTGTGAAAGTTCCGCTGCCGGAGACAAATTATCCCTCACCAAATCTTATTAGAAAACGTCTTATAAAATGGTCTCAACGTTAATTTAATGGCTAAAAATTGATTAGCCTTTCGGCAACAGATATATTTTCCACTTTACACAAACCCTGAGCGGCAAAATCGTCGGTTGTATTCTTATGATTTTGAGGAAGCTGTAACCGGCGAAAATTCGATTTCAGGTCGAATCAGGATTTGAGCAGGTTCGGAATCAGCGGCATCAATACTGTCCTTGGTGTGTTTTAATGCTGTCTCGATTGCCTCATCAATGTGGTCCACTAGAATAAATTCCATTATTTTGCGCACTTCGGTCGGCACATCATCAAGTTCTTTCTCATTACGTTTCGGTAGAATAACCGTGTGCAGCCCTGCCCGATGAGCTGCCAAAATTTTCATTTTTATGCCACCAACCGGGAGCACCCGCCCCCGCAGAGTAACCTCACCCGTCATGCCAACATTGCTGCGCACCAGACGGTCGATGAAAAGACTGGCTAGCGCCAAGACCATCGCAATACCAGCCGACGGTCCGTCTTTGGGAATTGCTCCTGCCGGTACATGTAAATGAATATCATTATTTTTAAAAATCTCCGATCTAATACCTAACTGTTCAGCCTTCGAGCGAACATAGCTGTATGCAATTTTTGCACTTTCCTTCATGACATCACCGAGTTGCCCGGTCACGGTAAGTTTTCCAACAGGATATCTCCTCCTACGCTTGTAACCGCCAGACCGGTAGAAATGCCCGGTACCTCAATCGTCTCCGAGAGTTCACTTTCAAATTTTTCTTTCTTTAGATAATCAGCGACCTGCTCAGGAGTGATCATGACATGCTCCCACGTCTTGGTCGTTAGTTTTACGATTGATTTGCGGCATATGGCGCCGATGAGACGTTCCAGTTGACGAACTCCTGCCTCACGGGTGTAGTCTCCGATTAGTTTGCGGATAGCATCATCCATAAAGGTCACATCACTTTCATTGAGTCCATGGCTTGCAAGCTGTCTTTGAATAAGATGTCGCTTGGCGATTTGAATCTTTTCAAGTTCGGTATACCCGTCGAGGGTAATGATTTCCATGCGATCCCTGAGAGGAGCCGGGATAGTATCCAACTGATTGGCAGTAGCGATAAAGATAACATCGCTCAGATCAAAATCGACATCCAGATAATGATCGCGAAAGGTCGAATTCTGAGCTGGATCCAACACCTCCAACAGTGCACTGCTGGGGTCGCCCCGCCAGTCCATTCCAACCTTATCGACCTCATCGAACATAAACACTGGATTGCGTGTGCCAGCGCGCTTAATCGCTTGGATAATTCTTCCTGGCATGGCGCCAATGTACGTTCGGCGGTGTCCTCTTATCTCGGCCTCATCCCGGACGCCTCCAAGGCTCATACGGGTGAACTCACGCCCCATAGAACGAGCGATACTTTGTCCCAGAGACGTTTTGCCTACACCTGGAGGACCCGCGAAGCACAAGATGACACCCGTTGCAGCCTCAGTTTTGGCGCGTGAGGTTACATTTTGATGAATGCCATCGCGGATAGCCAAAAGATTGCGAACAGCCAGGTACTCTACAATACGTTCCTTAACGTCTTGTAAGCCGAAGTGATCTTCGTCTAAGACGTTTCGGGCCATCTCAATATCGGTTTGATCTTCACTGGTGTGATTCCACGGAAGATCCAGGAGCCAATCTAGGTATGTTTTCACCATGGAATATTCCGCCGCCTGGGGAGACATTTCATCTAATCGTTCTAGCTCGCTTAAAGCCTGCTTGCGGACCTCATCGGTCAGATTGGCTTCTTCGATACGTTGTCTGAGGTCATCCGGCTCAGATTCATTTTCATCCAATTCTCCGAGTTCTTTTTTGATTGCTTTAAGCTGCTGACGTAGATAGTAGGATCTTTGAGATTTGTCCATCTCATTGCGTGCATCAGACTTTATTTTTTTCCCAATGGAAAGAATTTCTTTCTCACGTAACAAAATTTCAACCAGCTCGTTTAATTTATTTCTAAGACTGTCTTCTTCCAGCAATGCCTGTCGCTTTTCCAAGTCGATTTCGCTGTGAGCCGCAGCAACATAGGCTAGGTGTAGTGGATCTTTTATTCGCGACAGGCCATCAATGGCCTCGTTAGGAACATTGAGTGACATTGAGAACAGTTCTTGTGTCAGATCACGTACACTTCTGTGTAATGCATCTATTTCGATGCCATCTTCAATATGCTCTGGTGACAGTATGATAGCTGCCTTCAAAAAGCGGTTGTCAGGGATCCAGCGTGCAATTCGAAAACGCTCCAAACCATGAACAACCAGCAAAACTGCATTATCGGTTGCGCGCGTCATATACAAAATCCGGGCAACAGTACCTGTGTCATACATTTGACCGGGTAGCGGAACTGTTTCCGTCTTTTCCTTCACACTCACGATACCAATCATTCGATTGTCTTTCATCGCCGATTCGATGACAGAAGAAGAATGGGAGGCGACCGCTAATGACATGTTAAGCGTGGGAAACGCAACCTGATCATTTAGCGGAATGATTGGTAATACTTCAGGGATTGAGTTTTGATCGACCTTAATTATGGCCTTATCATCTGGGTGACTGTGTAAACTGCTCATTTTTATTACCTCGCTGCACTTTCACGTTGTTAAAAGTGCTTTTGGATTTTTTTCACGGTGTAACCGATCTATTTTGTCCCTTATATAGACAAAAAATAAACAAAATTGAGCAATTGTCAAAAAATTTCTACTCTGCAGCGATTCATCGTCATATCTGTTATAGCTAGATAACCTGCAATTACGCTTGTGCTGGAAAATTGATCTTTCTGGGTCTAATTTTATACATAAATTCGACAAAACAGGATTACCGCCAAAATTTAGTGACGTAACGGTGCAGGTGTCGTTTACAGGTAAATGTCACCGTAAACGTAGAAGCCGAAATACATTTCGCTGCAAAAAAATTAGCGAGTTTGTTTTGAAATTTTGGATAATTCTGAGCCGGGAAATATTAGGCTTGGAGACATGGATTTAGAAATGTTTCAAAATATTAGTGTATCACCGCCGCAACCACAAATTTAGGTTTGTATCGAGACGCCGCCTTTTGCTCCCACTTAGCCATTTTGGTCAGCGTTGATTTCATTCCACCGTACCAGGGACATTTCACCCACACAGACGCACCTGCGAAGTTGAAAAAAGCGACCTGAGTGATTTTAGTGTAACTGCCGGCTGGATTCAGCTGAATAGTACCATGGTGGAAATCGTGGCAGCAATCCTCGGCATTGAGCAGTTTAAACTCTAGTCGATATAGCTCTGGTATGACAGTAGTCTGCCAAAAAATTTTAGACATATTTTAGACACTTTCAACCCGAACTCTGAAGATTAATTGACTTGGAGTATGTTATTTGCCGATTAAGCTGCTTACACCGAGGTTAAAACAAACGCCGTGTGATTAAACAGCGTTATTCATAACTGCCGGCATCAACATGAGATGATAGAATTGCTGTCGGCCACGATGGTGCTTAAAGGTCTGCTGGATAATTGATTCACCCTTTCCCTTGGTCCATGTGTTAAAAGGTTGGTAATTGACCTAAGTTGAAACGTGCTATAAACAACAACTTGACAAAGCAAGGTCTATACTCTATTTTCAAAAAATGAACAGTAAAAATTTCTATACCATTCGATACGTATCCCAGCGGACCGGTTTGACACCTCATGTTATTCGAGCGTGGGAGAAGCGGTATAGAGCGGTGGTTC
>LJNK01000086.1 GCA_001303025.1 Deltaproteobacteria bacterium SG8_13
GCCCCGTTGATCAGATCCACGACCACCGTCAGGCTGTAGTCGTCGTTGAGGATATCGCCGTTGCCGACCGATTTGCTGACGGCGGCCCTTCCGGTGACGCCGCTCAGCTCGACGGTATAGGCCTCATCGGGCTCGGCCACAGCATCGTTCACGATGGCTATCGACGGGATGTTCTGGGACGGCCCGCTGGCGTTGTTGAAGGTCAGCACGCCGGAGGTTGCTGCAAAATCGTCCGTAGCGAGCGCCGAACCGGCCACAGTGGCGTAATTGACCGTCACCGTGCCGGCCACCCCATTGTCCGGATCAACATTGACTGGATTAAACTCTACCGTGAAATCATGCGGTCCGGCGTCTTCGACCTGGGACACGTCGTTGATCGTGATATCATACTGATCGACAGCGTCGTCGTTGATAACGATGGTTTCAATGCTGGGTGCTGCAAGGGCAGTCCCTATTGGATCGTGCAGCTCGAAGGTGAAGTTTTCGGCCCCCTCGACGTGGGGATCGTCATCGATAAGGACAACGACATCCCTTGTGCTGGTCGTGCCGCTGAAACTGGCCGTACCACTGATATCGCCACTGAAATCGCTGGTCCAATGGGCCGTGCCGTCGACGGCATCATAGTCCACGGTGATCGGACCGCCCACCACGCCGTTGAGTGCATCCACGTTGGCCAGCTCGATGGTAAAGGTCACGCTCGGATCACCGTTTTCGGTGACCGGTGAGACCGGGCTCACCGCCCTGATCGACACCGTGTAGGTGTCTCCGTCGTCATCGATGAAGCCGTCGCCTGTCGGATCGGAGATCAGGGCATTGGCGCTGGGGGCGCTTAGATCAACGGTATAGTGTTCCTGGTTTTCCACTACCGTGTCGGGCTGAGTCACCACGTCGATGGTCTTATTGTCCTCTCCGGGCCCGAAGGTCAGGGTGGTGGTGGAATGGCCGGTATAGTCGGCCGGATCGGCGGCCGTGTCGGAGGTGGTGGCATAATCAACCGTTACCGAATCACCGGTGATGACCTGCTGGTCCAGCCGGACGGTAAACTGGGCCGTACTGCCTTCCGTTACCGTCTGATCGTCGATGACGATTCTGTACAAGTCGTCATTGGTGATGGTGCCGATGCCTTCGGCATCGGCGATGGTGGCGTACTTGGGGTTAGAGAGCGTCACCCGGAAAGTTTCGTCGAGCTCAATCGTCGTATCGCCGTTTACCGTTACCTGGACCACCTGGGAGGCCGTGCTGCCGGCCGGAAACACGAGCGTGCCATTGGCAGGGAGATAATCGTTATCGCCTGTGGTGGCTGAAATGTCCGAGGTGAGGTAATCCACCGAAATATCCTCGCCCGGGTGCGCCTTGTCGATGCTGACCCGAAATTCAAATAAAACGGTGCCGGCATTGCCTTCGGTGAGTGTGACGTCGTCGATGCGGATTTCTGGGACGACCTCGAAAGTGACAGAAGCTGTCCGGGGAACATTCAAATTAAAGGTTCTATTCAGGGCTCCCGAACCCGCACCGGCCCATGCGACAAAGTAGGAGGTTGCAATATCAGCAGTCGGCGTACAAACAGCGCTATCCTTGTTGCTATAATAGAGGACGCCGCTGCCGGTTAGCGTGCCCCCCGCGGCCGCAGAATCCGATCCCGGGCCGCAGAAGACCGATCCGCTGCCGGAACCCAAAAAATTGATCGTCAATGGATTGGTTAACAAGAATGACGCCTGGGCGGTGACTGGATTCGACGGCATGGGGAAGGAGGCGAACGGACTGAAACCAAAACCCAGCATGGGGGGATCCGTGCCATTCCACATCTCAAATACCTGGTCAGTCCCGCCGGCTACGGCGGTTAACTCGACCAGCAACCCGGCACCAATCCCGGGGTAGATACAATCGTCGTAGCAGTCCATATCCGGAGTACCATCGATGACCACCTGGACGTAATTGTAACCGGGCATGTCGGTGACCTGTACCTGCAGGTCTTGTGCTTGCGCATCCGGGGCCGCTGCCATCAAGCCAACTGTGAGGCAGAGAAAGGCGATGGCCAGCAGTGGTGTCCGGGAAATTCCGGTGCTCCTCCTGCCGGCTTTTCTATTTCGAATATGCGGTAACATAGCGATATTCTCCTTTCTCAACCCCCATCGGCCCAAACGGCCCGCAGATGACGGTTCAGTGGTCTCTTTGCTTCTCTTGCCCGGTTGTGGTTTATGGTTATGCAATTGGTTATCCTCCGGCAACCGTCCGATTCAGGCCCGGCTGCTCGTTGGGTTAAAATCGCCGTTTATAGCCGATCTCCACCAGCGCCTCGCCCCGGTTCATGCCGCTCGGGCGGTTGTAGTATCCGTACACCTTGTAGGTGTGCAGGTTGGTCTGGGTCAGGTCGACGATGCCGGTCTCATCCACGATGCGAAATCCGGTGATGATGCCGCTGCCGTCGCCCGGGTCGACTTCCGACATATTCCAGGTGCCGTCGTTGAGGTTCAGGGCCGTCAGGTTCAAATCGCTCTGGCTGATGAACGTTCGGGAGGAAAGATCCTCCAGCGTTTCCACCGACGCGTTTTCGATCCACTGGGAGCCCTCCATGGAGGCGGCTTCGGCCCGGTGCAGGTGATCCTTGATGATCATGTCGTTGCGCACGATCTGCAGCTCCAACGTGGTGTTCTGGATCATGGTGACGCCGATGATGGTCATCAGGATCAAAAACAGCACGGCGATGATCACCGCCGAGCCCTGCTCGCTTGCCAGTGTCGATTTCAGGTACCTGTTCATCATGCCTTTCTCCTGCAGACGGTTTGCCTGCCCGTTAGATCTCAGCAATTTTCACGAACTCCAGCTCGTAGGACTTGTTAGCGCCGAAATACTCCCACTCGGCCCGGACCGTGATTCGAACCGCCCGGGTGATCTCCGGGTCCGCTAGCTGCTCTACGATCCAATCCACCGTGTAAATACCGACGGTGGTTTCCCGGTCGGTCGGAAAATTCTGATAACCGCTCTGGAGGGTGTCGAAAAACTCCACGGTCGGGCTGTCGGGATCGTAGTTCATGGAGAGCAGTTTTTCGGCCTGATCGTGGGCCGCCGTGGCGGCCTCGGTGGCCAGCCGCGCCCGGGTGTCTCCGTTGGTGGAGGATACCTGCAGGCTGGCAACCGCCATGATGCCGACTGAAAAAATCGCCAGTGCGATGATCACCTCCAGCAGCGTAAAGCCCCTGTCTGTCAGTCGTTTGGGCGCGTTTTCGTGTCCGGTTGCCTCCATGGCCCCTCTATCCTTTATATATGGGTGGTGTCTCATCTCGTTCATCCTTGCTCCTGCATCGCTGGTCACAGCCCCAGATTGCGGCACTTGACGGTGGTGGTGAGCAGCCGCCGGTGGTAGCCGTCACCGGCCACAGCGGGGACGACCTTGGTGCCGACCAGGTATCGTTTGGGATCCTGGTAGTTAAGATCGGGGGTTTTCGAGCGGGCCAGCAGCATGATTTTCACCGCCCGGATACGATCGGAGGGAACCGTTGTGACCGTGGCCCCGCCGGGCAGCAGATAAGCAGACAGCGGCTGGCCGCCTACCGCGTCGGCATCCGGGTCAGGTGGTGCGATGAAATTGCCGTCGAAATTGGTGTCGATGATCGTATCCAGCAGGTTGTCGCGATTGGTGTCCACAGCCCAGAAGACGCCTTCGGCCGGCGAGTCCATGATGTTGTCGGAGTTGATGTCGTTCCAGTCGAGACGGCCGTCGTTGTCGTTGTCGAAGGCAAAGGCCAGGCCGATGGCCTCGATGCCTTCGGCCACCAGCTCGGTAACCCCGTCCACCGTACGGCCCAGATCGTTTGCCGCCGAACTGGTGGTTGTCGGTGAATCATAGAGCAGGTAGGTGACGGTTTCGTCGGCATCCAGGCTGCCATTGTCGGTGTTGCCCCCGGCGCCCATGTCGAGCGTGAAGGCGACCGTTGCGTTTGCGGTGCTGGGGTTGTTGCCGTCGAGGCGGATGTCGGTCAGGCCGAACAGGCCGCTGTTGGGGCGGTCGTAGCCGGCCATCCGCATCTCCTGCTCCATGTAAGCCAGCGCCGAGCGGGCGTTCTGGATGGCGGCCAGTTTCATCGACTCCTGGCGAAACGAGCGCTGCTGAACGTTGTGGGTGGCGAAGATGACCCCCAAAACGATGGAGCCGATGACCATGGCCACCAGCAGCTCCACCAGGGTGAAGCCCGCGCTGGGGCCGATCGATATCCTTCTGCCTGCAGTTTCACGTAGTGTAGGTTGCATGGGTTCCTTCCTCATGCGCGGCCCATCAGAGCCTGTCTAAAAGAATCGCACCGGCCAGGGTGGTCTGGACCCTGAAGGCCGGGCTGCCGCCCAGGTTGGTAACGTCGATTTGCATGGCGTTGCAAATTCCCCGGCTTTCGAAGGTCAGCACGGGCCTGCCGGCGATTCCCCCCGATACGTTGG
This sequence comes from Deltaproteobacteria bacterium SG8_13, assembly GCA_001303025.1. GTDB lineage: Bacteria > Desulfobacterota > Desulfobacteria > Desulfobacterales > SG8-13 > SG8-13. Next base: position 4,432 of record LJNK01000086.1, read on the forward strand.
CGAAACGAACCCCGCTGCCGTAACCGGGAAGATCCACAAAACGTTCCGTCGGATCGTCTCCGCCGGCAGCGGTGGGACCGTCCCAGGTGTTGTTGCTGCCATCGCCTGTAAGGATGAAATAGCGGTCGGAGTTGGTGTCGAAATAAACGCCGATGGTGCGGTTTTCTTTCACCGCGCGAAGTTTGGCCCTGTGCAGCTGGCCGGAGAGTTCCATGGCGGCCTTTTTGGCGCGGTACTTGGGAAGCCACTTGATGTACTCGGGAACGGCAATGGAGGTCAGCACGCCGATGATGGCGATCACGACCACCAGTTCCATCAAAGTGAAACCCGAATTTTTCCTCATGACGCGTCTCCTGTAGTTGTTCGGTCATGATTTATCCAAGAAATATGCCAACTTCCGTTATTTTCGGGCCCTTGTGGCCCGGCCATCGCGGCACCGGAAAAATGCTGTCCGGGGTGCCCGTTCAAGTTATTGTAATCTTTTGTTAATCTAATGTAATACAGCGAGGTGCGCCGATTTTGGAGAAGTTCAAAATATATAAGGAAGAAGAAAGTATCGCCGGCCGGATGATGAATTTTCGGCATCGGGCTATTAAAAAGATTGCACAACTATTAAAAATTTTAATACCGGGCAGGTCGCATCGCGGCGAGGAGGTGGTTTAATTTTTGTAGTGATATGTAATACATGCGCGTAATCGCACCTGACAAATTTTGTCCGTGGCAGTGACAAAATACGGAAAGCCGCGTCCCGGGTGCCATCCGCAAGTCGGGATCCGAGGTTCGGGTTTGGGGATAACCCGTGCAAATTGATGCCAAATCAAAAAAATGGCCGGAATTGGTAAAAATGTGCACAGAACTTGCATAAATACCAAATCGAATGTGAACACCACGCTCTTTGGAATGACGGTTCGTAATTGAACCGATAACCTTCATCGGGATTTCCCCGCTTGAAAAGGGCAATCTGCACGAAAGTGCAGTACGCAAAACCATCGGCCTAAGTCCGGAAGCGGATATGGCGGCCATCGGCCTAAGTCCGGAAGCGGATATGGCGGCAGGGTTGCCAAGCGGATCGGCGCCGAAACGAGTGCTGATCGCGCATGGCAGACGGATCAGACACGCGAAACAGGCCCCGATCCGGTTGATTCGACACAGGGACTTTTCCTCCTCCCCCCGAATCGACTCCTCCCCTGCCTCCCAGTTTTTCCCTTCCACCGACGCTGCAAGGAGCAGCGGCTGCTTACGGCCGAGAGCGATCGGATCTATCGGCCAGCCGCCGCAGGTTCCGGCAGCGGGCAGGCCGCAAAAACAGTTTTCCAACAGACACAGTTTCGAAGAGATATAAATACAACGAGGCAGGGAAGGAGGAATTATCACAATGAAACGAAAGGGCCGAATCATACTGGTGACGATGCTGGCGGTTTTCTTTATGGCGAGCACCGTCTATGCCGGGGGGAATTGGTGGAGCCATTCCCTCGAGAAGTTCTGGTACAAGGTGGGCAAACTGGAAAAAAAGGTTGCCAAGGTCGAAAACCGATCGAAGTGGAACAGCAGAGAGATCAAAAAACTAAAGAAGAAACCGTGGAGGAAGGGCCATAATTCCGAACCGGTACCGACATCGACACAGGCCGTGGATCTCGAAGCCTTGAAGGCGGAGATCATGGATGCGATGAAAGCGGATGAGGCCTTTAAAGCAGAACTCCAAGGCGAAACTGGTCCCCAGGGACCAGCTGGCCCCGATAGAGCCCGAATCTGCGGAGGATGCAATCTTTCCGGAGAAAAGGTCTGGTTCGTCGGTTATGATTTTACAGATGCCTACCTGAATTATGCTCAGTTCAGAGGTACCGATTTGAGCGCCGCTACATTCATTGATGCCGATTGTAAAGGTGCCTGGTTTGTCCAATCCGTTGTAAAAGATGCTAATTTCGACGGTGCTGATCTTACCGATGCTTATCTGGGAGATACAGACTGGACCGGAGTAAATCTAGCAACTGCACTGAGCGTTTCCGGAGCCAAATGGGTAGACAAAGCTTATAATTCTAACGTACGCGGCTATGAGTATTTTTATGCTACCTGCCCGGATGGTTCATCCGCATCCGAACATCTCAAAGATCTTAGTGACCCGATGTCGGGTACATGCGAAGGGTACCTGACGCCGTAATCGACCAGACAATTAAAAAAAGGCGGCGCCACCCGGTGTCGCCTTTTTTTATCCATTTTACTGTTGTCTGCATCCATTTCGCACCCCTTACTTCCCATTTGACATGCCAAGCCTTCACCTGCGTCGGCAGGCAGATGAGAACCTGCGGATGTCCAACCGGTATGCCGAAACCATCTCCTATTCGACCTCCTGCCAGGCTTTGATCCGGACCTGCACCCGCCCGGTGGACAGTGAAGCGGTGTTGTACACCCCCGCCCCGAATGACAGCGGGCCGCCGGGCAAGGTCAGGTACAGGTGCCGGTCTTGAACCAGCGGCGCGCTGAGCACCTCTGGTATCGATCTTTCCAGCAGCACTGTTCCATCGAGATCGACGGCGACCAGATGGCCCGATTCCGCTTCCGAGCGCCCGGTATTGCCGCAGGTCTGCGGATGCGCTGTGGAGGCCGCTCCGAAATAGACCCGGCCGGCAGCGGCAAATGCTTCAGTCGGCAGGTGCTGACCCGCATCCAACTCGATGAACCACTGCAGCTGATGGCGCTGCGGCCGGCAATCGTTTTTGCCGGCATCGTCTGTGTATGCGAAAAAATAATTGCGGTGGCCGTCCGATGGTGAACCTTCTTTGCCGCCGGTGCCTGCAGCCGTGCCGAAAAAGATCCACACGCGACTCTGACCCTCTTCGTCCGTTACCCATTTGTCATCTGTGATCACCGTCGGGGAGACGATGACGGGCTGATAGCGTTGGCCCGGTGCCACCATGCGGCCGTCTGCGGCTGTAAAGTCGGTGTTCAGCACGCAGTGGGTGATGCCGGCGGCCCCGCGACCCGGCTGGTCGGTCAACACGACCTTGTACACCAGCCCTTTGTCGGAGCTTACGTATATCCGGTCGATCAGACCGTTTCCGTCCGAATCGACGATGGCCGGCCGGCTGCCGGCCACCCCGTCCCTGCCGCCGGTCAGCTCATCGGCCTGCAGCAGGCCGTCGCCGTTGCGGTCTGCGGCCGCATCGAGCACGATCCTTTCCAGCGGCCGGCCGGTGGATATGTCGAAGATCAAAACAGCCGGGAACTGTCGGGTGGCTTCGGTGGCAGCGGACACCAGAAAGGCGGCCCATCGGGGCCTGCCGGTGCGTCTATCCAGGATGCGTCCGATGCGAACCACCGCCGGCGGAGTCTTTCGTCGCGCCAGTTCGGCTGCCGTGTGCTCCCACATCAGTACGGGCCGGTGCGGATCGGTCACATCGAGGCAAAATACCCCGTCGCCTTCGCTACCCTGGGCACTGAGCAAGACGGTCCGCCAGGTGTCTGCGATGCCGTCCCCATCGCTATCCAGGTACACGTCGGCGATGGCCGGTGATGCATTCATGCTTGCCGGGATGCCGCCGTCGACCAGGTGATATTTCAGTCGCGGCAGCAGATTGGAGGGGATAAACGCCCACAGCTCCCTGCCGGTACCGTAGTTCGGGCAGCTGCCGTCATAGGCGAAGCAGTAGTCCGGCGCGTCCGCCGCCGTCGGCTCCCAGCGAAAATGACCGCCCTGCTCTACTATATCCGGGGTGGCCGGATTGTCCCCCCACCGGAAGCTGCCCGCGTCGATGGCATGCAGCAGGCCGTCTGCCGAGCCCACAAACAAAACTGTGCGGCGTTCCCGGTGGACGGCGCTGAACCGGCGGAAGCTGCGCCGCTGCAGTTCCTCCACCTGGAAGCCGGACCACCCGTCCGGTGCCTGCGGTGGAATCATCAGGGCCGGCACACTCTGGTCGACCGACCCCAGGGGCCAATCCCTCTGCTTTCCATCGCCTGCCCGATGAGGCTGCCGGACCCAGCGGATCAGGTGCTCGAGGTCATCGCTGTCGTTTTCGCCGTCACTGTTGAAGTCACAGCGCAATGCGTTCGCCCCGCAGTCTTTCGTGTCCAGTGCCAGCATCCGGGCGGTTACGGTCTGGACGGTGAAGGGTTTCATCGCGCCGGCATCTGCAAACCATATCCGGCGCTTATCCGGGTCACCGGCAGCCAGGGCCTGCCCGACTTCCCACAGGATCTGATCGCCGGTCAGGGGCTGATCCGGAATTTCGGGATCGTAGATCCGCACGGCAGCCATCCGGCCGCCGGCGGTCTCTTCTTCAGTTTGCGGCAAGGAGCCGTCGGGAAAGGCCGTGTAGAGGACGTTGGCCAGGACCACCGGCGATGCAAGGGGCATTCTTCTATCGGAGGTGCAGCCCGCCGCTGCCGGCACGGAGATCATAGCCGGATCTGCCGCCATTGCCTGCGGGCGGTGCAGGGCCGATGCCGGAACCAGCCAGCACCCGGCGAGTGCGATGAACACGGCCCATTGGTAGTGTTTCCAAACGGTTTTTCGGATCGGTAAAGCCGTCATGGCTGCCCCTTTATCAGGTAATGGTTGCCTGCCGGTTGTATCAGTCCGGCCCGTCGGCTCATTGATTGACGCCGGGCTGCATCTGCAGGTCAAAATCGACGATCGGATCCCGATCGTTGCCGCTGTTGCTGCTCCCGGCACCGCCGCCGGACTGGGCCGGGTATCCGGCGGGATTTTCGCCTTCCCCCGCGCCTTGCAGCAACACCTGGATGCTCGCCCGCCCGGCCCGTGGCCCACGGGCGACGGAACGGAGCCAGATCTGACCGTCAAGATCCGTGTCATAGTCGCCGTCAGTAGCGTTCTCCTCGTTGTTCCAGAGGGTGACGGTGTAACCGGTGCCGTCCGGCTGCCGGACATCGATCCATCGAGAACCCCGTTCGAAGCTTCCCGCCTGTCGATCCAGCCCCCGGGCGTCATCGTCGGTTCCGACAAGCCTGTCCGGGCCGCAAAAGGCAAAGTCCCAGTTCGGGCTGGGACCGGTGCGCACGCCCGGCGCATTTTCCTGCACAAAGAGCGGGGTGAGAATGCTGACGGCATGTGCGATGCCCGCTTCGGCCAGAAAGAAGGCTTTCTGGTGAATCAGTTCGTTTGCCGAGATCTGCAGTTCGACCGCGCTGGTGCGCATGGCGGAAAAGACCACGATGGTGACCAGCGCCAGCAGCAAGACGGTGGTCACCAGCACATAACCGTTTTCAGCGCGCAGCGTCTGGATCTTTATCACCTGAACAACCTCCTTTCCCGGCTGAAGATCTGGCCATTGACTGCCGGGTCCGCCGGCACCGGATGCGCCGGGGCAGCACCTGGTCGGCAACCCCATGAACGCCGGTAGGGTACCCTACCGGGGTCTGGGGGCAATGACTGTTTGCATGCGCACCACGCTGCCGTACGGCGCGCCCGGCCAGCCGACCCGGATCCGGACGGTCTTGGTGCCGGCCGCCGGCTGATCGTCGACGACCGACCAGCGCAGCGTATAGGCACCGCCACCCGGTATGAAACGCTGCGACGCAGCGCCAGCGGCCAAATCCGGGTGATCGGAGGGCAGCAGGCACATCTGCTCCAGGGTTTCGGCCGCCAGGGCAGTCGCTTCGGTCTGCATCCGGGCGGTCCGGTTGGCCCCGATGGCCATTGCCTGCAAGCCTGCGATGCCCAGCAGGCCGATGGAGACGATCACCAGGGCGATCAGCACCTCGATGAAGGTGAGACCAGACACGGCAGCTTCCCCTTCAACGAAGGGGTTGCGTGGAACTGCTTTTTTTCCGCGGCAGTGCTTTTTCATGGCAGTCGCCTTTGCTCCGGCTTTCTGACTTTCTTTTTTCCCGAATCGCAGGAAAGCCCGTCACCCGCAACGGTCACCGCAGCCCGAGGTTGCGGCAGACGACGATTCCGGTGAGCAGCATTCGCCGGTGCCTGTCGCCGTCGTCCGGCACCAGTATGCGGCTTCCGACGACCCGGGCCCCGGCGCTCGCATGCCCGTGAACCGGGGAGCGGGTCCGGCCCAGGAGCCAGACCTTCACGGCCCGGATCGATCCCAGCGGTGCGGGGTGTGCCAGGGGGCGGTCGTTTAACACACCGTCGCCGTTGGTATCGTCGGCCCGGTCGATGATGCCGTTTTTATCGGTGTCCAGGGCCGTGTCGAGCTTCCCGTCCCCGTCGGCGTCATAGGCCCAGATGATCCCGGCCTCGTCGGTGTCGATGTCACCGTCCGGACTTCCGGCCGCTCCATTCCAGTCGAACGCGTAGGCAAACGCCGCTGCCTGCAGGTCCTCGCTTACCGGCTGATTCAACGCCCGGTCCTTGAACCCGCGACTGAACCGGGCGACCCCTGCGTCGGCGATTCCGTCCCGGTTGCGGTCGGCAGATCCGGAAAATCCGAACTCCACCAGTTCACTGCTGCCGCAAAAATCGGCGTTGCCGTCTCGATCCAGGCGGATCTGGATCCGGTGGGCTCCGGCCTTGACGATGCCGGCAAGATCGCGATCTTCATCCATATCGGCCGGTTGGTCGGTGAGATCATCGCAATCATTGTCGATGCCATCGAACAGCCGGGTTTCATCGCGCCCGTGGCCGCCGGCGCCGGTCCAGGAGGGATCGAACCCGGCCAGCCGAATCTCGGCCTGCAGCAGCGAAAGGGTCGATCGCAGGTTCTGCTGCATCTCCACCGCCAGCTGCTGGCCGGTGCGAATCCGCTGCTGGGAGACGAACACCCCGTAAATCCCGGTCATCAGGATCGAGGCGGTGGCCGTGGCGACCATGACCTCCGTCAATGTGAATCCACGCTGATTCATCTGCCCGCTGTTTTCGGCACGATGCGGCAGTGGCCGGAAACATACAGCTGTATCTGCCGCGACTCGCTTCGGGTGTCACGAAGAAAGATGCTCCGATTGCCGTTCATCAGCTGCCCCCGGGAGTTAAAGCGCAGGCGGTGCCCTGCAAACTGGGTGCGGCTGATGGTGATGCCCGCCGGGATGCGACCCCTGGCCACCACGGTTTCGCTGGCCGGCTCATGGGTCCATGGGCTGCCCCGGTCGCGCATGTCGTCCACAAACACCAGGTAATCACCGTCCAGGCGGCCGTCACCTCCGGGATCAAATAGAACCACCACGCGGGCGTTTTCCTTTACCGCCCGCATCCGTGCGTTTCGCAGCAGGAAAAGAACGTCGGCAGCCGCTGCGTTCAGCCGGCTGGCCTGCTGCCAGCGGATAAAGTCCGGCACGGCGATGGCGGTCAGCACCGCGACGATGCCGACAACCACCGTCAGTTCCTGCAGGCTAAAACCTGTGTGGCTGCCCACAATGCGTATTCGCTGTCGCGTAAACCGTTGCACTGTCAAGATTTTTTGCATGATCTTCCCCGACACGGACCCGTGTGGCGAAGTTGCTGCCGGCCGGCTCAACGGGAATCCGCGCAGGGCCTTCGCACACGGCGTGATATGGCGATCCTCGGGTTCAACGGGGGAAGGCTATCGCGTGTGGCAGGAGTTCTTCCCCGGTCCCCCTCGCGCTGGAGGGGGACCGCAGAGTCAGGCACCCATAATGAAAATCGAACGGACCTGTTGCTGCCACAATGGGGGAAGGGGGAAAGGGGGAATGATGATCGGAAGTAAATTCGGCTATAAGCCTTGCACAATGATCGGAAAGCGGCAAGTGAAAAATCGATTTTGGAAGTAAAATGAGAAGTTTGCATTAGGAAGAACCAACCGGCGCGAAGACGGACATTTGACTTCCTAAGCGGTGAAAGGGATATGGACCCTGGTTTCCTAGTCAAAAACTTTGACACGGGAAAAGGATGGACCGCAGATGTGCGGTGTTTGCGGGCACATTGTAAAGGGAAGTAAACTCTCGTTGAGACCGAGATTCATTTCATGCAATAAGGCCGCAAGAACCAGCTCCTTCGAAAACTGAGCACTCTTCTTCTTTTTCATTCGTAAATTCTTCTTCTCCCGTTTCAAGCTGTCTTTACCCTTGTACACCTCAGACACCGCAGCAGCGCAATCTGCTGGCGGCTGTTGTATCGTTACTAACAGAGGATAAAGGAGGGGAATATGAAAAAATTGAGTACCTACCTGTGTCTGATTGCCTCAGGGTTTCTTTTCGCTGTTCCAATGGTCCATGCAGAGATGGCAAAAGAAGGCAGCGGGAATTATCGTGGCGGGGAAAGCGGCACTTTCGCAATTTTGAAAATGGAAGGCGGTCACTTCCAAATGAACTGGGAAGAAACTGGCGTAATGGTGGAAGTTCCGCAGAACAGTCCCTTCTTCAATGCATCCTGGCATGCCATGGGGACCACCTGCGGGGATACAGAAAAGGTGCAGGGCAACGGAGCCATACTGCTCACTCGTCCCAATGGTGATCAGATATTTGGAACCATGTCTTACGAAGGGAAACCCGGGGGCGGACCGACAAGCGGGCTGGTTACATGGGTAGGCGGAACTGGGGAGTGCACCGGCATCGGGGGAACAATGGAATTGCTACCCCGGCCCACGGTAAAGGTGACCAAAAAAGGGATATACCAACAAATAGCCGTAGGAAAAATCAGCTGGAAAATCCCCTGACCCTTTTGCATTGGAGGCGATAATTGCTTATTCCGGTTCGGCGAAGCGGCATTGCCTCACGTTTGGAGAAAAACATGTGAAGGGAGCGATGATGGCGGACGGCTCAACTGCCTGACTCTTCCGCTTCTCCGGTCAGGTGGATGACCGCATTGCGAAATATCCGGATGCCGGGTGTCAGGTCCGCGGCGGGAGGCCGGCCGTCTCTTTTCGAGGTTTCGTGAAGGCGGGTCCAGTCCGGGTGGTTGGTGAAGTGGTTGTAGGCTTCCGGGTGCGGCATCAGGCCGAACACGCGCCCGGTGGGGTCGCAGATACCGGCAATATCGTGCAGGGAGCCGTTGGGATTGTCCGGAAATCTTCCTTCGGCCGGCCGGCCGTCGGCCAAAGCGTATCGGACGGTGGCCTGGCCGGAATCGGCCAG
>LJNK01000047.1 GCA_001303025.1 Deltaproteobacteria bacterium SG8_13
CGGTCAAAGAGGGCGGCGTCCTGCCGCTGGGCATCTATGTGGAGGTGGCCGGCCGCAAGTTTCAGACCGACTTCGAGCCGATCATCGAGCGGCAGATCCACCACCTGATCAACTACATCCAGGGCGTGATGCACATCGGACAGCGCGACATCGCCTGGATCCGGGTCAGCAAGGCCGCCATCGAAAAAGGCTTCACCCTCAAAGACATCGGGGTGGTGCTGCATGCCAAGTTCCACCAGGACTTCGGCAACATTCTCGACAAGGTCCAGGTGACCCTGATCACCGACAAAAAGAAGTGCGACGAGCTCACCAAGCGCGCCCGGGCCGAATACAAGACCAGGGACGAGCGGGTGGAGAAGATGACCGACGAGGATGTGGAAACCTATTACTCCTGCACCTTGTGCCAGAGCTTTGCGCCCACCCACGTCTGCACGGTCAGCCCGGAGAGAACCGGACTGTGCGGCGCCTACAACTGGATGGACTGCAAGGCATCCTTCGAGATCAACCCCACGGGCCCCAACCAGCCCATCGAAAAGGGTGAGTGCCTCGATGCCAAGCTGGGGCAGTGGAAGGGGGTCAACGACTTTATCAAGAAGGCTTCCCGCGGTGCCATCGACCATTACAACTTCTATTCGATGGTCGTGGATCCCATGACGACCTGCGGCTGCTGCGAGTGCATCGCAGCCATGCTGCCGGCCTGCAACGGGGTGATGACCGTTCACCGGGATTACACCGGCGAGACCCCCTGCGGGATGAAATTCACCACCCTGGCCGGCGTGATGGGGGGCGGGCAGTCCTCGCCGGGATTTGTCGGGCATTCCAAGTTCAACATCACCCAGGGCAAGTTCATCGTCGGTGACGGCGGACTGCTGCGGATGGTCTGGATGCCCAAGAGCCTGAAAGACGAGATCAAAGAGCGGATCGAAAAGCGGGGCGCAGAGCTCGGCTATCCCAACCTCATCGACATGATCGCCGACGAGACCGTGGGCATCACCGAAGAGGAAATCCTGCCCTTCCTGCAGGAAAAGGGGCATCCGGCACTTTCCATGGATCCGCTGGTCGGCTAAACAAGCGTTTGAAACCGGGGCGGGATTTGCGCCCGCCCCGGTCGCTTCGGACACCGATCGACAGAACGCATGCAAGCCGGTTGCGCTGGAGCGCAACCGGCAGATACCAGCGGAAATGAATAACTGAGCTGAACCAAAGCGAAACAACATCAAGGAGACAGATATGGCATTAACCGGTATCCAGATATTCAAACTCCTGCCGAAGACCAACTGCAAGGAATGCGGTGTTCCCACCTGCCTGGCGTTTGCCATGAACCTGGCATCCGGCAAGGCTGAGCTCGATGCCTGCCCCTACGTTTCGGACGAAGCCCGGGAGCAGCTGGCCGAAGCTTCGGCACCTCCCATTCGGCCGGTCGCGATCGGCAAAGGAGTTCGCAAATTTACCGTGGGCGGAGAAACCGTTCAGTATCGACATGAAAAGACATTTTACAACCCGACCGCCCTGGCAGCCCTGGTCGGATCGGACCTCTCCGATGCCGACCTGGATGCCAAGCTGAAGCAGTGGAATGCGTTTCAGTTCGAGCGAGTCGGCTTTAACCTGCGTCCGGAACTCATCGCTCTGAAAGACGTGGGCGGCGACAAGGACGCGTTTGCGGCCGCGGCCAAGAAAATCGCCGAGACCTCCGAGTTCAACCTCATCCTGATGACCGAGGATGCGGAGGTAATGAAAGCCGGGGTGGCTGCCTGCGGCTTCAAGCGGCCCCTGCTGTACGCTGCTACGGAGGCCAATGTGGATGCTTTTGGGGCCATCGCCAAGGAAAACGGGCTGCCGCTGGCCATCAAGGCGGACTCGGTGGAAGGCCTGGTGGCCCTTTCCGACAAGCTGACCGAAATGGGGCTCAAGGACCTGGTGCTCGATCCGGGCAGCCGGGAAGTCAAGTCCTGTTTTCAGGATCAGGTGGCCATTCGGCGCGCCGCGCTGAAAGACCTGAACCGATCGGTCGGATTCCCGACCATCGCATTCCCGTGCGAAATGGCCTCCAACCTGGACATGGAAACCCTGATCGGTTCCATGCTTATCGCCAAGTACGGCGGCATTGTGGTGTTTTCCGACTTCCGAAGCGAGAGCCTTTTTCCGCTGCTGGTCGAGCGGCTCAACATCTTTACCGATCCGCAGCGCCCCATGACCGTTACCGAGGGGATCTACGAGATCGGCAACCCGGACGAAAATTCTCCGGTGCTTGTCACCACCAACTTTGCCCTGACTTACTTTATCGTATCCGGAGAAATCGAGGGCAGCCGGGTTCCGTCCTGGCTGATGATCAAGGATTCCGAGGGACTTTCGGTGTTGACCGCCTGGGCGGCCGGTAAGTTTGCCGGGGATGACGTGGGCATGTTCATTAAAAAGAGCGGAATCGCCGACAAGGTGAAACACCAGGAGCTGGTCATACCCGGCTACGCCGCGGCGATCGCCGGTGATGTGGAGGAGGAGCTTCCCGGTTGGACCATTACGGTCGGTCCACGAGAAGCAGCCCACATTCCGGGTTTTCTGAAGGAAAAATCGTAAAACACTGACGCGGCGGCCGGTATCCAGATTGCGCAAATGATATCGGTCGCCCGCCACCCGCATGGCGGGGAACATTTTCAAAAGAGGGAGGGCCTATGCTGCTGATTGGTGAAAGCTTAAACGTCATATCGCGAAAGATCGGCAGGGCGTTCAAGGAACGCGATCCGAAGCCGATTCAGGAAGAAGCGCAGTTTCAGCGCGAAAAGGGAATGGATTACATCGATATCAACCTGGGGCCGGCCAAAAAGGACGGACACGAGTTGATGCCCTGGGTGGTGCAGACGGTCCAGGAGGTCGTAGATGATCTTCCGTTGGCCATGGATACGTCCAACATCGATGCGATCGCGGCGGCCTTGAAAGTTGCCAAGCCCTCTACGAACGGAGTGCCGCACATCATCAACTCCATCATGGTCCGTCCCGAGCGTTACGAAAAGATGGTGCCGATTGCCGCCGATACCGGCGTCGATTTCATCGCTCTGATGTGGGGGCCCGAAGGGCTGCCGCGGGATGAAAACGAAAGGGCGGCGCTGGCTGTGGAGCTGCTCTACTTTGCCAACGAGGCCGGCATCCCGAACGAGAAAATCTGGGTGGACGGGATCGTTACCCCGGTAAACATCCAGCAGCCCCAGCTGATGAGCCTGATGGCGTTTCAGCAAATGCTGCCGGACATCGCCCCGGGCGCCAAGAGCACCTGCGGACTGTCGAACATCTCCAACGGTCCACCGGACCATCTGCGCCCGATTCTGAACCAGACGTACATGGTCATGCTGCAGAAGTGCGGCATGGTTTCCGTGATTGCCGACCCCCTCGATGACCAGTTGATCGACATCGCCAAGGGCAAACGCCAGGATATCGTCGACCTGATTTATGGTATGCTGGACGGTACGGATCCGGATATGGCCAGCCTTTCGAAGGAAATGCAGGACTATGCCAAGACGGTTAACGTCATTCTCGGCAAGTCTCTTTATTCCGATTCGTGGCTGGAATTGTAAATTTGAGTCGGCCTGCTGCGCGCCGGACGGAGGGCGGCGGGCCTCTGGTGTCGGTCATCTGAAGAAACGACCGGCTGCTAACTGCACAAAAAAGCCCCACCTTTCCAGGTGGGGCTTTTTTGTCTGCGTCGGTGATGCACATCTGGGCAGTATACGTCGCGACTTGAAAATAGAGCAGGTCTCTGTTAATTTTATACCTGCAGTGCAGGAAACAATTGAGAAGCTGGAATTATAACGAACAAGGTGGTTGAGACGGTAAGGGCCGTAAGGTCGAATAGAAAATAAACTTAAGCTGCGTTGGCGTTTCTCTTTCCGTAATTTTCATGCAAAACAGGCAATAGCTGGACGATCCGCTGCCGCCAGCAGTGGATCGGCGCAATGGGGGCGATGCCGATGATCAAATCCAAGGCCCTGGAAGTCAACCTGGCCGACTATCACGTCGATGTGGCAGTTGACGAAAAGTATCTGATATTACAAGATATAATGTCAAGATACTACGGGCTTATGGACGGTTTCAACACCTTTTTAAAAGAGCTGTCCCACCCCTATCGCAACTGGTCATTCATCGTTGCAGAGGCCCGGCGGTACGGATTAGAGTACTTTCACCTGCTCGACAACCATCCCAACGGACCGCAAGGTGCCCGCCTGTTCGTCGATATCTTCTTCGAGGCCATCGATTCCGGCCGGAACCTGGAAGTTCGGGCCGAGGCCGTAGACAATCTGCTCCTGTTTTTGCAAAAGACGATTCGCGACAGCAAGTCCGGAATCGATCGGTTTATGCCGGCTTTGAACCAGGCCTTCGATAGGATCGGCGGTTATGAAGGCGAGACTTTCTTTTTGTTCGTTAAAAGTTTTTATCAGCTAAACAAACTCGGAGAGTATACACAGGCCCGGGTTGCGGAAATATCCGGTGGATGCGAAGCGATCAATTCTCTCATGCTGAAGTATTTTCGCACCGCATATGCTTACTGGCTCTGTAATAAAGATCCGGTGCAGTGGTTTACCGAGGAGGCGGGCCTGTCTTTGTCCGAGGACCACAAAGCAAGGGTCTCGCCGCTTTTTGAAGAAATCTCGCATCAACAGATCAACACACTCGACCGCAAGCTATCGCGGTTGGCCGACTCCGGCGATCTGTCTTCTTCCACCATTTTGACGGATTGTCTGAAGCTTGTCGGTTACGGTCGGATTGTGGAAGCCTACCGGCGCCTGCCCCTGGAACTGTTTACCGCCGGCGGAAAGACCGGACGCGGAAACGAGTGGAAAGTCGTTTTTCTTTTCCACATGATGAGTCTGTCCGGGCTTTCGATGATCCACGAAGAAGTGCTGCGGGATATTAACCGCACGGTAAGCTGGCTCATCGAACATGAAACCCGGATGAACATCCGAAAGCTGCTGCAAAAAACCTTTGCCATCCTGGCAACCCAGACCGTCAGCTACCCCGCGACGGCACTAAACTGCGTGTTGAACATGGGTCGGGGCGTTTTTAAGACCGACCAGGGTGACCTGATCCATTATTTCGTGGATCAGGTGGTTGAAATGGGATTTCAGGCTCCCCGAATCAGCGGTGTCGGCAGTGACTGGCAGATCAAGGCCAACAGCGCCCACATCCAGAACATCCGCAGCTGGCTCGAACTGATCGAATTGAATCCCAAATGGTCCACCCGACTGATTTCCGTGCTGATTATTCATCTTGCCCTGAGCGGAGTATTCATCAAGGACACCGATCTGTTTCCGCGCGATATAACCCGGGTGCTCAACAGCGACATCGGACCGGTTTACAATCTTATCAAACAGCTCACCCGGCTCTTCCCGGTGTTTTTTAACGATATCGGCGCCGAAGGGCAGCTGCGGGACATCTCCACTCAGGTGGACGAAATCACCCATCGCAAAGACCGGTTGATTCACTTCGTGCGCAAACAAAGCCATGTGGAAAGTAGCAACAAGATCATCGATCTGCTGGACGCCGTATGGGGTTTTTGGGCAACCGGCAACAAGGACGGCCTGGAAGAATATGTTCCGCCCGATGTGTTCGAGCAGGTGAACACCCAGGGGATTTATATCGACGGTGTCAATCGCGTGGTCGCACACCTGGGCAGAGAGGGCATCCAGGTGCCGGAAGGGCTGATTCGCATCGACAGGGACGAGCTGAGAAAGAAGGTCGACCGGGCGCCGGGGGTGGAGAAGATCGACAAGGAAAGGGTCTGCCTGCTGGCCGGGTTTTATAAACTGCTGCAGCAAAAATATAATTTCGAATCGGTCGAACTCAACACTTACATATCCCAGCTTTCCACCGAAGCGATTCCGGACTTGAATCGGCTCAAAACGTCTCTGGAAGAGCCGGACCTGAAGAAAAAGCTCTTCAAGTTGCTCGACTACCTCAAGCAGCTCAAGTCGATCATCCTGTCGGCGGAAAGGTACGAAGTTCGGGAAGACATCTATAAAAAAAGGCACATCACGATCGACATCCCATCGATGTACGGCAGTTATCATGAAATGAAATTCGACGCCCTCGGGTTGACCTTCCGGATCGAATCGCTGGTGAACGTCCTGTTCGAGGAGCTGATCGAGGGGATGGATCTGAGCCTGATCACCAAAGCCACCTTCTATTCGATCTATGCCCGCATCCGCCTGTTTGACAAGGCCCTGCGCCTGGAAGGCATCTCCTCGGTGGAAATCGAACGCCAGCTCGACCTGCTGGCGCACTCTTTGGAGATTAAAGGGTTTTCCTTCACGCAGTATCTGGACATATTCAAGGGGTTTGCCGCTGCGGTCAAAAACATCATCAACGATTATTTCCACAACGTCCACGAGCCAAACCTGGCCCGTATCCTCGAAAGCCTGCCGGTCGATCGGATCTCGGCCAAGTATCTGCCCAAAGGCGGGGACGAGCCGGTTGGAAGCGAAAAGCTCGTCCATCGGGTGTCGGAGATATTTTTCCGTGACCGGATTGCGCTTTCCCTCGGTCTGCAGCAGCTGGACCGCTTCCTGAGTCGCATTTTACATATCCTTTATCAGCAGGCCGACAAGCTCCCCAAGGACAAGCTGCATCAATTGCTCATCTATGATCCTGAAAACGCCCTTACCTCCATTCAACAGCCGAACAACCGCGTCACAGATCTGATTTATCTCGGCAACAAAGGGTTGAATTTGCTCTACCTTCAGAACCTGGGACTTCCCGTACCCCCCGGGTTTATCATCACCACCGAGGTGTTTCGCTGCCGGGAAATGATGGAGAGCTATCAACCGGCGGAAGAGAACTTCAAGGAGCGGATTGCCCGGCAGATCGGTGCACTGGAGCAGCATACCGGCAAGTCGTTTGGCAGCCCCAGCAATCCTTTGCTGCTGTCGGTGCGCAGCGGATCGTCTATTTCGCAGCCGGGCATGATGGACACATTTCTGAATGTCGGAATGAACGCCGAAATCGTCTCCGGCCTGGCCGACCGCAGCGGCAACGAATGGTTTGCCTGGGACAACTACCGACGGTTTTTGCAGTGTTACGGGATGGTTTTCGGTTTGGAGCGCGACGAGTTCGACGCCATTATCAGCGAGTTAAAGCGGCGGGTCGGGGTCGCCTACAAGCGGGAATTTACCGGGCCGCAGATGAAAAAAGTGGCCCTGACCTACAAGCATTTGATACAGGACTCCGGTATTCACATCTTTGAAGATCCTTACGAACAACTTTACCAGACCATCAAGGCCGTGTTCGACTCCTGGGAATCAGACAAGGCCCGCACCTATCGAAAAATCATGGGGATTTCCGACGACTGGGGAACGGCCGCTACTGTGCAGTCAATGGTCTTCGGCAACCTGTCCGAATCCTCCGGCACCGGCGTGGTGTTTACCCACAGCCCGCGTCAGCCGGGCGGGACGCTGCACCTGTGGGGGGATTTTACGCTCGGCAACCAGGGTGAAGATGTGGTCGCCGGCCTGGTGATCACTTTGCCCATATCGATTAACCAGCAGGACATCGAAATGCGCCAGACCGACGTCACACTGGAGAGCCACTTCCCGGACATCTACAATGCCTTAAAACAGTGGTCCAGCTATCTGATTTACGAGAAAGGCTGGACCCCCCAGGAAATGGAGTTCACCTTTGAATCCCCTTCCCTCGAAGACCTTCACATTCTCCAGTGCCGGGATATGGCCATGCGGGAGCGGAAGAAGGTTCCGCGATTCGATCTGACCGATCCCGTCGAGGAACGGTATCTGGGGCACGGAATCGGCATCGGCGGAGGGGCCATGACCGGAAGGGTGGTCTTCAGCCTTGAGGAAATCGACCGCTGGCGCAGCCGCGAGCCTCACACCAGCCTTATATTGGTGCGAAGCGATACGGTGCCGGATGACATCCGCGAAATTTATGCTGCCGACGGCCTGTTGACCGCCCGCGGGGGAGTTACCTCCCACGCTTCAGTGGTAGCCCACCGGCTGGGGAAAACCTGCGTGGTCGGGTGCGGCGATATGATCTGTGACGAGAAAGCCCGCAACTGCAAACTGAAAGGCATTGTGGTGAAATCCGGTGAATTTATCAGCATCGACGGGCAGGAAGGGTCGGTTTATTCCGGGAAGCTTCATATCAACCGGGTATGAGGGTTCAACGGGGGTGAACCGCCGTGAAAAGGAGGGGAGGGGCACTTATGGGTTCGGAGGCGGTAAGCGCAATGAAGCTCGGCATTAACGGACTGGGACGTATCGGCAAGCTGACGGTTTGGCACCATGTTGCCCGGCGAACATTCGATGAACTCGTGGTCAGCATCGGCCGTCAGGCCGGGACCTCTCTCTCCGATGTCGCCCACTATCTGGAAAGAGACTCCTCCTATGGAGCACTTCATGCTTTCCTGCATGGTCACAACGCCAAACCGGTCATCGGAGAGGTGAACGAGGAAGAGGGTACCATCGATGTCGACGGCGTCTGCGTGCGGCTGCTCCGCAAGGCGCGCAATCCTGCCGAAATCGGATGGCATCGCCATGGGGTGAGATTGGTGGTGGATACCACCGGCAAGTTTTTGGATCCGAGCCTGCCGGCCGACCATCCCGGCGGCAGCCTTCGCGGCCACCTGGATGCCGGTGCCGACAAGGTGATCGTATCCGCACCGTTTAAATTCAAGGACACCAACGCGGACCTGAAGGGTGCGATGCCCGAAGATGCCGTCACCACCGTAATGGGCATCAACACCAACGATTACGACCCCCGACGCCACCGGATCATCTCCAACGCTTCCTGCACCACCTCCTGTCTGGCGCATATGATGAAACCGCTCATCGATTTTTACGGGCCGAAGAAGATACTCTCCGCTTCCATGGCCACCGTGCATGCGGCCACCGGCTCCCAGGCCGTTCTGGACCGACTGCCCGGTGCCGGCAAAAAGGATCTGCGGAAAAACCGCAGTATTATGAACAACATCATTTTAACCTCCACCGGGGCGGCCAAGGCACTTCGATTGGTGATCCCCGAGATGGAGCAGATCGGATTTATTGCGGAGTCGGTCAGGGTGCCCACAGCAACGGGATCGTTGATCATTCTGGTGGTGGACTTGCAGGAGGAGATCGCCGGCAACCGGATCCGCAGGGATTCGATCAATTCGGTATATCGACAGGCCGCCGCTGCGGATCCTAACGGGTACCTGCATTATTCCGAAAAACAGAATGTGTCGGGAGATATCGTCGGGCTGCCCCAGGCCGCTGCGGTTATCGAGGGCTACGAGACCCACACCCGCACCGCAGAAGTCACCATCGACCTGGAGAACGTTCCCAACTTGGACAATACCGTAACCGCAGCCTTGAGCAATCCGGTGATACGGATCCCTGTCACCCAGGCGGTCATCTACGGCTGGTACGACAACGAATTGGGCAGCTACGTCCATTTGCTGGGAGATCGGACCGTTTCGATTGCCGAGGAGATGTAGCGGACAGCGGCGGTCTTACTTTTCGGGGGAAGGCTCCGAATGCTCATCGATTCGATGAATTTCCGACTTGGCCTTTCGGGCGCATTCGGGGCAGTAAGTCGATGAAACCGACAAGCCGGCCTTTTTCCACAGGTAATGATCAACGTTCATCCACTGGCCGGTGCCCGGCTGTCGGCCCTCGTCATCGCGTATTTTTCTGCAAACACAGCATACCGGCAATATCTGTTCGTACATGCGGATCTTACGGGAGAGATCCAGTTTTTCCAGGCAGGCGGCCACCCGGAAACTCATTTCATCCGGCTGGCAGGGCTTGAGCATGTAGTCATCAGCATTCAGGCGCAGCGCATCGATGGCCGAAGTCATGTCTCCGTAACCGGTCAGAATGATCACCATCGAATCCGAATTGATCTCTTTGGCCTTTTTCAGGACCTGGATACCGTCAATCCTGTCCATCACCAGATCGGTGATCACCAGGTCGAATTGCGTCTTTTTCATCAACTCCAGGGCCAGCTCACCACTTTCGGCGGTAGTAATCCGGTAGCCCTCGGTTTCCAGACTCTGTCCGATTCCCGTCAAGATGAAGGGATCGTCATCCACCAGCAATATGCTGTGACCTTTCACGTCTGCTCTCTTTCGTGGTCGGCTGATGCAGTAAAGGAAAGCCTATGCTGCCCGGCAATTAATGTCAACCTTGTGAATCGAAGGTGCGTCTATCACGCGCGCGCAGTCACCATGGGAGCAAGCGAGTCGCTGAGGGCAACAAATTCTGCTACCGTCAGCGTCTCCGCCCTGCGAAGCGGGTCGATTTCCGCCTTGGTCAGCGCTTCCAGGGACATCTGCTTTGTGATTCCGAGTTCGCTGCCGGCCAGGGAATTCTTCAAGGTTTTTCGCCGTCGGCCGAAGGCCGCCCGGATGACGTCAAAAAGGAAGCGCTCGTCTGCAACCCGGTGATGCTGCGGGGCCTGGAAGTCTATTTCCAGCACCTCGGAGTCGATTTTCGGTTTGGGGAAAAATGCCTTGGCCGCCACCACCGTCACGGGTCTCACTTCGGCACTGTAGCCGAGCATCACACTCAGCCGGCCGTAATCCTTGCCCCCGGGTCGGGCAGTGAGGCGCTGCGCCAGTTCTTTCTGGAACATCAATACCGCCCGGCTGATCCGCTGTCGGCAGCCGATCAATTTCACCAGGATTTGAGACGAGATATTGTAGGGCAGGTTGCCGATGACCAGCAACGGATCGGCTTGCGCACGGGCAACTGCGTGAAGATCCATCTCGAGAAAGTCCTGGCGGATTATCTCCACGTTGGAAATGCCGCTTGCCAGAAGCTCGGCGGAAAGAAGCTCGGCCAGTTGAGCATCTTTTTCGACGGCGTACACCTTGCCCGCCGATCGCGCGGCCGGCAAGGTCAATGCCCCGAGACCGGCTCCGATTTCCAGCACGACGCTGCCCGGTCGAACACCGGCGCGTGCAACAATCTTGGCCGCGATGTTCTGGTCCATCAGAAACACCTGGCCCAGCTTTTTTTTTGCCCGGATGTCCCAAGCGGTCAACAGATCTCGCGGAGATGTCATGGGTGTGTTTGCCTCGAAACGCCGGCTTTTCCGATACGGCGGCACGCTCCTGTGGTGGCGGAGATGCGGTGATTTTTTGGCATCGTTACCATTAAAGGCGATGTTATGCAAACCGACCGGTGTCCGTCAGCCCATTCCACTGTTGGAGAGCCGGCGTCAACTGTGGGGGTGACATTTCGGTTTTTTACGATGCCTGCGACCCCGCCAGACCACAAAAAGGACGGCTTGACTTTTCTTTTGTTCGTCATTACTTGTTACCTAGTAATAGCGTTGTCCTCATTCGAAACCCCTGCGATCGGCTAGCAATTATCATTCTTTCATATACCCCCGGCAGAAGGCCGTGCCGCCAATAACCCGGAAAACGAACATGCATACAGAGGGAGGACACTATGACTAGAAAAAAGGGTAAAGCCATCAGCTTCGATGCGATGGTCAAGTTTTTTATGCAACATTATGATATTCCGACCAAAAAGGATGTTGACCGTGTAGTGGACAAACTCGATCGCCTCGAGAAAATGTTGAAGGCGTCGGGGGGCGGCGGACGTCGCCGGACGATACCCCGACAATCTGCAGCCGGATCCAAGACGCGCGGCCGAGGCGGCGACACAGCTATGCAGCAGGTGCTGCAGGTGGTTGAAGGGTTGAAGCAGGGTGCCGGATTCGCCGATATCAAGGCCAAAACCGGTTTCGATGACAAAAAAATTCGAAACGTCATCTACCGGTTGACCAAACTGCAGCAAATCAAACGCAAAAGCCGCGGCGTGTACGTGGCAAAATAGGAATCCTATGAAAATCGGTCAGGACCCTTACAATCCGGGCATACAGCTACACAGCAGCTGCCACGGATATCAGGTAACGCGGATCGCCGAACTTCCGGAAAACGCCGCCCTGTTCTACGAACTGCAAGACCCAACCACCGGTGCCCGGCATGTGCACATCAGCTGCGAGGACCGTGAAAACACCTTTGGTGTAGCGCTGAAAACCGTTCCGAAGGATTCCACCGGTGTGGCCCACATTCTCGAGCATACGGTTTTGTGCGGATCCGAAAAGTTTCCGGTTCGTGACCCCTTTTTTTCGATGCTCAAGCGCAGTCTGAGCACCTTCATGAACGCCTTTACCGCATCCGACTGGACGATGTATCCGTTTGCTACCCAGAACCGTGCGGATTTTTACAACCTCATGGACGTTTACCTGGATGCGGTTTTCTTCCCGAAGCTGAAAGAACTCAGCTTCAAGCAGGAGGGCCACCGTCTCGAACTGGAAGGGGGCGGGCAGGATCCGGCCTCTCAGCATTTGGTATACAAGGGGGTGGTTTACAACGAGATGAAAGGCGCCATGTCTTCAGCGGATCAGGTCATGGGCCGTTCACTGCTGCGGGCGCTGTACCCCTCGACGACCTATCAGCACAACTCGGGGGGGGATCCCGCTGTCATTCCCCGATTGAGCTTCGAGCAGCTGCGCGCTTTTCACCGGCAGCACTACCATCCCAGCAACGCTTATTTTTACACTTACGGCAACCTGCCGTTGAACGATCACCTGGCATTTATCCGTGAAAAAACCCTTCGGCGATTTCAGCGCATTGACCCGGACACGGAAGTGAAGTCCCAGCCTCGCTGGGACCGACCGCAGCAGGTGGAATTTTCCTATCCCCTGGCGCCGGGTGAAGATCCGAGCGACAAGTGCCAGGCCGCCGTTGGCTGGCTGATGGCCGATGTCCGCAATACCTTCGAAGTTCTGGTTATCGCCTTGATCGAACAAATCCTTCTGGGCAACGCCGGGTCCCCGCTGCGCAAGGCCTTGATCGATTCGCGGCTCGGTGCGGCGCTGTGCGATTCCGCCGGCTTGGATGCCGACAACCGCGATACCATGTTTGTCTGTGGTCTGAAAGGGGTCGCAGAGAACGCGGCCGGAGAGGTGGAATCGATCATATTTGCCGTTTTGAAAGATCTCTCGGCAAACGGGATCGACCAAGAGTTGATCGAATCTGCCATTCATCAACTCGAGTTTCACCGGAGGGAAGTTACCGGCCATCCGTATCCGCATGGGATCCGTCAGCTGTTGGTGATCGCCGGAACGTGGCTTCACGGGGGAGACCCGCTGAGCAGGTTGCAGCTCGATGAGGATCTGGCGAAAGTCCGCAGCGCCCTGGATGACGGAGCGTTCTTCGAATCCTATCTCCAGCGGTATTTCATCGACAACCCACACCGTGTCCGTTTTCTTCTCAAGCCGGACCAGCAAATGGAAGCCAGGGAAAACACCCGGATTGAAAAAGAGCTCAAGCAGCTTCAATCCAGCCTGCAGGCTTCGGATTTGGAAGCGATCCGAACAGACAGCGAAAAACTGAAAAAATTGCAGGAGGAAGAAGAAGATGTAAACCGCCTGCCTACCCTCCGGCGAAAAGACATTCCCCCTGAAATCGAAAAGATCCGGGAGCCCGAAACCGGAAAGCAGCCGGGGCTGTACGGCTACGAACAAAAGACATCCGGGATATCTTATTACGCCGCCGCCGCCGGAGTCGGCCGGATCGATCCGCAGCTGATCGGATTGGTTCCGTTTTACTGCTTTGCACTGCCGAAAATCGGCTCCACAATCCATGATTACACACGGATGGCCAGGCGAATCGACCTGTACACCGGCGGGGTCGGTCTTGCCGCCCAGGCCAGGACGGGATTTGATTCCAGTGGCGCTTGTATTCCCTACGTCACTTTCAATGCCAAGTGCCTGCGGCGCAACCTCGAGCCGATGTTTGACATCGTGGGCGAATTGCTGGGTCAGCCGGACTTCGAAAATACCGACCGCTTGAAGAGCCTGCTTTTGGAGTTTCGGGCCAATCTGGAGTCGGTAGTCGTCAGCAACGGTCATCGATTCGCGATCTCGCTCGCTTCCAGAAATTTTTCCGCCGCGCGGCATCTGAACGAAACATGGACCGGTATCCACCAACTTCAGCGGATCAAGCAGCTGACAGAGGCAATGGATGACGATCGACTGGCCGCGGTGGCCGAAAGTTTGAAATCGATTCATCGAACCCTGTTTCGCGAGCCCAACCTGAAAACGGCCCTGATCGGAGAGCGCCCGGCGCTCGAATCGGCATCGGAGCTGGTGGGTTCGATTTACGCAGGATTGGCTGCGCAGAGCACTGGCGTCGAAAATGGTGCCGGTTTTCACCCGCCTGCCATCGACTTTGCCGCGACAGTGCCCAGAGAAGCATGGAGCACGGCGACGGCGGTTTCCTTCGTTGCCCAGGTGTTTGAAACCGTGCGAATGGAGCATGAGGATGCACCGTCACTGGCGATTATCAGCAAGATCCTGCGCTCCAGGTTCCTGCACCGTGAGATACGAGAAAAGGGGGGGGCATACGGCGGCTTTGCGCTTTACAACCCGGAGGACGGGTTATTTTGCCTGGCATCGTACCGGGACCCGCACATTGTTGCCACCTTGCAGGTCTTCGAAAAGGCCGATGAATTCATTACATCCGGCAATTTCAGCGAGCAGGACGTAAACGAGTCGTTGTTGCAGGTGTGCTCTGAAATCGACAAGCCCGATCCACCCGGAACCGCCGCGAAGAAGGCCTTTCATCGGCAGATCATCTCTCTGAGCGATTCGGCCCGTCAGCGGTTCAAACAGCGGCTGCTGACCCAGACGCGCAAGCTGGTTCTGGATGCCGCCGTTCGGTACTTCGGTGGCAACCGGGAAAAACCTGCCGTCACCGTCATCTCCAGCGAAAGCCAAATCGCGGCCGCCAATAAGAAACTGGATGTCCCGATGGAGCCTCACCGCATTTGAACAACTCAAACCGCAACTAGCCCGGCGGAGGCCAGCTCGATCCGTTCGGGCCGCTACCACGGTAGGGAAGGAGCGCAGATGCCCGGTCAATCAGATGATCACCATGTAAACGAGGGAGTGGAAAATGTACGCCGGCGTGGAAGCCGAATCGTGGCCACCGAATCTCGCATGCTTCCGGCTGCGTCGCTGATGAAGGCAGCCGGTGTAATTTCTTCTCTGGCAGATTTGGACAAACCATTTGTGACGGTCATTAATTCTTACACTACCCACATCCCCGGCCACGCCCATCTTGATCGGCTCGGTGATGTGGCGCGCAGCGAACTGAAAAAGCAGGGGTTCAACGTCTGGTATGCCAACATCGGTGCCGCCATCTGCGACGGGATCGCCATGGGCCACTACGGGATGAAATACTCCCTGGCTTCACGGGAGTTGATCACCGACCAGATCGAGTCGATCATCGCCGCCCATCCCTGCGACGGCTGGATCGGGATCGGAAACTGCGACAAGATCGTCCCGGCCATGTACAATGCGATGGTTCGGCTCAACATACCGGCCGTCTACGTTTCCGGCGGACCGATGCTGGCCGGCAGCCGGGGAGACGATCTTATTTCTGTTTTCGAGGGTGTAGGCAAACACGCCGCCGGCAGCATCAGTGACCGGGAGCTGAAGGAATTGGCAGAAAACAGCTGCCCGGGTTGCGGGTCCTGTGCAGGGATGTTCACGGCCAATTCCATGAACTGTCTGGGAGAAGTGGTCGGCCTGGCGCTGCCCGGAAACGGAACCATCACGGCCGAAGTATGGACAGATGCGGATAGAACCGCTACCAGAATGAATCCGGATCGCGTTCAGTTGGTGCAAGATGCGGCAAAGACCTTGAAGCGCTGTATGGACGATCGTATCCTGCCGCTGGACATTGTAACCCGGGAGGCCATCGACAACGCTTTTGCCGCCGACATGGCCATGGGCGGCAGTACCAATACCGTCCTGCACACGCTCGCTCTGGCCGCTGAAGCCGGAATCCAATACGATCTGGACCGAATCAACGAGATATCGTCGCTAACACCCTGCATCTGCAAAGTGTCACCATCCCGGCCGGAGGTGCACATCGAAGATGTTCACCGGGCGGGCGGCATATCCGCCATCCTCAAGGAGTTGGCCGGCGGCGGCGAATCGGTTCCTGCGGTTTTGCACCTGGAAGCGCAGACGGTGACCGGAAAACTGGCCGAGCGTATTGCAACCGCGGCCGATGCCGACGGGGACGTCATCCGCAGCCGGCAAAACCCCTTCAGCCCGGACGGCGGCCTGGCCGTGCTGTTCGGCAATATCGCCCCCGACGGTGCCGTGGTCAAGGTGGCCGGTGTGACCGAGGACATGATGGTCTTCGAAGGTCCGGCCGTGATCTACGAATCGCAGGAGTCCGCCATGACCGGCATCCTTCAAGGAGAGGTAAAAGACGGTGATGTAGTTGTCATACGATTCGAGGGCCCCCGGGGCGGTCCCGGTATGCAGGAAATGCTGTCGCCCACCGCGGCCATCTCCGGTGCCGGCATCCGCGCTGCCCTGATCACCGATGGCCGTTTTTCCGGCGGGACCCGGGGATTGTGCGTCGGCCACATCTCGCCGGAGGCGGCCTCTGCAGGACCGATTGCCGCAATCCTCAGCGGTGACCGCATCCGCATCGATGCCCGTGGCCGCCGCATCGACTTGATGCTGCCGACCGAGGAGCTGGAGAAACGACTGCAGAATCTGCCGGCGTTTGAACCGAAAGTCAAACGAGGGTGGTTGGCGCGATATCTGGCCCACGTGGCCTCGGCAGACAAAGGCGCCGTTTTGAATACCTGATGGCAGCGGTCGCCACCGATCAGCGGGCCACGAGCTGCGACAGCCACATCGTCAGGGGGGGGCAGAAGGTCACGATCAGCAGATCGATGATCAACACTGCCAGGAAGGGCAGCACCTTGCGGCTGACGGCAGTTATCCGGTCGCCGGAAATGGATCCGGATACAATCAAACAGATGCCCATCGGTGGTGTCAGCATGCCGATGGCAAGGTTGGTGACCACGATGGCTCCGAGCTGGATCAGGTCGATTCCCAGGGATGGAAGCATGGCCGTGAGCGTCGGAACGAGAAGGATCAGTGCCGCGGTGGTCTCCACCACGGTACCCACCGCCAGCAGCAGCGCATTGATCATCAGCAGCAGCAGCACCGGATGGTCGGTCCAGCCCAGCAAACGGCCGGCCAGCAGGGAGGGAAGATCTTCGATAGCCGCGATCCAGCTGAACACCGACGCGGTGGCAATGATGAACATGACGATGGAAGATGTGACGGCACCTTCGCGGAAAATGGTGACCAGATCTGCCGGCTTGATCTGGCGGTAGACGAACATGCCGACCACAAGTGCGTAGACAACCGCTACTGCCGCAGATTCAGTGGCGGTAAAAATACCGAATAAAATGCCCCCCAAAATGATGATCGGCGTACCCAGGGCCAGCAGGGCGCGCCGGAAAGTCATCCACAGCTCCCCCAGCGAAAAAGCCGACGTGGCCGCATAGCCGTTGCGCCAGGAAATCCAGGTGGACAGCAGAATCAGGCTCAGCCCGATGAGTACTCCCGGCAGGATTCCGGCCGCAAACAGCTGGCCGATGGAAGCACCGGTCAGAAAGCCGAAAATGATCATCGGTATCGACGGCGGAATGATCACACCGATCGATCCGCCCGATGCCTGAACCGCGGCGGCAAAGTCGGATGCATAACCCGATCTCTTCATGGCCGGAATTAAGATTGCCCCCACTGCTGCCGCGTCTGCCGCAGCGGATCCGGATATGCCGGCAAAGAACATGGCCGACACGATCGCCACGGCTGCCAGCCCGCCGGGAAGCCAGCCCACCAGCACGTTTGCAAAGTCGATCAACCGACGGCTGATACCACCTGCCTCCATGATCACGCCGGTGAACATGAACAGCGGGACGGCCATCAGGTGAAACGAGTCGGTCCCACCGAACATCCGCTGTACCACCATCATCGGCGAAAAGTCGCCCTGCACCACGATACCGATCACCGAAGCCCCGCCGATGGCAATGGCAATCGGCGTGTTTATGGCGAACAGAAAAATCAGGCTTAGGATGAGAAGTTCAGCGGTCACGACGATCGTCCTTGTGCGCTGAAGCCATAAACGCCAGGCAGTGGATGGCGAGAATCAGCCCGCTTGCGGGGATGATGACAAACACCGCCCATTTCGGCAGATAGAGGGCCGGTGAAATCTGCGCGCGTATGAAATGGGCAAACTGAGCGCCATAGATAATCATGACAGTGAAAAGCACTAAAGAGACGATGTGGACCAGCTGCGAGCAGGCTTTTCGAAGGGGCGCGGACAGCCGCGACGTCAAAATGTCGACTCCCGGGTGAAGGCTGCGCTTGTAAGCCGCGGATGCGCCCAGAAATGAAAGCCACACCAGCATGAAACGGGCCAGCTCTTCGGACCAGAACAGGGAGTGATTCAACACGTAGCGGAAGAAGACCTGCATCGCTACAACCAGCGCCATGGACAGACCGAGTCCGAAAAGCAGATATTCGACCCAGCGGTTGATGGCGGCACTGAGGTGTTGGATGGCGGTCATCTTCGAAGGTGCACGGATTTTATGAATTCCTGTTGACGGACGAGGCGATATTCATGATCTACAAGCCGAACGCGATTCGTGAAATCAACCGTCTGGCGGCTAGCGGGTTGCATCGAGTATTTTTCTCAGCAGGGCATTCACTCGCGTATCCTGATAGAGCTCCATGTCTTTCAGGTCGGAGACTTTGACTCGAAAAGCACCGATGTCAGGGTTGTCTTCCACTATCATCCCTTTGGCCGCAAGAAATGCCAGGCGCTGGGCGTCTTTGGAGCGATTGTCTTTCCGCTGGAATACGGCCGCCTCGTAAATGGTTTGTTGGATCATCTCGCGGGTCTTTTGATCTAACGTATTCCACCATTTCAACGAGGCGATGTCGATGTGGGGCGAATATACGTGACGAGTCAGGGTCATGTATTTCTGAATTTCGTAGAATTTGTAGACTTCCATGACCCACAGCGGGTTTTCCTGCCCGTCGATCACTCCCTGCTCCAATTCGGTGTAGATCGGCCATGGCATCGGCGTCGGATTGGCTCCCAGGTTTTGCCAGATGGCCTTGTGCAGGGCCGAGGACATCACCCTGATCTTCAGGCCCTTGATATCGGCCGGAGTTTTTACCGGGCGTTTGCTGTTGGTCAGGTTGCGAAATCCGTTTTCGGAAAAACAGAGTCCCTTGAAACCCGAGGTCTCCAAGCTTTTCAGGATTTCGGCTCCCAGGGGGCCGTCCAGGATGCGATCGGCCTGATCGCTGTCTTTGAAGAGAAAAGGATAGTTGATCACCCGCACGATCGGATCAAAGGTGTCGAAAGGCCCACCGGTGATGATGGCCATCTGCACCTGGTTCAACTGCACTTGCTGCAGAATTTCGGTCTCGTTGCCAATGGAGGCGGAGTGAAAAATCTTGACCGTAATGGTGCCGCCGGAACGCTGCTCGATCAGCTCTTTGAATTTTTCGGCCACGATGTTCTGAGCGGATCCCGGTTTGGTCACCACGCCCAGCTTGATGACCATCGCACCCCTTGCAGGCGCCGAAAAGGTGAAGATCAGCATCGATGCCAGTAGTACCATCCGTGCAGCGCAGCTTTTTTTCATGACCTGTATCTCCTTCTCTTATGTTGATGCGCAGCGGCGCAATATTCGTCGGCTGGTCTTTCGAACCGGTGCAGGCTTCTATAAAACAAAAATAGATATCAGATGCCGGGGAAATTGCAAATGATTTGTTTGCCGGCCGAAACCTGCCGGAAAACCCGGTATCCGCTTTTATCCGGCAACTATTTTATTGACTTGGAATGATTCAGTGGGTAAAAAAACAAGTTTAATTAAAAATTCAGTCCAATGAGCAACCAAACCGGCGCAACCCGAGGCGGGCAACGTAATTGCCGGGTTTTTCAAATCGCCGGCCGGCCGAAACGCAATACGCCATAAAGACAATGATCCAGTTAATCAGAGGCTTCCGAGACATATTGCCCGACGATATCCAGGTCTGGCAGACCATCGAGCAGACAGCGGCTGCGCTGCTGGAGGATTTCGGCTTCAGGGAGATCCGGATTCCGATCATGGAGCGCACGGAGGTCTTTGCCCGCAGTATCGGCGAAGATACCGATATCGTGGAAAAAGAGATGTATACCTTTGCTGACCGCAAGGGGGAGCTGATCACCCTGCGGCCCGAGGCCACCGCCTCTATCGTTCGCTCCTATGTACAGCACAAGATGTACGCTTCCGACCCGGTCCAGAAGTTTTATGTCATCGGTCCGATGTTCCGGCGGGAACGACCGCAGAAAGGCCGTTTCCGGCAGTTCTACCAGATTAACGCCGAAATATTCGGCGTGGCTTCTCCGCTGGCGGATGTCGAACTGATACTGCTGTTGAGCACCTTGTTTGACCGCCTGCAGGTCGATGATGTCCAGGCGCACATCAACTCCCTCGGCTGTCCGGGGTGCCGACCGGCTTACCGCAAGGCGCTGTCTGAATTTCTGGCCGACAAGGACGAGGCCCTGTGTTCGGATTGCCGGCGCAGGAGGGGGCGAAATCCGCTTCGCGTTCTCGACTGCAAGGTGCCTGCCTGCCGGGAGACGGTGGCCACCGCTCCGGCCATCCTCGACTATCTGTGTGCAGACTGCCGACAGGATTTCGACACAGTTCAGTCCTTTCTCAACCAACTCAACGTGCCCTATCGGGTCGACAGGCGGTTGGTGCGGGGGCTCGATTACTATGCCCGGACCACCTTCGAGATGCAGACCGGATCCCTGGGAGCCCAGAGCGCGGTTGCCGGCGGCGGGCGATACGACGGTCTCGTCAAGCAACTCGGCGGCCCGGACCAGCCGGCCACCGGATTTGCCATCGGACTGGACCGGCTGGCGGAGATCGTGGGCAGCCGACAACCTGGTCAGCCGGGAAAACCGGCGCTGTTTGTGGCCGCTTTGGGCCAGCGATGCCAGAACGAGGCGTTTCTGTGGCTCTGCCGGCTGAACCTGGAAGGGGTGCCGGTCGAAATGGACTTTAACGACAGAAGCCTGAAAAGTCAGATGAAGCTGGCCGACAAGCGCAAGGCGGATCACGTGCTGATTTTCGGTGAAGATGAACGCCGGAAACAAAGTGTCATTCTACGCAATATGAAAACAAAAGAGCAGGTCCTGCTTCCGATAAAAGGGCTTGTGGAAAAACTGATCGAAAAAATCCGATCCTAGCCGGCAGTTCGTCGACCGGCACACGGTTGAAAGGAGATCCATCCGTTGTCTGACAATCTCGGCAGCATGCGCCGGACCCACCACTGCGGTGAATTGGGTGCGGATGATATCGGCAAGCAAGTGGTCCTGATGGGTTGGGTGCAGCGGCGCCGGGACCACGGTGGTGTCATATTCGTGGATCTGCGGGATCGGGAGGGGCTCACCCAGGTGGTGTTCAATCCGGACGTCAACCCGCAGGTGCATGCCAAAGCGCACGCCATTCGCAGCGAGTTTGTTCTCGCTGTGCGGGGCAGGGTAGACCCGCGGCCGGAAGGGATGGTCAACCCGAAGCTGAAAACCGGCGCCATCGAGGTAATGGCAAGCGAGCTGAAAATACTCAATGCCGCCGCCACGCCGCCGTTTCTGATTGAGGAGAGCATCGAGGTTTCGGAAAACGTGCGGTTGAGCCATCGCCACCAGGATCTGCGCCGGCCGAAGCTCCAGCGGAATCTGATCGCACGGCACCATGCAGCGGCGGCCGTCAGGCAGTACCTGAACGACAGCGGATTTTTGGACATCGAAACGCCGTTTCTGACCCGCAGCACCCCCGAGGGCGCCAGGGATTACCTGGTCCCCAGTCGTGTCAACCAGGGGCAATTCTATGCGCTGCCGCAGTCACCACAGATTTTCAAACAGCTGCTGATGATCTCCGGGTTCGACCGGTATTATCAGATCGTGCGCTGTTTTCGAGACGAAGACCTGCGCGCCGATCGCCAGCCGGAGTTCACCCAGATCGACCTGGAAATGTCCTTCGCGGGAGAAGAGGACGTGATGGCCGTCGCCGAGGGCATGATGGCGCGGATGTTTCAGGTTGTGTTGGGTCTTTCGATCCCCACTCCTTTCCCGCGTCTGAGTTACGCCGAAGCGCTGGGGCGCTATGGACTCGACAAGCCCGACACCCGCTTCGACCTGCACCTGGCGGACATATCCGATATCGTCGCGGACTCCGAATTCAAGGTATTTGCCGAGGTGGTAAAAAAAGGCGGGGTGGTCAAGGTGCTCAACGCCAAGGGTTGCATCGACATGTCGCGAAAGGAGATCGATGACTTGACGGCTTTTGCCGCAGTGTATCGGGCCAAGGGGCTGGCCTGGATCAAGGTGCGGGATGGTCAGTGGCAGTCGCCCATTGCCAAATTCTTCACCGAAGAGAAGAAAACGGCAATGGCAAAGCGGGCGGACATGCAGCCCGGTGACCTGATTTTGTTTGTTGCCGATCAGCCCCAAATTGCCAACGAGGCACTAGGGCAGCTGCGTAATCATCTGGGCAGCCGTCTCGGACTGATCGATGAAAAGACGTACAACTTTATCTGGATAACGCATTTTCCGCTCATGGAGTACGACGAAACCGAAAAACGGTACCAGGCCCTGCACCATCCGTTTACGGCTCCGCTGGAAGAAGACTATCCCCTGCTGGAGACCGACCCCCTGTCGGTGCGCTCGCGGGCATACGACCTGGTGCTCAACG
The DNA here is from genome assembly GCA_001303025.1 of Deltaproteobacteria bacterium SG8_13. Taxonomy (GTDB): domain Bacteria; phylum Desulfobacterota; class Desulfobacteria; order Desulfobacterales; family SG8-13; genus SG8-13. The sequence goes on from LJNK01000047.1 coordinate 22,629, forward strand.
GTGCCGAGGTTGGCGGCGGCAGCATCCGTATCCACAGCCGACGGCTTCAGGAGCGAGTGTTTCAGGCACTTGGCCTGGCGGCAGAAGAATATGAAGAAAAATTCGGATTTCTGCTTTCGGCGCTGGAGTCGGGCGCTCCGCCCCACGGCGGTATCGCTTTTGGGTTCGACCGGCTGATGGCGATTTTGTGCGAAGAGCCGTCCATCCGCGATGTCATCGCTTTCCCCAAAACCCAGAAAGCGGCGTGCCTGCTGACCGGTGCCCCGTCTTCGGCCACCGGTGACCAGCTAAACGAGCTTGCCATCCGCCTGCGCAAATTGTAAACAAGAGAGACAAGCGGCCATTGATGCCAAGCGCTGCCGACGCTGAGATAAATCGCGGTCTCTTCCGGTCCCCGGGCTTGGGAGCCGCTGAAATCGCGCAACGCATTTTCTGTCCAGCCGGCGCCCACAAAGCCAACCAGACTCCAGCGAAAGCGAAAACCCCAACGAGTCGGCTCTGACCGGACACAATTTTCCTTCTGAAATACCGGCGCGCACCGATGAACGGAATCGATTCTTCAAATCTCCGGAGGAGACGGTTGACAGCACCACCGGGCAGCCCATATTATCCGGGTAGGCATTTGACAATTGGATGGAACCATCTGCTTATTCGCACATTCCTTATACGCATTTCTTGCCTGAAACCAATTCGACCCGGACTTGTTCGCCTCCATCCACCGTCACCGAGTGATTGGATGCGGTGCAGCCATACCGGCATCTTACCTTTTGTAACTTCAGGAGGGGATCATGCGAGCCGTTGCCATTTTGACGATTTTCTTCATTTCCGTGGCTTTCCAGGGAGCTGCAGTCGCCCAGGACCGTTTTGAGACGCTGATAAAGGCGGTGGTCACGGTTCGCTCGACCGTCCCCGACGATGCGCGCACGGCACTTTCTCTGGGCACCGAGCGGGAGGGAAACGGTGTGGTCATCGACGACAACGGGCTGGTGCTCACCATTGGATATATCATTTTAGAGGCGAATGCCATTGAAGTCGTCCTGAGCGACGGCAGCAGTATGCCGGCCTCGCTGGTCGCCTACGACCATGACACCGGTTTCGGGCTGCTGCGCAGCGTTCGACCCCTGTCGGTAACGCCGATGCAGCTCGGGGCCTCATCGGAGCTTGGCGAAGGTGAGCCGGTAGTGGTGATGAGTGCGAACGGTGAGAAAGCGGTTCAGGGGGCCCGCGTCATCTCCCGCGGGGAGTTCGTCGGTTACTGGGAGTATCTTCTCGACAGCGCCATTTACGCCGCCCCTTCCCATGAAAGCTTCGCCGGTGCGGCCCTTGTCGGCCGTGAAGGAAGGCTGCTGGGGATCGGATCGATCTACACGCAACTGGCCGTGGCCGGCTTTGGTGCGGTACCGTGCAACATGTTTGTTCCCATCGATCTGCTCAAGCCGATTCTCAAAGATTTGATCCGCCAGGGCCATACAGCCCACCCCCAGCGGCCCTGGCTCGGAATGCATCTGGATGAAACCATCGGCCGCGTCATCGTGCTGCGCACTTCCCCTGACGGGCCGGCCGAAAAGGCCGGCCTGAAGACCGGCGATGTCGTCCTTACAGTAGGCAAAGATCCGGTGCAAGGGTTGGGGGACTTTTTCCGCAAGGTGTGGGCACTGGGAGCGGCGGGTGTCGACGTGCCGCTGCGTGTTCTCCAGGGAACGGAGATACGTCAGGTTACGGTAAAATCCGCCGACCGGCTGCAGTACCTGCGGATACGTCCGGTGCGCGGGGTGAAGAGCGCACGCTATTTACTGTAAGCGAGGCGATTCACTGCCGGTTCGATGGAAGCGCTGCGATTGCGATCGAAAGCGCACAACCTTTTGAAACCGGAGGTCTTACACCGCCTCTTTCATCGGTCGATCCAGCTGGGCCTGCCGGGTTTCCTTGTCGTACCAGCCTGCAAATAGAATCAGGTCCGCGTGCTCCTCCAACGAGGTATAATCTCTGACCGTCACCCCTTGACGCACCGCACTTTCCGAGCTGAATACACGCACATCGAAAGTGCTCTTGGAGTTTTCCCTCGGCTTCACCACACACTTCAGGCTCCAGGCCCAGTCCGGATCCAGACCCTGCTCGACGACCAGGTGACGGCCGACCTCCTGGGGCAGGTCCCTCGGCCGGCCGAGCTTATGAGTTTTTGCCCCGGCGTCTGTCGCAGCGGGTTGATCTTTTTGCCAAAATTTCCAGCCCATCGTTATCTCCTTTGGTAATATTCGATACAGACCATGCTGCTCTTCGGCAGCCTTACCCGAAAGTTGCATAGAGCAGATTTTGTGCCAATATATAACATATTGTAATTATAACATTTTATTTTCAACAGGTGATTGCCTCAGAATTGCTGGAGCCGAATCGGAGCATGGTTGCGGCTGTGCGGCGTGCCCCGATGAAGCGGGTGGCGCATAACGCATTGAAATTAAAATGATTATGTAATTCGGAACCGGCGGTTCTGAAAAGCCGATAGGAAGAACTGGATGTTCCGGCAGCACGGGGCATTTGGGGCAGTGGAGAATGACGTTATTAGAAATGAGCCGGTGGTCGATGACAGGAACCGGTAAACCCGGGAACCTTTTCTCTGGTTCGTCAGGTCACAGAATTTCTGGCTGGCTGGTGCTTGATCCGGGCGGTGGAGCGGTGTGACAGTGCCGCTTACGGAGCGACTTCCACAATTTTGAGAAATATGGATGAGTTACTTTTCTTTTGACGACCGTCGGAATAGATAAAGCCGGTGTCGCTTTTTCGTCTGATTCCCAGGATCCCACCGATATCGAGCCACTGGTTCAGCCGGCCCTGGACCTGGGTCTGGATCCGCTGTGCGGCAACAGCCCCTTGTCGGGCCGATGGGGTCGATTCTTGCTGTGATGCAATGTCCAGTACGAAGTGATCCCCTGACAGGCGCGGTACCACCCGGAAGCCGGTTTTCACATCCCGGAAAACGATGCGGCTGCCGTGCACCCGGGGATCGCCGGCTTGCGTGGATACCGGTATGGACTGGCCGATATAGATAAATGCCGCCAGCCCTTCCCGGGCGCGCACCTTTTGGACGTCCATACTGCGCTGGGCAGACCGATCACTGCGGCCGGTAACAGAGACGGTGTTTT
>LJNK01000097.1 GCA_001303025.1 Deltaproteobacteria bacterium SG8_13
TGGCACACCCGGCGTAGGGAGCGACGTACTGCAAGGTGGCCGGGTCGCTGGCGCACGCCGACACGATGGTGGTGTACTCCATGGCGCCGTGTTTTTCCAGGATGGCGTGAACCTGGGCGACGGTCGACTTTTTCTGCCCGCAGGCGACGTAAATGCAAAAGACGTCGGTGTCTTTCTGGGCAATAATGGCGTCGATGCCGATAGCGGTTTTTCCGATCTGGCGGTCGCCGATGATCAGCTCGCGCTGGCCGCGTCCTACCGGGGTCATGGCGTCAATCGCCTTCAACCCGGTGTAACAGGGTTCGTGAACGCTCTTTCGGGCAATGACACCGGGGGCCACCATTTCCACACGCCTGCTCTCGGGGGTATCGATCGGCCCCTTGCCGTCTATCGGTTCGCCGACGGCAGATACCACGCGCCCTAAAACGGCTTCGCCCACCGGCACCGAAGCGATGTTGCCGGTGCGCTTGACGATGTCCCCCTCCTTGATGTGAATGTCTTCCCCCATGATGGCCACACCCACATTGTCTTCTTCGAGGTTGAGAACCAGTCCGAGGATACCGCCGGGGAACTCCACCAGCTCCAGGGCCATCACTTTCTCCAGGCCGTACACCCTGGCAATACCATCGCCCACTGACAAGACGACGCCGGTTTCGCTGAGCTCGACTTTCTTGTCATAATCCGTAATCTGCTCTTTGATGATTTGACTAATTTCTTCAGCTCTTAGTTCCATTAGACACTCTCACCCCTTTTTAAAGTTTCTCTCATATTAAGTAACTGGGTTTTAATGCTCCCATCCAATACCAGGTCTCCGATCTTTGTCACGATGCCGCCGATCAGTTCCGGATCCTGTTGCACTTCCAGAACCACCTCTTTGCCCGTCCGCTTGGACAGGGCGCTGCGGATCTTGTCGATGGTGTCGGCCGACAGCTCGTTGGCGGACACCAGACTTGCACGGGCAATCCCTTGAAGTTCATCGGCCAGCTTCTGATAAAAATCGCTGATTGCACCGATGAATCCGATTCTGCGCTTGTCGAACAGCAGCATTAAAAATGAGGACATCACCGCCGAGAGCTTCAGTTTCTTTATGACCGCCGCCAGCACATGCCGGCGGGCATCGGCGTCGTAAAGCGGATTGATCAACGCCTGCTCCAACGCCTTTTGTCTTGCGATCATACCGGCAACCGCGGCAATTTCTTCCTTGTAATTCTGGGCCTGCCCGTCCTCTTTGCCGATAAGCAGCAACGCTTTGGCATACCGCCGTGCGACCGCCAAATTCTTCATTATGCCACCACCTTCTCTAAGTATTCATCCACCAGCCGTTCCTGGTCTTTGTCCGAAATTCGTGACTTGATCACCTCTTCGGCTTTGGCAAGCGCTTTTTCCATTACCTCAACCTGAAGCTGTGCGCGGGCCTTCTTGAATTCGTGATCGATGTTGCGGCGCGCCTGTTCCTCGAGCTTTTCGGCTGCGGACTGGGCCTCTTCGAGAATCCTGGCTTTGGCCTCCCGGCCCTGCTGGATATACTGGTCGACGATTTTTTCGGCTTCCTGCTCCAGCTGTTGAAATTTCTGATTGTAGGCGGCCAGCTCCTCTTCGGCCTGCTTTTTCCTGGATTCCAGATCTTCAAGCTGGTCCTTGATGCCCTGAATTCGATCATTGAGCGCCTTGGTCACCGGTTTGCGCAGCAGAAAGACAAGGGCCACGGCCAGCACGGCAAAGTTGATCACTTTGTACGTGTCGGTCGCCACCCACCCCTTTGCCGGCGCTTCGGTGCCGTGCTCGTCGGTCGCTCCCATGGCCGCTGTGCTGAAAAAAACCAGCACCACCGCCAGTAAAAGCACCACACAGCGTCTCGCCTCAGAGGCGCGGTGCCTGTCGCTCAAATGCGTGCGTCTCATTTAAACAGCCCTCCCCAGTATTTTTTCGCCGATGGCCTCCGCAAAACTATCCACTTCTTTGAGCAGAGACAGTCTGGCGACTTCCACATCACTGGCGACCTGCTCGCGAACCTGCGAGAGCTCTGCTTGTGCCTTCTCGTTGATCTGGGAGATGATTGTTTTCTCTTCGTTGGCCGCTTCGGCAAGCAGGGTTTCTTTTTTCTCCAACCCCTTGACCCGAGCGCTTCGCAGCCCGGCGTCAAACGCCTCCTGTTTGTCGGTGGCATCTTTGTGAAAGGACTCGATGCTTTCCTCCAGTCCGGAGACTTTTGCCTGCCGCTGCTTGAGGACGTTGCGGATCGGCTTGTAGAGAATCAGGTTGAGTACCCAGATTAAAAAAACGAAATTGGCCATTTGAAGTAAAAATGACCAATTCGGGATAACGGTCAGGCCTTCTGCAGCCCAGGCGCTGCCGGCCGCTGCCGAAAGTAGGGGAACGATGAGAAAGGAAGCCCGAAACAGCTTCCGATGGAAAGAAGAAAGTTGCATGCGGCAGACCTCCATCACTGATACGATAATGCGTTGTACCGACGAACCGCTGAGCTCCCCCCCAGCTGCGTACCGCTTCCGTGGATCCCTGTTCGCCTGAGCAGCGGATCCTACCTTTCCGCCGGATGCTCCTCCATCGATGAAACCCGTAAGGGTGTCCTCGAAGCGAAACGTCATGGGATTGAAGCCGGTCGAGCCGTCGCGGGGAATCCAAAAAAAAAAGACCGTCCATTTCGACTCGGGCGGTCTATACCATTCGACATGTTTGATTGTCAAAGGTTTTTTACAAAATTTTTATGCGGTTCACGCCTCCTCGCCGCCGGATGCGCGCATCGACGACAACTGTTTTACGGAGCCGCCGGCGGAGCGATCTTTCATCGTGCAATTGCCGTTGAGCATACCGCCCTCCTCGATGGAAATCACCGGCGACTGGATGTCACCCGATATGCGACCGGGCGGATACACCTCGATGCGATGGGCGGCATCGATGGTGCCGATCACCTCTCCCATGACGATCGCCGTTCCAACGACAACTTCAGCATTGACAACCGCTTTCTCGCCCACAATCACGGTCCCGTCGCCGCTCTTTATCTGACCCTTTACGCTGCCGTCCAATCGGATCGTGCCCTGAAACTCGATTGTCCCGTCGATGCTGGCGTCCGGTCCCAGAAAAGTGGATATGGCGTCGTGTTTTTTCCCTTTTTTGCCCATGAGAATACAGCCTCCTTTATGGTTTTACCGGTTCCTTTAAACCGGCATCGATCCTTGTACGAACCGCACCGGGCTGAATACCGCCCCGGTCTCCAACGCGCCTGTTATTCCAGCGTAAAACGCCGCATGCTCACGTTGATCAGCAGCCCGATGGCAATCATGGTCGTCGCGATGGAAGAGCCGCCGTAGCTGACGAACGGCAGCGGGATGCCCACCACCGGCATCAGCCCCATCACCATACCGATATTTACGAACACCTGCCAGAATATCATAGACGAGATACCCACCGCAAGGATGGTCCCGAAGGGATCGCGACTGCTGTAGGCGACATTGAGCCCCCAGATGATGAGCAGCAGGAAAAGAAGGATCAGCACCGCCGAACCGACGAATCCCCATTCTTCGGCAAACACCGAGAATATGAAATCGGTGTGCTGCTCCGGCAGAAAATTCAGCGCATTCTGGGTGCCTTTCAGATACCCCTTGCCGGTGAGAACGCCCGAGCCGATGGCGATCTTCGACTGGATGATGTGATAGCCGGCACCGAGCGGATCTCCCTCCGGACTTAAAAATGTGAGAATGCGTCTTTTCTGGTAGTCTTTCAGGAAAAACCAGACCAGCGGGACCGTCACCAGTCCTGAGAAAATCAGGTACCGGAAAGACCGCTTTTCTATTTTTACGAACACGGTCGTGGAACCGGCGATCAGCACCAACAGCAGGGCGGTGCCCAGGTCGGGCTGGGCAACGATCAGGGCAAAGGGAATAGCGACCAGCGCCACCGGTATCAGCAGCTGCCGCAGCGTAAACCCCCTGGTGTATGCGTTTTTGGAATAGTAGCTGGCCAGAGCGATGATTACCGCAATTTTTACGATCTCCGACGGCTGTACGGAAACGGGCCCGAGCACGAGCCATCTTTTGCTGCCGCCGACGTATTTGCCGAAAAACAAAACGGCTATCAGCATGAGGATGCAAAGCGCGTAAAAGCCGTTGGCATAGCGGTCCAGCTGCTTGTAATTGAACAGAAACGAAACGACCATGAACCCGAGCCCGACACTAAACCAGATCAGCTGTTTGATCACCAGGGTCTTTTGCGCTGCGGCGGCATCGGCCGTGACAACACTGTAAAGGGTGATCAGCCCCATACAGCCCAGCAGAACGGCGACGGTGAACAGGCCCCAGTCAAAGTATTGGATAAAATGACGATCGAACATCCGGCCTCCGGGACCCTCGTCGATCGCGTGGCGATCGTGGGATCCACAACAGTAAAACGGTTACGGTTGCGCCACCGGCTCTTTATTGGCTACAATTACCGGCTGCAGCTGCTCTTTGAGCAGATAGCTCTTGATGATCTCGCGGGCGATGGGCGTTGCGGCGCTCGAACCGTGTTCCCCATTTTCCACCACCACCGCCGTGGCGATTTGGGGAGCATCCGAAGGGGCGTAGGCCACAAACCACGCGTGCGCTTTGAGGTGGTCGGCGATCTCCGACTCATCTTCGACTTCCTGCTCGTCGTCTTTGCGGCTGATCACCTGGGCGGTGCCGGTCTTGCCGCTGATGTGCAGATCGAAGAATCGCGCACCTTTGGCCGTGCCTGTGTCGGAATGAACCACCTCCCACAGCCCCTGCCGGATCAGCTCCAGCGTTCGGGGGCTGATCGGCACCTTGCCGACCACCATCGGTTCGGTCTGAAAGACGACCTCGCCCTGGGCCGTTTCGATTCTTTTCAGCAGCTGTGGTTGGTAGCGAATGCCACCGTTTGCCACCGCCGCAGCCATCCCGGCCATCTGCAAAGGCGTGACCAGATTGAACCCTTGCCCGATCGCCAGAGACAGCGTCTCCCCCTCCTGCCACGGCTCGCCGGTACGTTTCAGTTTCCAGGCCGCCGTCGGTATCAACCCGCTCGACTCATTGGCAAGTTGAACACCGGTGGGGGTTCCGAGACCGAAAGTTTTGGCATACCAGGCCAGGCGATCGACGCCGACGGCCTGTCCGACCTGGTAAAAGTAGACATCGCAGGATTGTGCGATGGCCTGCACCAGGCTCAGGCAACCGTGTCCGCCCCTTTTCCAGCAACGGTACTCCCTGCCCTTGAACCGGTAAAAACCGGGACAGCAGTATTCGGTGTTTTCATCGATGAGGCCCTCTTCCAGACCGGCTGTAGCAGTCAGAATTTTATAGGTCGATGCCGGCGGATACTCCCCCTGGACGGCACGGTTGGTCAGCGGTTTGAGCGGATCCGAAACGAAGGCCTGCCATTGTTCATGGGTCATGCCGCTTACGATCCGGTTCTGGTCAAAGGACGGGTTGCTCGCTATGGCGAGCACTTCACCGGTGTTCGGATCGATTGCCACGGCAGCACCGGTCACCCCGGCCAGGAGTTCCTCGGCCTTCATCTGAACCGCCTGGTCGATGGTGAGCACCACGTTGCGTCCGGGCCGCGACGGGACGGTTTTCAGCACCCGCATGATTTGACCGGTGGCATTGACCTCCACCTGCCGGCCGCCCCCGCGGCCCCGCAGGTACTCGTCGTATGATCTTTCGACGCCGGCCTTGCCGATCAGATCCCCGCTTCTGACCCCGGGGTATTTGCCGCTGTCCAGCTCGTTTGCGCTGATTTCTCCCAGGTAGCCGAGGATATGGGCAGCGCTTTGCCCGAAAAGGTAGTGCCGGCGGGATTTGACGTTCACTTCGATACCGGGCAGGTCATATTTGTGAACCTCGATGCCGGCCATGGAATCACGGCCGATATCCTGGCGCAGCAAAACGGGTTTGTAAGCCAGGATCCCTTTCTGCCCGGCGATTTTCTCCAGAAGCTCTTCGTCCGAGACGCTCAGAAATGTAGAAAGCCTGCCCAGTGTCTGCGCAACCGGTTGGGCGTCTTTGACCACGATGCTCACATCGAAAGACGGACGGTTGTCGACCAGCATGTTTTTGTTGCGATCAAAGATGATTCCCCTGAACGCTTCGATCCGCTGCAGGCGGATGCTGTTGTTGTCGGAAAGCCGCCGGAACTCTTCTCCCTTGATCACCTGCAGGTAAAACAGACGCATGAACAGCGCCGCAAAACAGATCAGCACCACGAGGATGATGCCGATAATCCGCTGCTTGTACCAGTCGTTGTCAGCTGTTTTTAAATACCTGCTCAATTCGAATCACTTTGCTTCCGATCTGCCGATGCCCGCTGTCTGGCCGATCAGGCGGTCCCAGATGCCATGAGCGCCCCTGAAACCGAGCACCAGGATCGGCCCGAGAACAAAGGCCCAGGCCAGCTGTAGGATGACGGTGCCGGTGGCGGCCGCCGGCGAGTGGGTCCCGGCGCCTAGAAGCACGAATGCAAAAACAAACACGAGGTTTTCAATCAGCACGCCGCCCGAGACGATCAATGCCGTGCGAAATCGAAGGCTGACCTGCAGGATCAGAGATAGCACCCGCACGCCGAAAAACACCCACAGGTAGGCGGTGATGTAGAGCATAAAGGGCGCACCGGACAAGTTGTCCGCCAGCAGGCCGAGGATGACCACCGCCGGAAGGGCTTCCCGTGCGGGTCGATAAAATCCCAGATAGATGACGAACAGGCCGACGAAGTCAAACAGGGTGTCGAGCACCGGAATGCCGGGGATGACGGCGGTCTGAAACAGGATCAGGCCGATACCGACAACGATGTAATACCCGTAGGTCATTGTTTTTCCGCAAAATCCGGAGCCGGCGGTATCAGAACCACCAGCACTTCCTCGAGTTTCTCGAAATCAACATGGGGCGTCACGGTCACCTCCTGAAAAATTTCCGAGGTGCGTTTGACGACACCGGTGACATCGCCGATCGCCATCCCCTTGGGAAACACGCCGTCGAGACCGGAAGCTACAATTTTATCCCCGACGGCGACCTCCTCCTTGCGCATGACATACTTGAACCGGCACCTGCCGGTCACCTCGCCCTTGATGATTCCCCGGGCGCGCGTGCGCTGCACCAGGGCATCCACCGCACTGTTTCGATCGATGATCAGCATCACCTTGGCGTAATGGCCGCTCACATCGGTCACCTGACCGGCAATGCCCTCCGGCACCACCACCGGCAGGCCCTTGCGGATGCCGTCGGCGCTGCCCTTGTTGATGATCACCGCCTGATACCAGGAAGACGGATCCCTGCCCACGATTTCAGCGGCAACGCTCTGGCTGATGATGGTGGTTTTGAAGTCGAGCAACTGCCGCAGTCGGATGTTGGACAGCTCCACCTCGCGCCACTGGCTGTTGCGGGCAACCGCCTGATTGAGACTTTGCTTCAACCGGGTGTTTTCACGGGCGGCGGATGCCAGTGCGAAGTAGTTGTCCCACGTGCCCCTGGAAAAACGGATGGCGACGGAAACGGCATCCTGGAAAGGTGCCACAAAATAAAGGGCAATGCGCCCGAGTCCGTGGGAAGGATAGCGGTTACCGGCGATGTAAAGGATGACGAGGTTGGCGCCGATCAAAACGATCGCACCAACGACCACCAGCATTTTCTTGGAAAACATCAGGTTCGGTTCTTAGACGCGATTGGTTTGGCTTCCTGCGAGCTTTGCAACCAGCGGTTTAGGTAATCATGACACGCTTGAGAATTTCCAGGCTGTCGAGCGCTTTGCCGGAACCCAGCGCCACGGTGGTCAGCGGATCTTCGTTGATGGTGATCGGCAGACTGGTTTCTTCCCTCAACAGCTTGTCGAGATTTTTCAGCAAAGCCCCGCCGCCGGTCAGCACGATGCCGCGATCGACGATGTCGGCCGACAGTTCCGGTGGGGTCTGCTCCAGGGCGATCTTTACGGTTTCGACAATCGAGTCGATCTGCTCGGATATGGCCACCCGT
>LJNK01000098.1 GCA_001303025.1 Deltaproteobacteria bacterium SG8_13
GCCGAATCGCTGATCCGCGGAGAATACGATCAGGACCCGGCCTATCAGGCGCTGGTGATTGAGTCCGGGCTGGACCTGAAACAGCGCTGGCAACAATTGCACGCGATATGTCGCAGGCTTGAAGTGATGGCCCACAAGCAGCTGCGGAAAGTGGCCTTCAACGAAAAGGAAACCTACTTTCTCAACGATTTCGGATTCGCCCTGGCGGCCGTGATGCTCTACGGCGGTGACAGCTACCGGCGCCCGCGAGACGATGCCCCGGCAGCGTTCACCTATTTCTTCGATCCCCGATCGAAGAAGCACCTGCATGCCGCCGTTGCCCGCCCCCGGGAGATCATCGTAGCCTATCCGACCGATGGCCGGTATCTGATTTGCCGCGGCGCCGTGCTCCCGTACTATGAGTTCATCGCCACAACGGATCTTTCCGACGAACTCTGGCGCCGGCGGTTGGACAGTGACGAGCGGCCTTCTCCCTTGCGTTGGCTCGATCCGGTGATGCAGTCCGGGGATCCGGTGAAAAGCTGGCGGAGGATCGGAACGCCGAAGCAGGGCGCAACACCGGCCGTGCAGTAGGTCCGGCCGCCGGGCGGATGCCGGGTTCACGCAATATCAACGCTTGCTTTGCGGTAGGCGGGAATTGACGATCCGGCCGGTTTGCCCGCGCGGGGCGGCGTCACTGGTTGCCGAATCCGTTTTGCCCGCCGCAGTCCGGGCATTGCCACGTAATCCCGTTGCACGTCATCCCCCACTGGTTTTCCAGCATGCAGTTCTGGCAGATGTGAAACCCGCAGCGACATCGCCAGCAGAATGGCACTGCCGCCGAGCAGCAGTGACACACCGAAAGCGATGAACCCCTGCGCCTGGTTCGAGAGCGTTTTTGGCTGGAACGGTTGACGGTCATGGATCTGTCGATTGGCCCCTGCGGTGCTTCTCTCACCCATCTGTTCAGCCCGGGTGATGAAACGAATTCAAACTTTCCGATTGTATTATCGCCATCGAATCAAACCCCGTCAAGCTGCGCTGCGCTGCCGGCTTGCCCTTTCCCCGGGCCTTCTTGTTGTTTGCCGACAACCGTGCTATTACGTGCGATACGTTGCAGCCGGACGGCTGACATCGTGATTTTGCGGGGATGCGAAAACCCGCAGCGTCACACCAATGCAGCACAAAGCCAGGGGTTCTATGCAGCCGAAGAAAAAGCTCTATCTGATTGACGGCACCGCCTACGTTTACCGGGCGTTTCATGCCATCCGCAGCCTTTCCAATTCAAGGGGCATGCCCACCAATGCCGTTTTCGGTTTTACGCGCATGTTGATAAAACTGATGCAGGACCGGCAACCCGAGTATGCCGTGATGCTCTTCGATGCCAAAGGCCCGACCTTTCGCCACGAGCGGTTTCCGCAGTACAAGGCGAACCGCCCGCCCATGCCCGAGGATCTGGTGGCCCAGCTGCCGATCATCAAGGAGGTCACCCAGGGCTTTAATTTCCCGGTCCTGGAAATGCCGGGATTCGAAGCCGACGATCTGATCGGAACGCTCGCCCGGCATGCCGCCGCCGCCGGATTCGATGTGGTGATGATCACCGGAGACAAGGACTTTGTCCAGCTGATCACCGATCAGGCCACCGTATGGGATCCGATGAAAGATGAGGCGCTTGATCGCAAGGGTGTCGAGGAGAAATTCGGACTTCAGCCGAACCAGATGGTCGACGTGATGGGGCTTTGCGGAGACGCGGCCGACAATGTCCCCGGGGTTCCGGGAATCGGTATGAAAACCGCCCTGTCTCTGATCCAGGAGTTCGGCAGCATGGACAACCTGTACGAGCGGCTGGAATCGATCTCCCGCGAAAAGCAGCGCCGGAAACTGGTCGACTACAAGGACCAGGCCCTGTTGAGCCGCGAGCTGGTCACCATCGACACCCGGGTGCCGCTTTCGTTCGATCCGGACGCATACCGCCTCAAAGCCCCGGACAGCGACCGCCTGGGTCGGCTGTTCCAGCAGCTCGAATTCCGGCAACTCCAGCAGGCTTTTGCCGCACAGCGACCCAGGTGCGAGAAGAACTACCAGGCGGTGATGAACCGGGAGCAGTTGCTGCAGCTGAAAAAAACCCTTGAACAAGCCGGCCTCTTCGCTCTGGATACCGAAACCACCTCCCAGAATCCGCTGGAGGCCAGGCTGGTGGGGCTCTCCTTTGCCGTAAGGGACGATGAGGCCTTCTACATCCCGATCGGCCACCGGTATTTAGGGGTTCCCGATCAACTCGGGTCCGAAGAGGTTCTGCAGAGCCTGAAGGATCTGCTGGAAAATCCGGAACTGAAAAAGGTCGGACAGAACATCAAGTATGACTGGCTGGTGCTGGGCCGCTGCGGCATCGAACTCGCAGGCGTTGCCTTCGACACCATGCTGGCTTCTTATTTGCTGAATCCGTCGAAAAGGGCCCACAACCTGGATCAGATCGCACTCGATTTTCTCGGCCACAAGACGATCACCTACCAGGATGTGGCCGGCAAGGGCAAAACTGCCAGATCCTTTGACCAGGTGCCCCTGGAGGAGGCCGTTCCTTATGCTTGCGAGGACGCCGATATCACCCTGATGGCCAGAGGCGTGCTGGACGGCCGGCTGCGGGAGATCGGACTCACTGCACTGATGGCAGAAGTGGAAATGCCGCTGGTGCCGGTGCTGATGCGGATGGAAAAAAAAGGCGTGAGGGTCGACCGCGAGAAGCTGCGCGAACTTTCAAAGTCGTTTGAAGCGAGACTTCATCGGCTCGAATCAACGATCTACGAGGTGGCGGGACAGCGGTTCAACATCAAGTCCTCCCAACAGCTCGGGACCATTCTGTTTGACCGGCTCAAATTACCGGTCCAGAAGAAAACGCGCAAGAAGACGGGCTATTCCACCGACGTGAACGTTCTCAGCGAGTTGGCCAAGGAGCACGAACTTCCTGCGTTGATCCTCGAGCACCGGAGCCTGGCAAAGCTCAAATCCACTTATTCGGATGCCCTGATGGAGCTCATTCATCCGGACACCGGCCGAATTCACACTTCGTACAACCAGACCGTTGCTGCGACCGGTCGTTTGAGCAGTTCCGATCCAAACCTTCAAAACATTCCGATTCGCACCGAGGAGGGGCGGGAGATCCGGCGGGCGTTTGTCCCCGAACCGGGTTGGCAGCTGCTGTCCGCGGATTATTCCCAGGTCGAGCTGCGCATCCTGGCCCACTACAGCGGCGACGAAACGCTTATCCGGGCCTTTATCGAGGACGAGGACATTCACACCCGCACGGCCGCCGAAGTCTTTGAGGTCGTTGCCGAGCAGGTCTCCTCCGATTTGCGGCGGCAGGCCAAGGCCATCAATTTCGGCATTATCTATGGCATGAGCCCGTTCGGACTTTCCAAACAGTTGGGCATCAGCCAGAAGATGGCCAAGGTGTACATCGACAATTACTTCTCCAGGTACCCGGGTGTGCGGCGTTTTATGGAACAAACCGTAAAGGAGGCCAGAAAGACCCGGCGCACCGACACGCTGCTAGGCCGTATACGGCTGCTGCCGGACATCGCCAGCTCCAACCACAACCTGCGCCAGTTTGCCGAGCGCACGGCCATCAACACACCGATACAGGGTACGGCTGCCGATCTGATCAAAATCGCCATGATCCGCATCGACAAGGCCCTGCGCGAGCAGCGCATGAAGACCGCCATGCTGATTTCGGTTCACGACGAGCTGGTATTCGAAGTGCCGCCCGCAGAGCACGAAACGGCCGGCGAGCTGATTGCCGGAATCATGGAAGGGGTCTGGGATCTCAAGGTGCCGCTGAAGGTAAACATCGCCTGGGGACAGAATTGGGCGGAAGTCCACTGATCATTCGCGTGAAATGCGGCCATTTGAAGGACTCGCCGGCCCGGCGATCATGGTTTGGGCTCCGGGTCGCTTTCCTTTCCAGCCGAGTCTTTTCCCTCATGGACCGTATCGGCAACCGATCGGTAGATATTCTGGAAGGCATCTCTGAATCCGGCCGGCGACACTCTGCCGGTTTCGATAAACTTGACGACGATCTCTTTTGCCGTTCGGAGAATCTGCTCTTCGATGGAGGCCATGGCGTCCTGCTGGTTTTCTTGTTTCGTTGGTCGCTGGTGGGCGACAGGTCCGGTTTGCCAATGATATTGAACTGTTATCAGAAACACCCGTACCTGTCAAGCCCGCTGCGTCAGGCCCGCTATCCCATGGATTGACATCGGTTGCAGAATCCTTTATCTGAACTGTCACCTCTTGCAGAAAGGTTCGCTGCGATATGGTTCGACCTGTTCTTCGCGAGTGCCGGAAAAGCGGACGGCTGGTGATAGTGACGGCCCTGTTGGCGGTGGTCTCGGCCTGCTCCCTTGGTTCGAGCCGCAGCGGCCCGATCGGTCCCGACCAGCTGCCGGCATCGAATACCGGCGCAAGGCCCTACAAAAAAATCGGCGTGGCCCCTTTCGAAGTGCGCACCCAGCACACGGATTCCTACAGCCGGGAGCTGATGCATTCCTACGTTCTGGGTGCGATTCGCACCGAGTGTCAGGGCATCATATTCGTGCAGCCCTCGGACGAAGATTATCCACCGGTGCTGCGCAGCCTGCCCCGGCTGGAGTCCGGCAACCTGGACAATCTGCAGGTCGCCATCGCAGGCCGGCAGCTGGGCCTCAACGCTGTGCTGGTCGGGACCTTGACCAGCGTGGGAACGGAGGAAAAGGATTGGGGCATCTGGTGGTTGAAGCAAAATCGCCATTATGTTGGGGTGCAGATCCGAATCGAGGTTTTCGACACGGAAACGGCCACCAAGCTGGTGGACGAGGTCGCCGCCAGGCAGGTTCGGATCGATGAGGCCGATGTGGAGATGATCGAACAGCAGGATCGCATCGACAGTGGTTTTATCGAAGAGATTCTGGAAGTCATCGCCCAGAAATTGGACGATGACATCTGCGAGGCGATCGGCGATCAGCACTGGAAGAGCTATGTCCTTAGCGCCGACCCCGAACAGCTGTGGATTGCCTCCGGCAGCCGGCACGGGCTGCGGCCCGGGCTGGTTCTGGAAGTCTTCGACAGCAATACCGTCATGGAAGGTTTCGGCGGGCACAATTACTTCAAGCCCGGCCCGAAGGTTGCGGAAGTAAAACTGGTGGAAGTCCAGCCCCAGCGTTCCAAGGCAGTCGTGCTCACCGGAGGGGACATAAAGCCGCTGAGCCCGGTGAAGTTCAAACAATAGTCCTGTCTGCCTCCTGCCCCGCGTGCTGTGCGGTCTTTCCGATTTCCCGATGGGATCCGGAGAGCACGCTGCGGTACTCCTCGATAAGCTCCAGCGCCTGTTTTTCCGAAGCGAGTTGCTTGATCGACTCCCTGAATCGGCTGCTTTGCTGCATGCCCCTGACAAACCAGCACAGGCGACTGCGCATCATGCGGCAGGCTCGCTGTTCGCCGTAATAACGGACGGCCATCCGCAGGTAGCGGATCATCCGGTCGAGCCGGTCATGCGGATGGACGCGCGGCATTTCTCCGCCGCCGCGAAGGGCCAGGTAATGCGCGAAAATTCCCGGATCACTGACGGCCGCCCGACCGATCATGATCCCGTCGCAGCCGGTTTGCGCCATCATTCGAATGGCGTCTTGCGGGGTTTCGATGTCCCCGTTGCCGATAACCGGAATGGAGACCGACTCCTTGACCTTGCGGATGATCTGCCAATCCGCGCGACCCCGAAACCCCTGGACGGCTGTGCGGGGATGCACGGCGATGGCGTCGACGCCGCCGTCTTGTGCGATCTTCGCTGTGGCAACCGCCTGCGCCCCGGAGGGCTCCCAGCCACTGCGGATTTTGATGGACAGCGGGATGTCGACGGCCCTGCGGACGGCCCGGATCAGTTTTGCGGTATCATCGGGGCAGCGCATCAAAGCGACACCGGCTCCTGTTTTGATCACTTTTTTGACGGAACAGCCGAAGTTGATGTCCAGGACGTCGGCTCCCGAGTCGGCCACCATCTGGGCTGCATCGGCCATGATCGCCGGCTTGGCACCGAAGATCTGCACCGAAAGCGGCTTTTCTTCCGGCCGACTGGAGAGCATCTGAAGGGTTTTGTCATTTTTGAAGACCAGCGCGTGGGAGCTGATCATCTCCGAGCAGACCAGGGCGCAACCCGCTTCTCTGGCCAGCATCCGAAACGGCAGATCCGTGATGCCGGCCAGAGGGGCCAGGACAGCATTGTTTTCCAGCGGTAGTGAGCCGATCTTCATGATGGATTCGCGTAACAAAACAAACAGTTATGGTAACACGGGTGATCCCGGTACGATCCGATGTCCGACGAAACCCGGCACCCGCACCCCTGGCGGACGCGCTGGCCGGAGTCTTTGCGCAGCGACAGTTTGCCGCCATACACCGCCGCCAGCACATCGTTCGGAATGCACGAACTCTGCCCGATGCGCGAGCCGGGCGGCAGCGATTCGAACAGCTCTTTTTCGCAGCACAGCGACAGCGTGATGTCTTTTGCCCGCAGCAGCTCTTCCATGTGCAGCAGGCTTGCGATCTTCCGACCGTTGTGCGGCTCCTCGAACCGCATACCGGGCAGCCGCGCCACCCGCTTGCGAACCTTTGCATACAGGTCCACAAAACTGGTGATGCAGCGCTGGATACCGGCCCGCGCGGCAACTTCGGAAATACGGTCGAGGTGTACCAGGTTGTGCTGACGTTCGCCGTTTTCCGATCTGAAAAAACAGATCGGGTCGAATCGCCAGTGGATCACCCGCGGGTCGAAACGGCGACTCAGCGCCTCCAGCTGCCGCAGGCGTTCAGCCAGCGGCGGCACCCGCGGTTCGAGCAAGGGAACCTCCGAGTTCAGGGTAAAATTAAAAAACAGGTTAAAGCCGCGCCGGAGCAGTTTGTCGCCGATATCTTGCTTGAGAAACGGGCCGAAATCCTTGGACCAGAACACGATGGTGTGAACCCTGTCCGTGGTGGCCGGAACTACGGAAACCTTTTGGTTATAGGGATTGGGCACTTCAAAATATCCGCGAGTGATCCGGTCCATGAACCAATCCAGGTAAAACGCGGGAATGTCGGTTCTTCTGGAAGCGGAGATCACGATTTGCCGTTCATCGACCATGGCAATCATTGCTTTAGTAAGGAACCTGTTTCAGAAATAGTAGATCAGGGTTCAGAGCAAGGCGCGGGTCGGTGAAAAAGCGGAGCATACACGGTAGTATGTGAGCATTTTGAACCGATCCGCAACGCAGCTCTGGGCCCTTGGATACATTTCTGGGATAGCTTCTAGTCTTTTTTCAGATCCTTGAGAGAAATCAGCTTCCCGCCGCTTTTTTTGGCGGCCGTCTGGATGGTTTTCTCATCCGGCGCCGGCTCCTGCTCCGGCGCCTCCACCTTTTCAAGGCGCATGCGTTTGCCGTTCATCGTAAATTCCGTGCCGTCGATGTAGACATCCCTCAAAATCCAGGTGACCACCTGCACGGGGATCTGCAGCAGCAGCATCCGCACATGATACCAGCTCGGCTTTGTGTCGGGCAGAATCCCTTCGATTCTGGCGAAACTCAGTGGCTGATCTTCCAGGTAGATTAACACGATGTCATTTTCCGCCGTCATTTTTCCGCATTCCTTCCTGCCGCGTGCCTGCTGTCGATTTACCTGCTCCTGCCTGTCGATTCCATGGCGGGACCTACAGAAAATAGTATGGTTGAGCTGTTCTGTAAACCCGAATGTCGGTCGATCGCCCCGCTGTGGCGTGCCGCCCGCGGCAGTGGCCGGCCTCTGCGGGTTGCCGGACGCA
>LJNK01000048.1 GCA_001303025.1 Deltaproteobacteria bacterium SG8_13
GCAGGGAAACGTTGATCAAAATGGGGAGAAACAATACGACAACGGGAACATTGTTTATGAACGCGCTGATAAAGGCCCCGACCACAAGGGTCAGTAGCAGGGAGATGCTCGGGCTCACCTTCCAGAGCCGCGTCAGCACCCTTCCCACAGGTTCCAGTGCCCCCGTGCGGACGATACCCTGTCCGGCGATCATCAGGGCGCAGACGGCAACCAGCGCCTCATGTCCGAAACCACGGAAAAAGTCCACGGCGTGTAGGACGCCCCCATCCACTTGGAACGGAAAGACTTCGAATCCAACGGCCAGACAGATGAGCACCAGGAAACTGGAGGACTCGAGGGGTATCTTTTCACGGGTGAACAGGATCAGGGAAACAGCGGCAAGGATCAGCACGGCCAGGGCAGTACATCCGTTGTTATAGGAAACGGCGTCTGTAAATGATCAGAACAGATATGATATCAACTTTCTACACCATGCCTGTTTGTCCTAAAGTGTTTCCGTTTCCCATGAAATGTTGAACAATGTTCATCATGATTGAAACTTTCAATAAATCAAAGAAACCTCTCAAATATAGTCACTAACAGGTGTTAGATTGCAGCTGTGATATTAGAAAAAACAGCATAGCTCAAAATAGTTTATCAAGTCTTCAATTTTTACCATATCTAATGAAACAAATCCCAAGATAGATTGGTTTGAAGGTAAAAGATTCAGATGAGAGCCATTTGGTTGGATTTCTTGCCACTCACACAATATGCTGAAATAAAATGTAATATGAAGATAGATTTCGGTAACCACTAAAAATTATTTAAGGCGTGCGCTCCAAATTCTCAATAGTGTAGGTTATTGCAGGCTCAGTTTCCTTGATTATCGCTTCGAGTTTTGGTGTTGTGTTATCCTTATCCTCTACCTCGATAAGTATGTCCATCCAGCCCATGCCGGTTGCCACATGGATTACCTTGCCTACTCCCCTTTCTCTGATATGGTCCACAATCTTGTCCCTGATTGCCAGCTCCTGCCGAGAAGCAAAGTCATCACCGGGCCATTTGAAAACTATCCTCAGAGTGTTATGTGCAACCGTTTTGTCATGTAAGGTAGGCATTTCCACTGTATTAGTGGATTCTTCATTCCCGCAGCCGGATGCAAATACAAGAACAAACAAAAGTAGTATTAAAGAGCATTCGATACTTTGTTGATTTCCCATCATAAAATTTTTAGGCGTCAGCTATCACAAAGTGTTGACGTCCCTGATAGGTTTTGGAACATAGCAGCTACCTTTCAGACACCCGCTCGGCTAATAGGTTGGAGGTGTCAACGCCGAGCTCAAACGCACAAGTGCGTCATCGAAAGATGAGGCGAGAATACACCGGGGGCAATAGCCATTGCGTCGCTTGAAGCGCCTTGTTAGCCGCTATAGACTGTTTACTCTATGTTTTTCTGCATTATCAATCACTCCCAGGTGGTTTATCAAGCAATTGAACGCGAGATTCCAGGTACTTATAACGCTCAGTGAGTTCTCCCCGATGGACGATGATTGCATTGCGTAACTCCAGGGGAATGTTCAACTTTTCATAAGCCACTTTATAGTCGGCCATCGCCAGAGCAGGAATAAACGGAAGTAGCGCGTTACCAAATCCTTTGGAGGCGTCACGAGGCAGCTCGCTAGGAAGAATATCGATTGCCATAATTACAGGACCTATCCCAGCGCATCCGTCTACTGTATCTTCAGTAAACGGGTTGTAAACATAGACTGGATTTGAAGAGGTGGTTGTCTTTACTGTTGCTTCGATAGATCCTTCAACATCGCAAGTAATATCACCGATCACACGTAAGCGAGGACTGGGATTGAATTGGTAGAAGGATTTTAAGTATCTTTTTGTGACTAAACGAGGAAATCGTGTATCCCAATTAATCCCATTAATTATCATTGTTAAATATGGAACAAAGTTTTCGAATCGATTTGTATATCTTTCCGGATGTCGGTGAAGATGATACCAATCGAATGAATGTTCCACATCTCTGGGTTCAAATAAGTATTTTTGTCTGAATTCGACGCTATATACGACTCCATTTGAATACTTCCCCGTATTAAAAAAGCCAGATAGTTCATTGGGAAGCATTTTGACAACCGGGAGAAGATTAAAGATTTTCTGGGCACCTTTCGATACATTCCCTTGCCCGGTGAAGGCGCAAATGAATGGCACCAATTGATTGGGAAGTCCCTCTCGCTGGATCTGCTTGCCGATGTGCTTAATCATGGCTTGAGCTTCATCAAGATTTTCATAGTCACAGGCTTGACGAATCTCCTTGAATGGGTTATCAATACCTTCCCAAAGCAACCGCTGGCCCAGTGCCCACAGCGAATCAATCATTCCAGCAAAACCCGCGTATCGCCCAAAAAATACAATCCGGCGACCTTTATTGGTTTTAATCAATTCATAGTCCAATATGGTTGTGTTCAGATCCAGTGCCTGTTTTAGCATCGGCATATTTGAAGAATGCCCTCCGATAGTATGAGAAAAAAAGAGATAATTATGATTCGCTAAAAAATCGTGAGGAGGAATCTCTTTAACACCCAGGATGATATTACAAGCTGACAAATCAGAGGAAATCTTTGCCCCTGATTGTTCGTATTCTCTTTCAGTAAATACTCTATTTTTGGAGGGCTCCACAATAATTTTGATATTATGTTGCTCGATCAAAGTTTGAACTTGCTTCGGGGTCAGCGGAGCACGCCGTTCATCCGGATATTTGTTCTCTTGTCGAATCCCTATACAGTTAACCATGTTTACTCCCCTCGCATCACATATGATTATCACTTGGCGGGCATAACAACAAGTTAAGATTTGTTGAGACTATATGACTATTTTGAGGTTGGTCAATACTTGGGTTTTCTTGCCATAATTTAAACCGTTAGGAATCACGCCACTTAAGCAGATATGGTTCGGTTACCATAAAATTTTCAGCTACCTTATAGGTTGAGGTCATAGCAGATGTCTGTAATGTCGGAGGTCAATCACGGTATGGTGACTTGCCCTCAGTTTTAGTGCCGCTTTTTAAGGTAGAAGCTGGAGCGTTTGAACTTGCATTGTTGCAGCAACAAAAAGATCTTACGGAGGGGACACCGCCGCGAAAACCGGTCGTGCAAACAAAAGCGGCAGGAGGAAACATCGCCGCCGCGAACGGTTCATGCCTCTTTAATGCAGCTGCAGCGCACGAATGCGAGGTTGCCGCAAAGGCGGTGTTCGGCCGTAAGCCCGGCCGCACCCAGCAGGGACAAAAGCTGGGTTTCGTTTCTGGGAAATAGCTCGCCGGCATTGGCCCACATGTGAAGGTACCGGTCTGCCATTCGCTGGTTTTCCACCAGAGTGGTGAGAAAAATCTTCCCTTCCGGCAGTAAAACCCTTTTGAATCCCGCCAGCATTCTTTCCGCATCTTTATCTTCAAAGACATGCAGCAGGTTCAAAGAGACGATGGTGGCGAACGTGTCGGGAGTAAACGGGAGTTGAGTGGCGTCTGCGTGCAATAACACCAGGTTTTCAAAAACCCGGCCGCTGCAGCTGATCAACCGCGATTTGGCCATTTTCAGCAGTTTGAGCGATTGGTCCAGCAGCACCACCGGGCGCCGGGAACAACTGCCGTAAGTTTTGGCCGTGAAGGCCAGGGAGCCGCATCCTGCATCGAGTACCCAGCCTTCGGTTGTCGATACAAGCGCATCGCGACAAAGGACTTGATACTCGGCAGTGGAATAGCCCCACACCAGGCGGTTGTAAAGCCGGCTGCACGCTACGCGGTCGTAGAAGTTTCCGAACATTTTGTCATAGGAGCCGGACGTCTTGCCGGGAGCAAGAACGGAGTAGATATGCGGCTCCACCTGCCGCAGATCCGCACCTTCTGATAAAATTTCGGACAGTCGCTGCTCATCCATTTTGTGCCGGCGCACTTTTTTTGAGGCTTTCCTTCAATGCCCTGCGGTCGAGCGGCGGCGGCGGGGTGTCCTGCCGCTGCCGCATCTCGATGGCTTGCTCCGGACATCCGGTGGCACACACCCCGCAGCCGATGCATCGATCCATATCCACCTGCGGGATTTCTTCGGGCCCCACTTGCAGCGCATCCATGGGGCATCGCTCGATGCAGGTTTCACATGCCGTGCAGCGCTCAGCGTACCATTCGGGTTGGAACCCGGAGCTCAGGGCCCGGCCGGGCTGGGGGTGCGCAAGGGCATTTTGAAGGATGATGCAGTGACACGAGCAGCAGTTGCATAGGAAGTCGATTTCCTGCCGGTTGTTGGTGCAGTGGACCAGGCCGGCCTCTTCGGAGCGCTCCAGAATATCGAAAGCTTCCTGCTTGCTGATCTTTCGACCCAGTCCGCGATCGATCACAAACCGGGCCCCCCATCCCAGTTGCAGGCATACATCATCCGGTTTCCCGCAATGGCTTTTTTCATCGATCAGTTTCGCCTGGTGGCGGCAGTAACAGGTGCTGGCCGCCAGCGGTTCGCTGCTTTCGATGTAGGATTTTACCTGGTCGTAGGTGTGGATCCGAGTCCCGGCTTCGATGCTGCGGTTGATCGGAATTACCCGATACACCGGGAAGTCCTTTTCTCCGGGCTTGCGATGTTGTCTCACAGCGGTTTTGTAGGCCATGATCAGCTTTGCCAGCTTTTTATCCCGCGAGGTGTCGGTGCCGCGCATAAACTGGTATTCAAAGATGCCCGGTACGAACGGCAGGCCGCTGTATAGGGTGCGGCCTTTTGTTTTGATGCTAAACACCAGCCCCTTGTCGGCCATTTTCTCCAAAATCGGCAATACCGTATCCTCTTTTTCGCCCAGTGCTGCAGCGATCGGACCGGCCGGAGTCAAGCCGCGCGGCAGGGCGTTGATGATCGCCGCTTCCCGGGCTGTAAACAGTTCGACGGCCAGTTCGTAGAATTCCGGGATGTCCATGCCGGGGAACGTACCGCCCCGCCTGGCCATCGTATCGCAAAGTTGCCTGTAGACGTCGTCGCTCATTTTCGTCCTCCCTCCGGCGAGATGGGTGGTTCAGTTGACAGCCGGGTCTCCTGCACGAATCCGTATAAAGCATATTCTCCGGATTTCGTCACCCTTTCAGTGCCGCAAGGCAGGCATGAAGGGCCGCTGACAGCCCCGGGCGGGAGCTTCAGAAATAGGGTTGTTCCGGCAACCGGTGCGGTCGACAGGGCAGGTTGGCAGGACCGGCGGATCGGACGGCAATGGTCCAACAGCGAAATACCTTGCGATTGGTGGGGGTTGTTCTGTATAATGTACGCTGCTTTCGATTTTACCGGCACCGTTTTCGGGTCGCACGCAAACAGGAGAACCGTCGATGAAAACCATTTGGGAAATAGGCCTGCAAGCCGTGGAAGTTTTTACACTGGTAGTGGGCCTTTTGGGTATAATCCTTTCTTTGCTGCTGCTGTTCGACCCGCAGAAGATCCAGTCCCTCGGCAAGCAGTTTAACCGGTACGTGGATGTGGATAAAAGGTTTCGACAGATGATCGACCGCAACATCAGCTCGGAAGGCCTGTTTTACAAACACAACATCCTGGCCGGTATCGGCCTGATTGTCGGATCCGCCTTCATACTGGTGTTTTTGTTTTACCGCCTCGATGTTCAAAGCATTCTGGTCGCCCTTTTCGGCAAGAACAACTTCAACACCGTCACCGATATCGTCATCAGTTCGATGGCACTGATCGGCAAGGTGACCGGGATCGTGGGGATTCTGCTCGGATCGATCCTGCTGTTCGACCCGGATCAGCTGAAAAAAATCGAAAACCGGCTCAACATCTGGTTCGCCACCGAACCGATCATCGAAAAGATGGAGCAGGCGCATCCGGATGTCGACGCGTTCGTGTACAAAAAGCCGGTTCTTTGCGGTATCATCGGCCTGACGACCTCCGTCCTGTTGACCTATCTCGCCCTCGGCAATATCCTCAAGTAGCCATCCTGTTCACGGTTTTTGCATTCATCTGAATACCGGTCGGCTCCTTTGCCGGCAGTTGCGGTCTGCACCGCAGGCTCGCCAGTGGCGGCCGGCCGAGAGAAATGGCTATAACTATTTGATATTAATTGGATAAGGTCTTCCATCGTCCAACAGCTGCTGTCAGCGGGTGCGATCCCGGCGGGCGACGCGATCCGGGTAGAAATTACCCATTTGTGTTGTGTCTGTCGGTCAAACAGGGTAAAAAGGAACCAGCTTTCGGCAAATGGACCGCAAGACGAACCGCTAAAACTGCGAGGTCGGCATCGGAGTGCAACTTGAAGGAATAAAACAGTACTGGGCGCGCATCCCCGCTTGGTTCTTCATCGGGACCGCATTGGTGTTGCTGCCGATCTTTACCCTGATAACGGTCAGTGACATCAACCGCCAGAAAGAGTACATGACCCGCCTGCTCGTTGAAAAAGGGGCGGCGCTGATTCGATCGTTCGAGGCCGGAACGCGCACCGGCATGATGGGCCGGATGCACAGGGGATTCAAACTCGAACACCTGCTGATGGAGACAGCCCGGCAATCCGACATCGTATACCTGCTCATCACCGATGCCGGAAGCCAGATCCTGGCCCACAGCGACCCCGAGCGCATCGGGCAGTCCCACGGCCTGCCGATAGATGGTACGGAAATCTCGGACAACAAAAACGTCCGATGGCGCTGGGTTCGGCAGGCAGACGGCAAAGCGGTTTTCGAAGTATATCGCCGGTTTCTGCCGAGCCCGCCGCCCCGCAGACGGCCGCCCGAGCACCGGATGCAGCAGCGGCCCTGGCCGCCGGAGGCACCAGCGGAATCGTCCGGGCCTGCCCGGTTCGTTTACGTGGGCCTGGATGCCGGCTCGATTGAAGCAGCCCGGCAAGCCGATATCCGCCACACGGTGGTGATGGGCGTCATTTTGCTGTTTATCGGGGCCGCCGGCATTCTGCTGCTGTTTCTGGCCCAGAGCTATCGGACGGCGCGCACGTCGCTGGCCCGGATCAAGGCGTTTTCCGACAATCTGGTGGAGAAAATGCCCATCGGTTTGGTGGCCCTGGACGCCGGCCGTCGGATCGCCTCCTTCAACCACGTTGCCCAGTCGATTCTCGGTTTCCCGCCCGACAAGGCTGTCGGGCGACAGGCCCGACAGGTGCTGCCGGCCGAATTGTGGCAGGTGGTCGAACGGCTGGAAAAGGGCAAAGAAGCTATCGAAGAGGAGCTGGATTGCTCCTTTTCCGATGGAAGCCGGATCCCGGTGGCAGTGAGTGCCTCGATGCTCGGCGATGAGAGCGGCGCTCCTCTCGGCCTTGTGCTGTTGCTCAAAGACCTGCGGGAAATCGAGGCCCTCAGAAAGCAGATCCAGCGCAATCAACGGCTGGTTTCCGTCGGCCGGTTGGCAGCCGGCGTGGCCCACGAGATCCGCAACCCGCTCAGCTCCATCAAGGGGTTTGCCACCTACTTTCAGGAAAGGCACCGGGATAAACCCGAAGACCTTCAAATCGCCTCCATCATGATCCAGGAGGTCGATCGTCTGAACCGGGTGATCGGCCAGCTTCTGGATTTTGCCCGACCGGTGAAAATTACCCCAAAACCGGTTGCCGTCAAAAAACTGATGGAAAAATCGATAAAGATGATCGAACAGCAGGCATCGGAAAAAGGCATCGTCGTTCAATCCCGCGTCATGCCGCCGATCGAGACCGTTCGAGTCGATGAGGATCGAATCAACCAGGTCTTGCTCAACCTGTATTTGAACGCTCTGGACGCGATGGAAACCGGTGGACAATTGGCAATCGAAGTCGCCCCGTCCGGACAAAACGGAGAGTTCGCCATCAAGGTGAGCGACACCGGCTGCGGCATCCCGAAGGATACGGTCAGCCAGATCTTCGATCCATACTATACCACCAAGCCGGTCGGCACCGGCCTGGGGCTTGCGATTGCCCACAACATCATTGATGCCCATGGCGGCCGTATTACCGTGGAAAGCCGACCCGGGCAGGGAACTGTATTTACGGTAACGCTGCCGTATTGAATCGGAAGGAACTGCAGATGAATCCGCCGCGCACCATCCTGGTTGTTGACGACGATGCCTCCCATCGCACGATGTTGCAGGCGCTGCTGGGAGAGTGGGGATACCGGGTAGCCGAAGCAGATGACGGCGCCACAGCCATCGAAGCGGTTCACAAGCGGTTTTTCGACCTGGTGCTGATGGATGTGCGCATGCTTCGGGTATCCGGCCTGCAAGCCCTGGAAGAGATCCGGGCATTCAATCCGGCCCTGCCGGTGATCATCATGACGGCATATTCCTCCATCGAGTCGGCTGTCGAAGCGCTGAGAAAAGGGGCTTACGATTATCTGACCAAACCGCTCGATTTCGAGAAATTGAAGGTGACCCTCCGGCGCGCCATGGAGCACATCGCGCTGCGTGAGGAAAACCGGACGCTGAAAGAAACCCTGGGGCGGCAATTCGACCGGGGCCGGATCATCGGTAGCAGCCCGGCAATGGTTCGGCTCCTGGATACGGTGGCCCGGGTAGCACCGTCGGAAGCGACCGTGCTGATTCACGGAGAGTCCGGAACGGGTAAGGAGCTCATCGCCGGGGCCATCCACTTCAACAGCCATCGCAAGCAAGGACCGTTCGTCGGTATCAACTGTGCCGCTCTGACGGAAACCCTGCTGGAGTCCGAACTCTTCGGCCACGAAAAGGGGGCTTTTACCGGGGCCGATCGTCGCAAGGACGGCTGTTTTCACAGAGCTCACGGAGGAAGCATTTTCCTGGACGAGGTCAGCGAAATGAGCTCCACCATGCAGGCCAAGCTGCTGCGGGTGATTCAGGAAAGAGAGGTTACCCGTGT
This sequence comes from Deltaproteobacteria bacterium SG8_13, assembly GCA_001303025.1. Taxonomy (GTDB): domain Bacteria; phylum Desulfobacterota; class Desulfobacteria; order Desulfobacterales; family SG8-13; genus SG8-13. The sequence continues at coordinate 8,833 of LJNK01000048.1, forward strand.
GGGCGGCGACAGGGCTCAAAGCGTGGACGTTCGGGTGATCTGCGCGACCAACAAGGACCTGCAGCAGCTGACTGCAGCCGGAGCGTTCAGGGAGGATCTGTACTATCGACTCAATGTGGTCGGCCTGCATATTCCGCCGCTGCGCGAGCGCAAGGAGGATGTGCCGCTGTTGGCCCAGCATTTTCTCGAAACGTTCGGCAGCAAAAACAGCAAGGCCCTGAAGGGCTACACCCCCAGGGCAATGGATGCGATCGTCCGGCATGAATGGCCGGGTAATGTCCGCGAGCTGATGAATGCCGTGGAAAGAGGCGTCGTTTTAGCCCAGACCGAATACCTGGACCTGGTCGATTTGAGAATCAGCGACGAGCCGGTTGACGAACAGATGGATGTGCCGGCACCGGACATGGATCTGGGCCTGCTGGAGAAAGCCGAGATGGACACCATCCTGGCGACGCTGCGATCTGCCGGCGGCAACAAGAGCAAGGCGGCCCGGCAGCTTGGAATCACGAGAAAAACCTTGCACAGCAAACTGAAAAAATACGGCCTGGTGGACGGGGGCGATTAGTGCGCCGGTTGCCTGTGCCCCTTTATTTAGCTGTGTGCGGGAGACGGCTGTCGGCTTTGAAACCTTTCAGACAGGCCTTGGTGTTATATCGGTTTGCGGGCGGCAAGCTGCTGCGGGGTTTACTCCCGGCAAAGTGATCTTACCTTATAGTAAAAATTTCCCCCGGTAATATAAGGATCACTGAATGCAGCAAGCTTCCCATCAAATAATCCGCTGTTTGCAATGCGGGACGAAAAACAATGTGCCTGGCGACAGGGCCGGCGCTGCCGCCCGTTGCGGCAGGTGCGGTGAACCGCTGCAGGCCGGCGAAAAAGCCAGACAAACTGCCGATTCCTACACACTGCGGTGCGAGAAATGCAATACGAAAAACCGGGTTCCGGCCGGCAGAATCGATGCGGAACCCAAATGCGGTCGCTGTGCAAACGCCCTGCCGGTCCGGGAACTCTTCGTGCCGCAGCCGGTAATGGTTACCGATGAAAACTTTGAAAAGGCCGTCCTCTCCTGCCCGCTGCCGGTACTGATGTACTGCTGGGCCCCCTGGTGCCCGACCTGCGGCTCCGTGACGCCGATCATCGACGAGTTTGCCCGGGAATCGAAAGGCAAGGTGCGGGTAGGCAAGATCAACATCGATGCCAACCGCAACACGGCAGCCCGTTACAATGTTATGAGCGTGCCGTACCTGTTTGTCTTCGACAACGGCAAATTGCTGGAAAGCCTGCCGGGCGGGCTGCCGAAGCATGAATTGATGATGAAGATGGCACACTACCTGTAACCGCTGATCAGCCTGCAGGCGACCGCGCGCTGCAGAGGCTGCGGATGTTCTGACCGGCGCAGATCGAAAACCATGGCTGCTGAATCCAAAACCGATTTTCGCTTGCTGGCAGATACGCTCGCAGAGCTGCTGCGCGACAAGATTCAAGCCGGCCCCGATGTCATCGAGTACATCGATTCCACCTATGGAAACCCCGATGCCGAGGAGATCAAAGCCCTGATCGATGAGCACGGCAGCAGTGAGAGAGAAACCCTGGTGGAGCTGCTCTTTTTCCCCGACGAGTCGATTCAGGTGCAACTTGAAGCGGTGTTGCAGGAGCATGCCTGTGCGGCTGAAGATGTGGCGGCCATTGCGGATGAGCTGGCAAATCGCAACATCACGGCGGCAGTTTCTTTGGGTGACAGCGGCCGGACGCTCGCCATCCGGGTGGATCGGACCGTCATCGATCCGTTTCTGACGCGCCTGAATATTGCCTACGCGCCGGATACCGGTTTGAGCCGAACCATTGCGGAAGTACTTCCATCGAATCAGCGAATAGCTGTGGGGGTGCGGTTCAGAAATGCCGGGACAAGACCCGACGGCCAGGTGCGCGATCTTCTGGATCGCTACATTCGGGCAATGCACGCTGACGGTTTTTTCTTCGAAGATCTTGATTTCCTGCTGGAGTTTGTGCAAGAGATCGACGGTGATACCGATATTTACGAAGCCATGATGAAAAAAAAGAGAAGGAGCTGGCGGCAGCTGAACAAAGTCGAAGGTGTTGAGAAAAGGCTTAGAAAATCCAACGTTGAAACACTGCTGCTGCAGGGCGAAAGAGTTCCGTACATCGACAGGCACCGGACACTGAAAACCATAGCCGCCATCGATCGAATTTGCCTGGCAGTCTTTGGAAGGACCGATAGCATCGAAGCGCTGGATCGAAGCGATGCCGGCTGGGACATTTGCGGTGCGCAGGATGCCGCTGCCATGATCCGCCGGATGTCTTCGTGAACCCGGCGCTGACGGCAACCGGTGTGGGTTCCGGCTGCCGCAGCGCTGAACCGGGGAGAACATGATGAAAATAACCGCACTTATCTCCAGCCTTGTATGGCTCGTTATTGCCGGGATCGGCGAAACTTCCGCGCAGGAGACGGCCGGTCAGGCAGGCGCCGCTGTCCGGCCGGCAGATCCGCCGTTAACCGAGATCATCAGCAAAGTCGAGCAGCGCTATGATGTGCCCGGATTCAGCGCAGCATTCCACCAGCTGTCGACCATCAAGGCGATGGACATTTCCGATGAGGCCAGCGGCAAGCTGTTCGTCAAGCGCCCCGGCAAGATGCGCTGGGAATACCAGCAGCCGATTCCGCAGGTGATTATCACCAACGGAAACAGGCTGCTGATCCACCGGCCCGAAGACAACCAGGTGATGCTGGGTAAATCGCCGGCCTTTTTCGGTGACGGCAAGGGTGCGGGATTCCTGGCCGATATACGGGTCTTGCGGCGCAAGTTCGAGATCACACCCGCACCGCAAGTCGACCCCGATCTATATGCTCTGCGCCTGCGGCCGCTGGAAGATGCCATCGAACTGTCAGAAATAACCCTTTACATCAGCAAAGCCGACTTCACCGTCCAGCAGGTCGTCACAACCAACACCTATGGGGACCAGACCGCCATCGAGTTGATCGACTCCACTTTCGATGCGGTCCCCGCGGATCATCTTTTCACGCTGAACATACCGGAAGGGGCGGATGTACTGACGCTGGATGAACCCTGAATCGGGTTCGCTGCGCTGCTGCCGACCCCGGTGCTATGGTTCGGGCCGGCTCGGGTTCTTCCCGCAAGAAGGGCGATCTGCTTTTTCGCTGCCGTCCTGCAGCGCTTTGCAGATTTCTTCCCAACTGCCGATGGCCGAGGCGTGGTTTTCATCGAAGGTAAATCGGTTTTCGATCGAATCCGGCGCAGCCTGAAGCAGTGAGGCGGATCCGATCACTGCCGCTACCCGCACACCGCTGTTTTCCATCTGTTTGAACACGCTTTCTCCGCGCCAGCTCAAAACCACCGATTGGGGGAACTGATGTTTTGCCAACAGGGTTTTTACCAGGCCGACGCCAATCCAGCGGGTGAGATACACCAGCCGGTAGGTTCGGCTTAAGCTGCTCAACACTTCCCGGGTCGCCCGCCGCTTTTCTTCGGGGAAAAGGCCTTTCTGCAAACCGCCTTCAATGCCGATAACGATCACCGCTTCGTCGGGTTCGAGCACCAGGAGGGTGCCGCTGCCTTCTTCGCCTTCGGATACCGCCGTTACCGTTCTCAAACCGGGCTTGTCCGGGTGGTACTTCAGGAAAGCGGCTCCGTCGGCACCGCTGAGGGTTTCAACGGGCGGACCGCCGTCGATGCGGATGGCCACCCGCCGGCCGCCTTTGGTAAAAATAAGACCGCGGGTGACTGCCTTTAGGAACACGGGCCTGCCGACGCCGGTCACCCGGTCGAAAACCACCACCGCGGCACGGCAGCCGGGCGGCCGCAGCATAAGGGCAGTCAGCAAAAGAACGATAAAGCATGCTATCGCGCGGGCTTGTCTGGTCATGTCAACCGTCTCTGCCGGATTTCAGATACCTGCCGAAGCAGGGTCTTCCATATTGCAGCGTAGCAAATCATTCGTCAAGAGCCGCATCGACCCGGGTGACCTCAGCCGATATGGGCTATTGATTATTTGCGATCAGCTGTGTAACAGATGACGGGTTGATTGGAAAAGATAAGGAACCGAACCGGTAAGGAGTCACGCAATGGACGAAAAAATTCCCACGAGGCAGGAGGCCTTAGAGCTGCTGAAACAGTATAACCAAAGCGACAGTCTGGTGAAACATGCGCTGGCGGTGGAAGGCGTCATGCGATACATGGCACGCAAGCGAGGCGAAGACGAGGACAAGTGGGGTGTCATCGGCCTCATACACGATCTCGATTATGAACAGTTTCCGGAGCAGCACTGCAAGAAGACCGAGGAAATCCTCAACGAACACCGCTGGCCGGCGGAATACATCCGCGCGGTTATCAGCCACGGGTGGGGCATCTGTGTCGATGTGAAACCGGAAACGGAGCTGGAAAAGGTGCTCTATGCCATCGATGAGTTGACCGGCCTGGTGGTTACCACCGCGCTGGTTCGGCCGTCGAAAAGCGTTATGGATCTGAAAGCCAAGTCGGTCAAGAAAAAGTGGAAGGACAAGCGATTTGCCGCCGGTGTCGACCGGTCGATCATCCAAAAAGGTGCCGAAATGCTGGGAGTTGAAATCGGCGAGTTGATTACCGACACCATCATGGGCATGCGCGATGTTGCCGGGGAGATCGGCCTGAAAGGCAACATCGATGGGTGATGCACTGCCCGCCGGTATCGGCGTGCAGTTTTATCGCAGTTATCCGATGGGGACCTGGACGGCATTTTCGAACGGGTCCTTGAAAGGTACCGTAATTTTCAAACAACCGTCCTCATAATCGGCCCGGGCCTCTGCCGCGCGCACCGGGCAGCAAAAAGCCGATGCCGTCACATATGACACCTCTTGCCCGGAAGCCTGCAGGCTGAAGCTGTCGTCTACCATCCGCAGGCGAATCTTGTCGCGATTGGCCCCGGGTATGGACACTTCTATGTTCAGTGTGCGGTCGTCTTCGCTGATGTACGAACACACATCCGGTGATATCTTTAATGGTTCTTTCGCCATGGCGAGATTCTCCTTCTTCAGTGATTTGGTCTGCCTGACGCGCGTAGCAGGCGATCCAGCTAAAATTGTAATGCCTTTTGACGGTGATGCAAGATGCGAAGAACCCGGGCCGAGGGGTGCAGGTCGGATGGCACGTGCGGCGTGGCGGCTCGATCACAGGGATTTAGGATCAGCAGGGCAGCGGGTCACTGCCGGCAGAAGGCAGCTGTTGGACAGAGGCGATCAGAACCTCCAGGGGGAAAGGCTTGGCAAGGACCATGTCGAAATCATCGTTTTCCAGCATCCAGGGGGTGCCGGATATCCCGATGATGGGGGTGGTTCCATTCGATGCGCTGCGGATGTGGCTGGCTACGCTGTTGCCGTTGATACCCGGCATGCAGATATCTGTAATTACCAGGTCAAAGGGATGGCTGTCGAATTTTCGGATGCCATCACTGCCGTTGCACGCAACCTCCACTTCATATCCGACCATCCGCAGGGCCTCTTCAATTACCTGCGTGATTCCCGTCTCATCGTCGATAACCAGAATAGTGCGCATGCCAACCCCTGCTCGGCTTCCCCTGTTTCGAATGCATACCTGTCTACCGGTATCCATCGCAAGGGTCAAATCGGGTTACCCCGGAATAAAACAACTTCACCGGTGAGTTATGAACAATTTCTATCTCTTTGTTATTTAAGAAATTAATCGGTTTGCTGCGATAACTTCCCCATATTACGAATGATTTTTCAGCCCGAATTTTTTCAAGCATTTCAGCAAAATCAGGTGCCGGCAAGCGGTTCCAACCGATTGGAGAGGATTTGCAGATCTTCTGATATCTTCGAATTTCGTCGATTTTCTCTCTTTGACAGCCGGTCGACCCACCAGACCACCTGCCGCTTGCCGGGCGGATTTGCTTGACCTGCAGGCATGAGGAATTACGTTGGGACTAAAACCGGGTTAGACCCGTCTTCGATACCGGGCGGCGTGCAACCGATCGGGCCACCACAAAACCGGTTGTCCGAAGCATTGCCGGCTCCGAAAAAGATGCTGCCGGCTTGCAACCAACTATCATCTGGAGGGCTTATGATGACTGAGGCGCAATATGATGTCGTGATTCTGGGAACCGGTCCTGCCGGTCTGCAGGCTGCCATCCACGCAGCCAGGCGCAAAGTTTCCGTATTGATACTTGGCAAAAGCGCAAAGAGCAGTCTGTTTCGGGCCCATGTGGAAAACTTTTGCTGTATCTTCGATCTGTCCGGTGAGGAGATGCTTAGAATCGGCCGGGAGCAGGCGATTGGCTTCGGCGCCCGCATGCTGGAAGAAGATGTGATGCAGGTCTCGCAGGACGGGGACCTGTTCGTGTTTAAAACCGAAAGCGGGCAGCAGATTCGTTCCAAAAGCCTGATAATCGCAACCGGAGCCGCCCGCAAACGCCTGGGGGTGCCCGGTGAAACGGAACTGCTTGGCCGGGGGGTGAGTTACTGTGTAGACTGCGATGCGAATTTTTTCAGGAACCAGGAAGTGGTTGTCGTGGGCAATGAAAGTGCGGCTGTCGGCGGAGCGCTCGATCTGCTCGATTATGCGCAAACAGTTCACCTGGTTGCCAAACAGCTGCAGGTGGTGGATCACTTGAAACAAGCGCTCGAAGCGAGCCAGGTGGTTCTCCATGAGGGGGTGGAGACCGAAGCGATCAAAGGAGACGATGAGGTCACCGGGCTGCTGTTAAAAGACGGAACGCTGATACCGGCCAGCGGGGTCTTCATCGAACTCGGGGCCAGGGGAATCTTGGAACTGGCGACCCCCCTGGGAATCCTGCTGGATGCGGAAGCCAAGTACATCGAGGCCAATAAAAAGCAGGAAACCAATGTCCCGGGGATTTATGCTGCCGGTGATATCTGCGGACCTCCCTGGCAGATGGCCAAGGCCGTTGGGGAAGGCTGCGTCGCCGGACTCGAAGCGGCCGCGTACGCTAAAAAGCTGAAGAGCGTGTCGGCCGGTTCCTGATCCGGGATCGATGCAAATGACATTTTTCGGCACAACTTTGGCTGAATTTTGTCACCTGAGCGTGGCCCCTGCAGCGGGGTTTTTTCTCAATCATTTGAAATCATAAAGAATCGTTTCAACTCACCGATTGGCATGATCTTTGAATAGACAAAGGGTTGTGTTCCGATCGCGCTTATTTGCCCCCGGCAATCATCATAGCCGGTTGGAAACATCGATACGCTTAACGAACCCTCAGTGTATAAAGGATGTTTCAGAGCCGCAGCAACTACCCAACGAAACGAGTCGGAACGGTAACCTAAGAGACGAACCATTAATCGAAAACTGGAACGAGTTGGAACGGTAAGCTAAACAAAACGGACTGTAACCCTCAATCGCAACAAGTCGGAACGGTAACGCAACAACACAACTTACAACCCACTGAAACTGAGACGAACCCTTAGCCTGTAGAAACGAAAAAGTCGTTAACGAATCAACCGAACAACCCCAACGAACCGGTTTCTGAAACATCCTTTATCACCTATACACCCAGCCCCCCGGAGACAAATCTCCGGGGGGTTTTTTTGTTCGCTTGTAATTTCTGCCTGCGGTATCGCATTATTTCCGGCCGCTGATGGTTTGCACTTCCACTTAAATCCGGCTACAATGCTGCTGCAGCATGGAACTCAGTGCCCACCATAGCTTCCTCGCCGGCCGGATTGCAGCGTTTCTTGACCGTGAAGAGATCCGGGTGCCCCTGTATCTTCTGGACAAGCTGCTTCCGGAAGATGCGCGGGTCTATATCGTCGGCGGTGCGCTGCGGGACCTGGTCATCCGTGAGTGTCACGGCAGCGGGCCGGCCACGGAGGACATCGATCTGTTTATCGGCAACCTGGCGGACGAATTCGACCTGGAAAGCCGGATGGCGTCCGGCCGCAGCCTGCCCACGGAACTGGGGGGGATACGCTGGCTGCCGGAACATACCCGGTTCGCCTTCGACCTGAGCCGGTTGCAGGATTTCGTGATTTTCCGAAAATACCGAATCGAGCCGAGCCTGGAGAATCTGCTGGCCGCCGTGGATTTCACGTTCAACGCGATCGTATACGATCGAACGTCTGCCGCCCTTTACGAAAACCGCTGTGTGCAGTCGATCCGCCAGCGGCTTTTGGATTTTAACTCCACGATGTTCTACAATCGGGAGATCACCGCCTATCGCGCACTGTTGCTGCGGTTCAAAACCGGATTCATTCTATCGGAGGCCGTGTTCGATTTTCTAAAAACCAACGTCGATGTGGAAGTCCTGAAATTCGTGAAAAACCTGCTGTCTGCCAGGCTTTCCCGGGATCTGGCGAAGGCGGTACTCAGCGATTACGTGCGCATCAGCGGGTTCAGGAATTACCGCAGATACTGCCGGGGGGCTGCAGAAACCTTGCAATGACAAACCCCGCAGAGCAAAATCGTTGGCCCGCGTGCCGGCATGACCTGCGGCGCCATGCCGCACACAACGACCGGAAATCCCTATGCTGAAAAAACTCATCTGGGGGATATCGATACTGCTGACAGTCGCTGTTGTCGCAGCGGCCGGCTATGGCGGCTACCTGTGGGGCCGAATCGAGAAGCGGTTTTCGGCCCGCCGGTGGCAGGTCCCTTCCACCCTGTATTCTGATACGACCCTGTTGTATCCCGGTCAGCCGTATCGGCTCGGTTTGCTGAAGCGCAAGCTCGACCGCCTCGGGTACAAGCAGACCAAGTCATCTCCCGTGCGCAAAGGCGATGTGCACCTGTCCCATTTTGCCGCAGAGATCTACCTGCGGGACCTGGCGACACCGGCCCAAAATCGTCCCGGCTTTCCGGCTACCATCCGCTTTGAGAAAGACCGCATCCGGTCGATCGAACGCACGGATCAACACGTATTTTTGCCGTTGCTGGAACTGGAGCCGGAAGAGATCGGCCAGTTTTACGGCAGCCGGTGGGAGCGCCGTCAGCTGGTGTCGATCAAACAGGTGCCGCAGCATCTGATCCACGCGGTGCTGGCAGCCGAGGACGCGCGGTTTTACGAGCACCACGGGTTTGATCCGCGCGGCATACTGCGGGCGGTATACATCAACGTGCGGCACGGCTCCATCCGCCAGGGCGGGTCGACCATCACACAGCAGTTGGCCAAAAACTACTTTCTGACCGCCGAGCGAACATTTTCCCGAAAGCTTACCGAATTGATGATGGCCCTGGTTATGGAGCTAAAATACGACAAGGACGAGATCCTGGAGATCTATCTCAATGAGATCTACATGGGCCAGAAGGGATCCGCGGCGATCAACGGAGTGGGGGAGGCGGCCCGCTTTTATTTCGGCAAATCGGTGCCAGACCTTTCGCTGGTCGAAGCCGCCCTGCTGGCCGGGCTGATCAAATCCCCCGGGCGCTATTCTCCGTTTGAGGATCTGCAGCGAAGCCGACAGCGCCGTGATACGGTGCTGCAGGCCATGCATACCCGCAACTGGATTACCGAGCGACAGCTTCAGCGGGCACTGGCCATTGGTGTGGATGTGGTCAAGACATCGACCCAGGACAACCGGGCACCGTATTTCATGGATTATCTTTCCCAGCAACTGGAAACGCTCTATTCTCATCAGAACCTGTCCAGTCTCGGCATGTCGATTTACACCACCATGGACACCCAGGTTCAGGATGCAGCCGAACAGGCCCTGCAGCGGGGGCTGGCCAGGCTGGAAAGGGACAATCCGTCCCTGCGGCGCAGCGATCCGCAGCAACAGCTCCAGGGGGCCGTTGTGGTCATGCAGCCCAAGACCGGATACCTGCTGGCGATGGTTGGAGGGCGCGACTACCAGTCCAGTCAATACAACCGCGCCGTGCAGAGCCGGCGACAGCCCGGAAGTGCATTCAAACCATTCGTATACCTGGCGGCGCTGGATCAGCTCACACCGGCCTCGCGGTTGTCGAACCTGGAAAAGACTTACACGGTGAACGGGCAACCCTGGCAACCCCAGAACTTTTCGGGCGACTTTGAACCCGATGTGAGCATGCGCACGGCCCTGAAGCTCTCCCACAACCGGGCGACAGTCGACCTTGCCATGCAGACCGGCCTGGACCGGCTGGTGGCCCTCACCCGTAATTTCCAGTTCAGCACACCGTTCAAGGCGTACCCTTCGCTGGCGCTGGGGGCCTTTGAGGTGGTTCCGCTGGAACTCGCGCGCGCCTACTGCGCCCTTGCGGCAGAGGGGGTGCTGCCCTACCCGTTGTCCCTGAGGGATGTGGCCGATGAAAACAACCGGGTGCAGCAGCGCACCCACATCAGCTTCGAGCGGGTTACCACGGCAGCCAAGGCCTTTGTCGTTTCGGACATGCTCACCAGCGTTGTAGCCGAAGGCACCGCCCGGTCCCTGCAGCACTGGGGCCTGTACCGGCCTGTTGCGGGCAAGACCGGTACGACCAACGACTTTCGGGACGCCTGGTTTATCGGATATACACCCGATATTCTCGCTCTGGTGTGGGTCGGCTTCGACAACGGGGACTCGATCCACAACACCGGCTCTTCAGCGGCACTGCCGATATGGGCTGAACTGATGCAGGCACTGCCCTGGTATCTGACCGGCACCGGCTTTCGCCAGCCCGCCGGAGTGGTGGTGAAAACCGTGTGCAGCGAATCAGGGCTGCTTTCCGAAGGCAGAAAGTGCCCTTTTCCCATGCAAGAGTTTTTTCTGGAAAACAATGTACCGACAGAGAGCTGTCCGATACATCCGCGGCAAAATCGGCTGAGGCGAATCATCGATGGGATCAAGGAAATTTTTGAGTAGCGGCCGCCTCCCGGCGGCGATGCTGACAGTGCTGTGGCTGGCGGTCACCTTCAGCAGCTGTGCGCCGCAGCAGAAGGTCATCGAGCCGGAGGCGCCCCGCGAAGATGCCGGGCAGCCGCCGCCTGCCGGCGAAAGTGTCCGTCCCCAACAGGCAGCGGCACGCGAGCTCACCGCGCGCGGCCGCCGCCAACTGGAGCTGTTGCAGCCGGATGCCGCCATCCGCGATCTGGAACGGGCGCTGAGCCTGGACCCTGGTGACGGGCAGACCTATTACTACCTGGCGGAAGCCTGGTTGATGAAGATCGACGCCCGGCGGGCCGATGAGTTCAACCGGATGGCGGAAACCCTTTTAAAGGACGACCCGGCATGGCTTCTGCGCATCGCCCGGCAGGCAGACCGCATTGCCGAGCTGGAAAAATGAGCTGCCGTCTCCATGGGCGAATGCGGCTTGCGAAACAAGCGATGTTGCGAAAAGGACATACTGATGGCGGACCGGATTTCGAGGCAACCGGCGTTTCCCTCGAGCACCGCTGGGATCTCACGCCGGCCGACGCGGTTCGTGTGCAGCGCTGTCTTGCGGCGAAAATCATCCGTCGCTCTGTAGGCGGGAACAACAGAAAGATCAGGACGGTGGCCGGTGTTGACTGCAGCTATCACAAAGGCCATGTGCGGGCAGCTGTCGTCGTGCTGCGATACAAGGATCTGAAAACCCTCGCCGAAGCGGTTGCACAAGAGCCTGTCAGCTTTCCGTACCGGTCCGGGCTGCTGGCATTTCGCGAAGGACCCGCGATCTTGAAGGCCATCTCCCGGCTGCCGCTGCAACCGGACTTGATGGTCTTCGACGGGCACGGCATCGCTCATCCCCGCCGATTTGGCATTGCCTGTCATATCGGGCTGTTGACCGGAATTGCATCCATCGGCTGTGCAAAAACCCGGCTGGTCGGAGAGTTCGAACCTCCGGCACCGTCCCGCGGCAGTTGCAGCCCGGTCACCGACAGGGGAGAAATTGTCGGGATGGCCCTGCGCACACGCACTGACGTGGCACCGGTGTTCGTATCGATCGGCCATTGTATCGATCTGGCCGGCTGCACCCGGCACGTGCTGCACTGCTGCCGGAAATACCGCCTGCCCGAGACTACCCGGCGGGCGGATCGCCTGGCCGCGTTGAGCACAGAAGCCGAATAACGTTGTTGAACCGCGCCGGACAGTTTCCGGTCATTGCACCATCAGGACCCGGGCATCAGGGCAAGGCACCGCACCGCGGTTGATGGCCGATAGGATGCGGTCCGGTGACGATCGCCAGAGACTATCGATAGATGATCAAAAAAAAACGATACGGCAGCACGCTGAAAGAGCAGTTGATCGCCGGTGCCAGAGACCGGCTGGTCGCCTTTTCCCTGTCCGACGGGCAAGTGCGGGGGAGCCTGGTTCAGGGCACGCGGCTGGTTAACGAAATGCGTGCCAACCACCGGCTCGACATCCTGCAGACGATGGTGTTGGGCCGCGTCTATCTGGCTGCCTTGCTGATGGCCGCGAACCTGAAGGGCAACGACCGGCTGAGCATTCAGATCAAGTGCTCGGGGCCCATCGGCGGGGTGACGGTGGAGGCCAACGCGTTCGGCGAGGTGCGCGGGTATCTGAAAAACGCTTCGCTGCTGGTGGAAAAACCGCTGGAAAGCTTCGATCTCTCTTCGTTTTTCGGTGCCGGCCTGCTTTCCGTTATCCGTTATCCGGAGGGTGCCCGGCAGCCCTTCACCGGCACGGTCGCCCTGCAATACGGCAATGTGGCCAAGGACCTGGCCAACTACTACCTCACATCCGAACAAATTCCCACTGCTTTCCACCTGAGCATTTTCTACGACAAGCAGGGAGAGGTGGCCGGTGCCGGCGGGCTGCTGCTGCAGACGATGCCGGGCGCCGGGGAGAACCTTGCCAAACGCCTGGAGCAATTGATATGGGACTTCCCCTCCCCGGGAGAAGAGTTCAGCAAGGGGCGTGAAGTAAAACAGCTGCTCACCGACGAGTTCAAACCCTTTTCCCCGAAGATCCTCGCCCAGCGGCGTGTGGAATTCATGTGTCACTGCAACCGCGGAAAAGTCCGCAGCCTGCTGACCATGCTGCCTGTCGACGAGCTCAAGGACATGCTCGACAACGGCCCTTTTCCCATCGAAACCGCCTGCCGCCACTGCAACACGGCCTATGAGTTCAACCGCAGGGAGATTCGCAAAATCTACGGCATGCGGTTTCCGAACAACTGATACAAACCGGATTAATATTCGGGGGGCCGGCCGTCGCCCTTCGACGACCCCTGGGCCCAGCAGGCAAAGGGGCACTTGCCGGCTTGACAGGTATGCCACATTGTAGCATCTTGGCTTTATGGCCAAGGAGAAAAAATCATGTCATTGATTACCGTATCTCATCGTGTGGGGACCAAGGGGCAGGAGGTATCCCGGCTGGTTGCCGACAGACTGAACGTGGCGCTTTTCAACGACCGCAGATTAACGGAAAGGGCCGCAGCGCTCGGACTCACCGCAGAGGACCTGGACGGTCTCGATGAAAGGGCCCCGGGTTTCTGGGACCAGGCATTCAGCAGAAAGCCGGAGCGCTACCGGGATCTGTTGGAGAGGGTGGTATACGAGATCGCTTCTGCCGGACAGGGAGTTATCGTCGGCCACGGCAGCCAGGTGCTGCTGAGAGAATTCAGCTGTGCCTTTCACGTGCGGATCCATGCCGACATCAGATCGCGTGTCCGGGAGTTGAGGCAGCGGCAAGGGATGAAAAAAGAAGCCGCTGAGCGGCTGATCCGAAAAATGGATGACCGGCAGCAAGGATATTTCCGGTACGCATATCAACTGGACATGGAATCAGCGGATTTGTACGACCTGGTGATCAACACGCAAAAGATGCGGCCGGACACCGCAGCCGAAGTAATCGAACAGGCTGCCCGTTCGGAAGATGTCAGCGCTTGCAGCATCCATGCACTCGACACCATGCAGCGCTTTTCCTTGCAGCGCCAGGTCCATGCCAGTCTGCTGGAAAGTGCGGTTGACGTTTCCACGCTCAATGTCGAGGTGCCCGCAACCGGTGCGGTGGTTGTTTCCGGCATGACGGCTTCCCAGGAGGATGCCGATCGTCTTCCCGATATCGTGCGCTCTGTCACCGGGGTCTCGGAACTTGTATGCGACCTGTCTGTCTGGACCTACGCGCTGTAGAATACCTGTTTGCGAAGAAACCCATGGAAATCAAGCAACCGGCGGCTCACCTGGATCAAATGATGCGCCAGACAAGGGCCCATCATGTGCAGCTGAGCCTGATGGCGGACAGTAAAGCCAACATGATCCTGACGGTGGCCTCTTTGCTGATCCCGCTCTCCATTCAGTATCTGAACGACCCGAAGTTCAAAGCGGCGGCCATGATCATGATCGCATTTTGCGTTCTGACAGTGGTGCTGGCAGCCTATGCGGCCATGCCGAAACTGAAGTTGGAGAAAAACCGCAACGACCGGGAAGTCCGAAAGGGATTCCCGCTCAACCCGTTGTTCTTCGGTTCATTTGTCCAGATGGGATACGAGCAGTACGAGCAGGTCATGGAAGAGCTGATGAACGACCACAATCGCTCCTACCAGGCCCAGGTCCGTGAGGTCTATCTTTTGGGGCAGTACCTGCACCGCAAGAAATACTTTTTTGTCCGGCTGGCCTATCTTGCGTTTATCTCCGGTGCCATCATCAGTTCGTCCGTCTACATTGCACAGGCATATCTATAGTCCTTTTCCCATTCCTGCTTAACTTTTCCCTGCGACGGAGTAGTCTGATATCATGCAGCACTTTTTCAAAGATCAGATATTATGGCAGAGTACTATATTCGGTCTTAGCTCCTTTTTAGGTCCATTTTGAGTTTCTCAATCTTCCTGCTCCCCAGATTGACATATCCAAAGCCTATCTGTGATTTTGCCTTAGTTCATTTACTGGCAAGAAAACACACGTTGCTATTACTTTGGCAAATCTCCTGATACTCTTGATTTAAGCCCCCTTTTATCATCAACACCAGTATAATAGGCAAAATTATCATAAAATGCCGATAGAGCAAAAGAGTATCAAAATTGGCTGAAACAGGTTGCGACCCATGAGTTTATTATTCTCAGAGGGATATGTTATAATTGACTGAAACTAAAGGTTGCCAGCCAAGGATTTCTTATGGCCGAATACATCCAATAACCGCTGTAAACCAATCAATGAAACAGATATCAATTATCATATTGATAACCTTTATGCTCATTGAAGGACTCGCGCTTTCCCACGCGGGTGAGACACCGCCGTTGTCGCTGGAAGATATTTTCAACAAAGCAAATTCTATCCGGGTTCTGAGCTACGATACCAAAGTTACATCACCTGCCAATATGGTTCGCAAAGGCAGAATATGGATTCAGGATGACAATATATATGTGAGCGGCTTTTTGGATGGGGTGAAACAAATCGGAGGAAAAAGCTATTTCCTGCAAAACGACAAGTGGACCGAATGGAAGGGCCTTACGATAAATACAGCCATTTGGTTTTTGAAAGAAGCACAAAAATCCGACGATACGCGAATCATCGGTCAGGGGTTGCTGGCCGGCAACCAGGTGACAGTGGTTGCGTATACAGAACCACGTCCGAATTGGGGGTCAGAGATTAGAATAACATTGTGGGTATCGCATGAGACATACCTTCCCTTAAAAATTCTGACCAAAAATATCACTCAAAAGAAAATGCAGACCGAAGAAATCTCAAATATATCGTTCAAGGAGAATGAATACCAGGAATTTTTCCGTGGTATTGAAGAAGAAAAAAAAAGGAAACAGCGCGTAAAGGAAATGTTGAAGCCATGGCATCCAGAAAAGGAACAAAAGTTTTCGGAATTGATTCTCATGGATGAAAAAGAAGTCCTGACGGCGTTGCAGAAAATAGATATCTGGGAAGGATTTCTCAAAACAATTATAGAAGACGATCCATCCTCACTTCGCGACAATCAGATGCGTTCCAAGGCAAAAAGTCGTCTTTCCTACTGGGAATATGTCAGCCGTTTTCATTTCAGTGCCAGCGGTATTATAACGGATACCCAATCAGGTTTGGAATGGATCGCCGGCCCTGACAGGGATACTAGCTGGGAAGAAGCCCGATCGTGGGTTGCCGGTCTGACAATTGACGGAGGCGGCTGGCGGCTGCCGGCTGTCGATGAGCTCAAAAACATACGACCTAAGACTGGATACGAGCGCTTCCATCCACCCTTTTTTCCGGAAACCGGGTGGCGTTTGTGGTCAACAGAGTACGAAACAAAAAATACTAAAATCTGGAACTTCAGTTATAACTTGAGTAAAAAGGTCTTGAGTATAAGCACAAACTCCAAAAACTTACGGGCGGTAGCCGTGCGCATACCAAAAGAGTAAGCAGAAAAGTGGGAGTTGTAGTTAGCTGAATTCTTTTTACCCCCGAGAAGTTCAAAGCTGGACGGCAGGATTGCAGAAGTGTAATTTTGTATAAGTTGTAAATGCGGAGGATTCCGATAAGGGTGAGCAACCACATACTGTGATAGCCAAACCCTATCTTCACAAACCTTGTAAAATCTGATAGTTATGACTTTGGCA
>LJNK01000049.1 GCA_001303025.1 Deltaproteobacteria bacterium SG8_13
CGGTGGTCACCACCGTGATCGGGCTGGTCTCGCTGCTGCTAAACCGGATACCCACCATCCGCGAGTTTGCCGTTTTCGCCTGTTTTGGCATGCTCAGCCTGCTGGTGCTCGTGCAGACCTTGCTGCCGGCCGCGCTGTCGCTCATGCGGCTGCCGGACAAAAAGACCGAGGCGCACGGCAATCGCCGGGATTTTGTCCGGCCGATCATTGAGCGGATCATCGACTGGAACCTCAATCGCCAGCATCTGGTGCTGCCGGTGATCGCTGTGTTTGTGTTGTTTTGCCTGTTCGGCGTCACCCGGATGCGGGTGGAGACCAACCCGGTGGGCTATTTCAAGCAGGACACCGCGGTGAAGCGAAACTTCGACGACATCTACCAGGTGCTGTCGGGCAGCTTCCCCATCAACGTGGTGATGGCGCACACCGAGGCGGACTATTTCGAAAACCCGAAGCACCTGGCCGAGGTGATCCGGGTGCAGCGGTTTTTAGAGACCCTGCCCGGGGTGGACAAGACCGTCTCGTTTGCCGACTACATGAAGCTGGTCAACTACGCGTTAAACCAGTTCGACCCGGCCTACTACGCGCTGCCCGAAGAGGGCTTTGAAGTGCGCATGGTGATGAACAACTACGCCACCATGCTCGGCCAGGACATGTACGAGCGGTTCATGAGCGCCGATTTGTCCAAAACCAACATCGTGCTGTTGACCCACATCTCCAGCTCCCGGGAGTTTTTGCAGCTGCGGGAGCAGGTGATGGCCCACACCGCCCGGGAGTTTGCCAATGACTTGCAGTGGGAGGTGACCGGTTTCGGTATATCGATTGCCGCCAGCAGCCACCAGATGACCGCCGGGCAGGTCAAAAGCCTGTCGTTTACCATGGTGCTGGTGTTCGGCATCATGTTCTTGCTGTTTTTGTCTCTTAAGGTCGGGCTGATCGCTATCGTGCCCAACCTGTTTCCCATCGCCATCAACTTCGGCATCATGGGCTGGCTGGGGATCGAGCTGTCCATGGTCACCAGCCTGATCGCCAGCATCGCCATCGGCCTGGCCGTCGACGACACCATTCACTACCTGGTGCGCTACAACCGGGAGTTTCAAAAAGACCTGGATGACCGGCGCGCACTGCGCGACACTTTGATGCACGTGGGCCGGCCGATCATTTTCACCACCATCACCATCAGCCTCGGCTTTGCCGTGCTGATCTTCTCCAGCTTCAAGCCGACAGCGGTGTTCGGCATCATGATGGTGATCACCATGCTCGCGGCCCTGGTGGGCGATCTGATCGTGCTGCCGTCGCTGATGCAGCACGTGGAGCTGGTGACCCTGTGGGACCTGGTGCGGCTGAAGCTGGGCAAGGAGCCCAAAGAAGGCATCCCGTTGTTCCAGGACCTGTCGCGTGCCGAGATCCGATCGATTATCATGGCCGGATCGCTGCTGAAGCTCGACGCCGGACAGGTGCTGTTTCACAAGGGAGAGGCGAGCGATGCCATGTACACCATCGTCTCGGGTTCCATGGAAGTGCTCGACCCGCTTGACGACGACGACCAGTGCCAGCTGTTCGGCAGCCGCCGGGTGCTCAACCGCATGTACACCGGCGAGGTGCTCGGGGAGATGGGCCTGCTGCGTGCCGCGCCCCGGTCGGCCACGGTCGTTGCCCTGGAGCCGGTCGAGCTGCTGCGGATCAACTGGAAGATGATCCAGCGCCTGCAGTGGCTGTATCCGCCCACGGCCCAGAAGTTCATGTTCAACCTGCTGCGCACCATCTGCGACCGGCTCGAGCACATCTCCAGCTGCCTGGCCGACGCCAAAACCTGCGACGACTCCACCGGGCTGTGCAACCGCGGCAGCTTCGTAAAGGTCCTGGAAACCGAGATCGACCGGTCCCGAAGATATGCAACCGCCATGACCGTTTGCGTGGTGGAGTTTAGAGCCGATGCCGGCCAAAGCGATCCGGACTCCCGGGAAAGAGAGCAGGCGCTTCGGGCCCTGAGCGATTTTTTTCTGGCCAACATCCGAAGATCCGACACCCTCAGCCGGATCGACCTGCACCAATTCGCCCTGCTGATGCCCCAGACCGACCTGTCCGAGGCCGAGGTGATCTGCAGCCGCCTGGCGCAGCTGGCCCGCCAGGCCCCGGCCGACGGCCGGCTGCCACTCTCTATTGTCTACGGGCTGGGGCAACTGGCCGATGAAGGCGAAGACAGCGCCGAGGATCTGCTCGAGCGGGCGGCTGTCGCGCTGCGGGATTCCTGCAATTAACAACGGCTTTCTCCGAAAGCCGGCCCCGAAACCGTGTTGACGGATCTTCTTCTTGCGATCCGGTCGCACTCTTTCGTTGACAATCCGGCCTTCTTGCTGTAGCCTGCCGGATCTGGTTTGTCTATTTGTATCCGAGGGTTACCCGGCATCTGATCCGATAGTCGGTGCCGCTGGCCTGATCGGTCACAAAAAATAATCATGGCTGCAGCGATGCTTGCTGGAAGTCGGCGCTGCGGCGGCAGATGAAAGGATGGTGGTAAAGTGGACATTGTGGTGTTGCTCAAGCAGGTTCCTGCAACCGAGTCGATTATCGCGGTGGGCGGGGACGGTAAGTCGATTAAAACCGACGATCTCAAGTGGGTTATCAGCCCCTACGACGAGTTTGCCGTGGAGGAGGCGCTGCGCATCCGCGAGGGCCAGGGGGGGAAGGTGACGATCCTGACGGTCGGGCCGGACAAGGCCACCGAGGCAGTTCGCACCGCCCTGGCCATGGGCGCCGATGAAGGGGTGCTGATCAACGATCCGGCCGCGCTGGCGTGCGACGGCCTGGGGGTGGCGCGGATTCTGGCAGCGGCCCTCAAACAGATGCCCTTCGATCTGGTCATTGCCGGCCAGCGGGCGGTGGACGACGACAATTACCTGGTCGGCACCGCGGTGGCCGAGTATATGGGCATACCGAACATTTCCATGGTCAACCGGGAAGAAATCGCAGACGGCAAGATCAAGTGCCGGCAGACCATCGAGGGGGGCACGGTGACCCTGGAAGCGGACCTGCCGGTGTTGTTTACCACCCAGCGCGGGTTGAACGAGCCCCGCTACGCTTCGCTGCCGGGCATCATGAAAGCCAAGAAAAAGCCGCTGGAGACCAAGTCTCTGGCCGATCTGGGCATCGACGCGGCCACCCTGCAGCCGGTAACCGCCATCGCGGCCCTGCAGCCCCCGCCGGAGAGAAAGGGCGGGCGGATCATCGAGGGCGAAACCGCCGCGGAAAAGGCGGCGGAGCTGGTGAAATTGCTGAGCGAAGAAGCAAAGGTGCTGTAAGCCTGCCGGGGGCAGAAGATTTTCTGCCACGGGCCGCCGGCAGACCGGCGGCAACGCAAACCGACCGGCGAAAAACGAAAACGTACAACCGGAACATGTGAGGGTTCAATGAGCGTATTAGCGATAGCGGAGCAAAGAGACGGAACATTTCGCAAGGTGACCTATGAAGTCGTCAGCGAGGCGCGCCGTGTGGCCGACAGCCTGGGGACCGACCTGGCGGCGGTGGTGCTGGGTTCCGGCGTGGAGGCGATTGCCGGCGAGCTCGGCAAGTACGGCGCCGACAAGGTCCTGGTGGCAGACCACCCGGCCCTGGCCGAGCAGATCACCGAGCCGTATACGAACGTAATTGCCGACATTGCCGGCAAGCAGTCCGCCGAGGTGCTGGTCATCGGCGCCTCTTCCCAGGGCAAGGATCTGGCAGCCCGGCTGGCGGCTCGGTTAAATGCCGGCCTGGCCATGGACTGTGTGGCCGTTACGGTGGAAGGCGGCAATGTTGCAGCCACCCGGCCGATGTACGGCGGCAAGGTGCTGGCGGAGGTGGCCCTGAACGGCAGCCCGAAGATCGTCGCCGTGCGGCCGAATGCGATGAGCATCACCGAAAATCCCAAAGACGGCAGTGTGGAAAAGCTCGACGTCGATCCGGGCGAAGGCCGGCTGCGGTTCGTGGAGAAAAAGCTCGAGACCGAAAAGGTGGAGCTGACCGAAGCCGATGTCATCGTTTCCGGCGGACGGGGAATGGGCGGATCGGACTACACGCTCGTCGAGGGGTTGGCCGAAGTGCTCGGCGCAGCGGTGGGCGCGTCCCGGTCGGCGGTCGACGAGGGCTGGCGCCCGCACTCGGACCAGGTGGGCCAGACCGGCAAGACCGTGTCACCGAACCTGTATGTCGCCTGCGGCATCTCCGGAGCGATCCAGCACCTGGCCGGCATGTCTTCGTCAAAGGTCATCGTTGCCATCAACAAGGACCCCGAGGCACCGATCTTCTCCAAGGCGGATTACGGCATCGTCGGCGACCTGTTTGAGATCGTCCCGCTGGTCACCGAGGAGATCAAAAAGCGCAAAGGATAGGCGCTGCGCGGCAGAGCCGCAAGCGCCGGGCGCTCGGCGAGAAGAGATAGACGCAAAATCAGGCAAACTGCTTGCATAAACCAGGGCTGCCCGCCTGTCGGGCAGCCTTTTTACGCATTTGTTCTTGACCCGGCAGCCGCCCTCCGGCAAACATACCGGGCATCCAGCAACCCGCTTTCCGTATTGGACAAACCCGCAGCCAGCTTTCTGTCCGGCTGCCTTCAGGCCATCGGCATGCAGAACCCAGCGACCAGCACGCGTGTATATCTTGCCAGCCTCGGCTGCGCCCGCAACCAGATCGACAGTGAATGGATGCTGGGCCGGTTGCAGCGCAGCGGGGCGGTTTTGGTGGACGAGCCCGGGCAGGCCGATGCCATCGTGGTCAATACCTGCAGCTTCATCGAAGCCGCCGCCGACGAGTCGATCGACACGATCCTGCAGCTGGCGCGCTACAAGCAAACCGGTGCCTGCCGGCGCCTGATTGTAACCGGGTGTCTTCCGGAGCGCTACCGGCAAGAGATTGTCGGCGCCATACCCGAAGTGGATCTGTTTTTGGGCACCGGCGCATTCGACCGCATTGCAGAGGCGGTTGCCGGCACCCTGTGCGCTTCCCGATGTATTTTGCCCGATCCGGACACCTTGCCGGTTGCCGGGGCAGATGAGCCCCGGCAGCGGGCGCTCTCTTCAATGGCGTATCTGAAAATTGCGGAGGGGTGCAGCCGCCGCTGCACGTACTGCATCATCCCGAAGCTGCGGGGGCGCCAGAAAAGCCGCGATGCGGAGGATATCGTTGCCGAAGCCCGGCAGCTGCTGCACTCCGGCGTGAAGGAGCTGGTGCTGGTGTCTCAGGATACCACGGCCTACGGGCACGACGGCAGCGGCGCTGTCGACCTGGCCCGGCTGCTTGATTCGTTGGCCCGGCTCACCGCCGATTCGCGCGGCGAGTGTGCCCCGGATGAGCCGGCGGATTTCTGGATCCGATTTCTGTATGGCCATCCGGAGAGCATCGACGATGCGGTGATACAAATAGTTGCCAAACACGCCAATCTGTGCGAATACTTCGAC
Organism: Deltaproteobacteria bacterium SG8_13; assembly: GCA_001303025.1. Taxonomy (GTDB): domain Bacteria; phylum Desulfobacterota; class Desulfobacteria; order Desulfobacterales; family SG8-13; genus SG8-13. The sequence continues at coordinate 5,433 of LJNK01000049.1, forward strand.
GTCCCGATTCAGCACGCTGCCGACAGGGTGCTCAGAAAGATGGGCCGTCGTTACAGCCGCAGCGACCTGCACCGGCTGATCGATCGCATCCGCGAACAGATACCCGAAGCGGCGATCCGGACCACCGTGATCGTCGGTTTCCCGGGAGAAACCGAAAAAGACTTTGAGACCCTGCTGCGATTCATAGAGGAGATCCGATTCGATCATCTGGGTTGCTTTACCTACTCGGACGCCGCGGATCTGGCCTCTCACCGGCTCGGCGGTCATGTGGCCGAAGCGGTGGCCGCCGAGCGGATGGATGCGGTCATGTACTGTCAGGCCGGCATATCGGCCGGCAACAATCGCCGCTACCTGGGTCGCAGCCTGCCGGTGCTGGTAGAAAACTGTGTGGAACGCGGGCTTTACGCCTGCCGCACCGCCTTTCAGGCGCCGGAGGTGGACGGCACCACGCTGGTTCGGGCCGGGTCGCTGAAGCCCGGTTGTTTTCAGCAGGTCCGCATTACGGAGGCGGAGACGTACGATCTGATGGGAGTGCCGGAGTGAGCGAAGAGCTGAAGGAAAAAATCGTGTCCCGGGTCGTAGGAGATTTGCAGCAGATCGAGACCGAGCTGGCCGAAAACCTGCATCCCTACCTGGAGCTGGTCTCCGAGATTGCCCGGCACATTTTGTTCAGCGGCGGCAAACGGCTCCGGCCTCTTCTGATGGTCATTTCGGCAAGGCTTTGCGGCTACAACGGCGGTTTCGTCCACAAGTTCTCCACCATTTTCGAGTACCTGCACGCAGCCACCCTTTTGCACGACGATCTGGTGGACGGTGCCGCCATCCGCCGCGGCCGACCGGTGGCCCACACGGTCTGGGACCCGGCCACCGTTGTCCTGGTGGGGGATTTCCTGCTGGCCCGGTCACTGACCATCGCTGCCGAAACCGGCCGGTCGCGGGTCATCCGGGTAATTGCCGAGATCACCGAAAACATGTCCCAGGGAGAAATTCAGCAGCTGCTAAACAAAGGCTCGGCCCGGCTCAGCGAGGACGATTACATGGAGGTGATCCGGCGCAAAACCGCGGTGCTGTTCCAGGGAGCCTGCCGGGTGAGCGGCATCCTGGCCGACGTCTCCGAACAGCAGGAACTGGCGCTTGCAGAATACGGCGGCAACCTGGGCCTGGCGTTTCAGATGGCAGACGATCTGCTCGACTACACGGTGGACAGCGAAAAGCTGGGCAAGCTGGTCGGCGCGGACCTGCGCGAGGGCAAGCTGACCCTGCCGGTGATCAGTTCCCTGAAGCAAGCCGGCGGCAGCGACCGCTGGCAGATGGTGGAGATCATCCGCAACCGCGATTTTTCTCCCGAAGAGTTCCAGTGGCTGATCGAGCGGCTGCAGAAATACGGCGGCATCGATTACACCAGAAAGCGTGCGCGGGATCACATTGAAATCGCCAAACAGGCCCTGACAAATTTTGAGGATTCGGCCGACAAGCAGCTGCTGCTCGATATCGCCGACTACGCGCTGTTGCGCCAGATGTGACCATGCAGCCGCTTGCTGGTGCGGCAAAACGACAGGCTCGAGGGCAGCGTCGTAAATTTGGGGATTCGGTTATCCGAAAGACAGGAGAGTTGCAGATGAAAGGTACGGTTTTGCGGACCGCCGTGTTGCTGACGGTCGTGGCAGCGCTGCTTGGACCCGGCGCTGCGGCAGATGCGGCCAAAACATCCGGCAACACGTTTATCGTGGTGGGCACGGGAATCATCAGCAAGCAGGACGTTACCACCGCCCGGCAGCAGGCGATTGCCAACAGCCTGGTGAGTGCGGTCGGGCTGGTGGCGGCCGAGCTGCTCACCGTCGAGGCGATGGTGGACAATCACGAAAAGTTAAATGCCATCGTCTACACCCAGACCGGAAAATACGTCCAGGATTACAAGGTGCTCACCGAGGGCGCATTCGGGGATCAATACCGGGTAATGGTCCAGGCGAGCGTGTCGCGCAATGCACTGAAAAACCAGCTCTCCCGGGCCGGCGTGATCCGCGCCCACAAAACCATGCCCAGGGTTCTGTTCTTTCTTTCCGAACAGGACCTGCAGGAACCATACCCGCGGTACTGGTGGGGGCAGGGCATGCCGTATTCCAAGCCGGTGGCCGAATCGGCCATCGCCGAGGTGATGCGCGAGCAGAATTTCAAGATCATCGAACACGGACCCCGGGTTCAGCGGATGGCCACAGCAGCGGTAACCGACTCGGCCGACATCGGCCCGGAAGAAGCCGTCAACCTGGGCAAGGCCTTAAATGCGGATGTGGTGGTAATCGGCACGGCCCTTGCCGAGGCAGCCCCCAACGTCATGGGCTCCAGCATTCGATCCTTCAAGGGACTGATCAATGCCCGGGCCTACCGGACCAAAACCGGGGATCAGCTCGCTGCCGTCACCCGAACCGCGGTGGCCGCCAATGTGGATGAGCAGGCCGGCGGCCGGGACGCGCTGAGGGGCAGCGGCAGCCTGGTAGGCGAGCAGCTGGCCATCGATATCGAGGACGCCTGGCAGAAGGAAAAGCTCGAGGCGGACAAGATCGAGGTGGCGCTCACCGGCACCCGCAATCTGGCCAACTTCGTGATGTTTCGGCGGATGCTCAACACCGTCGAGGGGGTCGAAGGCATAGCCGTGCAGGAGCTCAAGGCCGATACAGCCACCCTGAAGGTGGCCTACAAGGGCAGTGCCAGAGAGCTCGCCAATTCGCTGATGCTGCGCGCTTTTGACACTTTCGGCATCAATATCTACGAGGTCGGGGAGGACAATCTGAAGATACAGCTCATCTCCCATGCGCCCGCGGCCCAGAACTGATAAAAACGCATCTCCACAATGCATGCATGGGCCCAGAGCTGCGGTGCGGGTTGGTGCAGAACACTGGCCTTCGAGATCGGGTATGCCCCGCTTTTTTTCGCCGCCCCACGCCTTGCCCGGAGCCCCCGATTCACTATTGTTGAGATGGGTTTTAGTGCTTGACAGTCCATTTGTCCGATGTTATTGCACAATCCTTCCATTTAGGCACGTAGCTCAGGGGGAGAGCGCTACCCTGACACGGTAGAGGTCGCTGGTTCAAATCCAGTCGTGCCTACCAGACATTGCAAGGGGTCGCGGGCTGCCGCCGCGACCCCTTTTTTTTCCATTCCACCCCAAAACGCACCCAAGAGCCTGTGGCCCGGCCGCCGTCGAAACGGGGGGCGGCTTGCCATGCGGAAAGCCGCACCGAGATGCGATGCTTTTGGCCGGCTGCCGTTATGCGCCTTGCCGTGTTCGCCGGGGTGACTTTTGTGGGACAGATATTCGCATTACCGGTTTTTGCCGGAAGCGGTCAGGCGTAAAAAATGCTTGATCGTCCGCACCGCGTTGGGATATCTAATACAAACCCGGACCAATCGGGTCTGACACAGGCACGTTCTTTGAAGAACCAGAATAGTTACTGAACCCAACGTTGGGGAAAAGAGGTGTAACAATGCGTAATTATTCTGAATTCTTAAAAAGCGTCAACTACCTGTCATTTCTTTCGGAAAAAGAAATCGATCTGATCGCTGGGGTCTGCACCAAAGAGTCGCGGCAGGCCGGCGAGATCGTTTTTGTCGAAGGAGCCACCAAAGACAAGTTCTTCATCATCTATGAAGGCGAGGTGGAGATCTGGAAAAATTACGGGAGCCCGGATCAAATCCTCCTGGCGGTGTTCGGACCCGGGCGGATGTTCGGAGAATTGGCCCTGATCGACGATCTGCCCCGCAGTGCGACGGTGGTGACCAAAACCCCGGCCGCCTTTCTCACCATCCTCTACCAGGATTTTGAAAAAATCATCACCGAACACCAGCCCATATCGCTGGCCGTGATGAAATCGATCGCCGGATTCATCCGTGACAGCACGGACAAATTGACCGATGACCTGCGCTCCCAGAACCGGTATCTGCAGGAGTACAACCAGCGTCTGCTGCGGGAGGTCGATGACCGCCACCAGGCCGAGGACCAACTGAAAAGCTACCAGAAGCAGCTGGAACAGGCAGTCGCCGAGCGCACCGAGGAGTTGGAAAAAATCAACCGCCATTTGCGGGAGGAGATCGACAAGCGCAAAAGAATCGAAAAGGAGATGGCGGCGGCCCACAGCCGGAAGAAAAAACCGGCCGCGCGGTTGAACACCTGCAAAAAATGTAAAAAAGTCAAAGACGACCGGGGACACTGGAAGCCGCTGGAAACCTACCTGCAGGATCACGCGGAGTTCGATTTTCGCAGCAACCTGTGTCCAGAGTGCTCGGAAGAAAAATTCCGGAAGTACTACCAGAAATGAGCCCAACTGCCGCCATATTCCGGGAAGAATAAGAGCGGACCCACCCGATCGCCCGCAAGGACGTGGAAACGATCCTTTAAACCCTGGTGGAAGGGGGAAACCATCGATACGGTCGCCGGCTGCTGCCCGGGGGCCTTTTTTATTGGCTTACCGGCGGGTGCTGTGCGAGGGAGCGGATGCCGGTGGAGGGGAAAGCACCGGCTGCGCTGTCGACGGCGGCTGGTAAATCACCGGCGTATCCGTGCTGCGAAACACGATCACCCGATAGGGGGCCTGGGTGTAAAGCGCCTTGGCCAGTTCGTTGGGCCAGAAATAGGTCTCGGATATCGTCATGATGTCACCGGCGAACCGACCCAGAAAGTCGCTGATCGCCTCACTGCAGAAGAGTCCGACGGTTTCGGATCGAAAGGGCCCGGCCGGGTGGCTGCCGTCTGTTCCGTATCGAAGCACGTCGGCCAGCCGGTTTGCCTGCCCTGGGGTGATGCGCCATTCAAAGATCTCCACCGCCGTGTCGAAGTGCGTGCGGCGAAAGGCGAGGTAGGTTTTCAGGTCCGGGGGGTCCTCGATGATTATATCGTTCCAGCGGGTGCGCGGCGCGCTTTGCTTGTTGTAGCCTCCGCCCGGATCCCAGAACAGCACCGGGTGCCCCGGACTGACCAGGCGAAGGGCCGCATGGTTGTCCACCAGCTGCCCGTAGGCGATGATGACCTGCAGCCGGGCCTCGTCCGTCCGATCTGCGATGGCGTCAAAGTCAGCGGCGGTTGCCGTCCACGATTCCGGCAGGTGCGGTGCCGGCATGTGGGGCAGCGGCAGGTAGGCGCATCCGACCGGAAGCACCAGCCAGCAGCAAGCCAGAAAGACTATTTTCGTCGATCCGTGCATTCGGTAAGCGGTTCGGTTATTCAGGCGAACGCCAGATACAATCCGCCGACGATCATGATGCTGAGCACCCGGAAACTTTGTCCCATGACCAGCAGCTGGGTGCCCATCCGGGGAGAAAAAATACCCATGTAGTGGGGCAGCTGATGGCGCAGGGCGCGAATGGGAAACGCCGTAATGTTGCCGATCAGAAGGGCCACCACGGTTTGTTTGACGGTCAACACACCGGCGTCGAGCATGGCGCCGGCAGCGGCAAAACCCGACGTGAACTCGGCGGCAAAGCTCATCACCACCACCGACAGAGATTCAACCGGTATAAACGATGTGGTGATATAACCTGCCAGCCAGGTGCGCACCAGGTTGAACATCCCCAATCGGTTGAAGATAAATACGGTGATGTAGATCGGCACCACGTAGATGGCGATATTGGCCAGCCGTGTCGGCAGGCGGGATCGGATCCCCTGCCAGGCCTGATCCCTTCGGGCCGTTTTCTCCTCCGCTTTGCCGGTGCGGTCCGAAAGTTCTTCCTTTTTACTGCCGTCAGCCGGCAGCCGCAAATGCCCGTAAAGCAGGAAAACGGCCGTTCGCAGCAGCGCGGCCGAAAATGTGAGCAGAAAGTAGAGGATACCGGCACCGCGGGTAAGGGGCACGACAATAAAAAAAGTGGTCGGCAGGTGAAGAAAAAAACCGGGCAGTTGATTGATGAAGTTGGAAAGAAAAAGCTGCGGCCGGGTGATCTTTTTTTCCCGGTAGAAATCCAGCAGCATGGCATTGGCGGCAACCCCGGAAAAAAAAGCAGTCGTAAAGGCCGCCGAGCACCGGCTACCGAGGTTGGCAAACCGGAAGGCCGGCATCCCCACCGCCGCGATAGTCCGGGTCCAGCCCGATGCTTCGATCACCTGGCCGACGGCCAACCCGACGCAGATGAACCCCATCAGGCGCAGCAGGGGCCAGAAGAGTTTTCTGGCGAGATCCTGCAGCTGGAGGCCTTCGATAAAAACCGCACCAAGGCCCAGGGCAACGGCAGATACCAGCAGGGAGACAGCAGCGGCGCGAATGTTCGGTTTAGCTTTCTTCCGGAGCATCGATTTTTTTCTGTTTGGCCAGAACAAGGGTCCAGTAGTTGGGCGGGCTGCTCTCCAGGGTTTTGATGTCGGTAATCACCTGCTGGTCGGGCAGGCCGCAGTTTTTCACCACCACGCTGTTTTCCAGCAGACCGGTCTCCTCCAGGGCGACGGTGATGTCGGCTATATTGCGATAGGCCTTCATAAACACCAGGTTGTCGGGGGTGACGGCGAATTTTCGAAGGATGTCGCCGCCGGTAACCCCCGATACAATCAGCAGGGCTTCTTCGCCTTCCACCAGCGGTGAGTTGAGGCAGGCCGCCGATGCCTGATAGGAGGTGATGCCGGGAACACTGATGATCGGAATGTGCGGCGCCAGCTTGCGGACGTGTTTTAGCACGTACCCGTAGGTGGAGTAAGTCATCGAATCGCCCAGGGTCATAAACGCGACGATCTTTTTCTGCTCCAGCTCCTCGATCAGGGTGAGGGCGTTTTGATGCCATGCGTCTTTTTTGACCTTCGGATCGGCGGTCATCGGAAACGGCAGCATTTTTACCGCTGTCAGGTCCGGGATGTGCGGCCGGGCGATGCTTACCGCCAGGCTGTAGCTGTTCTTGGAAGAAGCGGCCGCATAAACCACATCCGCGCTGTTTAGGATTCTGGCCGCTTTGAGAGTGATCAGCTCCGGATCGCCGGGTCCGACTCCCAGGCCGTACAATATGCCTGTTTTCTGGTTCATTTGATCCTCACCGGTAACGATAATTGATTTTTCCCCTTCCGGCCGGCAACCGATTCTCATTGCCGGGAAAAAGGTTTCAATCCCTGCAGACTGTTTACGGCTTCCGGATGAAAGAGGTCCGGATACAGGTTGCGGCCGATCTCAAAGATGCCGTCAATCAGCCGCATCGTCGGGCGGGAGACGATCATCTCGTCGATCAGGTAAATTTGGTCTTCCCGGATCGCCTTGATGACCCGAAAACCCGGTTCATTGCGGATCATCTCGATCGAGGGGCGGTTCATGGCCCCGTATTGGGCCAGGTACACCTCTATCTGGCCGGCTTTGGCCAGGATGCGCTCCTTGCCGTAGGCGGCGATGTTGGTCTGGCGCACCCGGGGCGCGTCTGCGGCCACATTGATGCCGCCGGCGGATTCCAGCACGAAAACCGCCATGGAATCCGGGGCAAAGGTCTTCATCTTGCTGTGAATCGACTCGAAGAAGACGCCTTTTTTCACGGCGATCTCAGCGAACAGGGACCGGCACGCTGCCGCTGCGGCCTGAAAGGTTCCGATCATCTCCTCGGCGCGGCTTTTTTTGCCCGTGAGCAGCCCCAGGATCTGCCAGTAGAGAAACATCTCTTCAATGTTTACCGGCTGCAGGGAGACCACCGCTACGCCGCTTTGCTCCAGCCGGTCAACCAGGGCCGGGTATCCCCGATCGATCATCGGACGGATCAGCACCAGGTCGGGGCGGGCGGCCAGAAACCGCTCCGGGTCGTCGTGATAAGAGAACACGCGCTTGTCCAGCGCTTCGGCCGGATAAACTTCGTTTCGGCCCACGCCGATGATTTCCGCGTTCAGGCCCAGGGAAAACAGGTTTTCCGTGTGGGCGCCGTAAAGGGAGATGATGCGCCGATACGGCCGCTCGACGGCAATGCGCCGCCCGCCCTGGTCGCGAATGGCCGCATTGCCTTCGATGCCGAAGGCCGGGTAAGGGGTTCCGGCAAACGCCGCACCTGGCAAGACAGCGGCCAGTGCGATCGCCAGCAGCGCAAACCAGGCCCTGTTTTGCCGGATCGTCGCAACAGCGGCAAAACCGATTGGTTTTTGTCTGCTTCCCCAAAAAAATGCGAGCAGAGACCCCCCCATGGATGGCGGCATGCGTTCGATGCGCTGAGTTCGATCCATAACCGTAATACACCTGCTACTTTTTGAACGCGACCTGCGCGGAGCCGGAAAACGGCTCGTCGTAGACTTTGGTTTCGACTTCGAACACCCGGCGAAGGGTGTCTGGATTCAGGACCTGCTGCGTCGGTCCGTGGCAGACGATCCGACCGTGTTTCATGAAAATCAGGTGTTCGCAGTACATACCGGCCAGGTTGATATCCTGCATCACTGCCAGCGCGGTCTGTTTTTCCGCCCTTACCCGTTGTGCCACCAGGTTCAGGACCTGGATGGAGTGGCGAATGTCCATGCTGGATGTGGCTTCATCGAGCAGCAGCAGCGGCGTGTTCTGGGCCAGGGCCCGGGCGAACACCACCCGCTGCTTCTCGCCACCGCTCAACTCGGTGACAAAACAGCCGGCGTAGTCTGTGATCTGTGCTGCCGACATGGCCTCGGCAACGATCCGGTCGTCTTCGGCCGACGGCGGGCGGAAGCGCGGGATGTGCGGGTAGCGTCCCATCATCACGACTTCTCGGACCCGAAAGGGGAAGTTGACGTAAAAGTTCTGGGGCACGAGGGCCATTTCTTTGGCCAGCTGCTTGCGGGGAACATCGCTGAGCTCCCTGTCGCCATAAAGGATCCGTCCGTCCGTCGGCTTGCGGTGGCCGGTCAGCAGGTCGAGCAGGGTTGTTTTTCCGGAACCGTTGGGCCCTAAAATGCCGTAAAACAGGCCTGGTGGAAGGTCCATCGACAAATCGTCGATGATCTTTTGATCCCCGTAGCAAAAGCCCACCTGCTCCAGGCGCAAATTCACGATGCATCCCCCCGCAGCATTTTCTGTCTTCTCCAGAAAATATAACAGAAGACCGGCCCGCCGATCAGGGCGGTGAGCACCCCGATCGGTATTTCGGTCGGCAGAACCGCCCGGGTGACAGTATCGGCACCCAACAGCAGGATCGCACCGGTCAGCAGGCTGGCGGGCAGCAGCCTGCGGTTGTCCGGCCCGGTGATCAGCCGCACCATGTGCGGAACCAGAAGACCCACGAACCCGATGATACCCGAAACCGACACACACACCGCAGCGATCACCGATGCCGTGATCAGCAGCATCATCATCACACGGGCGGTGTCCACGCCCATGGAAGATGCAGTGCGGTTGCCCAGCGAGATCAGGTTCAGGTCCCGGGCGTAAAACAGCATCACCAGAAAACCGGTGCCGATGGCAACGGCAGTGAGAGCCACATCCGCCCAGGTCCGGGAGGCGAAGCTGCCCATCAGCCAGAAGATGATCACCGAGACGTGCTCGTCGGCCAGGTACTTCAGGAAACTGATGCCGGCCGACAGGATGGCCGCCACAACAATGCCGGAAAGAATCAGGTTGTTGGACGACAGCCCTTCGCCGGAGGATGAAAGGATGATGACGAAAAACAGCGTTGCCGCCGCTCCGATGAATGCAAACAGGGGCACGGAGTAAAAGCCGAGAAAACCGAGATTCAGCAGGATGGCAACCGATGCGCCGAAGGCCGCTCCGGCGGAAACCCCAAGGGTATAAGGATCTGCCAAGGGGTTGAGCAGGATGCCCTGAAACACGGTTCCCGATATGGCCAGGCCGGCACCGACGATCGCAGCACACAAAATTCTCGGCAGCCGCACCTCCAGGACCACAACGGGCAACAGGGCATCCATTTCGGCCGTCAGGGCAGCCTGCCCGGTCAGTTTTGCGGCGATGATCCGCAGTACGTCGGTGAAGCCTACGGTCAAATACCCGAGCCGGCTGGAGACAACGACGGCAAGCAAAAGGGCCGCTGCCAGCAACACCAGCTGGATGCTGAAGGCTTCACGCAGTGCGCGCCTATGCGGCGGCTTTGCCGGTCGATTGTCGGTGCTTTCTGTCATCAGTGCATCTCATGCAGCCCTGCAGGGATGGTTATCCCGGCGCTTTGCCGGGCAAAAACAAAACCCTTCAAACCCCATTCGGTTTGAAGGGTTGCACCCAGTTTCCTTGGCCCTGTCAGGTCTCCGATACCTGCTTGCCTCGCAACGGTTCGGCCGAACGCCCAGGCAGGTCTTCTGGCTTCCCCGCCCCCTCGGCAGCCTTCCCATGTCGATTCTTCGAAACAGTGGCGCGCAACGGCCGAAGGGGTTCCCTTACAAACTGGCAGCCTGTTTGCCGGCTGGGTCGATCTTGCCCGCCGAAGACGGCGCTTGCACGATACCGGACAACGGGCGCTACAGGCGGATGCAGTGTTCGGGCAGGGTCACAGCGGCGGGACCGCTCCCGACTTTAACGGGATTCCCTATTAAGCTGATACACCTGGACCTGTCTCAAATACGAAATGCCGCCGGTGGTGTCAAGAAAATTGAGTTCGCCGCCTCTGCGGCTAATCGTGTTTGTGGGGCTGCCGGCCGTAGGTATGGGCATGCACATGCTCGTGCAGGTGAAGCTCGGTGTCGAGAACGATCTTTCCGTTTTGCAGGGTGTAGATCGATTCGGCCAGTCCGGCCAGAAAATCGAACTCGTGGGATACGATGATGTAGCTGATGTCCAGGTTTTTCAGAATCCCGACCAGGTGTTCCTTGGTTTTTTCGTCCAGCCCGGCACTCGGTTCATCGAGCAGCAGCACCTCCGGCTGCATGGCGAGCACCGCAGCCAGGGCCACCAGCCGTTTTTCCCCTCCGGACAGTTTTAGGGTGATCCGGTCCTCGAATCCTTCCAGTCCGAGAGAGGAGAGCATCCGGCGGGATATTGCCACGGCCTCCTGCTTGCTCTTTCCGAGGTTCAAGGGCCCGAACGCCACATCCTCCAGCACCGTGGGGCTAAACAGCTGGTCGTCGGCATCCTGAAACAGCAATCCGATGCGGGGGCGAACGGCGACGAAGTCTTTTTCTTCCGACACGGTTTTGCCGAATATCTTGATGTGGCCGCTGTCGGGCTTCAACAGTCCCATAACGATTTGAAACAAGGTGGTTTTCCCGCTGCCGTTGGGTGCCACCAGGCCGGTGCGTTCGCCGGCGTAAAAATCGAAATCAAGCTGATCGAGGACCGGGGCATCGGCTCCCGGATACGAAAAGGAGATGTTGTTGAGGCAAATTATCGGGTGGTCGGTGTTCATCGATTTCTACGTCAACACCTGCGCGGCATTGGTAAACTCCAGTAATACTAAGACCGCCAACGATATTGTCATCAGTCCGGCGAAGATCCAGTTGCGACGGTGGGCCGGAAATTCGGCCAGGCAGTAGAATCGGCCGTTGAAGCCCCGGCAGCGCATGGCCTTGTAAACCTGATCGGCCCGTTCGGCAGCCCGGACAAAAATCATGCCTACCAGATAAGCGTATGTCCGGTAGGTGTGCAGATTGGTGCCGGGTGTGAATCCGCGGACAGCGGCGGCCCGGGACAGGCGCCGGTATTCCTGCTCGATGACGAATATGTAGCGGTAGCTCATCAACAACAGGTGGACGATTTTTGCCGGGATCCCGAGTCGATCCATGGCGTGCCCTAAGGTGACAAGACTGGCGGTGGTCACCAGGGCGATGAACATCATCAATATCGAAAGCGACTTCAAAGTGATCTGAGCCGAAAGGATCAAACCGGGCCGGGTGATCTTCACCGGACCGATGCGGGTGAATACCTCGCCTTCGAAGGTCAGGGGCAGAACCAGCCACAGCAGCAACAAAAAACCGACAACCACCATCAGCTTCTTTATAACCAGGCCCATAGCCAGCCGGGCGGCAATAACGAGCAGCAGCGAAAGGCCCAAGGCAAAAAACAGTGCCTCAAAGCGGTAGGAGACCGCTGTCGCGACGGACAACGCACCGGCAAAGACCGCCTTAAACCGTGGGTCGATGCGGTGGATAATGGAGCTGCCGTGGGCAAATGGCTCGTCGATCATAATAGCGGCCAGTCACAATAAAGCGCCTGTTTAGAAATAAGCGTCACGGGGAGCGGGTCATCGGTTGCCGGTGGCCGTGGGGTCATCGTCTGCGGCAGCAGCAGCGGACGATTTTCCCGATCGCCGATACCGCAGGTACGCGGCGAGACCCACCAGGCCGAAAATGTAGCCGATCCCACCGAGGATGTCTCTGATATCCGGTCCGGATGGCCTCGAATCGGCCAGCATTTTCAATACCGGTTTGAGCTTTTTGTCGAGAACCTTTTCGACGGTCTTTTCGATTTCCAGCGCGGTTGGGCCGACAGATTCCGCAGCAGCGGAAGGTTCCATCGGCTGTGGAGACGCGACAGGGGCCGGGCGCTGTTTTACAGTGGCTGCCGCCGGAGCGGGCGGCAGGGTGTCGAGCCCTTCCAAGTCTTCTGCCGGGATGCTCCATATGGCCTTGTGCCCCATCCCGGCGTGCAGCACCACCTTCATTTCGGTTTTGCCGGGAACCTGAAAGGAGAATTTTCCCTGTTCGTCGGTCTTTCCGCTCAGGATCAGATTCCCAGCGCCGTCGAGGACCTCGATCGGGGCGTTTTTCGCTGTCCGGCCGCCGCTGAATTTGCTTTCCACGTAAACCGTGTCCCCGTCCACCCAGGCGAACACGGTTACATTATGGGCATTGGTGGTGACGGCGGCAGCAAGCAGAAAGAACCAGGCAGTACCGACCGCCCGGATGATGCGACAGGTTTGTTTTCTCGGCGCGCTTTTTTTCGGATTCATTTCCGGCTCCTGGTTACAGCCGCAAGACGGACGGCGCATATTCGCGCGGTCGGGCTATTTTTGTGAGTTCGCTGTTTTTTGTGGTGAACCGTCAAACGTCGGGAGCATAGAGGGCTGCACTTTCTGGAGAAACACCACGGTAAATGCGGTGATCAGACCCTCGATGATCATCACCGGCAGGTGGGCGGTGACCACAAGGGTGGCGACTTCCAAAAATTTTTCTTCGGTGAACATCAACGCCAGGCCGACGATGACAGCGCCCAGCAGAACGGCGCAAAAACCGCATCCAAAGGCCGCCGCCAGGACCGCCTTGCGCCCCTTGGCAAGCAGCGGTGCAAACAGGTGGTAGCATATCACTGCCGGCAAGGCCATGATCATCGTGTTGACCCCCAAGGTGGTGATACCCCCGTACTGAAAAAAGACCCCTTGCATCAAAAGGGCCACGAGGATAGCCGGAAATGCCGCCCAGCCCAGCAGCAAACCGACGAGCCCGTTCATGATCAGATGAATGCTGGCCGGGCCGATGGGAACGTGGATCAGCGAGGCCACGAAAAATGAGGCCGACAGGATGCCGACCCGGGCGATCCGGTCGTAATCGATTTTTTTCAGACCCACGGCCGTTCCGGCAGCTGCCAGGACAGCCCCGGAGATCAGCACCGGCCCTGAGAGAACCCCTTCAGAAATATGCAATATATTGTACCGCCATTACATGGACCGACAATGAGTGCAATCGCAGCGCCAAATTATCGCCACGGTTCGAAATGTACCCACAGTACCGCTCCGAGTTCAACTGCTTTTTCTTCTCCGCTTTCCAGCTTGAGCTTGAAATCCGCCTCGTTGAGTGCCGCAAATCCCCACCATCCGGCCTTGGGAGCCGCATAGGTGAACACGGCGTTGCGATCGGCCCTGATGGTCTGTGCGATCATATAGTCGGTGGGCGCCACGGCCTTTTTATCCCGGTTGTAGTATTCGATCTCCACGGCGGCATAGGGGACCGGTTTGCCGTCCAGTTTGACAATTCCCTGAAACACGTTGCCGGCATAAAGGCCGTATGGCTTGGACAATGGGACGATTTCGGTTTTCAGGCCGATTTCTTCATCCCAGCCCTCGTCGTCGCCGAATGCGGTGACCACGGTCTTGGTGTAGTGGATGATGAAAACATCCTCGGTCGGCTCCCAATAAGGCTGGGGCTCCATGTAGAACATGTAGACCCCCGGCCGCCGGATCCGGTAGGAGGCCGCCCAGCCGCCGCGGGCCATCACGTTGATCGGCTTCAGGCCGGAGAGCAGGTCTTCGGGCCTGCCGTTTGCCAGGACGCCGAACTTTTTGGGTTTGACCAGTTCCATGCCGATCATTTCGAACGGATGGGAAAAGGAAAGCTGCAGTGTGACCGTTCGGCTGTCGGCCTGCATGACCATGTTGTCCGAAGGAATGAGCATGCCGAAGTGAGCAAATGCGGGTTGCAGCAAAAGAGTCATTGCCGCAGCGGTCGTCAGCGCCGATATCCATTTTTTTCGCATACGGGTCTCCCTCCGAATAGAAGTAATGATGCAGAATTTCTCAATTGGCCGGCCGTTTGTCAACCGAAACCGTCAATGCGCTGCAAAAGCCGGCACAAGCCGCTTGACTTGATTTGTGGTGTTGAATATGAAATACAACTTTTTGCCATTCCAATTGGCAGATGGCAACAGCCTATCCGGATATTCCCCGGGCGTTGCCGAATGGAGCGAGTTGCGGCTATGATCAAAGAAAGACTCAAAACCCTGGTGGCCGAAGCGGCCGGTCGGGCCCACGACAGCGGCGAACTGCCCTCGTCACAGATGCCTCCGGTGAGCATCGAAGAGCCCAAAGCCGATGCCCACGGCGATCTTTCCACCAATTTTGCCCTGGTGGCCGCTTCGCTGCAGAAGATGCCGCCTCGAAAGATTGCAGAGCGGGTTATCGAAAATCTGCGGGACAGCGACCAGCTGGTGGAAAAAACCGAAATCGCCGGTCCCGGCTTCATCAATTTTTTTGTCAAACCAAAGGCCTGGCATCCGGTGCTGCACCAGATCCACCAGGCCGGCGATCGCTACGGTGCTGCTAATTTCGGCAGGGGGCGCAAAGTACAGGTCGAGTTTGTCAGTGCCAACCCCACCGGGCCGCTGCATGTGGGCCACGGACGGGGAGCGGCGGTGGGCGACAGCGTGGGTAACATTCTCGCCTTTTGCGGCTTTGATGTCGAGAAGGAATATTATATCAACGACTCCGGCCGGCAGATCCGCACCCTCGGGCGATCCGTATTTCTGCGCTACACGGAGGTTTTCGGCCGGAAGGTCGATTTCCCCGCAGAATGCTATCAGGGAGAATATATTCGCGAGCTGGCGTTGCGGATCAAAAGCGAGCAAGGTGATCAACTGCTGCACCAGCCGGAAGAAGACGCGATCGGTTATTGTGCCCGACTGGCTGCCGGTGAAATCCTGGTGGGCATTCGAAACGATTTGCGCCGGTTCGGCGTGGCATTCGACGTCTGGTTCAGCGAGCAGAGCCTGTATGACACCGGCACGGTCGACAACGTCATCAAGGATTTTCAGCGGCGCGGCAGCGTCTACGAGCGTGACGGTGCCCTGTGGTTCGGCACCAGCGCCTTCGGTGACGAAAAAGACCGCGTCGTTGTCCGCAACAACGGCCTGACCACCTATTTCGCCTCCGACATCGCCTACCACCAGGACAAGTATGCCCGCGGCTTCGACCGGGTGATCGATGTCTGGGGGGCGGATCATCACGGCTACATTGAGCGCGTGACCGCCGCAGTGGAAGCTTCCGGCTATCGCCGCGACCAGTTTCACGTGATCCTGGTTCAGCTGGTCAACCTGCTGCGCGGCGGTGAGCCGGTGGCAATGTCCACCCGTGCCGGCGAATTCGTTACCCTCCGGGACGTGGTCGAGGAGGTCGGCACGGATGCGGCCCGATTCATTTTCCTGTCACGCCACTACGGGAGCCCACTCGATTTCGATCTGGAGCTGGCCAAGCAGAAATCCAACGATAACCCGGTCTACTATGTGCAGTACGTACACGCTAGGATCTGCAGCATCATCCGCAAGGCCTCCGGCAGTGCCGCCGCCGAGGTTCTCTACGATGAGGCTGCGGTCGCCCGGCTCATCGAGACCGAGGAGATCCAGCTGCTGAAAACCCTGTCGCGATTTCCCGAAACCGTGCAAAGCAGCGCCGAGAACCTCGAGCCCCATCGCATTACCTTTTATCTGATGAACCTCGCTTCGGAGTTTCACGCCTACTACAACAAGCACCGTGTGCTGGCCGACGATCCGGTTCTGAGCTGCGGCCGGCTCTATCTGGTGGAAGCCGTGCGCAGGGTGATCGAAAACGGCTTGAACCTGCTGGGGGTGTCCGCCCCGGAAAAAATGTAACAGCGGACGATTTGTGGTGGCCAATAAAAGCGATAAACAGCAGGGCAAAAAGTCCCTGAAAGAGATGCTGAAAAGCCGGCTGGGCCGGTACCTGGTCCTTTTTCTGGTTTCGTCCTGGATGTTTGTGCTGGGGGTGCTGGTCGGCCGGGGAACGGCGCCGATCCGTTTCCAAATCAACAACCTGGACACGGAGCTGGCCGAATTAAAGACCAAGGAACAGCAGCAGCAGATGGCCCGGGTGAAGATCGACCCGAAGGCTGCCGATCCGAAAACCGACCTGGAATTTTACGAGGAGCTGAAAAAATCGCAGAAGCACCCGGCGCTAAAGGCCCGGCAGCCGGCCGAAAAGCCGAAAGTCGAACCGCAAAAACCCTCCCCCAAAGTGGTGAAGAAACCGCCGGACAAACCGGCCGCGAAGAGGGCGGCGGAGCCCGCAAAAACCGATGCGGTCAAAAATAAACCGGCGGCAGGGACGGTTGCCGAAAAAGCGGCTGCTGGTGCGGCGGAGAAAAAATCCGACATCTTGACGGTGCAGGCGGCTTCACTCAAAGATCCACAGGATGCCGACGACCTGGTGAGCCGGCTGAAGAAAAAAGGGTATCCGGCCTACAAAGCCATCGCAGTTGTGCCGGAGCAGGGGATCTGGTTCCGGGTGCGTGTCGGACGGTTCGGCAGCCGCGAGGAAGCCGATGATACCCTCAAGCGGTTGAAAAAAGACGGCTTCGATCCATTCCTGGTCAAAAGCAAGGAATAGGTGTCGGCCCCTGCCGGTGGTTGCCAGAAGGCGAGCGGCCTTCAATCTCCTGCGGTGAGCATGAACGATGAGAGGTTGCCGATGAGAATCACGAAGGAACAAATTCTGCATGTTGCGCACCTGGCGCGCCTGGAACTCGATGAGGAGGCGGTGGAGAAATTCGCCGGGCAGATCAGCACCGTGCTCGAATACGTGGACCAGCTCCAGGGCATCGATACGGAAGGTGTCAAACCCACTTCCCACGCGATCTCTTTGACCAATGCGTTTCGGGAAGACCAGCAGCGCGATCACCTGGAGACGGAAAAAGCCCTGGCGAACGCACCGGAAAAAGAAGACGGCAGCTTTGTGGTGCCGAAAGTGGTCGGATAGCCGGTTGCCACTGAAGCTTCACACCGGGCCGGCTGGCCGCGGTGATAAACAGGGGCATTGAATGGATCTGCATCAACTCAGCATTGCGGCGGCTCACAGCCTGTTGAAGAAAAAAGAGATCACTGCGGTCGAACTCACCCGGGCGGTGCTCGAGCGCATCGATGCGGTGGAAGAAAAAGTGCAGGCCTATCTCACCGTTACCGACGACAGTGCCCTGGCGCAGGCGGCCGAAGCAGACCGCCGCATTGCCGGCGGAGACTGCGGCCCGCTGACCGGCATCCCGCTGGGCATAAAGGATTTGATCTGCATCGAGGGGGTGCGGACCACCTGCGCATCAAAAATTCTGGAAAATTACCACCCGCCCTATGATGCCTTCGTGATCCGCAAGCTCAAGCAGGCCGGCGCCGTGTTTGTCGGCAAGCTGAACATGGACGAATTCGCCATGGGCTCTTCCACCGAAAACTCCGGGTTCAAGCTGACCCGCAACCCGTGGGACCTGGAGCGGATTCCGGGCGGCTCCAGCGGCGGCTCTGCGGCAGCGGTGGCTTCCGGCATGTGCCTGGGCGCCCTTGGCTCCGACACCGGCGGATCGATTCGCCAGCCGGCATCCCACTGCGGGGTGGTGGGGATGAAGCCGACCTACGGCCGGGTTTCGCGGTTCGGGCTGGTGGCGTTTGCTTCTTCTTTGGATCAGATCGGACCGATCACCCGCAGCGTCACCGATTGCGCCCAGGTGCTCGCGGCGATCTGCGGGCACGATCCGGCCGACTCCACCTCCGTGCCGATGGCGGTGCCCGATTTTGAGAACAGCGTGCGCGCCGGGGACCTGTCCGGAATGACGGTGGGCCTGCCGAAAGAGTACCAAGCCATGGAGGGGGTCGATCCGGAAGTGGCCGGTGCGGTGGAATCGGCCGTGCAGGTGATGGAAAACCTGGGGGCGCGCCGGGTGAGCGTGTCGCTGCCCAACACCGAGTATGTGGTGGCGGTCTATTACGTGATCGCGCCGTCGGAGGCCAGCTCCAACCTGGCGCGCTACGATGGGGTCAAGTACGGATTCCGGGACGCCGGCAGAAACGACCTGATCGACATGTACCGCAACACGCGCAGCAAGGGGTTCGGGGCCGAGGTGCAGCGGCGCATTATCATCGGCACCTACTGCCTGTCGGCCGGCTATTACGACGCCTATTACGGCAAGGCCATGCAGGTGCGGACGCTGATCATGGAAGACTTCAAGAAGGCCTTTGAATCCTGTGACGTGATTGTCGCCCCCACAGCCCCCACACCGGCGTTTCGGATCGGGGAGAAGATCGAAGATCCGTTGACGATGTACCTGTCGGACATCTTCACGTTGTCGGCCAACCTGGCCGGCATACCGGGCATCTCCATCCCCTGCGGGTTTTCCTCCGGCGGGCTGCCCATCGGGCTGCAGATCCTCGGCAAGCATTTTGACGAACAAACCCTGCTGCAAACGGCCTACCGGTTCGAGCAGGCCACCAAATTTCACACGAAACGGCCGCGCTTGTGAAAATCAGCGGCAGCGAAAAGCGCTAACGCTAAAACCGTCTGAAAACAAATAGAAATTTCACACCTAACGCAAGGGGTGCCACGCCATGACCACCGTACAGCCGGACAGTGAAAACATCCGCAGGGCCACCAAGTGGCTGCTGGAAGAGCGCAAGTTCAGTTCCGATATCCCAGTCGCCAAGCTGATCGAACAGGCCTGTATGAAGTTCGATCTTTCACCGATGGAAGCCGACTTCCTGCAGCGCTTTGTGAAAGATGAAAACCTGTAACCCGCACCGCAGCGGGCTGCAGCGGACATATTGCCTGCACCGACCCGGCTGATGCCGGACAGTTGTCTGCCATGTCGAAAATCCGGATTCTTCCCGAAATCATCTCCAATAAAATTGCCGCCGGGGAAGTGGTCGAACGGCCCGCTTCGGTGGTAAAAGAGCTGGTGGAAAACGCCCTGGACGCCGGCAGCGACCGGATCCTGGTGGAGGTGGAAAAGGGCGGCCGCTCGCTGATCCGGGTCTCGGACAACGGCAGCGGCATGAACCGCGACGATGCCCTGCTTTGCCTGGAGCG
>LJNK01000099.1 GCA_001303025.1 Deltaproteobacteria bacterium SG8_13
TCTACTCTTCGACCGAGGCGGAGGTGCAGATTACGGCCCTGTATTCGGATATCGTGCAGCTGGAAGGAGCGCAGGGGGCTGTGGGAGATCTGTTCGGCAGCCTGGACATTAATTTCGGCGGATTGACCCGGTTTGCCTGCGGCAGCGCGCTGAAGTTTTTCGCCGACACTGACACGATCATCGCGGTGCCTGAAGTACCCACCCTGCTTTTGCTGGGAACCGGCCTGATCGGTCTGGCATCGATCAGCAGACGGCGTTTTATTCGCAGGGGGTAATTGCGGCCGGAAGCTGCTGCTCGAAGATCGTTGCAGCAAGGAGGGTATTCAACTGAAACTAATACTTACCTATTAAAACTATATTTTCTCATGTGAAGACTTTTTCGTAGATTTTGGGAACGGTTTTACATAACTTCGTAGTGCCACCTGCGGCTCTTGTAAACACAACATGTTGACATTCTGTGAAATCCGTTGAAAGTCATAGGTGATCGCTTTTTAGCATGTTTTTTGCATTTTCAGGCAGGCGAAAAGAACAGATCCAGTGTAGTTAGGAATGAAAAGATCGCTCCTTTCCGGTTCCTAACTATGAAAGCAGCGCCATCGCTCCGGCGCTGCTTTTTTTTCTACTTGTGCCGCGGGGGGAGACGCCCAGCTTGCGGGCGGCGTCTTTCTGGATCCAGAGGCACTCTTCCAGGGCCTTGATGATGGCTTCTTTTTCCCGGTCGGCCAGCGATTCGGCCGGCTGGGCGGGCAATACTTCCCGGGCGTTGCTGTTGAGCGATACGGCCCTGTGCAGCTCGGGCAAAATGATGTTTTGCAGCTGGATGATGTGGGTGTTCTCTAGGATCGTGGCCCGCTCGATGGTGTTGGCCAGCTGGCGGATATTGCCGGGCCAGGAATAGCTGTGAAAGGCTTCCATTACGTTGGGGGAAAAGTCGGCGATCTGCTTTTTCAGGTTGCGGCAGATCTTGCCCAGCAGGTAGCCGGCCAGTGGCTTGATGCATTCGTGGCGGTCTCGCAGCGGCGGCAGGTGCACCCGCAGCACGTTGAGCCGATAATAGAGGTCTTCGCGGAAATGGCCTTCTTCCACCTGCACCTCGGGCTTGCGGTTGGTGGCGGCAATGATGCGCACGTCCGAAAAGATGGTTTTGTTGCCGCCGACGCGTTCAAACGATTTTTCCTCCAGCACCCGCAGCAGCTTGGCCTGCAGCGAGGGGGTCAGCTCGCCGGTCTCGTCTAAAAAGACCGTGCCGCCCCGGGCCTGTTCGAGTCTTCCCACCCGGGTTTTGTTGGCCCCGGTGAAAGCGCCCTTTTCATGACCGAACAGCTCGCTTTCCAGCAGGGTTTCGGGCAGGTTGGCGCAGTTGATTTTGATAAAGGGCTTGTCCCTGCGGCTGCTGTTAAAGTGCACGGCTCCGGACAAAAAGCTTTTGCCGGTGCCGGTTTCGCCGGTGATCAGAATCGTGGAGTCGGTCTGGGAGAATTTTTTCAGCGTTGCGATCATGCGCCGCATGGAAGGGCTGACGGCGATAATGCGGTTAAAATCGTAGACCACGTCCTGGCGGCGCTTGAGATAGTCGATCTGGTTTTTCAGGTTGCGGTTTTCGATGCCGCGCTTGATGGCCAGCAGGATCTTTTCCAAAGAAAAGGGCTTGATCACAAAATCAAAGGCGCCTTCTTTGATGGCCTGCACGATCAGCGAGGCCTCTTCCACCTCGCCGATGCCGATCACCGGTGTGTGAGGGCTGGCCTGCTGAATCTGTTGCAGCATGGCAAAGCTGTCGCTTTTTTGCATCTGGAAGTTAAGCAGAATGATCTCGTAGTCTTTTTTTTGCAGATGCATCCCCAGGTCGTCGTCCAGGGGCCAGAACGACAGTGTGTGGGCCTTTTCCAGATCCGGCTGCATGCCATCCCACGTGTCGTGGCTTTCTTCAATGATCAGGATTCTCGACATCCGGTCACATGCCTTTCAGCGCATTCGACGTAATAGGATCGATGCCGGTTGATTTTCCGCCGCGATCGGCCTCTTCACGGTAAATCGTCGGCTGTTGTCAGTCGATTTGAGTTGCCCATATTATAACCGATTTGCACCTAAATTTCAATTTTGAAATTCGATTTGGCACGAAATCCAGTAAAAAGGTCTAACCGATTACGGTTGGATGGACCGCACGCGGGCTGCAGCGTGCTGCTGAAAACCGAAGCAACAATTTCTAAATGACCGAAAATCCTTATAAACCGGAGATTCTGGCACCGGCGGGCAGTCGGGATGCGTTCCTGGCCGCCCTGGCCGCCGGTGCCGATGCCGTCTACTGTGGCCTGAAAAGCTATTCGGCCCGGATGGAGGCCAAAAACTTTTCCCTGGCCGAACTGGCGTCTTTGACCCGGCTGGCCCACCAGCGCAAGGCCAAGGTCTATGTGACGTTCAATTCGCTGCTCCAGCCTGGCGACCTGGAACCAGCCGGGCAGCTGATCGACCAGCTCCAGCGCAACGTGCATCCCGATGCACTCATCGTCCAGGACCTGGCGGTGGTCGCGCTGGCCCGTCAGGTTGGCTTTAGCGGTAAGATCCACCTATCCACCCTGACCAATGTGAGTTTTGCCGCAGCGATGGGGACGATCGGCAATCTCAAAGGGGTCAGCCGGGTGGTGCTGCCCCGGGAGCTGAGCGTGGACGAAATCAAGGCAATAGCCGCATCCTGCCCGCCGGATTTTGGGCTGGAGACGTTTGTCCACGGCGCGCTTTGTTATGCCGTGTCCGGGCGCTGCTACTGGAGCAGCTTTCTGGGGGGCAAAAGCGGACTGCGCGGCCGCTGCGTGCAGCCCTGCCGGCGGGTGTACAGCCAGGGGGAGCAATCCGGGCGCTTTTTTTCCTGCCAGGATCTGTCGGTGGATGTGCTGGTGAAGGTGCTGCTGACCGTGCCGCAGATCAAAGCCTGGAAGATCGAAGGGCGCAAAAAGGGCCCCCACTACGTCTACTACACGGTCAAGGCCTACCAGATGCTAAGGGATCTATCAGAGGTGGCCGACAACCGCGGGGCGGTGAAAAAATCGGCCCTGGATCTGTTGTCCCAGTCCCTGGGACGCACCGGCACCCACTACAATTTATTGCCCCAGCGTCCCCAGAAGCCGGTGGATGTTAGCATTCGCACCGGCTCGGGAATGTTTGTCGGCACCATCCAGGGCCCCCGGCAGGGGCGCTATGTGGTCCCTCGCATCGAGCTTCTCAGCGGCGACAGCCTGCGGATCGGCACCGAGGACGAGGACTGGCACCTGGTGCAGAAGGTGGGCAAGTTTGTGCCCAAAAAGGGGCGGTTTCATATCACCGCAGCATCCAGGCGGGTGCCGGACAAGGGCACTCCGGTGTTTCTCACCGACCGGCGCGAACAGGCCCTGGCCGAGATGATCGACGAGCTGGCATCGCAGCTGCCGGACGTGACCGAAATGCCGGTGAAATCCTCGACCTTTGCGGTGAAACCGATGCCCAGGGCCCGTCTGCGGCCAAAGCGGGTCGTGCTGACCGTTTACCGGAGCTGGAAATCCGGCAGTCGGGGTCAGGGCAGCGGCTTGTGGATCAGTCCGGCTGCGGTCGATCAGGTTCCGGCAAAGATGATTTCCCAACTGTGCTGGTGGCTGCCGCCGGTGGTCTGGCCGGCAGATGAGGCTGCTTTTCGAAATCTGCTGGCGCGCGTGCAAAAAAAAGGCGGCCTTCAGTTCGTCCTCAACGCCCCCTGGCAAACAGCGCTGTTTGATAAAAAGAAAAAGCCGACGCTGTGGGCCGGGCCGTTTTGCAACCTGGCCAACCCGCTGGCGTTGGAAGTGATGGCCGATGCAGGCTTTGCCGGCGCTATCGTCAGCCCGGAGCTAGGCAAGCAGGAGCTGCTCAACCTGCCACAGCAAAGCCCCCTGCCGCTGGGGGTGGTGATCGGCGGCAGCTGGCCGCTTTGCATCTCGCGCACTATTGCCGACGGCATCGCCGAAGGTCGGCCGTTTGCCAGCCCCCGGGGCGAGCAGGCGTGGTACAAAAAATACGGCCCCGACTACTGGACGTTTCCGAACTGGAAGCTGGACCTGACCGCGGAAAAGGAAACATTGATCCAGACCGGTTACCAGATGCTGGTTCACCTGGCAGAGCCGGTGCCAAGGGCGGTGAAGATGAAACGGCGCCCGGGTCTGTGGAACTGGCGCATCGGTTTGAAATAAGGGCAGCGGCAGTCCTGGCATTGCTCCCAAACGGTAGGGGCGCCATGGCAAGGGTTCGCACCGCTCAACTGAAAAGGAGTTGCCCCAGTGCTGCAAAACCCACCGCAGGGAAAACCACAGGTGGCGTGGCTGGTGGTTGTCAGCTGGTCGATGGTCATTTTTGCGACCATACCGCTGGCCCGCAGGATCGGCGAATTTGTCGCCTGGCAATGGGGCAAACAGGTATTCACCTATACGGTTCTGGCAGCTATTGCCGTTGCCCTGGCCGCAGCGGTTTTTTATGTCGCCCGCCACCGGTCCGTGGTTGCCGGCAGCCTCATCTGGCTGGTCGCCGCAGCCGCGGTGTTTGTCGCCTACACGGTACAGCTGGGTAAAAAAAGCCCGGAAGAGGCCATCCATTTTGTCCAATACGGCGTGCTGGGGGTGCTCGTCTTTCGCGCCCTGGCCTTTCAGCGCCATGACGTGAGCATCTATTTCTCTGCGGCGGTAATTTGCGGGGTCATCGGCACCGTCGATGAAATCATCCAGTGGCTCGTGCCGCAGCGGCATTGGGATCTGCGGGATGTGTGGATCAACTTTTTTGCAGCGGCCCTGGTCCAGGTAGTCATCGTAAAGGGATTAAAACCCACATACATCGCCATGCGACCCGGCGCGGGCAGCATTCGGTTTCTGTGCCGGCTGCTGGCGACAGCCGCTGCATTGATGGGCGTATGCATGCTCAACACCCCGGCCCGGATTGCCTGGTATGCCGAGCGCATACCCGGTCTGGGATACCTCAAGCACAACGAAAGCGTGATGGCCGAATACGGTTATCGCTACGAGGATCCGGATATCGGCGTTTTCCATTCCCGGTTGTCACCGGATGCCCTCCAACAAGCCGACCGGCAGCGGGCAGCCGAAGCAGCCGGCATTCTCAACATCTACCGCGGCAGGTCCGGGTACAAAGATTTTCTGGGCATCTACACGCCGGTGAGCGACCCGTTTTTGCATGAGGCCCGGGTCCACCTGTTCAGCCGGGACGCCAACTTTTCGTGGGCCATGGAGGGCGGAGAGAATTCTGATATATACACCCTGGCGCTCAACACCGCTTATCGGGAAAACCAGATCGTGGAAACGTATTTTCCCAACACCCTGCGCGCGTCCGACTACAGCTGGTCTGCGGACCAGCTGGAAGTGGCCAAAAAGAATATGCTGCCGGACAAGGCTTTTTCCAGCTGGGTATCCAGGCACCTGATCACCCGGTTCACCGAATTCCAAATCGGGACCTTTTTTGCACTGCTGACGCTGGCCTTCTTGCTACTGGACTTTTACCTGAAGCGATACCAGGTTCGATCTTCAAGGTAATTGTGAAAGGCTGTCAGCCCTGCAGCCTGCGGATGCTGTTGCACAAGGCGCTGCTTTGCGGTTGCCTTTCATTGCCACGGTTTTTGTGGTTAGATGGTAAATCATGATCAATTCGGGCGGTGAGAAGATGGCGCATGATCTGACACGCAGAAAATTCCTTTACCGGGCAGCGGCCTGGCTGGCCGTGCTGGCAGGCGGAAGTGCGACCAGAGTCGCCTGGCCGGCACGAGGCTCTGAAAAAGGGACCGTGCGCCTGGTCTTTTACACCGACGTGCATACAAGGACAGAATGGGATACGCCGGCGGCGCTGAAAATGGCCGCCGATGCCATCAATGCCCAAAGCGCCGATCTGGTCATTGCCGGCGGCGATCTGATCACCGACGGGTTCCAGTCCCCTGCAGCTGCGGTGGCCCCGCGCTGGGACGCTTACATGCGGATGCATCGCAGCATTACGGCAGATCTTTACCCGGCCATCGGAAACCACGACCTGGTGGCTGCCAGGCCCGAAGACGGGTCGCCACCGGCGGCCGACCCGCGGGCCGTCTTTCTGGCGAACACCGGGCTGCAGCGAACCTATTACTCGTTTGATGCGGTCGGCTATCACTTCGTTGTCCTCGATTCGATCCAGGTTACAGCCGATGAGCTCCAGTATCACGGCATGATCGGCACCGAACAGACCGACTGGCTCAAGCAGGACCTTTCGAAAGTGTCCCGAACCACCCCTGTCGTGGTCGTCACCCACGTGCCGCTGCTGTCGGCGTTTTATTTCGCTTCTAGAGGGTCGACCGTCGCTGCTCCCAAAAACCGGGTGGTTGTCAACAACATCGACGTGCTCAACGTGCTCAATGACCACAACGTCATTTTGGTTTTGCAGGGGCACCTGCATGTAAAGGAGATGATCCGGTGGCAGGGCACCACGTTTATCGTCGGCGGGGCTGTTTGCGGCATGTGGTGGCGCGGCAGCTGGTTTGACACGGCCGAGGGGTTCAGCCGCATCACCCTAACCGGAAACCGCATCGAGTGGGAATACATCGACTATGGCTGGCAACCGCGGCGCCCCGCAAACCAGTAGCACAAATGCCGACGACGCCGACCGACCGCTGGGCGCCAAGATGCCATCGGCGATCGGGCGCATCGGGCAGGCCGTCCGCGGAGCGGTGTCGATCTATTGGGAGAGGCGGCTGATCATCGTCTTTGTGATGGGCTTTGCCAGCGGTCTTCCCTTTCTGCTGTCCGGGGCCACATTGTCGATCCGGCTGACAGAGGCCGGAGTGTCGCTGACCGCCATCGGACTGTTTGCACTGGTGGGCACGCCATACAACCTGAAGTTTTTTTGGGCCCCGCTGATCGACCGCGTGCCGCTTCCGATCCTGTCTGCCTTGATCGGCCGGCGGCGCTCCTGGATGGTGTTGATCCAGCTGGGGATGATGGCATCCATTGCAGCCCTGGGATTTAGCGATCCGCAAACCGACGCTGGCCTAACGGCCCTGTTTGCACTGGCGGTCGCGTTTTTTTCGGCCAGCCAGGACATTGTCATCGACGCCTACCGCATCGAGATTCTCGATGAAAGCCAGCAGGGCGCGGGCGCGGCAATGACCCAGGCCGGCTACCGCTTCGGTTTGCTGGCCTCCGGCGCCGGGGCCCTGTACCTGGCAAGCAGCATAAACTGGTCGCTGGTTTACGCCCTCATGGCCGCATTGGTGCTGGTCGGTCTAGCGGCCGCCTTGCTTGCGCCGATTCCCCAAACCGATGCTAACACTGCAAAGTCAGCCGAAAATCCGGGTGACTGGTTTCACGCCACGGTGGTGGCGCCGTTTGTAGAGTTTTTTCAGCGCAACCATATCGGCGTGGCCACAGCGATCCTGGCCTTTATCCTGCTGTACAAGTTCGGCGACGCCTTTGCCGGTGTGATGGCCAATCCGTTTTACATAAAAATCGGCTTTACCAAGGTGCAGATCGCCAACGTCAGCAAGATCTTCGGTGTGTTCGCCACGCTGCTGGGTGTGTTTGTTGGCGGGCTGGTGGTCAAGCGTTTCGGCGTGCTCAAAAGTCTTCTTTACTGCGGCATTTTGCAGATGCTCTCCAACTTGATGTTCGCCGCCCAGGCCGCGCTCGGCCCGCAGGTGGGATTTTTGGTGCTCACCATCGGCATCGAAAACCTGTCCGGCGGGATGGGCTCGGCGGCCTTTGTGGCCTACCTGTCGCTGCTGTGCAACACGGCCTATACCGGCACCCAGTTTGCCCTTTTTACCTCCTTTATGGCCTTTGGCCGGACCTGGCTTTCCGCCGGGTCCGGCTGGCTGGCCGACCAGACCGACTGGGTGACGTTTTTTGTGGCCTCTACATTTGTCGCGCTGCCGGGCTTGTTGATGTGCGTGTGGATGATCAAGCGCCTGCCCATGGCGGTGCAAAGAGGTTTGCAGCGTCAATAGCGTGCCCTGCGACGCTGGCCGGTGAAGCGTTTTACGGTCATCCATATGAATAGAATTGAGCGGGTGATAGGGGTTGGTCGTAATATTCAGTTCGCCTCGAACAGTCTTTGCATCGTTGCATCGCCATTGGTTTTCGGTTTTAACCAGTGATACCCCCCCCCATTTGTCCACCCTTCGATTGACATTGGCCTATACTGGTTGAAGTTGTATTTGTTGACAAATGGCGAGTTTTGTTGTACATATAAGTACAAAAATTTTTACGTTTAAGTACATATTATTGTATAAATAACTACATATGAATGATATATTAAACAAAGATCGACTTCTTGAGATTCTGGAGCAGTGGAACCGTTTCCTCAAGCGCAGAGTCCACATGATTGCCTGTGGCGGTACCGCCATGACCTTAATCGGAGTAAAGCCGTCCACGAAAGATGCCGATTTCATGGTTCCCGTACCAAAAGAGTATGATTACCTGGCGAAACAATTATCAGCGCTTGGCTATGAACGAGTCACAGGTCCTGGATGGATACGAAAAGGAGAGGATTTTCAGTTCGATGTTTTTCGCGGTAACCGAATTCACACAACAGAACTGCTACATTCTCCGCTTCACGAAGGGAGACACACTCTTTTAAAGGAATATTCGCATCTTTATATCGGTATACTCAACCATTATGACTTGATATCCAGTAAGTTGATGCGAGGAACCAGCGTTGATTTCGAAGACTGCCTGCAGTTGGCTGAAGTTCACCATGAAGAAATCGATTTAGACAGGCTTGTTCGCCATTTCCATGAAATGCTGGAGTACGATGTAGCTGAAGATCGACTGAGGCCAAATATCGACCGGTTCATTGAAATGTTGCGAATAAAGGAACTCTATGGCTGACCGAAAACTATTAAACAGTATATCGAAACTCGGTTTCCCGATGTTTGAGCCCTCCGAAGAACTAGATGTCATTGAAACCCTTGCAGAGGTGGTAAAAAGCGCCGATACCCGACTTTGGGAGGGTTTTCCGGTGATGCTCGCAAATGCGTCTGAGACCTATCAGTTCACACCAGAGAGGGTTATACAGCTATTGACGACAAAAGCGCAAAAGGACCACTTTCATGGATTGATGCTATTGTCCGGCGCCATGTTTTCACTTTTTCATTTGTCATTCCCCTGGTGGAATGCATTCCTCAAAGGTCTTTCTGAAGAAGACCAAGCTACAGTTAAGAAATGGAAGAGCAGTTTTACAAATAACCAGGCTTTCGAGTGGAACGATGTGGAGTTCGATCCAGGCCGCCTTAAAAGACTGTTTGAACTCTATTTTGAGAAAAAGGCAGAAAAACAGCGACGTCGTAGGGATAGATATGAGGAGTTTTCTCTGGAGTATGCTTTGTCGCAAGTATTTTCGCCAAAGCAGAAGGAACTTTTTAAAAAGAAGCTTGAAGGGCTGCCCCTAACAAAAACTGAGCGGGAGTATTACTCGCGAACAGTCAGGAAGAAAGTGGTTGCATTGGCAAACTCTGA
>LJNK01000050.1 GCA_001303025.1 Deltaproteobacteria bacterium SG8_13
CCGTGGATTCGCACCCGGGCCCATTCTTCGGCCGGAAACTTTCTGGCCCGTCGATTTGCCTTGCGCACCATCTTCCGTTGGGGCAAAATCCACGAAATTACGGTTAGTTGCTCCGCGCTTGCAGCGGCCGCAGGGCGGTGCTGGTTGAAAACCTCCCACGGGGTCCAGTGAAAAGCGCCGACATATTCCTTGTATTGCTGCCAAATCGGGTCTGCCCCGGAGGCGAAGCCGACCAGTGCAGAATCCCAGGCTGGATCGCCTGCTTCGTTTTGCAGGTTGTTGTGCGGCGAAGTGGCGATAAAATCTAGGATAAGGTCCCTGATCCAGCTTCCGGAAATATTGGCAGTGTTTTTCATTCTACCCTTGTTCTCTTCGTCTGCGATAGGTCCCCGACACGCGGAAGCCTTATTTCAAAACGGGATCGTAATGACTATCCTATTTATTGCCGGTTTGTCAAAGCCGGTGATTTCTGCTCCATGGCCGGCCGGCGCTCAATGGCAGCGCCGAGACCCTGGAGCGGAATTCGTGAAAGGGTCCTGCCGGATTCCTTCAGCGCAGTGCAGCCAAATCTGCGCTTGACAGCTATGCCACAATGTGGCACTTATATCAAGGTGGGCATTCCGCTGCAAGCAGGAAAAATCTGTCCTGTAATCCCGTGATCTCGCCATTGCGATTCTGATCTTTCACTTCCGCCCCACCGGATCGTCCCGCTTCCTGGGATGTCGTTATCCGTTTAACCGGTTTTGTCGTCTGACAAAACACCATGGAGGCAATGGCCATGCACACCAGATCAACCACCGTGCCAATAATCAGCCGCTTCGCCGGCTTGTCGACACTGCTGTCCATACTTGCCTGCTACGGGACCCTGGCATTTGTGAGCGTCTTGTCTGTTTTGGGCATCACCATTCATATCGATACCGGTATCTGGGCAGGCATCATCACTTTTTTCGCATGGTTCTCCGTTGCGGGTGTCGCCGGCAGCTTCAGGCGACATCGTTCGGTGGGCCCGCTGATCATGGCAGTTGTCGGCGCAGTGCTCATCACGGCTTCCATGTTCGTTGCTTTCAACCGGGTCATAGAAATCGCAGGGTTTGCCGGGTTGATCTTTGCGGCGCTATGGGAGCGGCAGCTCAAGTTTCCCTGCCGGCTGCCGGCAGGGTGAAGGGCAGACAAGAAATCCGTTACCAGGTTTCAGAAGTGAGAAGGTGATGAACTCGTCGAACGCGACTCCGAAGCTGTCGGAAAAGCAGCTGCAAGCTGAAATAAAAAAAGAGTACGCGCAAGTCGCCCTCGATCCCCACAAGGGCTACCATTTTCACACCGGATGCGATGCGGCCAACATCATCGGCTACGACAAGTCGCTGTATGCGTTGCTACCGGCCGATACCGTCGACTCTTTTGCCGGAACGGGGAATCCGTTTGTGCTCGGTTCCATAGACAAAGGAGATGTGGTGGTGGATGTCGGTTCGGGTTCGGGGTTCGATTCCCTGATCGCATCGACGATGGTGGGACCCGAAGGAAAGGTTGTCGGTATCGATATGACGGCCGAAATGCTCAACAAGGCCCGCGCGGGGGCCGAGACAATGGGGGCCCGAAATGTCGAGTTTCGGGAAGGGTTGGCCGACAGCATCCCCCTGCCGGACGAGTTTGCCGATGTTGTCATCAGCAACGGCGTGCTGAATCTTTCTCTTGATAAGGTTCAGACCCTGCGCGAGTGGGCCCGCATCCTCAAGCCCGGCGGGCGGCTTCACGTCGGCGACATCCTGATCGAAAAATCGATGCCGCAGTCGGCGCTGGACGACATTTCGCTGTGGACCGGCTGAATTGCAGGAGGCCTGCCGGAGGCAGAGCTGCTGAGCGCCGTGAGCGCGGCCGGTTTTGAGGATGCCCGGATCGTCAAACAGCACAATATTTTCGAGGGGGTGCCGAAACCTTCCAGCGCGCTGGAGTTCGGTACCCGTGGGATCAGCCTGGGGGCACGCAAGCCGAAATAGACAACCAAAATCCAAACCGGGCCCGTCACGTCCCGGTTTGGGTTCTCACCAGCACCTTCATCACGGTCTGTCCGATCAAAACGGCGTCGCCCTTCTGGTTCGTGCATCGCGCATCCATGATCAATTCGTTTCTTTCCGGTATCTTTTCCCGAACGGCCAATGTCGTGGTAATGGTGTCGCCGAACATCACCGGCCCGACGAATCGAATATCGTAGCGGGTGGATACGCCCCCTGGAGACGGCAGGTGGTCGTTGATCCGGGCCATCACCGTCGATATGAAACCCACCAGCAAGGCTCCGTGAACGATCCGGGTTTTGAATCGGGTTTTTTTGGCGAACTCCTCGTCTAAGTGGAGCGGATAAAAATCTCCCGTGATCCCGGCAAACAGAACCGCATCGGTTTCCGAAACCGTCTTGGTGAAGTGCTCTTCCAGGCCGATCTCGATGGCATCCAAACCGTTGGTAGCGCCCATATGATTTCTCCCGGAGGAAGGTGGCTGTCGATTCATCCCCATCATCGGATTCTGCGATAGGTAAGCTGCGCCACCGCTTTGCGCTGGACTTCATTCACCGTGGGGTAGAGTTGGGAAAAAAGTGCGTCCCGGTAGAGTCTTTCCACCGGATAATCCTTTACATACCCATATCCCCCGTGTATTTGCACTGCTTCCCGGCAGACACCGACCGCCATCTCCGAGGCGATCAATTTCGCCATGGCCGTCTGCCGCGCGGGTGGTTTGCCCTGCCCCAGAGAAAAAGCGGCGTCGTATACCAGCAGGCGTGCGGACTGGATGGCGGCGGCCATATCGGCGATTTTGTTCTGGGTGGCTTGCAGTGCGGCAAGGGGTTTGCCGAATTGAATCCGGGCTTTGCTGTGTTTCACCGCTGCCTCCAGTGCCGCACGGGACAACCCGACCGCGATGGCGCCAACAGCGGTCTCGCCGCGCATGAGTAGTTCATCGGATATCTTCGACCCCGATTCCGTGCTGCCGAGCCGGTGATCGCTGGAAACAAAGACATCACGGAACGTCAGCCGCCCGAAAGGGAACCCCCGCATGCCCATGAACTCTTGGGGACCGGCTGCCGTCAACCCCGGCATCTGTTTTTCCACGATAAAAGCCGAAATACGGTCATTTACTCCCATGGCAAAAACGATGGCCAATCCTGCTGCTGGGGCCAGGGGAACGTGCGGCAGGGTGCCGCTTAACCGGTGCCCGTCACCGTCTGGAAAAGCGTGAAGCCGTCCGGTCGGATCGCTGCCGGCATCCGGGTCCCAGATGACCGCCCCGGCGAACATCTCGCCCGCCCGCAGCGGGCGCAGGTACTGCTGTTGCTGCCGGTTGCTTCCATACCGGGACAGCAAGTAGACGACCGCTTCTGTGGCTGCGATGCTGTGGGCCAGAGCGGCGCTGCCGCTGGCAAATTCCTCAAGCGCTATTGCAAAGCTCAGGAAATCGTCACCGATTCCGCCGAGTGCTTCCGGCAAGGTGATATCCAGCACTTCCAGTGCGAGTGCCTGCCGGTACATGGCCAGCGGGAATTCAGCGGTTTTATCCGGTTCCTGCGATATCGGAGCGACTTCTTTGTGCACAAATTCCTGCACAGCCCGGCGGGTCATCTGCTGGGATTGGGTCGGCTGGAAGTCCATGGTTTCTCCGGCAATGGATTCGCTTGTCTTCGGTTGAACCGCGCCATCGCATCGACTTACGGCATCAGCCCATTACGTTGCAGGTCGCGGGAGATGATGATGCGCTGCACCTCGCTGGTGCCCTCGTAAATCTGCGTGACCTTCGCATCGCGGTACAATCTTTCAAGTATGCTGCCCTGGGTGTATCCCTGCAACCCGACGATCTGCACGGCGGCGGTCGTGTGTTTGACGGCCGATTCCGATGCAAACAGCTTGGCCATGGAAGCGTGCATATTCGCCGGTATGCCCCGGTCTTTAAGTCCGGACGCATGTGCGATCATGGCACGTGCGGCGTATATATCGGTGGCCATGTTGGCCAGTGTCCACTGGATGGTCTGCGTATCGGCGCCGGGGCGCTCGGCCGCCACTCTGCCTGCGAAGATCTGCAGGGACTCCTCCAGTGCGCTGCGACTGATGCCCAGTGAAAGGGAAGCGATGCCGATACGGCCTTTTTCCAGAACCATCATCATGTGTTTGAAACCGTCGCCTTCGGTGCCCAGCAAGGCATCGCCGGTCAGCCGGCAGTCTTTGAAATAGAGGCTTGCCAGCTCCGAAGCCCGCTGACCCATTTTGTGTTCCCGGGCACCCCGGGAAAAGCCGGGAGTGTCGGCTTCGACGATAAAAATGCTCATGGCCCGGCGCCGGGGACCATCAGCCCGAGCAGGGGTGCGGGCCAGCACCAGGGCAAAATCGCAGATCGGGCCATTGTGAATGAAGATCTTGCTGCCGTTCAGGACAAAGCCATCTGCGGTTTTCTCGGCCGTTGTCACCAGGGCGCCCAGGTCCGAACCGGCATCCGGTTCGGTCAGTGCAAACGAGCAGGTCGCTTCTGCCTGCAGCAGCGGGGCCAGGTATCGCTTTTTCTGATAATCGGTTCCCAGCCCGTGCAGCAGGGTTGCGCACAATTCGACCAACCCGCACTGATCGGCTATGGAGGCGTAACCGACACTCAACTCCTCCATTACCAGGGCATAGGCGATGGTGTCGGCTCCTGCGCCACCCCACTCGGAAGGGATGGTGATCCCCAGCAGCCCTTGCCGGCCCATTCCCTGGTAGATATCCCTCGCAAACCGGGCGCTGCGGTCCAGGGCGGCAGCCTGGGGTCGAATTTCCGTTTGGGCAAATTGCCGTGCCGCCTGCTGCAATTCCCGCTGCCGGTCGGCCAGCGGCCAGTAATCCTCAATTGCCGGCATCATCGATCTCCTTCCAGGGGGGCTGTCCCATCAATCCCAACTTGTGTCGGTAGATGATCGGATTGGTGGTTTTCAGCTCCGTGGCAACGGTGACGCCGAATTCCACATGGGGAAGGATGTCTTTCTCCAGGTCCAGACCCGGTGCAATTTCGGTCAGCAGCAATCCCCGGGCGGTCAGTTCGAATACGCACAGATCGGTGACATAGAGAACTTGTTGCCCTTTTTGTCGGGCCAGCGGCCCGTTGAATGTCACCTGTTGGACGGCATTGACGATTTTTTTGAACTTGCCCGCCCTTACCAGCTTCAGTCTTTTTTCGGTGATATCGTATTGGACACCCCCGGCAGTCATGGTGCCGCAAAAAATGATGCGTTTGGCGTTCTGCACGATATTGCTGAAACCGCCGGCACCGGCGAGTACGTGCGGCATCTGTTGGAGCCGGGTGACGTTCACATTGCCTTCCCGATCCATCTCGGCAAACGACAGGCAGATGAGATCCGGTCCCCCGCCGTCGAGAAAATCGAACTGGCTCGGCGCATCGATCAACGCCTGGGGATTGACGGCACCGCCGAACTGAATTCCGTCATACGGGTAGCCGCCGATACAGCCGTGTTCGGTGGTGAACACCAGCTGGTCCAGAATTCCTTCTTCCAGTACCACCTGGGGGATGCTGCTGGTGATTCCGAATCCCAGATTGATGACATCGCCGGGTTTGAACTCCAGCAGGATCCGGTTGATCATGGCCCGGCGAATGCCGGCCGGCGGCGTCATGACGATCGAATTCCACGGCATGCGAGCTTCGCCGCTGGCGGCCGGGTCGTCTCGGATTCCGGTTGTCAACATTTGGTTTTCGTCGATGACCACGGCATCGACAAAGATGCCCGGGATACGAACCATCTGGGGGTGCAGGGATTCACGCGGCACCACCCGTTTGACCTGGGCGATGACATGCCCGCCGCAGTTGTGAGCTGCCATGGCCATGGCCAGCACAGCCGAGAGGGTGAATTCGTGTTCCATGGTCACGTTGCCGTCTTCGTCGGCGGTGGTGCCCCGAACGATCGCCACATCGACGGGAAAGGCCGGGTAGAAAAGGTACTCTTTTCCGTTGAGTGTGATCACCTGCACCAGATCTTCTGTGGTGACCGCATTCATCCGGCCGCCCTCCTGGCGCGGATCGAGAAACGTTCCCAGACCGACCTCGGTGATCATGCCGGGGCGTCCGGCGGCAATTTCGCGATGCAGCTGCATCAAGGTGCCGATGGGAATGTTGTAGGCCCGCACCTTGTTGTTGATGATCATCTCGTAGATCTTGGGCGGTTTTTCAGAGGAGCGGGCGATGGTGAACGAACCGGCGATGATTTCCCGGATCATGCCGTCGACAGCCAGGTGTTCCAGCCCTAAAATGTCGTAGCCGTCTCCGACCGCAACGGGCAGCACCATTTTCAAGTCACCCGGCTCACCGGTTTCGGCATATCGTCGGCCCAGCGCTTTCATCACCTTGTCGGGAGTGATTCCCCCCGATATGCCGCAAACAGAGACAGTGGAGCCGCCTGCCACCAGACGGGCAGCCTCATCGGCGGACATCAGCTTGCTCGTCATTTTCACCTCCGATCGGGTATGCCCCCCTTCAAACGAGTTGAACAGACATCGCCCATAGCTTATTCACAAAAAAAAGAACTTCTCAATCATTTTGAATACCAACATCATCGGCATGATCATGCCAGGAATTCGCTTGACAAATTCCCGACGAGATAATAACCGAACAATAACACAATGCGGAATTAAATTTCATAATGTGAAACAGCGGGTCGGATCCCAATGGAGACACAAACCGTTCTCAAAGGATCGAAACCGAAAAACACCGTTCAGTCCCTGGAAAGAGCCGCCCTCATACTGGAAGTGTTAAGCCGATTCTCGCAGGGCTTAAGTCTTGGGGAGCTGTCGGAGAGAGTCAGCCTGTCCAAGGGAACCGTCCATCGCCTCCTTTCCTCTTTGTCTTACCTCGATTTTATCCGACAGGATCCGCTCAGCAAGCAATATCTGCTCGGTTTCAAGCTGGTCGAATTGGGCAACTCTTTGCTGAACCAAATTGATTTCCGGATCGAGGCGAGGCCATTTCTGATCGAGCTGGCCGAAAGCACCAAGGAAACCGTCCACATGGTGATCCTCGACCACAAGGAGGTGCTGTACATCGACAAGGTCGAATCCAGCGGCCATACCAGCGGCCTGCGGATGGCCTCCATGCTCGGTTCGAGAATTCCGGCGCATTGCAGTGCGGTGGGAAAAGTTCTTCTGGCTTTCCTGCCGGAAGAGGAATATGAAAAAATAACCGGCGGTGACGGGTTGCCGAAAAGAACGGAAAATACCATTACCGATCCGAAGAAACTGAAAGCCCACCTGAAACAGATCCGGCAAGGCGGATATGCGCTGGACAACGAGGAAAATGAAATCGGCATACGATGCGTTGCGGCGCCGATTCGCGATCAGCGTGGTGAAGTGATTGCCGCCATTAGCATCTCGGCACCCTCTATCCGCATCAAAACTCGGACGCTGGTCACATCATTGAAGGACCAGGTAATCGAGACGGCCCTGAAGATTTCGCGCAAGCTCGGCTATCAGCATGCGTAACGGAAAGGGGCATAGTGGCAATCCCCGCTTGTTGCGGGAAGTGGTTGGTTCGTCATTTTGGAAACCGTTTGCAACAAAAGGAGGAGATGACATGAAAAGACTGGTCGTAATTTTGCTGACAGTGAGCTTGCTGGCGTTTGGCGCATCGGCCATGGCAGCCAGCAAGATGGTAATTAAATCCAGTGACGTGCACGGTGACGGGTATCCCACGGTGGAGGCCATCAAATACATGGGAGAGCTGCTGGACAGCTGGACCAACGGCCGCCTGACCATCCAGGTGTACGGCTCCATGCAGCTGGGGGGCGAGAAAGAGGCCCTGGAGCAGGTGCAGGTCGGCGCCCTGGAGATGACCCGCGTCAGTGTCGGTGTCGTCGGACCGATTGTCGATGAGTTCAATGCCTTCAACCTGCCGTTTGTGTTCCGCAGCTCCCAGCACATGTATAACGTGACCGATGGAGAGATCGGCACCGATTTGTTGAACCAGCTGGAGAAAGGCGGGCTGATCGGGCTCGGATACATGGACGCCGGATCGCGGTCGTTTTACAACAAAGAGCGCCCCATCCAGCAACCGGCGGACCTGAAGGGGTTGAAGATCCGCGTGATGCAGAACCCGATCTTTGTGGAGATGGTCAACTCCATGGGCGGCAACGGCACCCCGGTGGCCTTCAACGAGCTTTACACGGCCCTGCAGACCGGTGTTGTGGACGGTGCGGAGAACAATCCGCCCACCATCATCGAGCACAAGCATTACGAGGTGACTGGCTATTACAGCCTGACCCAGCATCTGATGGTGCCGGAGATCTTCGTGTTCTCCAAAAAGGTCTGGGATAAGATGTCTCCGATGGACCAGCAGTTGATCCGCAAAGCCTCGGCCCTGTGCGTCCTCAAGGAGCGCGAGCTGTGGGCGGCCAAAGAAGAGAAAGCCTTCGCGGAGCTGAAAAAAGTCGGCATGAAGGTCAACGGTGATCTAAACAAGGAGCCCTTTATCAAGGCCACCGAGCCGGTCCGCGAAAAATTCGGCGGCAAGTACTCTGAACTGATCAAGAAAATTCAGGCGGTCAAGTAAGCCATTTCCGAAAAATATAACCTGATGGGCCGGTGTAATTCTGAGTCCAATTATACCGGCCCTACTTTACTCTGGAGAATCTGTATGGCCGATGGGTATGTGAAGTTGATGGAAGTGCTCTACCGCATTTGCGTTATCATATCCGGAACCTCTCTGGCCATCATGAGTACGATTATTTCCTGGGGCGTTTTCACCCGCTATGTCCTGGGAAGCGGGTCTTTCTGGCCCGAGCCGATATCGATTTTTCTGGCCATTCAAATGACCTTCTACGGCGCTGCGGCGTGTTACCGGGCAGGCACCCACATCCGGCTGCGGATGTTCACGGACATGCTGCCGCCGGAGCTGCAGCGCTGGCAGACCCGTTTCGTGGATCTGTTGATGGCTGGCATCTGCCTGTTCATGGTGGCCTATGGCGCCAGCCTGGTCAAGACCACCTACTTTCAGGCCTATCCGGAATTTCAGTACATCCGTGTAGGTGTCGCCTACTCGGCGATTCCGATCGCAGGGCTGATCACGCTGCTGTTTTTGTTCGAGAAAGTCTTTATCAAGCCGTCGACTGCCACTAGTTAAGGAGGGTTTTGTCCGATGGGTGGAACGTTCGGGCCGTTGCTGCTGATTGGGGGGATGCTGGCGCTCGTTGCGATCGGCGTGCCCATCGCCTATGCCATCGGTATCGCCTCGCTGATTACCGCTCTGTATGTCGGTATACCGCTGGAGGCCATCCTGCTGAAGGTCTCCGACGGTGTCGACAATTTTGCCCTCCTGGCGATTCCGTTTTTCGTTTTTGCCGGCGCGTTGATGGCAGAGGGCGGCATGGCCTGGCGGCTGGTCAATTTTGCCAACATTTTTGTCGGATTCATCCGCGGCGGGCTTGCCATGGTCAATGTCCTGGCGTCGATGTTCTTCGGCGGCATATCCGGATCGTCGGTCGCCGATGTTTCTTCCATCGGCTCGATTCTGATTCCGATGATGAAAAAGGAAGGATATGACCCCGAGTTTTCGGTCAACATCACGATTACGTCCGGGACGCAGGGGATCGTGATTCCGCCCAGCCATAACGCGGTGATCTATTCTTATGCAGCCGGAGGTGCGGTATCGATCGCCCAGCTTTTTCTGGCCGGATTTATCCCCGGTGTGATGATCGGCCTGTCGCTCATGGTACTCTCCTTTATCATGGCGACCAAGCGAAACTATCCTAAAGGTAAAATGGTTCCGCTGCGCGAGGCCATTAAGATTTCCGGTCAGGCCTTCATGGGGCTCATTACCGTTGTCATCATCGTAGGCGGGGTTATCGGCGGGATCTTTACCGCCACCGAATCGGCCGGTGTCGCGGTGGTCTATGCGTTTGCCGTAACTTTTTTCGTCTATCGCGATTTCAAACTGCGCCAGCTACCGCAGCTGCTGCATGGCGTGGTGAAAACGGTGAGCATCGTAATGATCCTGATCGGCTTTGCCGCCGGGTTTGCCTACCTGATGGCACTGATGCAGGTGCCGGCCAAGGCGACCAAATTTTTCCTGAGCATCTCCAGCAACAAGTATGTGATCCTGGCGTTGATCAACGTCATGCTGCTGGTGCTGGGAACCATCATGGACATGGCGCCGCTGCTGTTGATCTGCACGCCGATCATGTTGCCGGTGGTAGAGTCGTTCGGTGTCGATCCGGTTCACTTCGGCATCATCATGATGTTGAACCTGTCCATCGGTTTGGTTACCCCGCCGGTCGGCTCGACGCTGTTCGTCGGCTGCGCCATCGGCAAAGTGTCCATCGAACGCGTTTCCCGCTCGCTGTGGCCGTTCTGGCTCTCGATGTTCGTCATCTTGATGCTGGTAACCTATATTCCGTTTTTTGCCATGTGGATACCTTCGCTTTATCGCTAGTGTCCATCGACAAATGGTTTTTCTACCGCTGAATCCAGCCGCAAATCTCTGTGCGGCACTGCCCAACGAAAAACCCTGGTTGATGAATTCGACACCCGGCAGCGGCATCCGCTGTATCGGGTTTTTACCTGTTGATAATTCGGCCGCTGCGAGGAAAAGGTGTTTTGTCAGCCCCGGCAGCTTCCGGGCCGGATGCGGGCTGCCGGCTGCGCCGCGGCCGAGGAAACAAGAAGGGTGGAGAGGACAGGATGAAAAACATTTTGATTACGGGCGCCAGTACCGGAATCGGAGCCGAGACGGCGCGTCATTTATCCAAGGAAAACCGTATATTTGTGCATTTCTTTTCCTCCAAGGAGCCGGCGGAAAGCGTCGCTTCCGACATCGAGGAGAACGGGGGCCGGGCGGTTCTCATTCAGGCCGATTTATCAAAAGAGGCCGGGTGCCGTTCGTTGTTCGAGTCCGTAGCGCAACATACCGACAGGCTCGATGTATTGATCAATAACGCCGGCGGATTGATCAGGCGCCAGGCCGTGCGGGAATACGAGTGGAGCCTGATGGAAGAAGTGTTTGCCCTGAACACGTTTTCGGCCATGCTGGTCACCTCGCTGTGCATGCCGTTGCTGGATAAAGGCGACGATCCGTGCATCATCAACCTGACGTCGATCGGCATGCGCCATGGCGGACCGACCGCCACCATCTACGCGGCTTCGAAAGGGGCCCTCGATTCCTTTACGCGAGGGATTGCCAAAGAGCTGGCGCCGGCCATCCGGGTCAATGCCGTGGCTCCGGGGGTCATATTGACCCCGTTCCACGACAAAGTGACCGCTCCGGAAAAAATGGAGGAGCTTCGCCAGATTACGCCCCTGCAAAGAAACGGTGAAGCCATTCATGTCGCCAGGGCCATCAAATTTATTATTGAAAACGATTTTGTGAACGGTGAAACCATCGACATCAACGGCGGACTTTTCATGCGATAGGTGTTGCAGGCGCTCATGAGCGCCGGTTCGCTTATCCGGCATTGCCGGGGTTGCCCATACCGGCGTTGCCGAGAGAAAAGTCTTCTGAATGGAAAGGGTGGAACAATGCCGGATCTGATCCGATATTATGACAACCAGAACCAGCCGATCGTCGACCACAATTCCGATGTCCTGTCCCTTGTCTACTTCAACCTTCTTCATCTAACCAAAGGACAGCCATACCGGCAGCAGCTTCGTCCATTTGAAACCGTTTTTGTCGTGCTGAACGGCAATTGCGATATTACCGTTTCCGGCAGCCGTTTTTCAGATATCGGACAACGCAAGGACATCTGGTCGGGGAATGCAGATTCGGTCTACGCTCCGCCGGGCGCTGAAGTGCAGGTGGCGGCAAACAGTGAAAAAGCGGAGATAGCGGTTGCCGGCGGTCGCTGCCAAGAATCGCGCGAGGCTTTTCGGATACCGCCTGAAGAAGTGGATATGGTGGAAGTCGGGTCCATCGAAACCAACAGCAGAAGGTGTATCTATCACATACTCGGTAAAAATGCCGATGGCCGGGCCGGCAACCTCCTGGTCAGCGAGCTGTATGCCGATAAAGGGTGCTGGTCCGGATATCCGCCCCACAAACATGATGAAGAGCGGTGGGAGCAGGAAAGCGAATTCGAAGAAATTTACCACTACCGCTTTCGACCGGATACCGGATTCGGCGCACAGATTGCATTTCAACCGGACGGTTCCTCGCAGGCATTCATGACCCGCAACGGCGATACGTTTCTGCTGGATCGTGGCTATCACCCAACGGTTACCTCACCCGGTCACGACGGATACATCTTTACGATCATTGTGGGACGGCAGCGACGTTCTCTGATCCAGCACTTCAGCGATGAACACAACTATCTGATCGGTCAAATCCCCGGCCTGCAGGATATGGTCGACAAGTTCAAATAACCGGGAGCAGCACCATGTCAACTTCCCTGTTTGACCTGAAAGGGAAAACGGCCCTGATTACCGGCTCCAGCAGGGGCCTCGGGCATCAGATCGCCCGGGGGCTCGGCCATGCCGGCGCAACGCTCATCCTTAACGGCAGAAACAAAGAGACGCTTCTGTCCGCAACCCGCGCTTTGCGCGAAGAGGGCCTTACCGTCAGCAGCCTGCAGATGGATGTGCTCGACGAGGACCAGATTGAGGCACAAGTGCCGGAACTGGAGAAAAACCAAGGGCCCATCGACATCCTGGTAAATAACGCCGGTATCCAGCGAAGGGGCAAGCTGGAGCACTTCGACCGTGCCACCTGGCAGTCCGTGCTCGATACCAATCTCACCTCGGCGTTTCTTGTCAGCCGTCAGGTTGTCAAAGGGATGATTTCCCGCAACGCCGGCAAGATCATCAACATCTGCTCCCTGATGAGTGAGGTGGGGCGTCAAACCACCGGTCCGTACACCGCCTCCAAGGGGGGGTTGAAGATGCTTACCAAAGCGATGGCAGCCGAATGGGGAGCTTACAACATTCAGGCCAACGGCATCGGCCCTGGCTATTTTTTGACGGAAATGACGCAGACGCTGGCAGAAGATCCCGATTTCGACGGCTGGGTCAAAAACCGCACGCCGGCCCGGCGCTGGGGGTTGCCGGCGGAGCTGATCGGTACTGCCATCTACCTGGCCTCGGCCGCTTCGGATTTCGTCAACGGACAGATCATCTACGTGGACGGGGGCATCCTCGCCTCTTTGTGAGCTTCTTGGAACAGAGCTCTTTTCCCAGCTGTTCACTGCCGCTTTCCGGGCTTGCGCCTTCGCAATTTGCGAGCCGGCAAGTCGATCCCGTCGTAATGACAGCGCCTGGACGGCTGCATCATCCATCAATTTGAGCCGAATCGCTCTTGAATCGAGGACAAACGCAATGCTGGTATTGGACAAATTTTCTATTGGAACCGGAGACCGTTTTGCCCACCAGGGCAAGGCCCAGTTGGCGGCCGTCAAGAAAGCCCGGGAATCGGACGGACTGGAACTTTCCGTCATCTGGAACAAGTCCCACCGGGAGCATTTGATCATTCATACCTCCCCGGATAGCGTGCGGCGGGAAGCCGACAGCGCCGTAAGGGAACTTGGATGGTCAGGGGGCTATTTTGTCGATGCCGACCACATCAACTTGACGAATGTCGATCTGTTCATCGATACGAGCGACTTTTTCACCATAGATGTGGCCGATTTTACCGGCAGGATTGCCTCGGAAGAAGATATCGAAAAATTCGTGGCCGACTGCCAGCGACTTTGCGGGAAACTGTCTGTTCCCGGAATACCCGAGCCTTTGTCGATAACCGAAGAAAAAATCCGCTCGGCCGCAGCAACCTACCTGTTGGCTGTCAAAGAAGCCGGCCGGATTTACCGGCACATCGAAAACAAAAAAGGCCGGGGAAATTTCATCACCGAGGTTTCGATGGACGAGACCGACGAACCCCAGCGCCCGGAACAGCTGCTGGTGATCCTGGCGGCCATCTCCGGTGAAGCCATTCCGCTGCAGACGATTGCCCCGAAATTTACCGGAAGGTTCAACAAGGGGGTCGACTTCGTGGGAGACGTCGATCGGTTCAACCGCGAGTTCGAAGCAGATGTTTGCATCCTGCAGTATGCGATCGGGGAGTTCGGTCTGCCTCGAAATCTGAAACTGAGCGTTCATTCCGGAAGCGACAAGTTTTCCATCTATCCCGGGATCAACCGTGCCATCAAAAAACACGGCGCCGGGCTGCATATCAAAACCGCCGGTACGACCTGGCTCGAGGAGTTGACCGGGATCGCCATTTCCGACGCCGATGGTCTTGCCATCGCCAGGGAGGTCTACAGTCAGTCGTTGGAGCGTATCGATGAACTGTGCGGACCCTATGCCACGGTAATCGACATCGATACTGCCAAATTGCCCGGCAAACGGGAGGTGTCCGGCTGGAGCGGCCAACAGTTTGCGGAAACGCTGAAGCACGATCTGTCCTGCCCCGCGTACAATCTCCATTTCCGGCAGCTGCTGCATGTCGGTTACAAGATTGCCGCGGAGATGGGCAGCCGGTTTACCGATGCCTTGGAAAAACACGCAGTGACCATTGCACCCCTGGTGACGCAGAACCTGTATGAACGGCATATCCGTCCGGTTTTTCTATAGGCGATCTGCCGGTGGTGTATGAGGAAATTGCCCTGCCGGGAGCCGGGAGATCAAAGTCAGATCGAATAGGCGGAAAATCCGCCGTCGATCGGCACGATGACGCCGGTGACAAATCTGGACGCGTCCGACAACAGCCATACCAGCGGTCCGATGAGATCGGCCGGCTCGCCGTAACGCCCCATCGGCGTGTTCGCGATGACCTGTTGCGCCCGGGGCGTGAGTTGACCGGTCTTTTGGTCCACATGCAGAAACCGGAGTTGCTCGGTCATGAAAAATCCCGGGGCCAGAGCGTTGACCCGCACCCCCGCCTTGGCAAAATAGACCGCCAGCCAGCGCGTAAAATTGCTCACAGCCGCTTTGGCGGACGAGTAGGCGACCACCTTGGTCAACGGCGTGCCGGCGCTCATCGAAGAGATGTTGACGATCGAACCGCTGCCCTTTTCAACCATTCCCCGTGAAAAGATCTGAGTGGTCAGAAACGTCCCCATATAATTTACATCAAACACTTTCCGGTATTGGGCCGGATCCAGATCGAAGATTGAGGCGGCATCCGGATCGGGCGGTGCCTTCCGTTCGAAAAACGCCGTTGAGGTGGTTCCCTGCGGGTGATTGCCCCCGGCCCCGTTTATCAGGAAATCGACGGTTCCCCAGGCATTCGAGATGACTTCGTAGCACTGCTTCAGGTGATCGGGGCGCAGCACGTCGCATGTCAGGGCCATCGCCGAGCCGCCGGAATCCGTGATGGTCTTTTCTTTTTTTTTGGCGTTATCCAGTTGTTTGTCGAGTATGGCGACTTTCACCCCCATCGAACCCAGGGCAACCGCCATGGC
The DNA here is from genome assembly GCA_001303025.1 of Deltaproteobacteria bacterium SG8_13. Classification (GTDB taxonomy): domain Bacteria; phylum Desulfobacterota; class Desulfobacteria; order Desulfobacterales; family SG8-13; genus SG8-13. Next base: position 15,392 of record LJNK01000050.1, read on the forward strand.
ACCGCACAGCGCTCCGCCGCCGCCGGTGATGGCGGCAACCTTGCCCTCCAGGGCAAACATTTCCAACGACGACCGCGTCATATCCCCCTCTCCTTTCGCCTTCCGACATCGCTGCCACTTGCAATCGGCAGCGGTGTTTCGGGTAATCAACTTTGCAGCAACAAAAGGATTCTATTTCCCATCCCGTTCAAACAGTCAAGGCCGCTTCGGATTGCCCTCAGTCGGTAATCCGGGCGGTTGTACCGGGGCCTCAACCATTTGCTGCGATTATGAACATTTTATTTCATTTCATATCATAAAGTTGCAATAGTTTATTCCTATTATGAATAAAACAGTTGACTAATAGATAAATGCATGGCAGGCAATTGGCAAACGGTGGCATTCACAGTCAAATCCAAGCCGGGCCCAAGCTGACCTTTAGCGAACCGTATCCCGGATCCGCCAGGTGGCCAGGGGTTATGGAATACGCAACCATTTATAGAAAAATCAGGCAGCTGAGGCGAAAGCGCAACACCACCATTCAGCAGCTGAGCCTCAAGACCGGCCTTACTCCCGGATACCTGTCGAAAATCGAAAACAGCGAAAAACCGCCACCGATACCGACCCTGACCAAGATTGCCTATGCGCTGAACGTTCACATTTCCTATTTTTTCGAAGAAGACAACAACGGGGAAAGCGATCTGTCGATCGTTCGAAAGGGTGAAAGAAAAGAGATTATCGGCGATTATACCAGTCTGGGTTACCGGTATGAAGCAGTTGTGAAAAAACGGGCCGACGGAGCGATTCAACCGCTGGTCATCACCTTGCCCGGCCCTGCAGATCCGGGCAGCATCCCTTTTAACTACCATAACGGTGAGGAGATGATCTATGTTCTCAGCGGGATGCTGCACTTTCACTACGGCGATGAGATCCATGCAGTCAAAGAAGGGGACTGTCTATATTTCGATTCATCGATCCCGCACAAGGTCGTCGCCGGTTCCGGGAAGCAAACAGTGAGAATTTTGTCCATCCTGTCGCTGTAGAGTTGTCCGATTCTAAAAAAAGGAGGAACCGATGGAACAGATAACACCTGATATCGATTTTAACAGTGAACTGAGCGAGCTGTTCGACCTGCAGGGCAAGGTGGCCTTTCTCCCGGGCGGATACGGCGGTATCGGCGAAGCCATAGCCTGGGGGCTTGCCTTGAGGGGCGCCAGGGTAGCGGTTTCCGGCCGCAACCGAGAGAAGGCCGAAAAACTGGCCGCTCAGCTCACTGCCAAAGGCCTTCAGGCCCTCGGGTTCGAAGGAGATGCGCAATCGGTCGAAGCGATCAACGGGACGGTCGAGCAGGTGGTGCAAGCCTTCGGTCCGCCGGATATTCTTGTTAACTGTGTGGGGATCCAGAGAGAAGAGCCCCTGCTGGAGGTGACCGAAGAAGCGTTTGACGACGTATACCGCTCGAATCTGAAAAGCGCCATGTTCCTGGCACAGGCGGTGGCAAGGAGCCAAGTGGAGGCCGGCCGCAAAGGCAAGCAGGTCCACCTGCTCTCGGTACGCGCCAAGCTGGGGCTGCGCCGCCGCGGGTATAGCGCCTATTGCAGCACAAAGGGAGGGCTGGTGATGCTGATCAAACAGCACGCCATGGAACTGGCACCTCACGGCATCAACGTCAACGGGGTTGCCCCTACATTTGTCTACACGGAGATGATCCGTCACGTGATGGAAAACCCGGAATTCAAGCAGCAGTTGCTGGATCGCATCCCTCTGGGAAGAATCGCAGACCCGAAAGATATTGTCGGGCCGGTTCTTTTCTTTTGCTCACCGGCGTCCGACTTCGTCACCGGGCAGACGCTCTATGTGGACGGCGGTATCACGGCGAGCCAGTAGGCGGCTGCCATCTCCAGATGATTGGCTACAAGGAGGAACCGGCAATGCAAGATGAGACCTACAAAAGCCCGTTGCACAAAATGGTGTGCATCAGCGATACGGACCTGTGGAACGATTCCTGCTCCATCAAGGAATTGACCTATGCCATCGAACACGGCGCTGCCGGCGCCACGTCGAACCCGGTTATTGTCGGGGAGGTGCTGGGCAAGGAAATGCCCCTGTGGGAAGACCGGATAAAAGAAATCATATCCGAGATGCCCACTGCCGACGAAGATCAGATAACCTGGAAGGTGGTCGAAGAGATATCCATCAAGGCCGCCGATCTACTGATACCGGTATATGAGCGCGAGAAAGGCAGGAAGGGCCGTCTTTCGATTCAGACCGACCCCCGGTATTACAGGGATACCGGCCGGATTGTTGAGCAGGCGGTTTATTTCGACACTCTGGCGCCAAACATCATTGTCAAGATACCGGTCACCAGGGCCGGTGTCGCCGCCATCGAAGAAGCCACGTACCGGGGTGTCAGTATCAATGCCACCGTTTGTTTCTGCGTCCCCCAGGCCCTTGCGGTGGCCGAAGCGGTCGAAAGGGGCCTGCAGCGCAGGGAAAAGGAGGGCAGAGACATTTCTCGGATGGGGCCGGTGTGCACGATCATGGTGGGCCGTCTGGACGACTGGCTGAAGGTGGTGGCCAACCGGGATGATATCGTCACCGAACCGCACTACCTGGAATGGGCGGGCGTTGCTGCCATGAAAAAAGCCTACGAGATTTATCGACAGCGGGGCTATCGGCTGCGGCTGCTGTCGGCAGCCACCCGCAATCACTTGCACTGGTCGGAGTTTATCGGCGGTGATGCCGTGGTAACGCTGACCCACGAATGGCAGGTGCGATTCAACAACTCGGATGTCGAAGTTGTCCCGCGCATCGATCAGCCGGTGCCCCCGGAGATTGTGGATGGGCTTTTGCGGAAATTCAGCGATTTTCGGCGTTCGTATGATGAAGCCGGCATGTCGGCGGAGGAGTTCGACGATTACGGACCGACCGTAAGAACGCTGCGGCAGTTTATTGCCGGCTACCAGTCGCTGGTTGCTACGATTCGCGATTTCATGCTTCCGAATCCGGACACCAAGCGATAGAGATCATTCATTGAACTGCCGAAACTCCGGAGACGGCCGATTCCGTATTCCCGACGCAACTGCCGGTGCTCTGCCTGGAACTGGAGAAAAGCATCCGGCCTGCAGCGGCAAATCCCGCCCCCGCCCGTCTGATCGATACGCTGCGGTGACTCCGGCCTCCCCACGCGGCGGTTTACCTCGCCGCCGCCCATTTCCTGGAACGATGTGCTGCGATTTTCCACAGATACCGTGCTGCCGACCAAATACCGGTACCCGTGGCGTGGAGAATTGACCTGCCCCCCCCTGTTCATGGTAAAATATGAAACCTGCCGATTGTTGAAAGTGCCCGGTTGATATCATTCAGAGGTTGAACCGACTACTGTGCGATGAAAAACAACGCCAAAAAATGGCTATGGGGCGTCATTTCCAGCGGGCTTACCACAGAAGGCGATCTGGAGACACTTCGTAAGGTTGTTTTGCTCAACCTCATCATTCTGCTCGGCGCCTTTTTCCTCGCCCTGCTGGGATCGGTCGCCTTCATCCAGAAGGACTATTTACTGGCCGAGACCGATTTGGCCGCCCTGGTGTTTATTGGAGGGCTGTTCTGGTACCAGCGCAGCACGCGAAACCACCATATCGCCGCAACGCTCGGCACTGCCGCACTCGGTGTCTTCTACACTTTCCTGCTCGCCTACGGGGGCATCAACGACACCGCCTTTGTCTGGACATTCACCTATCCGCTGATCGCACTGTTTCTGCTCGGGGTAAGGCGCGGCAGCCTGATGACCTTCCTGCTGCTGGCAGCGGCAGTGATCGTATTCATACTGGGCCGCCGGTTGAGCTTCTTCGCCTATTACGGCGTGGATCTCATCATTCGCTATATTCCGGCCTATATCGTCATTTATTTGTTCGCCCTTGTAATGGAAAAAGTTCGCGAAACCGTTCAACGCCGCCTGAAAAAGGTGAACATGGACCTGGAGCGGGCCTTGACAGAAGTCCGCAACAGCACTTCTGCGCTGGCCCAGTCCAATCAGGTGCTGCAGGCCGAGGTGCTGGAGCGCGAAAGGGTGGAAAAAGCGCTTCGCGACAGTGAGGGTTTTCTCGAGGATGTCATTGAAAGCATACAGGACGGCATCAGTGTGTTGAATTCCGATCTCACCATCCGCCATACCAACAGCATCATGAAGAAATGGTATGCGGAGAATCTGCCCCTGGTTGGGAAAAAATGCTACGAATGCTACCACAACCGCCAGCAGCCCTGTGATCCCTGCCCCTCCCTGCGATGCCTTCGATCCGGGCAAACCGAACGCGAAACCGTCGGCGGCCTGCCGGGTTCGCCCACCGAGTGGCTCGAGGTCTACAGCTTTCCGATAAAGGACGAAGAGACCGGACAGATCACCGGCATCGTCGAGTTCGTGCGCGATATCACCGAGCACCGCCGGATGGAAAATCAACTGGCGCAGGCCGAACGGATGGACAGCATCGGCAGGCTGGCAGGAGGGATTGCCCACGATTTTAACAATCTGCTCATGGGTATCCAGGGCAGTGCATCGCTGATGCTCTCGCAGATCGACCCGCAGCATCCCAGTGTTGAATATCTGCGCAAGATCGATACCTACGTGGGAAATGCTTCCGAACTGACCGGTCGGCTCCTCGGTTTTGCCCGCGGCGGAAAATATGAAGTCCAGGTAACGGATCTGAACAAAATTATCGAAGAACACCTCAATATGTTCGAGCGGACAAAGAAAGAGCTGCGCATCCGCAGAGCGTTCGAAGCCGACCTCTGGCCGGCCGAAGTCGATCAGGGCCAGATCAACCAGGTATTTTTGAATCTGTTTGTCAATGCCTGGGAGGCAATGCCGACCGGGGGGGAAATGCAGCTGCAGACGGAAAACGTACTGCTGCCGGAGGATTTCGTCCGGGCCTACGATGTTCGGGCCGGCAAATATGTGAAAGTCACCGTTACGGATACCGGGGTGGGAATGGACGAGGTGACGCGGGCGCGCATATTTGATCCGTTCTTCACGACCAAGGAGAAGGGCAGGGGGACCGGATTGGGGCTGGCCTCGGCCTATGGCATTGTGAAAAACCACCAGGGAATTATCACTGTCGACAGTGAACCGAATCAGGGGGCAAGCTTTTCAGTTTATCTGCCGGCAACCGACAAACTGCTTCGACAGGCCGAAGTTCCCGATTGCGAGGTTGCCGGTGGCTCGGAGACCGTCCTGCTCGTCGATGATGAAGATATGATCATCGATGTCGGGACCAGGATCCTGCGAAAACTGGGGTACCGGGTGATGGTGGCGCGCGACGGCCTGCAAGCCGTCGAAATGTATCGCATCGACAAAGATAAGATCGACTGCGTGATTCTGGACATGATTATGCCGGAAGTGAACGGCGGCAAGACCTATGATCTTCTCAAGCAGGTCGATGCGGACATTAAGGTGCTGCTGGCCAGCGGCTACAGCATCGACGGGCAAGCCGCCGAGATCTTGAAGAGGGGCTGCAACGGTTTCATCCAGAAACCTTTCAGCATGGGGGAACTGTCCCAGAAAATCCGGCAGGTGCTCGACGGCGGGCAGGCCGCTGCCTGACGGCCGCTGGGGTCTTATCTGTAAGCCTGCATGGGGTTGCCTTGCATCTGAACGCGCACTCCCAGACCGCATAGCGGTGGTATGATCCGGTCGGGTTTGCGACGGCAATCCAGTATGGTTTTATCCTCCTTCGACGACGGGGAGTATGGTCACGCAATCGCCGTTGTTCAGAGGGGTGTCGGGCTGCTGCACCTTCCGGTTCACTGCAACGACGATCTCCCCGGGTTTTGACAAATTCAGTCTCTGCAACAAATCATTCACCGTGGCCTCGCGCGGCAGGTGGATGTCGATGGCATCGACTGGCAACCGCCTGGCGCTCGGGTCGCAGATTATTCCGGAGATCTTTACCTGTACGATCATACCCCGTGTTATTCAAAGTCAAACGTTCGGTCGATCTCTTCGGCCTCGATCAATACCGTTTTATTGTGAGGGGGCAGGGGTTCGTTGTAGAAGAATTGCGGCAGGCGGTCGTCCGCTGCGGTAAAACCGGCCCTGCGGTTGAATTCCCGTTCTGTCTTCAATACGGCCTTCCAGCCGTCCCTCAAGTTTTTTTCGGTATACCGCGTTCCCAATCGGGCATTGACCAGGCTGGTCAACAGTTCCCCGGATGCAGCCGCGGCCGTAAACAGACACAGGCCCAATGAGTCGATTCCGGCTATGGCCACCTGCTTGTTGCGCGAGGCTTCCACCTGGCCGTCGGAAGACAACGGGTCGATCTGACCGCTGAGGCTCTCTCCGATGAGGTTGCCGGCGGTGTGGTCGGCCCCCATCGGGCAGGTTGCATAGGTAACCGCCATTCCCTGGATTCCACGGGGATCGTAGGCTGCGATACTCTGACCCTTGCAGACCGGCACCCGATGGTGCCCGAGGTGCTTTCCCACCGCCGCCGGACCGCCGCCGATCAGTTTGCCGATTTCGGTTCCTGCGACAATCTCTCCCAGCAGTTGTTCTGTCCGCTTGCCGTCGCCAAAGCGCAGCCGGCCGGCGTCCATGAGAACGGCCACCGCCGTGCCGGCGCTGATCGTATCCACACCAATGTCGTCGCACAGGCGATCGATGCGGGCGATCGTGTCCAGGTCGTCGATACCGCACATTCCCCCGGCTGCCCACAGAGTTTCATACTCCAGAGAAGAGGTGACGTACCGGCCTTGGAGATCCACATATTCGTTGGAGCAAAAGATGATGCACCGGGTGCAGCCCATATGGCGGGTTTTGCCGCCACGCTCCGAGATGGTTCTTGCCAGCGCTTCCCCGCCGATTTTTTCCCAGTTTTCAAATACTCCCTGGGTGGCATTGTAGCAGGGAAATGCACCGATGGAGTTCACCGGGCCCATGAGCGCCGCGGTGCCGAAAGAAGGCAGTGCCTTGCCGCTGAACGGCGCCGCACGAACTGCCTCGGCAAATTGTTTTGCCGCGTCTTGGAAGGCCTTCGGATCGGCCGGTTCCGCCGATTTTTTTTGGGAAGTGTCCACCATTATGGCTTTGATTCCCTTGGACCCCATAACGGCGCCGAGTCCCCCCCGGCCGGCCGCACGGCAGGGACGACCATCCACGTCGGTTGCCTGGATCGAGGCGATTTTCACGCCGAGTTCGCCGGCCGGGCCGATGCAAAGAACCGCGTGGGGTCCGCTGAAGGCCTTTTTCATCTTCTCCGCTAGGCGATAGGTCCGCAGCCCCCGCAGGTCATCAGATTCGATCAACTCCGCTCCGCCCTGGTCGCCGATCTGGAGAATATACTGCTTGTCTTCCGGGGGGCTGCCTTCAACGACCACGGCGGCGATCCCCATCCGGCCGAGATGTTCGGCGATGCTTCCCCCCACGTTGCTTTCTTTAATACCCCCGGTCAGCGGGCTCTTGGCCCCAATGGAGAGCCGACCGCAGTTGACCAGCGGTGTGCCGCTGAGCAGCCCCGGTGCGATCACGAGGCGGTTCTCCCGACCGAGCGGATCGGCGAGAGGGGGAACTTCGTCATGGATGATGCGGGAGGTCAGGGCTCTTCCGCCCAGCCCGTAATACGAGTCTGGCAGAGGGCTGGATTCGATCTCCCGGTTCGTCATGTTCACTGTCAATACGATCATCATCGGTTCTCCGTATGGCTGAGGTTCGTATCATACCCGCACCGCTATCGGTCTGTGGTCTCCTTGACCAACGCTCGTCTGCGGTAGACTTCTGCTGCTTCTCGGACGAACGCAGCTGTCAGGGGAGCGTCGAAATCTTTCTCCAGCCGGTCGGCAATAGCGACCATCTCCGCGTGGGTGGTGCGGCCGGGCCGCAGTTTACTGTAAATATCCAGCAGCTCCTCATTGGAAAGCCGGGTCAATTCAGCCGCGCGCAGCAGATTATCCGCCAGCTGGGGATGGTCGGCTTCTCTGGCGGTCTGCGCCTGTCGGCGCAGGGTCTCCGGGCTGATGCGGAAATCATCGAGTTGCAGCTCTTTGCTGAGCACAGTTTCCATCCGCAGCTCTTCAAGCTTTTTTCCACTGAGCGTACGTGTCTCTTTTTCATCCATGTCGGTTACCCTCTTTGTTTCAACCGCAATTCCGTGGGGGCAGCACCTTGATCTACCTTTCGGGTGGCAAGACACTGCATCAAAGTGGTCTGCACGATCAGGCGCAGCCGGACCGTGTTGTCGATTTTGACGGTTACCGGAGCGGCTGGCCGGCCGGTTGCGTAAATGGCGGCATTGCGGCCGATCCGGTGGTACAGTTCCAGATCCAGATTGGGCGCCTGGGGGAAAAGCTCCAGGTTTTCGAGGGGGTCCAGATCGCGGTGATGAATCACAGTGGTCCCCTTGGACTGGATGCCCACAGATACCCCCGACCCGCTTAGTTTGGCGCCGGCATGACCGACAAAGGCAAGGTCGGAGGTGTGGTGAACCCTCACCAAGCGTACCGGCACGCCCTCTTCCCGCACCCCGGTAATTACCGACTCCAAGATCTCCCGCAGGTCGAGACCGGCAATATTGCGGGAGATGCCGTTACCGAACGCCGGGTCGACGGCAACGACGACCTCCGGCTGCTGTCCGGTTGCGGCCGGTCCGACTTCCTCCAGCCATTCGGACGCCTTCTCGTCCTGAAGTTCCTTCAAAAAGGATCGCGGATCCCATGCCCGGGGGATGTCCTGCAAGCGGGCCCATCGCTCGCCCTCCAGCCGATATCCCGTCCCAGGTCCCCGGTAATCGTTCGGATCGGTGATAGCGCTGATCACCTTGAAATCCTCGTCGAATATGGCCGATGGCTGCAGGTAGTCTCCCAGCACCCGCTGCCGTTGCAGTTCCAGAATATTGGCTGCAACGTCTTTGTAGCCGGAGGTTTCCAGGGCCTCTATGACATCCAGAACGGTCAGTGGCCCGTGGAGGAGCTGCTGGGCTG
>LJNK01000010.1 GCA_001303025.1 Deltaproteobacteria bacterium SG8_13
GACCGGCTGAAAGAGGAGAAAGAGCGCGGTATTACCATCGAGCTCGGCTTTGCAGCTCTCGACCTTCCCAGCGGCCAGCATCTGGGAATCGTGGATGTGCCGGGTCACGAGAAATTCGTCAAAAACATGGTGGCCGGCGCCACCGGCATCGACATTGTCGTGATGGTCATCGCCGCCGACGAGGGGGTCATGCCGCAAACCCGCGAGCATATGGAGATCTGCACCCTTCTTGGCATCCGACACGGTTTTGTGGCACTGACCAAGATCGACCTGGTGGACGAAGAATGGCTGGAGCTGGCCGAGGAAGATGTGCGCGAGTTTACCGCCGGAACCTTCCTGGAGCAAGCGCCCATCGTCCCGGTCTCTGCTGTCAAAGAAAAGGGCCTGGAGGAGTTTATACGGGTTCTGGATGAATTGAGCAGCTCGGTTCCCGAACGGCCCCGCTCGAACCTTTTCCGTCTTCCCGTGGACCGGGTGTTCAGCATGAAGGGTTTCGGCACCGTCATCACCGGATCCCTGCTGTCCGGGCAGGTGCGCACCGGCGACACCATCATGATCTACCCTGGACAAATTACCTCCAAGGTCCGTGGCGTGCAGGTTCACAACCGCAGCGTGGAGCAGGCCCTGGCCGGCCAGCGGACGGCCATCAATTTCCAGGGGCTGGAGAAAGCCGCCATCGAACGGGGGGAGACACTGGCTTTTCCGGACACGTTGAACCCCAGCTACATGGTCGATGTCTCCCTGCTCTTTTTGAAAAGCAACAAAAAGGCCCTGAAAAACCGCACCCGGGTGCGCTTTCACACCGGCACCAGTGAAATCCTGGGCAACCTGATTCTACTCGATCGCGAAGAAATCAAACCGGGGCAGGAAACGGTCGCCCAGCTGCGCCTCGACACCCCGGTGTCGCTGGTCAAAGACGACCGGTACGTGATCCGCAGCTACTCTCCGGTGCGCACTATCGGCGGAGGGGCGGTGCTCAATCCCATGCCGCCAAAACACAAGCGTTTCCGGCCAGATGTCATCGACGGGCTCAGCCGCATCAATACCCTATCGCCCGAAGAGCTCGTGGCCTATTGCGTGGATCGATCCGGCTACCAGGGTGCTGCCTTCAATGACCTGGTGGTCATGACCAACATCGTCGACAAAACCCTGGAGCAATTGATCCAATCGCTGCTTTCCCGAAAACAGCTCATCCAGGTGGACAAGGACAGTCGCAGGGTCATCCACGCCAACAGTTTCGATGCACTCAAACAGCACCTGCGGCAGACGCTGGAAGCTTACCACCAGGCCAACCCGCTGCGCATCGGGATTCAAAAAGAAGAGCTGCGATCCAAGATTCCGTCCACTTTGAATGCCAAGATCTTCACGCTGCTGCTCAACCAGATGATCAAAGACGAAGAAATCGCGGCAGAAGAGGATACGGTGCGGTTGTTTGCGCATAAGATCTCACTGGGTGCCGACCAGAAGGACATCCGCAAGCGTATCCTTGCGGAATACAGCCGCAGTGGGCTCCAACCACCCTGGTTCAAGGAACTCAGCGCCGGGCTGAACACCGAGCCGGCGCGCGCCGCCGACGTCCTGCGCCTGCTGGTGGAAGAGGGGCAGCTGGTGAAGGTCAAAGAGGATCTTTACTTTGCTGCCGACGTGATCAAAGACCTGCAGAAGCGCCTGGTGGCGTTTTTGACCCAAAACAAAGAGATCTCCACGCCCCAGTTCAAGGAGATGACCGGGGCTTCCCGCAAGTACGTCATCCCCCTGATCGAATACTTCGATGCCAGAAACATCACTATCCGCATCGGAGATATCCGCAAGCTGCGCAAAAGCAGCTAACACCGCCCGCAACTGCGCCGCCGTGTTGAAACCCTAGACTCGTTGTACAAATTCGGCGGCCACGGCATCAACCAGGAGCATGCCACGGTCGGTCAGCGCGAGGCGGCCATCTGCGAACGTCAGCAACCCTTCGGCCCCCAGCCGGCCGATGACCTCGCCAAAAAGCTGCTCGAGGCTCACGCCGAAGCGGTCGTCAAACCGACCCCCGTCGATCCCGTCGGTGGTTCGCAAGCCTAAAAAGACCGCCTCGGTGATCAGCTCCGTGCGCTCGAGCCGCTCACGGCCGTCGATGGGAAGTCGGCCGCCGGCCAGATCGCCGATATACGCCGCAACGTCCTTTTTGTTCCAACAGCGCTCTGGCTCCAACCACGAGTGGGCCGACGGCCCCAGTCCCACGTACGGCACCGACAACCAGTACTTTTGATTGTGACGCGACCGCAGAGCCGCACTGCGGGCAAAATTGGACACTTCGTAGCGCTGGTACCCGGCATCGGCCAACCGCTCGACGGTGAGCGTCATCATGTCGGCCACGAGCGATTCGGCCGGCGGCCGCACACGGCCCTGCCGGAGATCTGCTTCCATCTTCGTGCCGGGTTCAAAGGTCAACGTGTAGCACGACAGATGCTCGACACACTGGCCGGCCGCCTGCTGCAGGTCTTTTCCCCACAGCCGCAGGCTCTGCTGCGGCAGTCCGTAGATCAAATCCAGGCCCAGGTTGTCGAACCCGGCACGCCGGGCCCAGGAGATGGTATCTGTGACCTGTCGCACAGTGTGAATCCTGCCGAGAAACATCAGGTTCGCTTCCTGAAACGACTGGGCACCGATGTTCAGACGGTTGATGCCCATTTGCCGGTAGGCGGCCAGCTGTCCGGCTGTCACGGTTCCAGGGTTTACCTCCACCGTGACCTCGGTGTCGGGCAAAAGATGGATGCTGGTTCGGACTGCAGACAAAATCCGTTGCAGCGAGTCGATCGGCAACACGGAGGGCGTGCCGCCGCCCAGGTAGACCGTGTCAAAGGCCAGAGCCGGATCGGCCTTCAGATCAATTTCAACCAGCAGCGCTTCCACGAAGTCCGGCTGCAGGGAAAGGTCGGAAATGGAGAAAAAGTCGCAGTAGGGGCACTTTTTCCTGCAGAAAGGTATGTGAATGTAAAGACCGGCCGGTTCCACAAATTTCGGGGGTTGCACAGGATACCCCACTGATGAAGGTTCGCCGCAGCGGTGAGAAGGCATCTTTATAGTACTGCAATGATAACCAGTGCGGTCGGCAACAGGGGCAACCCTATTTTTCCTTGTCCCAGCCGCCCAGCAGGTGCATGTGTATGTGAAAGATCCGCTGGCCGCCGCCCCACTCCACATTAAACAGCAGTTTGTATCCCGATTGATCGACCCCTCTCTGGCGGGCGAGCTCCCGGCCGGTCATCACCATGTGGGCCATCAGCTCCTGGTCAAGGCTTTGCAGGTCGTTGACGCTGCGAATGTGCTGAAACGGTACGATCAAGTCGTGCACCGGTGCATGCGGATGGATGTCTGCAAAGGCGACCACCCGATCGTCCCGGTACAAAAACTGCGTGTCGGTTTTCCCGTTTACGATGTTACAGAAAATACATTCTTCGGCCATTTTCCGTCTCCTCTTCCGGGCCTGCTGCCGGCTCGTCCGTACAGATCAGCGCTCCATCTTTGTTTATCGCCGCAGCCGGCCGAGATGTCAACTCACCGGGGAAAATCACCGCATTCACGGCTGGAGCCGTTGGGGCGGGTTATGGTCTGCTTACCACCATGCCGGCCGGCTGCGCGTACTCCCACCTTCCCTTGAGGGTCGGTGCGGTCAGTGATCGGCGCAGCTGCCGCAAAAACCGGGAGCGCGGAATTTCTCGGGCGCCCATTCGTATCAGGTGATCCGTGCTCACCTGGCAATCTATGAGTTCAAAGGACTGCGCCGCAAGCGCCCGGGCCAGATGCACCAGGGCGACGTTCGAAGCGTTGTCGACCAGCGTGAACATCGATTCTCCGTAAAAGCATCGTCCCAAAGAAACGCCGTACAATCCGCCGGCAAGCTCTCCTTCGGCCCATACCTCGACTGAATGCGCATAGCCGGCGCGGTGCAGATCGATGTAGGCCGACCGTATTTCTTCAACGATCCAGGTTCCAAAGTCCTGCTTCAACCGGGTTTCGGCACAACCGGTTATGACCGCTTGAAAGGCGCTGTCCATTGTCACGGAAAACAGCTGCTTGTTCAGCACGCGCTGCAGTGTTCTGGAGACGTGTATGTGATCGGGGTACAGGACCAGGCGGGGGTCGGGCGACCACCAGAGGATCGGGTCGCCCTCCGCATACCAGGGGAAGATGCCCTGCCGGTAAGCAGCCAGGAGGCGTTCGCGGGTCAGATCCCCCCCGACGGCCAGCAATCCTTCGCGGGTTGCAAAGTGCGGCGGGGGAAATGCGATCTTCTCAGATAGAAAAAAGACTGGCATGGAAGCGCGACATGGGGTGCTGGAAACCGGGGCACCATCAGAATCAAAGTGCCGCAACCGGATGATCGATTGAAGAGCGCCACTGCTCGAGCGGTACAAACAGGGCCGAGCCGGCACCCGGTACCGGAATCGGGCCGCAGGAATCCGCAACCGGGCGTCAGATCGCCTGCGATTTACTGTTCGGTATTGAAGGTGAGATTGTCGTCTTTGTCGATGTCCACCAGCACATTGCCGCCGGCGGTCAGCCGCCCGAAGAGAATCTCGTCCGACAGCTTGTCTTTGATTTCCGTCTGGATCAGCCGCCCCAGCGGTCTGGCCCCGTAGGTTGCATCGTGGCCCTTTTTGGCCAGATAGCGGCGCACCGGTTCAGTGATGCCCACTTTCACCTTTTTGACGACCAGCTGTTCGTTGAGTTCCTTGATGAACTTGTCGACGATTTTTTCCATGATCTCCACGCTCAGGGAGTGGAAGGTAATCGTGGCATCGAGACGGTTTCTGAACTCCGGGCTGAAAAACTTTTCGATGGCCGTCTTTCCCTTGGAGCCGGCGTCCTTCTGCAGGTCACCGAACCCGATGGTCCGGGCGCTCATCTCCCGCGAGCCGGCATTGGAGGTCATAATCAGGGTGACATTCCGAAAGTCGGCCTTTCTGCCGTTGTTGTCCGTCAGGGTCGCGTGGTCCATTACTTGCAGCAAAATGTTGAACAGGTCCGGATGCGCCTTTTCGATTTCATCCAGCAGCAGCACGCTGTAAGGGTGCTTTCGAATCCCGTCGGTCAGCAGTCCGCCCTGATCGAAACCGATGTAGCCCGGAGGCGCGCCAATCAGCCTCGCCACGGCGTGTTTTTCCATGTACTCGCTCATGTCGTAGCGCTGGAACTCTACACCGAGTATGCGGGCCAGCTGGCGGGACACCTCGGTTTTGCCGACGCCGGTCGGCCCGGTGAACAGGAACGATCCCACCGGTTTGCCCGGTGCCCCCAGACCGGCCCGGGAGCGCTTGATGGCCGTAACCAGCGACTGGATCGCTTCATCCTGGCCGAAGACCACCGTCAACAGTTCGTCCGCCAGCACTTCCAGCTTGGTTCGATCCGTGCTGGACACACTGCGGGGAGGGATGCGGGCCATCTTGGCTACGATCTTCTCGATATCGGAAGGGTTGATCTTTTTTCGACGGGGCGAGCCGGATAGTCGGATAAAGGCGCCTGCCTCGTCGATGACATCGATGGCCTTGTCCGGCAGATAGCGATCGTTCAGATACTTGTTGCTCAAATCCGTGGCCGCCTTCAGGGCCGCATCGGTATAAACGATTCCGTGGTGCTCTTCGTAACGGGATTTGAGTCCCTTTAGAATCTGAATGGTTTCCTTCACCGGGGGCTCTGCAATTTCAATTTTCTCGAACCGGCGCGTAAGTGCCCGATCTTTTTCGAAATGGTTTTTGAACTCTTCGTATGTCGTTGACCCGATGCAGCGAATCTCACCGGTGGCCAGCACGGGCTTGAGGATATTGGAGGCATCCATGGTTCCGCTGCTGGTGGCACCGGCGCCGACAATGGTGTGGATCTCATCGATGAACAAAATCGCCTGCGGCAATTTCTGCAGGGCCGCAATCACCCCTTTCAGGCGTTGTTCAAAATCCCCCCGGAACTTGGTGCCGGCCAGCATCCCACCGAGATCCAGCGAGAAGATGCGGACATCCTTTAAAATGTCGGGCACCAACCCCTGATCGATTTTCTGCGCCAGCCCTTCGGCCATTGCGGTCTTGCCGACGCCCGGATCACCGACGAAAACCGGGTTGTTTTTACGCCGCCGGCAAAGCACCTGCATGGTGCGCTCCATTTCAGACTGCCGTCCGATCAGCGGGTCGAGCTTTCCGTCGGCCGCCATCTGCACCAGGTCAATGGTAAAGAGCTCCAGGGGGTCTCCCTTTTTCTTTTTCTGCTTTTTAT
Organism: Deltaproteobacteria bacterium SG8_13; assembly: GCA_001303025.1. Taxonomy (GTDB): domain Bacteria; phylum Desulfobacterota; class Desulfobacteria; order Desulfobacterales; family SG8-13; genus SG8-13. The sequence continues at coordinate 6,253 of LJNK01000010.1, forward strand.
CGGTCTGTACGAACCCGCCCGACTCTTCATCGAAAGAGCTTTTGGAGATCTCGTGGGAGATGTAGTTCAGAACATCCAGGCGCGTGATGCCTTCCTGCTGCAGAATGTAGGCCGCCTGGGAATCTTTTTCGAGAAAGATGGACGCCAGAATGTCGCTGACCTCGACTTCCTGCTTTTCCGCAGAGCGCACGTGGTTTACGGCGCGCTGGATGACCCGTTGGAATGCAATGGTCTGTTGAAGGACATATTCGGTTCCTTCGGGAACCTGTTCCAGTTTCTGGGAGAAGAACTCTTCAAGAGACCGGTTCATCGTCTCGATGCTCCCACCGCAGGCTTCGATGATCTCGATTCCGATGCTGTCGTACAAGATGGCAAACAGGATGTGCTCGATACAGACGTATTCGTGACGCCTCTTTTTGGCCTCTCTGACCGCCAGGCCCAGTGTCACGCTTAGTTCTTTGCTGATCATGGTTTATTCTCTCTCCATGGTGCATTTAAGGGGAAAACCGTATTCCCTTGCAAGGGAGTGAACGGTATCCACTTTCGTTTCGGCAATTTCAAAGGGGTAGACGCCACACACTCCGGCGCCCGAATGGTGGACCGCCAGCATGATTCGGGTGGCATCTTCTATGGATTTTTGAAATACGGTCCTGAGAATTTCGACGACGAACTCCATGGTTGTGTAGTCGTCATTGAGCAGCAAAACCCGGTATAAAGGAGGTTCGGTCACGTCCTCCCGAGTCTCTGATAGGACCTCACCTTCGAATTCGGGATCGCGCTCACCCATGGGCATTGATCGTCGGATGGGTTCTGATGGATCGCAAGTTCATGATGCCGCAAAAAATATATAAGCATCGAAGCCGTCGGTTGTAAAGTGCCGCTGCCGAATGGGCATTTGGCACCGTGTAAATGGGCCGACTGTGCCGCTCCATCAGACCTGTATTATGATATCATATTTCGCGCTGAAGAGTCCACATGCAAATCCCGCGGATTGGCTGCAGTAGAGGCGGTGTCCTTGATTTTCGCCGGTGCTAGCGGCCGCAGCATTTTTTGAATTTTTTGCCGCTGCCGCAGGGACAGGGAGCGTTGCGGCCGACTTTCTTCTGGGTGCGCTTTACCGGCTTTTTTTTCGCCGGCTGGGCCGATCCGGAAAATGTCAGGTTTTGCTCCTGGGGCTTTGCGAACTCCTCCATCTCCTTGGGTTCGGCCAGCTGAATGCGAAACAGGATTCCCAGGGTTTCTTCCTTGATCCTGTGGATCATATCCTGAAACATTTCAAAGCCTTCTTTTTTGTACACCAGCAGCGGATTCTGCTGGGCATAGCCCCGCAGGCCGATCCCTTCCTTGAGGTGATCCATCGACAGAAGATGATCTTTCCACAAATTGTCCACGGTCTGCAGCATGACGATCCGCTCCAGGTGCCGGAACTCTTCGGCTCCCACGGACTTTTCCCTGGCTGCATAGACCGCCAGGGCCTCATCGGTGATCAACTGCGCCAGGCCATCGCCGGTCAAGCCGTCTAGGGTATCGTCGTCAAAGGCCGACAGCCGGAAATTGAACTGCTGGAAGACCAGATCGTTGAGCGTTTTCAGATCCCATTCATCGGCCGGAACCCGCTCTTCGGCGATCTGATCGGCAGTTTGTTCGGCTGCTTCCGATATCATCTCCTTGATCGAATCACCCAGGTCCTCTCCGTACAGGGCCTGGCGCCGCTGGCGGTAGATCACCTCGCGCTGCTGGTTCATCACGTCGTCGTATTCCAGCAACTGCTTGCGGATTTCGAAGTTGTGGCCTTCCACCTTTGACTGCGCGTTTTCGATGGCCCTGCTGATCAGGCCGTGTTCGATCGGCTCGCCCTCCTCCATCCCGAGTCGGTCCATGATACTGTGGATGCGCTCACCTCCGAAAATCCGCAGCAGATCGTCCTCCAGTGAAAGAAAGAAACGCGACGAACCCGGGTCTCCCTGCCGTCCCGAACGCCCCCGGAGCTGGTTGTCAATGCGCCGGCTTTCGTGTCGCTCGGTGCCGAGGATGTGCAGCCCGCCCAGGTCGGTGACGCCTTCACCCAGTTTGATATCCGTGCCCCTGCCGGCCATATTGGTGGAGATGGTGACCGAACCGGGCTGACCGGCCATGGCGATAATCTCTGCTTCCTTTTCGTGGTTTTTGGCATTCAGAACGGCGTGCTTTACTCCCTTTTTTTTCAGCTTGGAGCTGATGTGCTCGGAAACATCGATCGATATGGTGCCCACCAGCACCGGCTGGCCGCTGCGGTAGAGCTGAACAATTTCATCGATGGCCGCATCGTACTTTTCTCTTTTGGTTTTGTAGATCACATCCGCAAAATCATGGCGGACCATGGGCATATGCGTCGGCACCACCATCACGTCCAGGTCGTAGATCTTTTTAAATTCTGCAGCTTCTGTATCCGCCGTGCCGGTCATGCCGGCCAGCTTGTCGTACATTCGGAAGTAATTCTGGAAGGTGATGGTGGCCAGCGTCTGGTTTTCATTTTCAATCTTGACGCCTTCCTTTGCTTCCAGGGCCTGGTGCAATCCCTCGCTGTATCGACGTCCGGGCATCAGCCGGCCGGTAAATTCATCAACGATGATCACCTCACCGTTTTTGACGATATAGTCGACATCCCGCTTGAACAGGGTGTGCGCCTTCAGGGCCTGGTTGATGTGATGCAGCAGCTCGATATACTTCGGGTCGTACAGGTTGTCGACCTGCAGCAAACCTTCGGCGCGGGCCACTCCCTCTTCGGTGAGTGCGGCACTGCGCGCCTTTTCGTCAATGCTGAAATCCCGGTCCTTTTTCAGCTTCGGAATCACATTGTTCACGTGATAGTAAAGGTCGGTGGATTTTTCAGCCGGTCCGGAAATAATCAGCGGTGTGCGGGCTTCGTCGATCAGGATGCTGTCGACCTCGTCGACGATGGCGAAGTTCAGGTTGCCCTGCACCAGCGAGTTGCGATCGAACTTCATGTTGTCCCGCAGGTAATCGAACCCGAACTCGTTGTTGGTGCCGTATGTGATGTCGGCCCCGTAGGCCGCCTTGCGCTGCTTGTCGTCGAGGCCGTGAACGATGGTCCCGACCTCCAGGCCCAGAAAGCGGTAGATGTGCCCCATCCACTCCGTATCCCGCCTGGCCAGGTAGTCATTTACCGTGATAATGTGCACCCCCTTGCCGGTCAGGGCGTTCAGGTAGGTGGGCAAAGTGGCCACCAGGGTCTTGCCCTCGCCGGTTTTCATCTCGGCGATCTTTCCCTGGTGCAGCACCAAGCCGCCGATCAGCTGGACGTCGAAATGGCGCATTTGCAGGGCACGCAGGGATGCCTCGCGCACCGTTGCAAACGCTTCCGGCAGCAGGTCGTCCAGGGGACGACCGTTTTCGATCTCCTGTTTGAACTTCGCTGTTTGCGACTGCAGCTGCTCGTCGCTCATCCCCTGAATCTGCGATTCGAGGGCATTGATCTGCTCGACGACGGGCTGGAGTTTTTTCAGATCCCGCTCGTTTTTACTTCCGAACACCTTGGTTAACACACCGGTAAACATGTCGAATTCACCCTCCACTGTCCACTGTATTGATGATGCCTTCCGCCCCTTCAGACCGCCTGAAGATGACCGGCCGGCAGCCAACCCAGGCCTGCGCCCTGCATGGCAGACCGGCAACCGGATTGGCTCCATGCGCCCGGCCCTTCGCCGGTAGCGGTAAAGACCGGAATTTCCCCGATTGTGGTTGTCGAAAAGGCCGATATGACGGCGATATTACAGGAATATAAGAAGTTTTTCCAGAAAAACACCGACAGGAAATGAAAAACCCCTCATTATCGAGGGGTTGGGATTGCTTCGGTAGTATCGCGCCGTGGTTTAGTTCAGCATGTATTTCTCGGGATTGACGGGAATTCCGTTCAGGTGGACCTCGTAGTGCAGGTGCGGGCCGGTGCTGCGCCCGGTGTTGCCCATCATCGCCAGGGTGTCGCCACGCTTTACGGCCTGGCCGCGTTTCACAACGATCTTGCTCAGGTGGCCGTAACGGGTAACCAGACCGTGTCCGTGATCGATAATAATCATGTTGCCCAACAGACCCTTGGGTCCCTGGAAAGTGACGACCCCATCGGCTGTAGAGCTGATCGGCGTGCCCTCGCGGTTGGCAATATCATATCCCTTGTGAAATTCGCGCCGGCCGGTAAACGGGGATTTGCGGTATCCAAACCGCGAAGTGGTCCATCCCTGGCAGGGGCGAATGGCCGGGGTGGAGGCCAGCAGGGTTTGCTGATCCTGGAGAAAGCGGAACAGCGACTGGAATCCCCGATTCTGATTGTCGGAGGCCATGCGCAGCTGGTCCACCTGCTCGTGCATGTCCCGCAGCAAGCTGTTGTGCTTCTGGGTCAGTGGAATCTGGGCGTCCAGATCCTCCGGGATCGACCCGCCGACCCCGAACAGTCCGTCCTGTTCGTTCGGCTTCTCAATGTTGGCGATAATCCGGATTTTCTTTTCGAAATTGTTGAGCTCGACCAGCTGGGATTTCAGGTCGGAGATCTCGGTGGCGAACTCCTGGATCTGCCGGCGTTGCCGAATGATTTCATCGCTTTGCAGAGACAACGTGGCTTTGTTGCTAATGGCGCGGGCCGATTCGACTTTCAAGTGATAGTAGTCATAGGCCATAACGCCCAGGGTCACGAAGCAGGCGACCGCGAAAATGCGGATAAAGGTGGTGGAGATGGTTAGCTGTTTGACGGAGGAGCCGGAATTGCTGAGGACCATCAATGAGATTTTTTTTCGCATCGTTCTTACTATCCCGTACAAATTCTATCGAATCGTGTTGATTGCCCTAACTTTCAACAAGGATATGAAACCGGGCAGATACTTTTATCGAAACAGCAGCATATCCACCTGTTTCTGCAGACCGATTCGGAATTCGTATCACCTTTAACCGGCAGTGTCAAGCGGCTAAAATTCAGGTTATTGATAATATTTGCAATCCACCGGCAGTTTGCGGCCTTGAGAGTGGCGGCCGATTTCCGCCGGCAGAATCAATGCGAAAAAAATCCGGCCGTCCCGTACAGAGCCAACCGGAAGCCTGCTTTCGGCAACCTGGCAATCCTGGCCGTGCGGCTTTAGACCCATGGCTTTGCGTCGTCGCCTTTCGGGGACTTTGCCTTTTCGTGCAACAGATATTTTGAATAAATTTTACGCGAATCCCGAACGCTTGTCAAGCAAAATACTCAATTTTTTGGGGATATTGGCTATCGGTGCTGCCGGTTGACGGCTCCGGATCACCGGCGCTGTCGGCAGGCCGCCGCACTTTTTCGGCAATGGCTGAAAAAGTGCGGCGACGAGCGATGCGTCCTGAAATACATCGGGTTAGGCAATACCGAGTTTGAATTTCAGGGATTTCAGCGTGTTTTTCATGAGCATCGTGATGGTCATCGGTCCGACGCCACCGGGTACCGGGGTGATCGAGCCGGCAATTTCCTTGGCTTCGTCGAAGTCGACATCGCCTTTTAGAATCGCAATCTTTTTACCGGTTTTCTCACTGATTTTTTCTCCAACCCGGTTGACGCCGACATCGATCACGCAGGCTCCCGGTTTGATCCACTCGGGTTTGACCAACCCGGGAACGCCGGCAGCCACAATCAGGATGTCCGCTCGCTTGCAATGACCCTCGAGATCCTTTGTTCCGGTGTGTACAACGGTGACCGTGGAGTTGGCACCCGGGCCTTTCTGCAGCATCATGTTCGCAATCGGCTTGCCGACGATATTCGAACGGCCCACCACGACCACTTCGGCACCTTTGGTCTCCACACCCGCGCGAACAATCATCTCCTGAATACCGGCCGGTGTGCAGGGGGGGAACTTGACCTCATCCCCGCCGATCATCAACCGGCCCACGTTTACCGGGTGAAACCCATCCACGTCCTTGTCGGGATCGATTGCGTTGAGCACCTTTTTTTCATCCACATGCTTGGGAAGCGGAAGCTGAACCAGGATTCCGTGGATACTGTCGTCCTTGTTGTACTTGTCGATCAGTGCCAGCAGGTCTGCTTCGGGCAGGTCCGCCGGCTGGCTGTCCTGGACTTCATTGAAGCCGAGGCGATGAGCGGTCTTGATCTTCAGCGTCACGTAGGAGATGGAGGCCGGATTTTCTCCCACCAAGATGGTGACCAGGCCTGGCACGGCACCATGTTTTTCCTTGATCTGTTTTACTTCTGCTTCAATTTCGTTGAGAATTTCTTCCCGGATCTCCGTTCCCTTAATCAGCTTTGCCGTCATTCTTCACCCTCCTTGTTTAATAAGTATTTCCCAATTGCTGCCCAGCCAGCGCAGCAGTAAATGTTCGGCACTCAATGCTCACCTCCGGCCGGCGAGATAGGTTCTACTAAATCAATTGGTTTTCGATGTCAAGAATTCACCGGCCGCAGGCAGTGCGGCGCTCGATGACCTGCAGATAAATATCCAATTTACAGCGGATAGGGCATCTGCATCAGCCCTGTGGTTTCATCCAGCCCCAGCATGATGTTCATGTTCTGCACCGCCTGGCCGGCGGCGCCCTTTACCAGGTTGTCGATGGCAGACATCAGAATCAGTCGATTGTTGCGCGTATCCACCTCGACTCCGATATCGCAGTAGTTCGTGCCTCTCACGTGCAAGCTGTCCGGCGGAAGGCCGTCTTTGCGCATCCGGATAAACGCTCGGCCGTCGTAAAATGATTGCAGGCAGTGGTGGATATCTTCCCGCCGAGCCGCTTTCCGAAACCCGGCGTAAATGGTTGTCTGCATGCCGCGAGACATCGGCACCAGGTGGGGTACAAACGTTATCCGAATCCCGGTGCCGGCCTCGGCGCTGAGCACTTCTTCCATCTCGGGATTGTGACGGTGCACGGCAACCTTGTAGGGCTTGAACGATTCGCTCACCTCGCTGAACAAGGTGGTCAGGGACGGCGACCGGCCGGCTCCGCTCACACCGGACTTTGCATCGACAACGATAGTTGCCGGATCGAGCAGATCGGCTTTTACCAGAGGAATCAGCGGCAACAGCACGCTGGTGGGATAACACCCGGGATTTCCGACCAGCGAGGCGCCCCTGATCTCATCGAGATAGACCTCCGACAGTCCGTAGACGGCCTGCTGCAGAAGATCCCCGGCGGTGTGGGGCTGATAGTGTCTTGCGTAACGGTCTGGGTCCTTGAACCGAAAGTCCGCCGAAAGATCCACCACCTTTTTGCCCCTTTTCAGCAGCTCCGGCACGATCTCCATCGGCAGCTGATGGGGAAGTGCGGTGAACACCACATCCGCCTGGTCACCGAGAGTGCCGGCATTATATTTTTCACAGATCAGCTCGACCCGTCCGGCGAGTGCCGGAAATATGGCGTCAAAGCGTTCACCGATATGCTGGCGCGAAGTCAATGCCGTCAGCTCCACTGAGGGATGCCCGCTGAGAATGCGGACAAGCTCGGCTCCGGCATATCCTGTGGCACCCACCACAGCGACTCTGGTCATACGACTTCCCCTTTGTCCTTTCCCGGCAGCGCTGTTTTCCATAGCCGGCGTTGCGGAATATGGTTAGATAAAAAATTATCTCTACCAGAGACGGCATGGGTTTTCAAGGTGCTTTCAACACCGCGAAAGGCCAACCGGTCCGCATCGTCCGCAGCGCTCGTCGATGGCGGCGGCGTCCGGCCGAAAGGAGTCTTGACACCCGCCAAAATGTGATTACAATTACTCCAAGCTGGGTTATATAACTTATTAGAATTAAAAGAAAATATTTGTTTTTCCCATCTCGACCGCTCTGGTCACCTTACTATCATGAACTGAATTCGAAAATGGATTCGAAACGCAATAGGTACTGTCGATAGCCTGGCGGCTGTGCGCGGCGTATCCGGGCGCAGGGACGTCCGATCGGCTCGTAGGCAACCGTATATTGTCAACAATGCAAAGTTGGATGCAACACCATGTCATCAGAAAAGGGAGGTAACGGAAAATGAAAATCAAACCAATGAACGACAGGGTCCTCGTAGTGCGAGTGGAGGAGGAACAAAAAACCGCCGGCGGGATCATCATCCCCGACACGGCAAAGGAAAAACCCCAGGAGGGCAAAGTAGTTGCGGTGGGGCCCGGAAAGGTGAACGACGACGGCAAGCGGGTGCCGGTGGAAGTCAAAGCCGGTGATCGCATCCTGTTTTCAAAGTACGCCGGTACGGAAATCAAGATCGACGGGGTGGATCACCTGTTCATGCGCGAGGAAGACATACTCGGTGTGCTGGGCTAGCGCATCCGCTTGACGGATGGGACTATCAGCATATTGATCAACCGTGAGTTTGGAGGGACTGAGAAATGCCTGCAAAAGTGATCGCTTTCGGCTCTTCGGCCCGCAGCAAACTGCTGCATGGGGTCAACACACTGGCGGACGCCGTAAAGGTGACGTTGGGCCCGAAAGGCAGAAATGTGGTTCTGGAGAAATCCTTCGGCTCTCCCACCGTCACCAAAGACGGGGTGACGGTTGCCAAGGAAATCGAACTGAAGGACAAGCTGGAGAATATGGGTGCACAGATGGTCAAAGAAGTTGCCAGCAAAACCAGTGACGTCGCCGGCGACGGCACCACCACGGCAACCGTACTGGCCCAGCGCATCTACAACGAAGGCCAGAAGCTGGTTTCCGCCGGCGCCAACCCGATGGCCTTGAAACGCGGCATCGACCGGGGAGTTGCCGCCGTGGTCGATTCGCTGAAGGAAATGTCCAATCCGACCAGGGATAAAACCGAGATTACCCAGGTCGGCGCCATATCGGCCAACAATGACGAAATGGTCGGCAATTTGATCTCCGAGGCCATGGAGAAAGTCGGCAAGGAGGGGGTCATCACCGTCGAGGAGGCCAAGGGAATGGAGACATCCCTCGATGTGGTGGAGGGGATGCAGTTCGATCGCGGATACCTTTCGCCCTACTTTGTTACCGATCCGGAAAAAATGGCCGTAGTTTTGGAGGATCCGTACATCTTGCTGAACGAAAAAAAGATCAGCAACATGAAGGATCTGGTGCCCCTGCTGGAAAGCGTGGCCAAACTGGGCAAACCCCTGCTGATCATCGCCGAAGATGTCGAGGGGGAAGCGCTGGCAACCCTTATCGTCAACAAGCTGCGCGGGACGCTGCACGTTGCCGCAGTCAAGGCGCCCGGCTTCGGGGATCGCCGCAAGGCGATGCTGGAGGACATTGCCGTGCTGACCGGCGGCCAGGTGGTGTCGGAAGACATGGGGGTCAAACTGGAGAAGGTAACCGTCGATGATCTGGGCAAATGCAAAACCGTAAAAATTGACAAGGACAACACCACCGTCATCGACGGCGCCGGCAGCCGAAGCAGCATCGAAGGCCGGATGAAACAGATCCGCGCCCAGATTGACGAGACCACCTCGGACTACGACCGCGAAAAGCTCCAGGAGCGCCTGGCCAAGCTGGTGGGCGGTGTGGCGGTCTTGAACATCGGAGCAGCCACGGAAACCGAGATGAAGGAAAAAAAGGCCCGGGTGGAAGATGCGCTGAATGCGACCCGCGCCGCAGTCGAAGAAGGTATCGTCCCCGGTGGCGGAGTGGCCTTGCTGCGGTGTATCGGGGCGCTGGAGAAGACGCGGGACAAGGTCCGCGGGGAGGAAAAAAGCGGTATCGACATCCTCAAGCGTGCGCTGCAGGAGCCGCTGCGGCAGATCGCTGAAAATGCCGGCTTCGAAGGATCGGTGGTCATCAACAAAGTATTGGCCGGCAAGGACGACTACGGCTTCAACGCAGAAAGCGGACAGTACGAAAACCTGCTGGCCGCCGGCGTCATCGATCCCACCAAAGTGGTTCGATTTGCACTGCAGAACGCGGCTTCGGTGGCTTCCCTGATGCTTACCACCGAAGCCATGGTCACCGAAAAACCGGAGAAGAAGAAGGCTGAGCCGATGCCGGATATGGATGAAGACATGTACTAAAATCGGGCAGGCTGGTCGGGCCCGGCGATTCCGGTATCCTGCCGGTGCCCGACCGCACGGCAGACCGCAGGGGTCGGCTGCGTCGGATTTCGGTTGCCGCCGGAAACGCGACCGCCGACCCGCCCCGGTCGCTGCCTTTTAATCCCCTGACATTTGCTGTATAATGATCGATCATGCCGGTATACGAATACGAACATACAAATCAGGGCAAACCGGGCGAAGGCAGTTGCGAGCGCGGCAGGATTTTCGAGGTGAAACAGTCGATGCAGGACGCCGCGCTCACCCGATGCCCCCATTGCAAGGCTCCGGTAAAACGCATCCTTTCGGCTCCATACATCAGCAGTCAAAAGAGCAACAGTGAGCTGCGCGACCTCGGATTTACCAAGCTGGTAAAACGCGATGACGGGGTCTATGAAAACGTCACCCGCCGGGATGGGGAAAGCCGTTACATGCATCGCGACAAACCCGAAACCATACCCCACCTGCATAAAACCATCTCCGACTAAAACTTGATCTCCTATATGCGTATCTGGATTCGGAGCTGTGTTGTGGGCCGGCTCAAAATGCTCACATACTTCGGTGTATGCTCCGCTTTTTCGCCACCCCACGCCTTGCTCCGAAACCCCATCCACTATCTATGAGATCAAGTTTCATATCCGATATAAGAAGATGGCCTGTCATCACTGATGACAGGCCATGAACTCTGATCCTGCTCCAACGATTTTTACCGCGTTACAGTTCTATCCGCCCAGGTAGGCTTTTTTTACATCCGGGTTTTCCAGCAATTCCGCCGATGGTCCCTGCATCACCAGGTTACCGCTCTCCAATACGTAACCGCGCTGGGCAAATTTCAGCGCCATGCGGGCATTCTGCTCCACCAGCAAGATGGTGGTGCCTTCCTGGTTGATCTCTTTGAGCGCATTGAACACATCGAGCATCAGCAGAGGTGCCAGCCCCATCGAGGGCTCATCGAGCAGCATGATCTTTCTGCCGCTCATCAACGCCCGGCCGATGGCCAGCATCTGCTGCTCACCGCCGCTCAGCGTTCCGGCCTTCTGCAACCGGCGTTCTTCCAGTCGGGGAAATATATTGAAAACACGCTGTATGTCAGCCTCCACGTTGTGGCGATCTTTGCGGGCGAAGGTGGCCAGCTGAAGGTTCTCCAGAACGGTGAGGTTGCCGAACAAACGCCTTCCCTCGGGAACGTGTGAGATTCCCAGTTCACTGACGACTTTGTCGGCCGGGTATTTGAGAAGATCTATATCCCGCAGCATCATGCGGGTGTCCTTCTCCACTGGTACCATGCGCGAAATCGCTCGCAGTGTTGTGCTTTTCCCTGCCCCGTTGGCGCCGATGATCGTCACGATCTCGCCTTCTTCAATCTCGAAGTCGATCCCGTGCAGTGCTTTGATCCGGCCGTATGATACCTGCAGGTTTCTAACTGAAAGGAGCATTATTCTATGGCCTCCTTTCCGAGGTAGGCGTCGATGACCTCCGGGTTGTTCTGGATCTCGTCCGGGCTTCCTTCGGCGATGACTTCACCGAATACCAGTGTCTGGATGGCCTCGCAGAGTTCCATGACCAGTTTCAACCGGTGCTCGATTAAAAAAATCGCCACCCCGAAAGTCTGGTGAACCTGCCGAATGATATCCATCATCTGGATCAACTCTTCCGGGTTCATTCCAGCGGTAGGCTCGTCCAGAAACAGGATCTTCGGCTCCATGGAAAGCGCCCGGGCCATTTCTACCCGCCGCTGGTCACCATACGGGAGGTTGAGCACGTTCTGGTGCGCGAGATGACCGATGTTGAACAATTCCAGAAGCTGGTGGGCCTTCTGTTCGGATTCCTCTTCCTCCCGGTGGCGTTTGGCGGTCCCGAAAAAAGCTCCGATCAGACCGTAGGTCAGGCGAGAGTAGCGGGCCATCATAATATGTTCAAGAACGGTCAAGTGGCGCCAGAGCAGCAGGTTCTGGAAGGTGCGTCCGATCCCGCGGGAAGCGATCTGGTAGGGTTGCAGACCTACGACATTGCGCCCTTCGAGCCGCACGGTGCCCTCGGTGGGCCGGTGAATACCGGTAATCAGGTTGAAAATAGTGGTTTTACCGGCACCGTTCGGCCCGATCAACCCCCGGATCTGACCGGGTTCGATCTGCAGGTTATAATTGTGGACAGCACGCAACCCACCGAAATAGTGGGTCATTCTATCCACTTCCAGCAGCGCCATGTTATACCTCTTTGCGTTTCGGTTGGATTACTTTCTTCACGTTGAACTCTTTGAAAGCGATCAGACCGGTGGGTCGGAAAATCATCACCAGGATCAGCAACAGTGGAATGACGATCCACTTGAACAGCTCCAGGGGCCGCAGCATTTCACTGAGCAGGTTGAGGCTCAGGGCCCCGACGATCGACCCGTAAACGGAATTCAGGCCGCCGAAATAGACCATCGCAAGCACTTCCGCCAGCTGCTGGATTCCAAACATCGCCGGATTAACGTAGCGGATCACATGGGCGAACAGCCCACCGGCCACACCGGCCCAGAAGGCCGCGAACATGAACGCGAGGATCTTGGTACGCCGGGTGTTGACCGTCATGGCGTTGGCCGCGGTTTCCTCGTCCCGCACCGCGTTGAGCGCCTTTCCGATGGTGGAGCGAACGAAATTGTTGATCACCCATATGCAAACGACGGTCCAGATGAACACTGTCGGCAGGTTGGCCCAGTTCGGTTGACCGGCCAGCCCCCGCGGCCCTCCGACAAATTCGAGGTTTTCAAAAAGGCTTTTGACGATGAACATAAACGCCAGGGAGATGATGGCCAGGTAGTCCCCCCTGGTCCGGAAAGAAGGAATCGCTACCACCAGCGCCCCAAGGGCGGCCACAAACCCGCCCAGTACCAATCCGATCGGAAAAAGAAAAGGGCCCAGTACAGCCGGCAGCAGCGCTTCGCCGAACATGGTGTCGTTGGCGAAAAGCCCCAGGCTGAAAACAGAGGAGGTGTAGGCCCCCAGGGCGATGAAACCGGGATGGGAACAGGAAAAATCGCCCATGTAACCGTTGATGACATTCAAGCTCAGGGTCACGATCACGAAGATCAGGGTCAGGTTCAGCGTCAGGTACCGGTAGTCGCTGATACTGGCCCAGATGTGCAGAACTGCATAGAGCAGCAGTAAATGGAGCAGAACCGCCCCGGGCATCGACACGTCTATCAGTTTGCCTGCCAGCCGGTTGGCCGGTGCAGCACACAGGCGGGCGACGATGCCCAACGGCAGGGCATAGATCAGCAAGACGTAAACCATGGCGCTGGGCATCAGCACCGGCTTTTTGAGTATGATCGTGAAACCGAACAATACCGGTATTTTCGGCAGTCCCAGAAGCCACGCCAGGCGAAGACCAATGAGCTGTTCCAGCAATACGGCGGCCACAGCTCCTGCCAGCCAGCCCAATATCGGCACGTCGGAGAAAAATTCCCGGAGTCTGTTGCGGATTCCGATTTTCGCAGCGATCTGCGGGCTGCCTGTTGCTTCCATTGGGTTTCCTTTTCTGTGTTGCATCGCAGCTCGACGTCGTGAAATGCCGCGGCGCCGTTCGGGCATTTGTTTCAAATAGGATTACAACCTCAATTTGGCGCTGTAAGGCTCGCCGAAAAATCCGTGTGGCCTGAAGACCAGGATCAGCAGCACAATGGAATAGGCGATAAAATCCCGAAGGGTGGACGGAAAAATCATCGCCACGAAAATCTCGATGAAACCGAGTAAAAAACCGGCCAGACAGGCACCCATGATGGAGCCGCGACCTCCCAAGATCGCGGCGACAAACGCCTTCCAGCCGAACAGGATGCCCATGTACGGGTCCAGCACCGGGTAGGCCATTCCGAACAGAATCCCGGCCACGGCCGCCAACGCTGAACCAAGAGCAAAGGTCATGCTGGCCATGCGGTTGAGCGGGACGCCCATCAGCGGAACGACGATGTAGTCAAAGGACATCGCGCGCATGGCCATCCCCCAGCGAGTCTTTCGGATAAACAGATGCAGCGCCAGCATAAACATCAGCGAGATGGCTACGATCATGATTTTTTTGTTGGTTATGTACACCCCGCCGGCGTTGTAGGTCACCGTTTCAATCAGGGACGGAAAGCTGACCCGCTGGGCTCCGAGCAGCGCCAGGTTACCGGTCTCTAAAATAATGCCGATCATCAGGCCGGTGATGGCCGCAGACGCCCGGGGAGCCTCTCGAAGGGGTCGGTATCCCACCCGCTCTACGGTGATGCCGACAAACGAAGTGATAAACATGGAAACCAGGATGGTGAGCACCAGAATCAGCCAACCGGGAAGCGCCACCGCCCCTAAAGAGGACAGGGCCACCAGGCTGGTGGCCACTCCGAAGCCGATGTAGGCACCGGTCATGAAGATGTCTCCGTGGGCGAAATTAAACAGCATCAAAATGCTGTAGACCATCGCATACCCGAGTGCGATCAGGGCGTAAAAGCTGCCCCACTGCAATGCGTTCACCAGATTTTGAAGAAGAAATGCCATCGCTTCCGCTCCGGGGTGTCAGCAGATGCCCTGCGCTGTGCACCGTGCATCTGCTGCGCAGAAGATCGTTTGCTGGTTTGAATCTACGGCCTTGGTCCGGCTGTCGATCGAGTGGATCGGTCCGCCGGGCCGCAACTTGAAAAAGGCGGGCACAGGGAAACCCTGGCCCGCCGGTTGTTACGACAAGCTTGATATCAATGGAGGATCAACCATGCCGCTTTTTGCACGGCGGCTGTCGTCATCCATCTCGATCGATTGCAGGCAGGACTACGGGCAAACCGATTTGTAAAACTCGAACTCGCCCTGCTCGCTGATCCGGACAATGACGGCGCACTTTTCCGGATCGCCGGTTTCGTTAAAGGTCATCTGCCCGGTGATACCGTCAAACTGCTTGACGCGAGCCAGCGAATCCCGAACGCATTGCCGGTCTTTTTTGATATCGCCGGTGATCGCCCCGCAGTCCTGAATGGCCTGCTGAACCAAACCGAGGGCATCCCAGGTCAACGCACCCACGTCGTCCGGGATATAGCCGTGCTCTTTGTTGTAGCGATCGATGAATTCCTTGGTGGCGCCTTTGGCTCCGGCTGCAGCATAGTGGGTGCTGAAGAACAGGCCGTAGCAGTCCTTTCCGCAGAGCTGCACCGTTTCGGCACTTCCCCAGCTGTCGCTGCCGACAATCGGCTTGTCCCAACCGAGTTGGTGGGCCTGCTGTACGATCAGGGCCACCTCGTTGTAATACTGCGGAGTGAAGATAAATTCCGCACCGGAGTTGATGATGTTGGTCAGCTGGGAGCTGAAGTCGGCGTCTTTGGTGGTAAAGCTCTCGTAGGACACAACCGATCCGGGTCCGTTGAGTTCTTCCCAGGCCGCCTTGAAGAATTCTGCCAGCCCCTTGGGGTAGTCACTGGCCACATCGTAGAGCACCGCAGCCTTTGTGAACCCGAATTCATCTTTTACGAAGTTGGCAACCACCGGGCCCTGGAACGGATCAAGAAAACACGCCCGGAAAACGAAAGGACGATCCTGTGTGGTTGCCGGGTTGGTGGACCAGGGGCTGATCATCGGGGTTGCGTAGTTGTTGGCCACCTCACCGGCCGGCACCGCCTGCTTGGAGGACTGCGGACCGACGATCACCAGCACTTCGTCTTCGGTGATCATCTTGGTGTTGGCCTTAACGGCCGACTCGGCCTTCGACTCGTTGTCTTCGATCACCAGTTCAACCTTGTATTTCTTTCCTCCGACATCCAGGCCTCCAGCGGCATTGACATCCGCCAGCCACATCTGGGCAGCAAACTTGGAGCCTTCTCCCACTTTGGGGATATCTCCGGTGATGGGAGCGTTGACACCGACCTTGATGGTTTTCGGTGCCTCAGGACCGCAGGCAACAAGCGCCAACCCGAGGATCAGAAATATCGGAATTATCATGGCGACGGTTTTTGTCTTCATTTGTACCTCCTTTGAAATCTGCCGCTATTGGATTGATGTAGGAAAGGTTACGGGATAACCGCGCTAAAATTGGGTTGATAACACACGGAATTTACTTAATCAACTCTAAAATCGCCGACCGGAAGGACAGGGAAGACATTGATGAAATGATAATTTTTTAAGAAAGATATTGACATATTCTGCAATTATCAGTAGAAATATTGCCTGTATCTTCCAAATCTGCCACAAATCTCACCGGAGGTCGTCGTGAAAATAGACGCCATCCACATCGAGATTATCAAGCATCTCCGCGACGGTAGAAAATCGTATAAAGAAATCGCCCGCAAACTAGAAATTGCCGAAAACACCGTGCGATCGAGGGTAAGCAAACTCATGCACGAAGGCATCCTGGAGGTAGCCGGCCTGGTCGATCCGGAAGGAATCGCCGGACACCGGGTGGTGTTTGTCGGCGTCAAGCTCGCCACCCTGAACCTGGTGGAGAAAGGCAAGGAGTTCAGCAAACTCAAAGGCGTCGTTTCCGTGAGCGTCGTCACCGGCCGCTACGACCTGATGCTGATGGTATTGCTGCGCGATGGATTCGATTTGCTGGAGTTCTACACCCAGGAGGTCTACCGCCTCAAAGATGTGCGCTCGGTGGAGACGTTTGTGGTCTACAAGGGCTACAACCTGAAGGTGCCGTACATCCTGTAATAAAGGACCCGAAGAGCAGGCAAGGATTGCGCAATTGGTAAACGCAAAAATCGGTGTCGAGAGGAGGGCCTATGAATGACGCTGTCAAGATGACACGGTTGCACCAATGGCATGTGCAGCAGGGTGCCAACATGGCCCGGTTCGGCCAATACGACATGCCGCTGTGGTATCGGGCCGGTGCCAAAAACGAGCACCTTGCAGTGATAACCGCTTCCGGGCTTTTCGACACCAGCCACATGAGCTCGATCATGGTGCGGGGAGCCGATGCACGACGCCTTCTGCAGCGCTGTTTCTCCAAAGACCTTCACCGTTGCATCGGCAGGCAGCAGGAACCGCTGATGGCCGGCAGAAGCGTCTATGGCGTTTTTCTCGCTGAAAAGGGCGATGTGATCGACGATGCCATCGTCTTTCAGATCGACGACGCAGCATACCTGGTGGTGGTCAACGCCGGCATGGGTCCGGAAATCAGCGCTCACTTGCGCAGCCACAGCAACAGTGGCGGGGCTGACATTTCGGATCTAACCGATGCGCTTGGCAAACTCGATTTACAGGGCCCGGCTTCCGCAAAGATCCTCGGCAGGGTTCTGGCAGATCCCGCATCCGTGCTTACCGAACTGCCGTATTTTTCCTTTACGGGTCATTTCGACCCGGCATCACCGCTGTCCGACTCTGTAAAGCTGGTGGACGGCACCCCGATCCTGCTCTCGCGCACCGGTTACACCGGAGAGTTCGGATTCGAAATCTTCGTGGAGCCGGAGCAATTCACCCAGGTCTGGGAACGGATCCTGGCGGCCGGCCAGGACCACGGCCTTCTGCCCTGCGGCCTGGCGGCGCGCGACAGCCTGCGCGCCGGAGCCGTCCTGCCCCTGTCGCATCAGGACATCGGCCCGTGGCCTTTCATCCGGAATCCCTGGGAATTCGCCCTGCCCTATACTGTCGACCGGAGCGGCTTCACCAAGCAGTTTGTGGGAGCCGATGCCCTGCTCAGCCAAAAAGACAGCCCGTACACCTATCCTTTTGCCGGGAGTGATCTTCGCAAAGTCACCGCCCAGGATCCGGCCTCGGTGTTCTATTCCAGCGGAGATGCGATCGGCACCGTTCTCACTTGTGCCACCGACATGGCCATCGGCCGCTCTGACGGGAACATCTTCAGCATTGCAAGCCCTGACAAGCCGGCAGGATTTCAACCCAGGGGACTTTGCTGCGGCTTCGTAATAGTCGACCGGCCGCTTCAGCCCGGCACGACTGTCCGGCTCAAAGACAACCGGCGCAGCATCGAGGTGGAGATCGTCACCGATATCCGCCCGGCCCGTACAGCGCGCATGGCGCTTGCACAGTTTTTGACATAACCGATAACCGAACGACAAACCCATCCAACCAAGGAGGAGGCGGCATGAAAGAAATTCACGAGCTAGACCTGCCCGATGACGTCCGCTATGCAGAGGACCACGAGTGGGTCAGATCCGAAGGAAGCAAGTTAGTTGTGGGCATCAGCGACTACGCCCAGGATCAACTGGGGGATATCGTATTCGTTGAACTGCCGGAGGTCGGCGCCAAGCTGTCAAAAGGCGAAGCTTTTGGCACCGTCGAATCGGTCAAGGCGGTTTCCGAGCTGTATATGCCTGTCGGCGGAACCATTGCGGCGATCAACGGCAAGCTGGAAGAATCTCCGGAGCTGGTTAACAACCAGCCCTACGGACAGGGCTGGATGGTCGAAGTTCAACCAGGCGATCCGAAGGAAATCGATGCGTTGATGACCCAACAAGCATATCTTGAAATGCTGAAAGGATTATGACCATGCGATACCTACCCCACACACCGCAAGAGATCGACGCGATGCTGCAGGTCATCGGTGCCGGCAGCCTCGATGATCTGTTCGGCACGATCCCGAAAAGCTGTTGCTGCAGGCTGGACATGGATCTGCCCAAAGCCCTGACGGAGTGGGAGCTGAACGAACACATGGATGAGCTGGCTTCCCGCATGGCGGTCTCTCCGGAGTACAAAGTGTTTATGGGCGCCGGCAGTTACGATCATTATGTCCCGGCTTCGGCTCAATACCTGACCAGCCGCAGCGAATTCGTTACCTCCTACACTCCGTACCAGCCCGAAATCAGCCAAGGAACCCTTCAGGCCATCTATGAATACCAGACGCTGGCTACCCGGTTGATGGGCGTCGAGGTCGCCACCGCCTCACACTACGACGGCTCCACCGCACTGGCCGAATCGTTGCTGATGGCCATTCGGGTGACCGGCAAGAAGAAGGTCGCCGTTTCGCGCCTGGTCCACCCCCTGTATCGGCGGGTGGTACAAACCTATTTCGATCCGACCGGTTACGAAGTCGTCGAACTGCCTTTTCTGCAAAACGGTCGAACGGACATACAAGCGCTCGATTCCGTGGAAGACCTGGCCGCCGTTGCCCTGCAGTCCCCGAACTTTTTCGGCTGCATCGAAGATCTGACCGCCGCCGACAAAGCGATCCACGCCAAACAGGCCCTGTTTGTCGTTTCTTTCACCGAGCCGCTGGCCTACGGTCTGCTGAAAAGCCCGGGAAGCCTGAACGCCGACATCGTCTGCGGGGAAGGCCAGAGTCTGGGCCTGCCGCGCTCCTTCGGAGGGCCTGGTTTGGGAATGCTGGGCAGCAGCATGAAATATGTGCGCAACCTGCCGGGACGGCTGGTGGGTCGAACAAAAGACGTCGATGGCCGGGACGGTTTCGTGCTGACGCTGGCCACCCGCGAGCAGCACATCCGAAGGGAAAAGGCCACCTCGAACATCTGCACCAACAACAGCCTCTGCGCCACCACCGCCGCCGTCTACATGGCTTCTTTGGGCGGAAGCGGATTTCGCCGGCTGGCCCAACTGAACCACGACAAAGCCGAATACCTGAAAAAAGAGCTGCAGAGGGCCGGACATGCGATCCCCTTCGATACGCCCACGTTCAACGAATTTGTTGTCCGATTTCCGGACGGCTTCGAAGACCGCTACCAACAGCTGCTGGAGAAGAAGATCGTCGCCGGATTGCCGCTGGAATGTCATTATCCCGAGCTGTCCGACCATTATCTGCTGTGTGCGACCGAGACGGCCAGCCGAACGGACATGGACAGCCTGGTAAAGGAGGTGGGATCATGAATAAAAACCTCGGAACGACCGGACTCATACTCAATGAGCCGCTGCTGTGGGAAAAAGGCAGCAAGGGCCGCACGGGATTCTCTGTTCCGGAGTCGGATGTCGATGCCAGTCCGCTGGATTCGGAGCTCGTGGGAGACGGCCCGGATTTTCCCGACCTGAGCGAGGTGGATGTCGTGCGCCATTACACCCGGCTGTCCACCTGGAATTTCGGTGTGGACACCGGCATGTATCCACTGGGCTCGTGCACCATGAAATACAACCCCAAGACCAACGAACGGCAGGCCCGCCTGCCCGGATTTGCGGGCGCACACCCGCTGCTGCCCCCGCAGCTGGCCCAGGGTGCGCTGGAGCTGATGTACAAACTCGAGCGGTACCTGGATGAGGTCACCGGCATGCAGGCAACCTCCCTTCAACCGGCTGCCGGGGCTCACGGTGAACTGGCCGGAATGCTGTTGATATACGCCTACCACAAACACCGCGGGGACCAGCGTTCAAAGATCATCATCCCCGATACGGCGCACGGCACCAACCCGGCCAGCGCCGCGCTCTGCGGCTACCGGCCCGTACCGGTCAAATCGAACGAAAACGGGGTGTTGTCCGTTGAAACCATCGAAGCGGTGATGGATGCCGAAACCGCCGGGATCATGGTTACCAACCCGAACACCATCGGCCTGTTTGAAGACCACATCCGGGAGATCTGCCGGGTGATCCACGACAAGGGCGGGCTGGTCTACTGCGACGGGGCGAACATGAACGCCATTATGGGCATTGTCGACATGAACGAAATCGGCATCGACGTGCTTCACCTGAACCTGCACAAGACCTTTTCGACGCCCCATGGCGGCGGTGGTCCCGGTTCAGGGCCGGTGTGCGTCAACGACAAACTCGAGCCGTTTTTGCCGGTGCCGCGCATTGTCGAAAAAGACGGACAGTACAATCTGTCGGAAGACTTCCCCCGATCCATCGGCAAGCTCGACACGTTTCACGGTCATTTTGGCGTGATGATCAAAGCCTACAGCTACATTATGAGCATGGGGGCGGCCGGCTTGAAAAAAGCCAGTCAGCTGTCGGTGCTCAACGCCAATTACATCAAAGAGCGCCTCAAGAGCACCTATCACCTGCCCCATGACCGGCCCTGCATGCACGAAGTGGTCTTCAACGATCAAAACCTGCAGGCATATAAGATCACCACCCTGGATGTGGCCAAGCGCCTCATGGATTACGGCTTTCACCCGCCGACCGTCTACTTCCCGCTGGTGGTGCCGGGTGCGATCATGATCGAGCCGACCGAAACCGAGTGCAAGCAAGACATCGACCGTTTCATCGAGGCAATGCAACAAATCGCTCAGGAGGCGAAGGAGGATCCCGAGCTGCTCAAAAGCGCGCCGCACCGCAGCAAGGTGCGCCGTCTGGATGAAACCACCGCAGCGCGCAAACCGTGCCTGGCGAATTGACCGACTGCAAGGTTCGGGACAATTGGCGGCTTGCGAGGCATCGTCGAAGCGTTGCATCCGATGAGCGGATGGTTACGTTTGGTATGAAATTTTTCGGGAGGCGCAGCTGCAGTGGAAGGGATCACTTTGGTGGATCAGCCCCGGTCCGTTGAAACGCAGGCGTGGCTGGCAGTAGAATTCGACACGCTGGACTACGGCGAGTCCCTTTCACTGCAGCACGCCCTGGTAGCCGCCCGCAGCAGTGGCGCTATCACTCAGAACGTGCTGCTCCTGCTCGAGCATCCGCCGGTATTTACCCTGGGACGCCGGGGAGGTAGCGAGAACCTGAAGGTCTCTGCCGAATTTCTGAAAAAGAGCGAAATCGAGGTGGTCCAGATCGAGCGGGGAGGCAACATCACCTATCACGGCCCGGGTCAGCTGGTCGCTTACATTATCTTCGATCTGAACGCCGGGCGAAAAGGTGTTGAGGATTTCGTGCATCGACTCGAAGAGGTCATGCTTCGCGTTGCGGCAAGCGCGGGCGTCACAGCGGCCAGAGATCGCCGCAACCGCGGCATCTGGGTCGGCGACGACAAGCTGGGCAGTGTGGGCATCGCCATTCGCCGCGGCGTAACGTTTCACGGCCTGGCGCTAAACGTGGACCCCTGCCTGGAGCACTTCGGCTGGATCAACCCTTGCGGGCTGCAGCATACGGGTGTCACCTCCATCCGGCGGGAAATCCTGCAGCCGGTTTCCATGCAAGGCATCCGAAAGGCATTCAGGCATCACTTCAGCGCCGTATTCGAAGCTGCCCTGGAGCCGATATCACGGCGGCAACTGGCGGCGCGCCTGGAGTGCGCTTCCAAATGAAAATTCACCCCAGACCCATCCCCCAAAAACCTCCCTGGCTGCGCCGGCGCCTGCCGAGCGGTCCGGATTTTGAAAAAATTCGCTCCCTGGTAGACGGCAAAGGCCTTCACACCGTGTGCCAGGAAGCCAAGTGCCCCAACATCTGGGAATGCTTTTCCAGTCGTACCGCCACATTTCTGATTCTCGGTGACCGCTGCACGCGCAACTGCCGATTTTGCGCCGTTCGGCACGATCCCGTCCAACCGCTCGATCCGGGCGAACCGATGAGAGTGGCTGAAGCCGCAGAACGGATGCGGCTGACCTACGTGGTGGTGACGTCCGTTACCCGCGACGACCTGGCCGACGGTGGTGCCGGTCATTTTGCCGCCACCATCCGGCAGATCCGCAACCGGCTGCCGGATACGCGCATCGAAGTGCTCATTCCGGATTTCCAGGGAAGTGCAGAGGCGCTGGAAGTCGTTGGGCAGGCCCGACCGGATGTGCTCAATCACAACATGGAAACGGTTCCACGCCTTTACCCCACCGTGCGCCCCGGCGCCGATTATCAACGCTCCATCGAATTGCTGCGCCGGGCAGGGCAATGGCGACCCCGCATCCCCACCAAGTCGGGATTGATGCTCGGCCTCGGCGAGACCGCTGAAGAGATCCGACACACCCTCGAAGATCTGCGCAATGCCGGCTGCCGGTTTCTGACTTTAGGACAGTACCTGCAACCTTCCAGAGAGCACCTGCCGGTGGAACGTTTCGTTCCACCGGACGAATTCGACCAGTGGAAGAAAACCGCCCAGCAGATCGGTTTTGTCCAGGTCGCCAGCGGGCCTTTCGTGCGCAGCTCCTACCACGCCAAGGAACTGTTTCAGGGGCCGGATGGTTGAAAGAACGAAGATGTTTTTTTCCAATCGCTGGTGGTGATAGCCGATGAAATCCTCCTTCACCGCGGCAGACGGCTGCCGGCTGCATTATGAAACCTACGGGCTGCAGGGAATGCGCAGGAGTGAAGCCAGCAGATCGGCCGTGATCTTTCTCAGCGGCACCACTCAGACAGCCCTGCAGTGGAGGCCCCAGGCACTGTTTTTCAGGGATCAATTCCCGGTGGTATGCTACGACGGCCGGGCTCAGGGAAAGAGCGATCCGGGCAGCCGCAAGCTTTCCCTTGATCTTCACGTCGAAGACCTGTATTGCCTTCTCGCCTTTCTCCGGGTCGGCAGGGCGCATCTGGTGGGCTTGAGCCACGGAGCGCAGGTAGCGCTTGCATTTGCCGCCAGCCATCCGGAAAAAACCGCACGGCTGGTCCTGTGCGGCGTCGGGGCCGAACCCGGACCCCGAACCCGGGCGGTCGTTCGTTCCTGGATGGAAATCCTCGACATAAACGGCCTGTCGGCCATGGCCTGGGCCGCACTACCGGTGATTTTAGGAGAGACCTACCTGCGGGCAAACGAACGACTCCTGCCGAAAATGGTCAGCGCTCTGGTGGCTCGAAACCGGAAAGACTCCCTGCTGGCCCATTTTGCGGCACTGCTCACCTACCCTCCCCCTTCTGACAATGCCAAACGGATTTCCCGGCCCTGCCTGGTCATATCCGGCAGCGACGACCTGCTGAACCCGCCCGCATCTGCAAGACGACTGGCGCGCATGATCGCTGCTGATTACGAACAATTCGAACAAGTCGGACACAGCGTGCCGGTGGAGGCGGCCGGGCGGTTCAATCGAACCTGCCATCGGTTCCTTAGCGCTGATGCCGCACATTCCGCTCGGAGGTTTTGATGAACAAGCTGCTGAACGTCTACAACAAGTGCGCCGGGCTGCCTTTCGGAAAGCTTGTTTTTTCAAAGCTGGTTTGCCTGAAAGCGCCCTACTTCGGGACCATAAAGCCGGTTTTTCGACAGCTGCGGCCGGGCAGCTGCGAAATTTGGATGAAAAACCGAAGGGCGGTGCACAATCACCTCCGGTCGGTCCACGCCATCGCCATGTGCTGCCTGGCCGAGCTGGCTGCCGGAACCATGCTCGAAGCATCTCTGCCGCCGGGCATGCGGTGGATCCCGAAGGGCATGCGGGTCGAATACCGTAAAATTACCCGCACCGATCTCACGGCAACTTGCGAAACACCTGTTGAAGGCCTCGACAAGCCCCAGGGGCTTCCGGTAACCGTGCGCGTGGAAGACACCAGCAACGAGGAAGTCTTCCGGGCTGTCATCGAAATGCACATCACCGAAAAAAAACGCTGAACGGACCTTTAGGAGCAACGGTATGAATCATGTGGTTTTGCTAGGAGACTCGATCTTCGACAACGCCAGTTATGTCCCGGGCAAACCGCCGGTAATCGAACAGCTTCGCCGGCAACTGCCGAGCAGCTGGCAGGCGACCCTGTTGGCCATAGACGGAGATGTAACCAGGGGGGTGGCGTCACAACTGACCAGACTGCCGGAGGGCACCACCCATGTGGTTGTCAGCACCGGCGGCAATGATGCTCTTTCCTATAGCCATATCCTCCAGGAACCGGCGCACTCCGTTGCAAGTGTATTGGAACGCTTTGCAGCGATCCGTGAAGACTTCCGGAGCGATTACCGCCAGATGCTGCAGACCGTCTTGCGCGGCCGAAAACAAGCCGCCGTCTGCACCATCTATGACGCCGTGCCGGGCCTGGACCGGATGTCGGTAACCGCTTTGTCGCTTTTTAACGACATCATCCTCAACGAAGCCTTCGATGCCTCAATTCCGGTCATAGACCTGCGCATGGTCTGCGACAAGCCGTCCGATTATTCGGTCATCTCTCCGATCGAGCCCTCTGCGGAAGGAGGCGCCAAGATCGTCAACGCGATAGTAAATCTTCTCGAAAATCATGACTTTCAGACGCAAAGAAGCGTCATATACACCTGATCATCCGGGAAGCGGCCGCCGCGCACAGCCTGTTGCTCCTCCTTATATTTGCTTCGAAGTGCAGCAGGTTCATCCAGTCGATCCATCCTCATGACCCATATATCTTGACATCAAGATAATATGGTGTACCTTATCTCCATGAAAAACGGATCCCACTTGCGGCTGATTCTGTGGAAAGCAGCCAAAGCGGTCGAAAAAGTCGACCGGGCCAGTATAAAACGAACCCAGCTGTGTTTAGGGGATTTTGCCATCATGGAAGTCCTGCTGCACAAAGGACCCCTTCCCATCAACACCATTGGTGAAAAGGTCCTGCTGACCAGCGGTTCAATGACGGCAGCCGTCAATCGGCTCCAGAAAAGGGGACTCGTGCGCAGAGTGCAGGATGCAGTCGATGGGCGGTTGTTTCACGTTCATCTGACCGGCAGGGGGCACAAGGCCATAGAGCAAGCCTTCAGCCGGCATGTGCAGAACCTTGAAAAAATCGTTTCCGTGCTGACTCCCGATGAGCGTGTGGAGTTGGCAAGACTGCTGAAAAAGATCGGACTTCATGCCGATCAGATGTCAATCACCTGACCCGCAATCGGCAGCCGGCAATGGTGCCGAAGCAAACATAAATGGAGGCAATCCGATGAATCAACGCAACCGCATCAGCGGAATTCATCATATCACCGCCATAGCATCCTCTGCCAGGGAGAACCTGGCATTTTACGAGCAGCTGCTCGGTTTGCGATTGGTAAAAAAGACCGTCAACTTCGACGACCCGACCACCTACCACCTCTACTATGGCGATGCCGAAGGATCGCCGGGGACCATATTGACCTTTTTTCCCTGGGAACGTCTGCCCGCCGGCAAACCCGGGGCCGGCATGGTGACGGCCATCGCTTTTGCGGTTCCCGAAAACGCCATGGAATACTGGCGGAAGAGACTGCATGACCACGGCATCTCGGCCCGGCTAGGCCGGCGCTTCGATGAACCGGTGGTGACATTTGCGGATCCGCATGGCCTGCCGCTGGAGCTCATCGGCGTTTCACAGCCGCCTGCGTCTGCGCAGTGGGCAAACAGTTTGTTTCCGCCGCAAAGCGCCATTGCCGGCTTTCATTCCGCCACGACGCTGCTCAGCCGCCTGGAGCCGACGCAGGAGCTGCTGAGCGAGTCGATGGGGATGGTGCTGCATGACAGCGAAGACAACCGCTACCGTTTCACAACAGCGGATAATCGATCCCCCGGCCATTTTTACGACGTGGTGGTCGATCCCGGGGCCGAAATCGGGCGACCGGGTGGCGGGACCGTCCACCATATTGCGTTTCGCACCCCATCGGATGAACGGCAGCTGATGTGGCAAAAAGCCCTGCAAACCTCGGGCCTGGCGGTGACGCCGGTGCGGGACCGAAAGTATTTCCGCTCCATTTACTTTCACGAGCCCGGCGGTGTGCTGTTCGAAATCGCGACCGATCCACCCGGCTTTACCGTAGATGAATCGCCCGACGAGCTGGGAACAACCCTCCAACTGCCGGATCAGTATGAGGCACTCCGGTCGGATATTGAAAAACAGCTGCCCGATTTGGGCCCGGCCGGTTTCATCCACCGATTCTATCGTCCGGAGACAGGCAGCGACGACGGCCAAACGATTGTCGCCCTGCACGGAACCGGCGGCAGCGAACACGACCTGATCGAACTGTCGGAAAGAATCAGCCCCACTTCGGCTGTCGTCAGCCCGCGAGGAAATGTGTCGGAAAATGGATTGGCCCGATTTTTTCGGCGGCTGGCCGAAGGGGTGTTCGATGAGAAAGACGTGATCCACCGCGCGAACGAGCTCGCGGATTTTATCATCGCGGCTTGCGCCCGATACAATCGCAGCCCGGATAAGCTCGTTGCGCTGGGATATTCAAACGGTGCCAACATCGCCGCGGCGGTGATGATGCTGCGGCCGACAATATTTCGCCGTGCGATACTGCTGCGGCCGATGCTGCCACTGCAAAATCCGTCGATATCGGACCTGGAGGGGAAAAATATCCTGATGCTGCAGGGGCGCCACGATCGCGTCATCCCGGCGGAAAGCAGCCGGCAGCTTTTTCGGCTGCTGCAGGAAGCCGGGGCCTCGGTCACCGCAATATCAGTGGAAGCCGGTCACGAGCTGACCGCTCAGGACCTGGAGGCGGCCTCCCGCTGGCTTTCAGAACTATCGGTCACAGAGCCGGCCGCGGTGCCCTAGCTTCTTTCCGGTTGGCGGCTTCTCCGTGAGTCCCTGTAAAACCGGCTCATTTGAATTCCAGGGATTTGTCGGCGGGCAGCTTTCACCGTAAAACGGCAATAACGGTTATTGGTGAAGGAATTTTCATTCGTTTTAACCCATCGATATTACAGCTATTAAAAATTATTTCCAACAATATCATGATATTAAAGTAGGATTAACCATACAACACCGTCAGCGTCGATTTTCGATCGAATCAAATATTACTTTATATTTAAGATAGTTACATAAATTCCACTTTTAGGCACACTTATTGCTCGAGAAGGGGGCAGCTTCTCGAATGCGCGTGCATCTTCCTGGCGGGATACAGGCAGGCTGATTCCAGCTGGCGCCGATCGAGAATAACGGCATTTTGGGAAGCCAACCGTATCCCTTCAGATTGTGGCCAAATCGATTATTCGGCGAATCCTCCGGATGTTTTCCGGATTTCGTCGCGCTCTGGGGATTCTAACGGCTGCGGAAGGCGGCCTGGGGTGGGATTTATGAATGGATTTGAAGTTTTTCTGATCCTGGTGTCCATATCCTCTGTATGCTGTATCGGGTTGGCGGCCTGGTGTCTTCTCGCCGCCTCCCGCGAGATCTGATCAGGACCGCCGCAGGCTGCGCCGGCCTTGCCGCTCGGGCGCCAGGTGCGGCTGCCGGTTTATTTCTTTTTGATATCCTCCACCATCTCCTTGACAATCGCCATCACGTTACGACCGCGCTGCTTTGCAATGCGGTGCGCGTCATCCACCAGCTGCGTGGCCCGCCGCTGCATCTCTTGCTCGCCCGGCAAGGCCATTTTCAGCCGTTGATACTGCCAGGTGAGCAACCGCACGGCCATGCGCTCCTCCTGTTGTCGAAAGAAACCCTTCACGGGGGCACCGCTCCTGCCGTTTCCGCGGCTTCTGCCTCTGCCGGCATGGTTCATGAAACGGTTTCAGCCGCGCTGAAAATGCGCATACATGCTTTTTACGGTTGTTTGTGATTGTTGTCGTTGTCAAAATGGGTGAAGAGCTCGCCCTTCAGGCCGACATCGACGACCATGTCCTTGTATTCGACTTTTCGAATAACGGTCCCGGACCGGTCGTATTCGATAAATTTCATGGGCGCATAGGTTTCCTTGTCGATCCACAGCTCCTCTTTGGCCACCGACAGCGTTTTTTCCGGATTGGTGGATAACAGTTGGTAATAAAGCGCCGGCTTTCCTTCGTACACGACCTCCTTTTCGACTTCGGTCCGCCCGAAACGGGCCATTTCCCGGTGAATGTCGATAAACCAGCCCCAGTCCGATTCCAGCACACCGAAGCCGCCCATATCGGTCACCTTCTTGTCACGGTGGTGGAAATAATCGCCGTATATGGCTTTTTGCATCACCGCGATGACGGGATTGCCCACCCGCACCTTGACCTGGTCCGGTTTCTGTTGCGGGTTGTAGAGCAGAACCGTTCCCGGATACCTCCCGGTGACGGTTTCCATGCGAATTTGCTTGGGCTTCAAAAAATAGTAGTGAAAGGAAATGGCCGCCGATTTTCCGTTGGCCGCAGAATAGGCATTGTACAAACAGCGGTAGTCTCTGATCGACTCGAACTTTGCCTGCATCAGCGGCAATGTTTTGGAATAAAAGTCGGCCAACGCAGTGGCCGGCACGGCCACCGCAGCCCATACAACGGCGATGAAGATCAAATAATACGGGGACGGCCGGCCGTGCCGGGGTCCCCGGTGCATTGGTTTTGTCATGTGTGAGGCTGCCCTCCTGAATGAAATGATGTACAATTATAGACTATAACCGCTTGACCCACAACATGTTGGTGGTGCCTTTTTCCCAGATGGGTCGACCGGCGGTGATCACCACCCGATCGCCGGTGGCGACCAGACCGGATTCCAGGGCGACATCGGCTGCATTTTCGATCATCGAATCCGTGTCCTCCAGCAATGAAACCCGGCAGGAAACGCACCCCCAATAAAGCGTCAGCCGACGGACGGTGTTCTCGTCGGGGGAAAGGGCAATGATCTTGGTGGCCGGACGAAAGCGGGATATGTGGGCGGCAGTCGACCCCGATCGCGTGGTGGCCACAATCGCCGCTGCCTCCACCTGATCGGCCAGAATGCAGGCGGCATAGGCGACCGACTCGGACACGCTGGTCTTGGTCATCATGGTCAAATACTTATCGTGCGGATAGCTGGTCTCGGCGGCAACGGCGATTCGGCGCATATACTGTACCGCTTCCACCGGGTAGCGGCCGCTGGCCGTCTCCTCGGATAGCATTACCGCATCTGCCCCGTCCAGCACCCCATTGGCCACATCCGCAGCCTCGGCCCGCGTCGGCCGGGGGGAATCCACCATGGAGCGGAGCATCTGCGTGGCGATGATCACCGGCTTGCCTGCGGCATTGGCCCTGCGGATCAGCTTTTTCTGGATATTGGGCACATTTTCCAGTGGAATCTCCACCCCCAAATCTCCCCGGGCGACCATGATGCCGTCCGCAGCGTCCACGATCTCGTCGATGACATCCAATGCCTCGTGCTTTTCGATCTTGGCAATCACCGGTGTTTTTTTCCCGCCCTGCCGGATCGCTTCTTTCACGCGCAGGACGTCTGCCGCCGACCGGACGAATGAAAGCGCCACATAATCGACGCCTTTGGCCAGGCCAAAGCGCAGATCCTGCCGGTCTTTATCGGTCAGCGAAGGGACTTCAACGGTGCCGTTGGGCAGGTTGACGCCCTTGTGTGAGGTGAGCAAGCCGCCCCTGACCACCTCGGTGTGAATGTCGGTATCGCCGGCGCGGGTGACGACCAGCTCCATCATTCCGTCGGCCAGCATGATGTGGTCATTCTTTCGCACTTGCCGGGGCAGATCGGGGTAAGAAACCGACACCCGCCGAGCGTCGCCGGTAACCGGTCGGCTGGTCAACACGAAAGAATCTCCGGAAGTCAGCTGCACCCCGGGCTCGGCGACAGTGCCCACCCGGATCTTGGGACCACACAAGTCCTGCAGTATGGCCACCGGTTTTTGGAGTTCGGCAGACAGCGACCGGATGGTGTCGATCTTCACGGCGTGCTCCGCTTGCGTTCCGTGCGAAAAATTCAACCGGGCGACGTTCATGCCCGAGTGAATCAGTTCTTCGAGCACCTCCCTCGATTCACTGGCCGGACCGATGGTGCAGACGATCTTCGTCGATAGCATCCTTTCCTCCGCAAATGCTCCAAACGAGGTTTTCCAAAATGAGCTGCTTGTTTTCAGCCCCGCTTTTTATCTGTCGATCGGCTTGGGCCAGATGCTCAACGGCCTGCCGAAGTTCTTCAGGGCTAAAGCTTTCCGATTTCCTGAACAGTTGATATACCGGATAGGGATTTTTGGGCTGCGGGGCGATGGACAGGTCCGACCCGGCTTTGCCGACCGGCTTGCTGCCGCCTCTCGCTTTGCCGCTGCCCGAGTCGACTGCGGCTGTCAGTGCCTCGCGCCACTGCTTGATTCGGTCGGACAGCTGTCGATCGTGCGCCAGGATCGCAGGCAGGACGGCGGTTTTGAACTGGCCGAAAGGGCACGCAGCATACCAGGCGCTGCCATCGGGAGTCGATACAAACTCTTTTATTCTCAGCAGCTTACGCACCTGGTTGAGAACGGCAACGACAATCTGTTCCGGTCGTATGGGCTGCTGGGGATCGTGCAGCAGGGAGGCCAGGTAAAACAGCGCTTCGGCGGTGCTCTTTTCCGTGACCGCATTGGTAAAAGCAAAGATCGGGTCCTGCTTGGTGCGCTCGAGCACTGCTTCCACATCCCTGCGGGTAATGTCGCGACGCTCGCCGGTGTATGTAATCAGCTTCTCCAGATTGCCGGCGAACGTTCTCGGTTCAAATCCGGTCATCTCGTAGAGCAACTCAAAGACACCGGGCTGCATGGTTTTATCGTGTTTTTTCAGCACACGGTTTTTCATCTCCTGCAGCACTGTTTCCTGGGCCTTTTTGTCAGCTTTGCGCTCGCCTTTCGGCACGGAGCAATCGATCACCAGCCCCTTGTCTTTGATGAGCTCGTAGAGCTTTTTTCTTCTGTCGACCGCCTCGGTGGTGAGGATCAAGCGGTTGCCTTCCGGTATCCCCCGCTCGATTGTTTTTTCCAGCAAGCCCGCGGTGTCGGAAGCTGGGGCCTCCGTAGGACCGGTCTGACGGCAAAAGGCCAGGACCTCATCCAACCAGCGGCTGTCTTCCATCAGCTCCGGTTCTTGGGGCAGGTGCGCCTGCCGGTCGCTGCCGGTCAGATCGTCCAGATCGACGCCGGTGAGGGCCATAAAATCGAGCAGGTGGACAGCGGCTTGTTGCAGGCGTTTCGACTCTACAGCGTCTTTTGTTTTCCTGAGCAGCTGGACGGGAACCTTTTTGGATTCAAACAGCCGGGCGTCGAGCAATGCTACTACCTTACGACCGCCGAGAAGCGGATATGTACAGGCCTTTTCGACGGCCTCGTGCAGATTTCCGGCAGTTCCATCCAGCGGTTCGTAACTGACGCTGCGCGTGTCGGCAGGAACCAGAATATCGGTCAAGCGTTTGAGGGCGGATTTCACCAGCAACTCC
The DNA here is from genome assembly GCA_001303025.1 of Deltaproteobacteria bacterium SG8_13. Lineage (GTDB taxonomy): Bacteria > Desulfobacterota > Desulfobacteria > Desulfobacterales > SG8-13 > SG8-13. The sequence continues at coordinate 37,996 of LJNK01000010.1, forward strand.
TCACCGTGGATCAGCACCACGGGCGCAGCGGCCGGAGAAGGGCTTGCAGCATCGCGATCCGAATCAACGGTCGTTCGCTCAAAAGCCGATTCGAGTTCGCTGAACCTTATCACTGCCATCTGTCACCTGAAGCATCCATGCAAGTTGACGCGATTTCGTCGATGATCCGCGGACACGAAAGAATTACGAAATCTGCTGCGAGCTGGAACGCCGTAGATATTATCCGCCGCCGCCGTCCGGATGCGCGAAGTTGGCGCCATTGCGTTTTTTCCCCCGGCGGCGCAGGACCAGCAATGCGGTCGCTGCGACAGTGGCCAGTGCGGCATAGATTATGACAGCCGGAGACAGGCCCAAAACCGATGTCGCAGTGCTGCTTTCGGAAAGTATGCCCACCGCCACCGCCAGGGTCGTGAACAATAAAACATAAAGCCAGAACGTCTGCCCGTTGAACCGGCGTCGCTGCTTTGCGAGCAGCAATATTCCGAAAATCGCGAAGTGTCCTGCAGCAATGAACAGCGCCTTCGGATGCAGTTGGACCTGGGCGACGGCGTCGAACTTGTTCACGACCGCGGCTGCATCCCGGGCTGGATTTGCGGGCAGCTGCCGGCAAAAACCGGAGAAAAAACAGCCCATCCACACGAAGACCTGGCCGATGGCCACGGCCGGTGCGAACGCATCGAGTGTTCTGAGCATCGGCATTTTATATGCTCTGCTGTAGCCGAACCCGACGGCGGCAGCGACAGCCGCCCCGCCGGCCAGTGAAACGCCGCCGTTCCAGATTCTGAACAACTCCAGCACACCGCCGGCCAGCGCGTCGGGGTTGTTGACGAAATAAAAGAGGCGGGCGCCAAGTATCGCTGCGATCAGCATCCAGACGCACAAACTGTCGATGCGCTGCGGATCGCAACCGGTGGTTTTTGCCTCCTCCCGGAACATGTAGATTCCAGCCAACAGTGCCACGGCGATAAAAAAGCCGAACATCAGAAGGGAAAGACCGTATGTCTGGGTGAATATAGGCGGCATGGATCTGGTTATCGCGGACCCGACCGGTTAGGAGGCGACTTGCGGCCCAGACGGCAACCGGTTATGATCTCAATAAGTGGCAAAGCCGAAAAACCGCAGTTGGCCACTTTTCCGGTACGGCAGAGTTCACTCGGGCATCTTCTTCAACACCAGGTGGAGAAGAAAAATCCCGATGCCGACACTGATGGCACTGTCGGCGACATTAAATGCCGGCCAGTGATACCGGCCGACGTAGAAATCCAGAAAATCAACAACTTTACCGAAGCGGATTCGATCGATCAGATTGCCGACCGCCCCTCCGAAGATCATCGCGAATCCGGTGGCCAGAAACCGATGCGTAGGCGGTGTTTGAATGTAGAACCAGGCAACCAGGCCCATCGCCATCAGCGAAACAAAGAGAAACACCAGTTTACGGACGCCCGGACCGCTGTCGGCAAGAAACCCGAATGCGCCGCCCGGATTGTGAATATGGGTGATATCAAACAGTCCCGGAATTACCGTCAGGCTGTCGTACAGCGGCAGACTTTTTAAAATCACGGCCTTGGTGACCTGGTCGGCAATCACCACGGTCGCAGCCACCAGTATCAGGTATGCGTACTTGTTTCTGAACATTCGGTCTCACAGCGTCTTCTTCAGCGCATCACCGCAGCGGCTGCAGATGCTGGGGTGCCCCTCAACCGTCCCGACGGAAGGTTCATGTATCCAGCATCTTTCGCACTTCTTCGCCGTTGCCGGCTCCACCTCAATGGAAAGCTGGGCAATCGCATCCCCGGCATCTTTTGCATTGTCCAGGGAACTGTCGTTGACCAGGTCCGCACGGGAAACGATGAAAATGGCCCTGAGCTCCGCGGCGTAAGGGGCAAGGATATCATAAAGCGGCTTTCCGGCCGACAGGGTGACGGCGGCATCCAGGGGATGTCCGATCTGCTTCTGGGCCCGCGCTTCTTCGAGGGCTTTGGTCACTTCGCCGCGAACCTCCAGTATCCGTTGCCAGTTGCCGCTGAGCGTTTCATTCTTCCATTCCGATCGAACCTCCGGCAGCAGGGCCAGGTGGACACTTTCGGCCTTGTCGCCCGCCCCGGGAAGGTATTGCCAGATCTCCTCTGCGGTAAAAGACAAAATCGGGGCCATCAGAAGGGCCATCGTTTTGAGAATGTGATAAATGGCGGTTTGAGCGCTCCGGCGTTCGTCGGATTCGGCCGGGCTGGTGTACAGCCGGTCTTTCAGCACATCGAGGTAGAATGCCGAAAGGTCCAGCGTGCAGTAGTTGTACAACCGGTGATAGATGACGTGATAATCGTAATCCCGATAGGCTTTGAGGATTCGCTCGGTCAGCTCCTGCAGCCGGTGAAGGGCAAAGCGATCGATCTCCAGCATGGCCTCGGTTTCGACCGCATCGGTTGCAGGGTCGAAGTCGAACAGGTTGCCGAGCATAAAACGGCTGGTGTTGCGGATGCGACGATAGGCGTCCGTGAGCTGCTTTAAGATATTATTCGATATCCGGATGTCCTCGCGGTAATCGGAAGCCGTCACCCACAGCCGCAGAATTTCCGCGCCGTATTTGTCGATGACTTCCTTCGGAGCGATCACGTTGCCCAGGGACTTGGACATTTTGCGCCCATCGGCATCTACCACGAATCCGTGGGTCAGCACGGAGTCGTAGGGTGCTTTTCCCCGCGTGCCGACCGCCGTCAACAGCGAGCTGTGGAACCAGCCTCGATGCTGGTCACTGCCCTCCAGGTAGAGATCTGCCGGCCATTTCAAATAGTCACGCTGTTCCAGGACCGCTGCATGACTCACCCCGGAATCAAACCACACATCCAGAATGTCGTTTTCTTTCTTAAAGGATTTGCCGCCGCACTTCTTGCAGACCGTTCCCTCGGGTAGAAAGTGATCGGTATCGACTTCAAACCAGATGTCTGCACCGTGCTCGGCAAAAAGGCGGTAGACTTTTTCCATCAGCGCCTCGTCCAGCAGCAGTTCCTCGCAGTCTTCACAGTAAAAAACTGCGATCGGCACGCCCCAGGCGCGCTGACGGGATACGCACCAGTCGGGTCGGTTTTCGATCATTCCGTAGATCCGCTCCCGGCCCCAGTGGGGCACCCACTGTACCCGGTCGATCTCCTCCAGGGATTTTTTCCGCAACCCCGTTTTTTCCATGGAAATAAACCACTGGGGTGTGGCGCGAAAGATCACCGGTTGCTTGCAGCGCCAGCAGTGCGGGTAAGCGTGTTCGATGGCCTCTTCCTTGATCAGCGCACCCAGCTCGGCAAGTTTCGCGTTGATGTTGCGATTGGCCTCGAATACAAACTGACCGTTGAAAAACTCGACCGCATCGGTGAAACATCCCCGTTCATCAACGGGCGAGTAAATGTCCAGGTTGTATTCCAGACCGACTTCATAGTCTTCCCGACCGTGGCCTGGAGCCGTGTGCACACATCCGGTGCCCGCATCGAGGGTTACGTGCCCGGCCAGTATGATCAGCGAATCCCGGCCGTACAGAGGGTGGATGCAGTGTTTATTTTCGAGCTCGCCGGGGTCGATTTCAACCAGGATTCGATAATCGCGGATGCCGAAAGCCCCCATGCAGGGTTCAACCAGGTCCCGGGCCAGTATGAGGACTTCATCGTTTCCGACATCCACGGCCGCGTAAGGCAGGTCCGGATGCAAGGCAACAGCCAGGTTGGCCGGCAGCGTCCAGGGGGTCGTGGTCCAGATGACGATGGAGACTTTTTTCCCTTCCAGCTGGGGATGATCGGCAGCCGGATCCTGCTTCATGGCGAACTTTACGTAGACCGACGGGGATGCTTCGTCGGCATATTCAATCTCCGCTTCGGCCAGCGCCGTTCGGCAGTCGTTGCACCAGTAAATCGGTTTTTTGCTCCGGAACAGACTCCCGTCAAGAGCGAACTTTCCACATTCCCGTGCGATGGTGGCTTCGTAACCGTAGTTCATGGTCAGATACGGATCCTCCCACTCCCCCATCACGCCCAGGCGTTTGAACTCCTCCCGTTGAATGTCGATATACTTTTCGGCATAGGCCCGGCAGAGTTTGCGGACTTCGGCAAGGGAAAGCGCTTTCTTTTTCTCCCCCAACTCCTTGTCGACATTGTGTTCGATGGGCAGCCCGTGGCAGTCCCAGCCTGGAACGTATATCGAATCGTAGCCGGCCATCTGGCGCGAGCGGACGATGATGTCTTTCAGGATCTTGTTGAGCGCAGTCCCGATGTGGATGTTCCCGTTGGCATAGGGAGGACCATCGTGCAGAATGAATAGCGGCCTGCCGTGGGAGTTCTCACGAAGCTTGGCATGCAGCTGCATCTGCTCCCACTTTTCCAGTTGTTCAGGCTCGCGAACCGCCAGGCTCGCCTTCATCGGAAAGCCGGTCTGCGGCAGGTTAAGGGTCTTCTTGTAATCCATGGGGTCCTCCGGGTTCAAAATCGTCATAAACGCGAATTATTATGAATAAAAACCGACGGTGTCAAGGAAATAGATCTGCCGATCTCAGCGGATGCAACACGATGGAAGGGACAATTAAGCAATTACCGGGGAGCGCGCCGGCCGGACGACCGGCGTCAACAGGGGTTTTCTTTCGTCAGGCAGACATGACAATCACCACAGATCTTTCGGATACAGCCACCCGGTCCGCTTCACTGATCGGCCAACAGTCGCAGCAGGTATTGACCGTATTCATTTTGCTTCATATCTTCGGCCTGCCGTTGCAGTCGATCCGCATCGATATAACCCAGCCGATAGGCGATTTCTTCCACGCTTGCGATTCGCAATCCCTGCCTTTCCTGAATCGCCTGCACATAACTGGCCGCCTGCTGCAGTGCCTCGAAGGTCCCGGTGTCGAGCCACGCATATCCGCGGCCGAGAACTTCCACCTGGAGCTCGCCCCTGCGAAGATATTCCATGTTGACGTCGGTAATCTCCAGCTCTCCGCGGGCCGAGGGCTTCAGGGATTCTGCAATCCGGACAACCCGGTTGTCATACACGTACAGCCCTGTCACTGCGAACGAGGACTTCGGTATTTTCGGTTTTTCTTCGATTCCGACCACCTTGCCCCCGGCATCGAACTCCACGACGCCGTAACGCTGGGGGTCGCGGACAGAATAGCCGAAAATCAACCCACCTTTGCACAGCTGCACCGCTCGTTTCAGCAGCTGCGAGAGGTTGTGGCCGAAAAAAATGTTGTCTCCCAGTATCAGGCAAACGTTGTCTGCGCCGATAAAGGACTTGCCCAAGATGAAGGCCTGGGCCAAACCTTCCGGCCGCGGCTGTTCAGTATAGGTAATGTCCAGCCCCAAACGGGAGCCATCTCCCAAAAGTCGCTCGAACAGTGGAAGATCCTGGGAGGTAGATATCACCAGGATGTCCCGGATACCGGCCAGCATCAGAACCGAAAGGGGATAGTAGATCATCGGCTTGTCATAGACCGGCAGCAGTTGTTTGCTCACCACCCGTGATATCGGAAACAGCCGCGTTGCCGAACCGCCTGCCAGAATGATCCCTTTCACAGCTCACAGCTCCCTTCAGGCATAGGCCGGCCCCAGAACCATCGAACCCACCGCAATATATGAGTAGTCCTTGGACACCAGGTCATCGTGGTCCGGAATCATTCTGCGGCCGTCCATGATCAGATAGGGGGGCTTTACCAGTTCTTCGACCGTGCGCGACAGACCGCGGAACTCTTCACAATCCGACGATATGAACAGTGCATCGGAGTTCTTTATGGCTTCCCTGGCGCTGTCAAAGTAATCGATTTTCTCGAAAAGAACGTTCTTGGACGGGTCGAAGACCTGTTTCGCCGACTCGTTGGCCAGCGGGTCGTAGGCGTTTATGCGGGCCGTTCCTTTGCCCAGCAACGATTCGATCACCTTGATGGAGGAGGCATCGCGCATGTCGTTGGTGTGTTTTTTAAACGCCAGTCCCAACACCGCAACGGTTTTGTTGTTGAATTTGAAACCGGCTTCGGTAATGGCCCGGTCGACCAGATAGATTTTCTGGTATTCATTGACCTCGTAGGATGCTTCCAGCATCTTCGTGCTGACATTGACCTTGCGCAGCTGATTGATCAGCGAGGCAATATCCTTGCCGAAGCAGCTTCCCCCCGCACCGTTGCTCACAAAAGAGCCCCAGGTGCTGATGCGCTCATCGGCGGTCACACCCAGGCGCAAATCGTCAATGTTGACGTTGGGGATCTTTTCACCGATCTTCGCCCCGACACCGTTCCAGAACGAAATGTAGGTGAGCAGCATGGTGTTGGCTACGTACTTGATGGCTTCGGCGGTCTCCGGGCTCGTTTCAATGTATTTGATCCGCACATGATGAACAAACTGCGAATAAACCCGGCGCAGGATCTTATGGTCCTGCTCGTGATCGCATCCCACCACCACGCGATCCGGACGGCGCGCCTGGGCGACGGCCGTGCCCTCTGCCAAAAATTCCGGATTGGCGGATATGCCGAAGTTTTCGACATTGTGCGAATTCAGTATCTTCTCCAGGTGGCGGGCCGTTCCGATGGGCACGGTGCTCTTGTTGACCACCACTACCCGGCGCTGGTCTTTTCTTTGCGCCAGCAGCTGGGCCAGCTGCTGGGCGGCGGCGTCGTAGAAGGTGAGATTCGTCGAGCCGTCCAGATTGGGCGGTGTCGGCAGGCACATGAAAACCGTGTCGGTACCCTCGATGATCGATGCCAGGTCACTGGCGAAAAAAAGATACCGGTCCAGCATCTCCCGAATGATATTCGCCAGTCCGGGTTCATTCACGTATGTTTCGATCCGTTCCGCCTGCCCGCTGGAAAAAGCCGCCAGTTTTTCCGGATCGTTGTCATACGCATAGACTTGATGGCCGTATTCGGAACATACGGCCGCATGAACCAGGCCGACATAGCCCGTACCGCAGACGACAATCTTCATATGGCACCCCAGTTGTGCTTGATATTATCCCGCATTTTTTGCGATCGGCTTCCGGCAAACCGACCGTCATGAAACAAGCGGGTTTAAGAGAGCAACCCGAACTCCGCCAAAATGTCGTCGAACCCGAGCAGTCGGACTTTGCGCCTGAGAAACTCGGAAATCGTGGGCTGGTAGGCCTTGGTTCGGGGGTACATGCTCGCCTCCGAAGGGGTTCGGTTGCCTTTTTCATGATTGCAGCCCTTGCAGGCGGCTACGCAGTTCTCAAAGGTTGTATCCCCTCCCCTGGATCGGGGGATGATGTGGTCGATGGTCAAGCGGTTGCTTTCCGACTGGCAGTATGCACAGGTAAAACGATCGCGAATCAGGACATTTTTCTTGCTGAATGGAACCCGGCTGCGGTAAACGGTTCGAATGAACTTGATCAGCTTGATGACCGCCGGCACTTTCACCTCGGACCCTTCACCGGTTTGAACGGTTCTGGCCGAATAGCGCAGCACTTTCACCTTGTCCTTTATCAGCAGGCACATCGCGCGCTTCCAGTTAACGACGTTCAGAAATGAGTAATCGGCATTGAGTACCACACACTGGGTCATGGTCGATCCTCTCCTGGCCGCAGCCAACGGGATTGAAACAGCCATATCCATTACCGCATCCGGTCTGCATCCTTGCGCCGGTGATCCGGCTGCAGGCAGGCAGCGGTCTCTGCGGTGGGCCGAAGCGTTGGTGATGACTCTGATATTATACCATAGAGCAAAAATCAAATCATTTCATGGCGGTTGAATTTTTACACGAAATCATTATGTTGGAACAATCCCTGTCCGGTCATGCACTGCCGCAGCTCGATCCGGGCAATATCTTACCGGTCTGGCTCTTCGGCCAGAGGCCTATCCGGATTGAGGGCGAACCGCGGCATGCGAGGTCATTATGAAGGTGGTAGGGTTTTTGGCAGCCAGCTGCATCACGGCAGCGATCGCGGTGACGGCCTTCGCCGGAGAAGCGGACGTTACGCAAACAGAAGTCGTCCGCACCGGCCCGGGCGTTTACCGTTTTTCAGCAAGTGTGCTTCATCGCGACGAGGGGTGGGATCACTATGCCGACCGATGGGAGGTGATCGCCCCGGACGGCCACATTCTGGCCACCCGCACCCTCTATCACCCCCACGTGAATGAACAGCCATTTACGCGCTCTCTGGGCGACGTGAAAATTCCGACCGGCATTCGCCAGGTTGAAATCCGAGCCCACTGTTCGGTTCACGCTTACGGAGGCAAATCCGAGTCCGTGAGTCTGCCGGAGTAAAGCCTCCGGAAGGCGATACCTGATTTCTTTAGAATCGAATAACCATCCGGCCAAGGATAGCCAACTATGCTGAACCATCTTACCCTGCTGAAATTTAAAAAACCGACGACAGACGCTGCCGTCGAGGACCTCTCCAGCGACCTGGACGCGCTCCCGAATTCGATCGTGGAAATACAGATGCTCGAGTTCGGGCGCAACGTGATTCGCACTCCCCGCTCCTATGACTTTGCCGTTTGGGCCCTGTTTGCAAACGAAGAAACGCTGGCCCGATATCTGCAGCACCCCAAACACCTGTTGGTTGTGGAAAAGATCGAACAGATGAGCGACAGTGTCGTCACTGTCGCTTTCTACGGCAGCGATGCCGGCTGCCTGCGGGAAAGGCCCCCCGTCAACTGGCTGACGGGGGATGATTTTTCAGACCTGTAAGCCGAAACAAAGGCTGCGGATATCACCGATCCGCGCACACTCTTTGAAATCCGCCGACCGGCTGCCTGCATTTTGTCTCCCGGAAGAACCGCTCCGGGCCTCGATAGACTGCTGCTTGACTATAACACCCTTATTTTTATATAATTATCTATAGTCAGCCGTGAGGATCTCGCCATGTATCGTGTTATCCCCACGCTCCGGAGCAGCTGGCCTCCACAACCCAACATCCAACAACGGGCAGATGTACCGACGGATTGTGCACATCGTTATCGTTCTGGTCGGCGCTGTCAGCATCGGGCTGCCGGTCAGCCCCTGTGCACTGGGCGGCCAGCGGTTCACGGACAACGGGGATGGTACCGTCACAGACCACCAGCTCGGTGTGATGTGGGCCAAAAGCGACAATCAGGGGGATATCGGCTGGAAGCAAGCCGAGGCATATGCCCGTTACAGCTTCGGCCTGACGGTCGGCAACCAGTACACCAACTGGCGCCTGCCCACGCTCGACGAGCTGCAGAGTCTGTATGTGACAAAGCCGGGCTATAACGGATACGGAACCGACTGCGGCGTCCAGACGAAGATCGTATCGCAGATCAATCTGAGTTGCATTTTGGTGTGGTCCTCGGACGAGGCATTGGGCTCTCACATGGCCTTCAATTTCAATATCGGCAACCCATTCACCGTGCAATCCTACGACATCTCCGGGTGCCGGGTATTGCCGGTGCGAAACATCGACTGAACGACAATATGAAATACTTTATCAGACATTTCGAAGACGGTTACCAGGTGTTTGAAAAAGACGGCGAGGAGGAGATCCTGATCGCTTCGTTTCACCGTGAACCGCAAACCCAAAGCGGAAAAAAATCTTCTGCCCAGCGCCGGGCGGAAGAGTATTGCGATCTCCTCAATCAAAAAGACAGCGGCGGTGGGTTGTTTCTGGATCTGAGCGGAGAGTAACCTGCATTGTTCAAAGGCCAGACAACCGGGTCGCGTTTTACCGGATTTTTCCAGGTCACCGTCGTGTCCAAACTCACCCTCTTCGCCATATTTTCGCCAAACGCCAACCGCCTCCGTGGCAGCTGCTTCGATCAGCGACCGCCCCTCCTGCGGCGGCTTCTGGTTCGTCTGCCACCCATCGCCTGTCACGGGTCAACGGCCGCCGGTTCGCGCGCGCCCAAATATCGGCGGGCGTTGATTTGACATTCGGCAATGAAACCATAGAGTCTATAAGAGATCTCAGCCGTCGTCGTCAGACGCATTTGCGAAACGACGCTGACTGGCGTTTCAGATCAACGCATTGCTTTTTCCCGCATGGAGGAATCTATGAACCGATTCTGGACTTCAAGATCGTTATTTGCCGCGTTTATCCTTTCGGCGCTCTTGCTCGTAACTGCCCCCGGCTGCGCCCAAACTTCCCTGAAGCGGATTACGGTCGGCGAGCTCAATGCAATCCTTGCCGACCAGCAGGCCGTGATCGTGGACGTGCGCGACACGAGAGACTGGGACAGCAGCGATCAGAAAATAAAAGGCGCTATCCGCCTCGACCCGAGAAACCTGGACCCGGCAAATTTGCCGATAGCCAAAAACGCCGCGCTGGTGTTGTACTGAGCCTGACCGAACGAACAAACAAGTGCCCGGGTGGCACAAAAATTGATACAAAACGGTTATACCAACGTCCTCATTCTAAAGGGCGGCTGGAACGCATGGTTCAGGGACGGATACCCGGTTGAAAGAAAATGAGCCACCAGAACGAGGTCCCCGGCTGAGCGAAGCACAAGGCCGCCGGGGGCAGTCGAAAGGCTGCCCCCGGTCGTCGGGCCGTTTGAGCCCGTACGGTCTGCCCCCAACGAATCCGAAGACCATTGAAGCGATGGAGAAGCGATGCTGCTGAAACTGTTTCTGGCATTTACGCTGATTCCGGTGGTGGAAATTTATCTTCTCATTAAAATCGGCGGTCACCTCGGCGCATTCAACACGGTGGCGCTGGTGGTTGCCACCGGATTTGCGGGCGCCTATCTGGCGCGGCTGCAGGGGATGCAAACCATGCTCCGGGTCCGCTCCAGCCTCCAGCAGGGAGTCATGCCGGCAGAGGAAATGCTGGACGCCATGCTGATTTTCACTGCCGGCATTGTGCTGCTCACCCCCGGTTTCATCACCGATGCCTTGGGCCTGCTGCTGCTCATCCCGGAAACCCGCTTGCTGTTCAAGCGCTACCTGAGAAAAAAGCTCGACACATGGATGGAGGAGCAAAACGTTCGCATCGATCGCTTCCCCTGATGTAAAAAGGTGGGCAAAGCCCTTCTGGAATTCAGCAGCGGTATCGATCAAATCGCGAAAGGAAGCTGTGAATGAAATACCAGACCGAGGCCGGACTATCGGCCCTGGACGTACCGGAAGTGCTGGCCGTCCTGTTTCACCCCCGCCCGGAGTTGGGGGCCGCACCGGCGCTGCCCCCCAGCTGCGATCTGATGATCCCGGTGGAGGCGGAAGTGTCCGTGGGTGCCCGCTTCCACATCGCCGATGAGTCAGCACCCAATATTCTGTTTTTCCACGGAAACGGTGAAATCGTCGCCGATTACCACGACCTGGGGGCGCTGTACAACCGGATGGGAATCAACTTTCTGGCAGTCGATTATCGCGGCTATGGCCGATCGGGAGGCCAGCCGACGGTGGTCTCCATGATGGCCGACTGTCACCGCATATTCGAGTTCACCCGCACCTGGCTCCACGAACAGCGCCATCGCGGTCCGCTGGTGGTCATGGGCCGATCTCTGGGCAGTGCCTCGGCCATCGAGCTGGCCTCCGCGCACCGGCAAGCCGTGGCAGGGCTGGTTGTCGAAAGCGGTTTCGCCAGCGCCGGGCCGCTGCTGCGTTTGCTGGGTATCGATCCGGCGACCCTCGGATTTGACGAAAGCCGGTCATTTCGCAATGTCGACAAAATCAACACCGTCGATATGCCGACGGTGATTATTCATGCCGAACACGATCACATCATTTCGGTGCAGGAGGGTCAAACCCTCTTTGATGCATGCGGTTCAGCGCAAAAGGTCTTTGTGAAAATACCGGGAGCCAATCACAACGACATATTCATGCGCGGGCTGGATGCTTACATAGGGGCGGTCAAGCAGCTGACGGATCTGACGCTGGCAGCCGCCGGTTGACCAGAGCCTGCCGCTGTTCTATGCGCCTTTTACTGCAAACCGGTCAAAGGCTTTCCAAAACGCCGCACGTATCCGGTCGCATTCCATCAGCACTTCGTGCCGTGCGTCCTCCAGCAGGAAAAAACGGCAGTTGGGCAGCCTCGAACAGGCACGGCGCTGAGAGGCTCCACAAACCACCGCATCACGGCCGGCAGCAACCATCAGCACCGGAATAGTGATCGCTTCCAGGAACCCGGCGCCCTGCGTCAAGGAAATCGATTCGAGGGTTGCCGCCAGCCAGCCGAAGGTGGGTCCGCCCAGGGCCAGGTCGGGATTAGCGCTAAAAGCGTCGCGTTCCACTGTAAAACGCCTGGGGTCGGATGTCAGCGGATTGCCTTCAAATGATCGCTTCAACGCACTGCGGCCGGTAGCGCCCGGCAGGTAGGTCTCCGACATGCCGGCAGCCAGTGCGAATCGGGCAAGCATCCCTGCCAGGCGCCTCGGGTAGGGAGCGGTGCGGATGTCGGTCATCGGCGAGGTCAAAACGGCTCGATCGACGATGTCCGGTTTCTGGTGTAAAAATCGCAGTGCGATGTGAGCGCCCATGGAGTGGGCGAGAATGATCAATGGCCGGTTTCCTGCCGGCAGCACGAACTGCTCGACGAATTGATTCAGATCCTGCAGGTAGTCTGCATAGCTTCGCACGTGGCCTTTCAGCCTGTCCGCCACAAGGCGTGTCGAAAGCCCCTGCCCTCGCCAGTCGATACTGAAAACCTCAAAGCCCCTTTCGTTCAGCTCGGCGATCGTTTCCCTGTACTTTTCCAAAAATTCCTTGCGGCCGTTCAACAGCAGCACGCAGCCGCGACAGCGGTCGTTTTTTGCCGACCAGATGCCGTAACGAATCGAAAAGCCGTCACCGGTCGAAAAACTGCCGGTGCGGGCAGCAGCGTCCGAACCGGCAGGTCGATCAGGGGGCATATTTGCCACCGACTTCTTTCAGGTGATTTTCAGCCGATCCGGCAACCAGCGGCCGGACATCCGCCGACGATTTGTATATCGGAACCGGCTCTTTCAGATAGGTGCTTACCGCCTCGAGCACCTGGGCCCGAATGGGCGCGCTTTCGTTAAACAGCTGATGCCGGCCTCCTTCGATCCGCACCACGCTTACCGTGGTAAATATGTTTTGCAGTGCAGCAATGTTGTGCTGCCAGTCCACCACACTGTCTTTGGTGCCCTGTAAGATCATCACCGGTTTTTTGCAGTCTCCGTAACCGGCCAGACGATCATTCCAGGCGTACAGCGCCTCGAGCCAGGTCAACGAAATCCTTCTGCCCTGCAGCGGATCCTTTCGCGACCATTCGACGAATACCGGATCGGAAGAGTTCCGGTGGCGGCGACGCGGCAGATCGTCCACAAACGGTTTGATCAAAAACAGCTGTGCGCGCGCCAGGCGGTGGAAGCGGTGATGAACGAGGGGAGCTGCCAGCACAACCCGGTCGAAATCCGGGGTCTGCGGAGACTTTTTTACGATCGTCTCTATGGCGATGGCTGCTCCCGTACTGTGGCCGATCAGATGATAGGGACCCGGCAGATGCGGCAGGCAGATCTGAACGAAATCCTCGAAAATTCGTGCGTACTGTGCAAAATCTGAGATGGCGCCCGGATCACCGGAAGACAACCCGTGACCGGGAAGATCGAAAATCGCAACTGCAAATCCATCTCCGATGCAGCGGTGAATCAGATGCTGCAGCAGGCCGGAGTGGTCGAAAAAACCGTGCAGCAGAAAAACGGAACCCACAGCCGCCCCTGGCAGGTAGACATGGGCGGCCAGCCGGTAGGACCCCGAATCGAAAGTCCCAAACCGGTGCGCTGCCTCTCCGCCGTCCAATCCGTAATAGCGAAAAAGCGCCGTCAGCTGCGGTAAAAACTCACGCGAATCCGTAAAGTCGAGTGGAGGAAGTTCCGATTTGATAAGGGCAACCTCCGCTGGCGTCCAGAAACCAACCGTTGGTTGGACCGCTTCGGAAGCAAGCAAAAGGATACCGATGGCCAGCAAGGTCGGCAACGGCGGCATGGCAGGCCAGCCGTGCCGGACGCTGCCGCGCAGCGGCGGCTTTGCGCTGCAGCGTGTCAACTGTTGCCACCGCCGGCAATGGGTCCTGCGTCCGGCCACCCCGGCGGCATTCCCTGCGGGCTCCATCCCCGTGCCAGATAGTATTGCCGCAGCAGCCGCTCGAACTGCTGCCGGGTGATTACCTGTCCGGTTTCCGGCAGCGGCTGCTGAAAAAAACGGCGTGGCAGCCGATCGTCTGCAGGTTGCAGGCCTTCTTTGAGGTTGAAGCGTCTCGCGTTGTCGTTGACATCGGCTGCAATTGCCCGCAGTTCTTTGATGTCGAGTGTCCAACCGGTGGCGGCTTCCAGGATTGTTGCCAGACGCTGCCAGGGATAAAGGTCCCGGTAAAAGCGGCACAGCACCAGCGTGTCGAAAAAGGTGAGACGATCTTCCCATTCCACCAGCATCTCGGATTTGCCCTCGATGCGTTCCGGGTCGATAAGACCGGAGAGCTCGGCCTTGTAAAATGTCGTTCGCAGGTGGCAGGCACCCCGATCGGATGTGGCATAGGCCAGGCCCATTCCCTTCAGCAGACGGGGATCGTATCCGGCAGGCTCCATTCCCTTGACGTGAATCGCCTGATCGGACATGCCCCAGCTTGACGCCACTGTCCGGATCCCTTCTGCGAGCAGGTCACCGATCCCCTCGCGATACGCAATTTTTGCAAGCAACCGGGCGATGCCGTCCACATCCCCATAGCCGATCTTTTCATCGATCCGGCGTTGTGCGACCGCCTCGATGGTAAGGGCGGCCAGGTTGCCGGCTGTGATGGTATCCAGTCCCAGACGGTCGCATATGTCGTTCAGATAGGCGATTTCCTCGATGCTGTCGACCTCGCACAATCCGCCAAAGGCGTAAATGGTCTCGTACTCCGGCCCTTCGATGCGCAGTCCCTGGTGCCGCCCCTGCTTTACCGTGGCCAGGCGGCCGCAGGCCATCATGCATTTCATGCAAGCGTGCGGCGTGACATCCAGCCGTTCATGCAGGGCGGCGGCGTTGATCTTGTCCACATGATCGGCGCGGCCCTTTTTCCAGTAACGGGTGGGGAAACATCCGGCCGCGTTGGTGATATCCACCAGCATGGGCGTTCCCATGCTCCTGTAAGCACTCGCCACACCGCTTTCCCGGGCGTGCTGCGCCAGCGAACTGGCACAACCCTTGATGGCCTCCGGATCCGCCGTCTGTTTGCTTCTGTTGCCCCGAAAGACGATCGCCTTGATCTTCTTGGACCCCATGACCGCACCGACGCCGGTACGACCGGCGCTGCGCCAGTAATCATTTTCGACAACCGCAAACGCCACCCGGTTTTCACCGGCCGGACCGATACAAACCACCCCGCATCGGTTCGTTTCGGACCGCTTCTCCCGCACCCAGGCTTTCACCCGATCCTCGGTAGCGTACGTCTCCTGCCCCCACAGATCCTTGGCAGGGTGAAATACGGCTCCGTTCTCGGCAACTTCAATCCAAATGGGCTGGCTTCCGGTGCCGCGGATCATGACTGCATCGAAGCCGGCCCTGGACATATACTCGGCAACAGTCCCCCCTGAATACGATTCGGAGAGAAACCCGGTCAGCGGTGACTTGCAGAAGACACCGTGCCGGCAGGAGCCCCAGATGGTTGTGCCGGCAGTCGGGCCGACGGCAAAAATCAGATGGTTGTCTGGCCCCAGGGGATCGACGCGCGGCCGATTGCAGCGGAGCAGCAGATGAACGGCCAGCCCTTTGCCCCCTATGCAGGTGCGCAACAGTTCTTCGGACAGGGTCTCGATCTCAAAAGTCTGGCGGCTCACATCGACAATCAGCAGCCGCTGGTGGTATCCCTTCATGTGGCAGACTCCTCAATGGGTGCGCGCTGGTGGCCATCGTAGCGAATTTCAACATCTTTCTCAAGTCGCCGGGAATTGCCGATTTGCTTGACCGGTGAGGAGTTCTTCATTATGGTATCCGCAACGGCCGGTGGGATATGTATCCGTAACGTGAAACCGCTGCGAGTGAAAAACCATGGCTTTGCACACACATGATTTCGTTGAAACCTACGATGGGTTGATCGGGTTCGGGTTGGACCGGGAAGTCGACGAGAACACGGTAATCTGCTACCTGCAGAAATTCTCCGACGATGCCCTGATATCCCAGCTGATCCAACGCCTGTCCGACGAAGAGCTTTCCGAAATATTCCGTCTGATATCACGCCTGTTGAAAACGCACCTCAGCGAGCCCGAGTATCACCGCCTGTTTCTGAAGGACGAATGACATGGACCGCTGCGAAAAAAAAACCTGATGCTGACCGACAAACAGATGCAACGCTACGCCGACGTTCTCCTCTGGGCATTGAAAACCGCCCGCCGCGGGGCATTTCAAAAAAATGAAATCGTCGCGATCCACTATCATCGGCCGGCGATCGTACTGGCCGAGACCCTGTTTGCCAAACTGCTGGAAATGGGTCTGCACCCGGTCCAGCAGATGCTCCCCACTCCGGTGATGGAAACCGATTTCTACTCGCTTGCCAACCGGCGCCAGCTGACCTTCATCCCGCCCGGCGACCGGAAGCTGCACGAACAGCTCAACGGCCGCATATTCCTGTATGCTCCCGAGTCCATCACCCACCTGGGGGGGATCGATCCGCGGCGGATTGGGGTGACTGCGGTTGCCCGCAAGTTTTTACGCGATATACTAACCCGGCGGGAGGCAAAGGGGTTGTTCGGCTGGACGCTGTGCATCTACCCTACGGAGGAGCTGGCCCGACAGTCCGGCTTGTCTCCGAAAGCGTACTGCCGGCAAGTTGTTCGTTCCTGTTTCCTGGACCGCCGCCGGCCCCTGCAGCAATGGCAGCGCGTGCACGGCGAAATCCAGGCGATCAAGCAGCGGCTCGGCCGCCTGTCGATCCGCCGGCTGCGGATCGAATCGGATCACTCGGATCTGGAGATCACGCCGGGAGAGCGGCGAAAGTGGCTGGGGCTGTCGGGCCGCAACATCCCCAGTTTCGAGGTGTTTTTATCCCCTGATTGGCGGGGAACCCGTGGGGTGTATTATGCGGATCAGCCTTCCTACCGCAGCGGAAACAGTGTCAAGGAGGTCCGCCTCGAATTCAAGGGCGGCAGGGTGATCAACGCGCGGGCGGCAGAGGGCGAAAAGTTTTTACGGCAGCAGCTTGCAATGGATGCAGGCGCCGGTCGGGTCGGTGAATTCTCTCTCACCGACAAGCGGTTTTCGAAGATCAACGCCTTTATGGCCAACACGCTCTACGACGAGAACTACGGTGGCAAATTCGGCAACTGCCACGTGGCGTTGGGGTCTTCCTATGCGGATTCATATGCCGGCAAACCGGCCGGATTGACCGCAGCCCGAAAAAAATCCCTTGGTTTCAACGACTCGGCCCTGCACTGGGATCTGGTCAACACCGAAAAAAAGCGGGTGACGGCCCACCTGAACGGCGACCGCAGCCTGACGCTATACGAAGATGGCCGTTTTTTGATATAACCCGTTTGTCGAAACCCTGGCGGCAGTCGTTATTGCTTTGACTTGAAATCGCGGGATACGGATGTAAAGGCGATGGCGACCGTGCCCGGCGGGGTTTCAAAAGGACCTTCGTTGACCTGAACGACCCCGCTCCGATTCCCCAGATTGTAAATGGCGTTTTTGCCCAGCACACGGCCCTCACCGCCCAGGTAGTTCACAAACACCGTGAGGCTGTAAAAACCTCTTTTTCTTTGCAGGGTAAAGCTCAGTTCGATTTTCCCCGGTTGCTGCAGGTCGGTTTGACGGAAAACGTAGCGGTAGTCGATGACCCAGTCAACATCGGATTGGATGCCCGACTGGGCGGTGTCTTTCGCCAGTGGAATCCGTCGATTTTCCTTGATTTGGCCGCCGATGCAACCGGCCAGAAGGAAAAGAGCGATGACGGCTATGCCCAGCGAGCGCACAACACGCGGGCAAATCCTGTATGCACGAACGCGGCTGTTGATGATGGCCTCGCTTTCTGTTAGCGATTTTGGCGTCGACGGTTTGGTTTCAGGCGTCGACAGCTGCCGGTTTGCGCCAGTTCGTGTCGGCACCCAACTCCACCAATATCCGGATGGCCTCGTCGATGTTCACACCAACGGTGTCCGCTCCGTGCGAATCATCTCCCGGCACGATCGAAATCCCCAGATCGACGGCCTGTTGTAAAATTGCCCTGGTCGGATAGGGCTCCGCAGCGCCCTTTGACAGCGCCCGCACGTTACAGTCGAGCGTCAAATCCAGATCCCGGATCAGCCCCAGATTGCGCCCGATGCGCTGTGCAACCGCCGGCAGCGCCAGGCGCCGCTTGTAACCATCGTCGAAAATACGGATCAGATCGAAATGCCCCACAACCTGCGGCTCGATGGCGGTAATCATTTCAAACTGGGCGTCGAAGTATGAACAGTAGAGCTCCTCCAGTCCCCCCGCTGCCCTCACGGCGGCGTGGTAAAGTTCCGGAGAGTAGTCGAAGCCGATGTTGTCGACGTGGTGCAGCGAGCCGACGACGTAGTCGAAGGAAAACGTGTCCATCAACTGCCGGGCAAATCCAATGGCACCCTCGTAGGATTCCAGCTCGCAGCCGACAAACAATTGTATCTGGGATCGGTACCGGTCTTGCAGCCGTCGGCAGGCGGAGACATACTGTTCGAAGCGGCGATACATTTTTCCGGCATCCATGCCTTGCCGGATCTCTTCCGGGTACAGAAATCGATCTGACAGCGGCGGAATGTGTTCGGTGATGCCCACCCAGGTATAACGCTGGTCGATGTAAGCCTGAATGACTTCATCGAGCAGGTCGCTGGCGTGGTTGCAAAACTGTCCGCTGTGACCGCCGTGAATGGATACAAGGGCGGGAGTGTCGGCTGGGTTCATCGGTCGATCCTTGAGCCGCCTGAAACCGATTGCGGGGGGATATGCTGAACAACCATTCCTGAGGGAACGGGGATTTACCCTTATTCAATTTCGGGGGTTTTTCTTTTTTCTACTCTTTGGCAGGCAAAGAAACCGCAGCCGCCGGTGCCGGAATGCGCAAAGGGCCGGTTTGCCCCCCTGCCGAAAAGTTTGCGGGCAAAGACTGCAGGGAACGGATGATAAACACCCGGCTGCCTCACATTCCTACACCTTGTATTTGCCGAAATCCTCCGGGTTGAGATTTTCAAGGTATTCGGCCCACTTTTTGCCTTCTTCACTCTGGTCGAGGGCTTCGCCCGCTTCCTGGTTGGCGGCCGATTTTTCGATGACCTTGTCGTCCACAAAAATCGGAGCATTGAATCGCAGCGCCAAGGCAATAGCATCACTGGGGCGGGCGTCCATATCAAAAGAATTCTCACCGGACTCGAAAAATATCCTGGCGTAAAACGTGCTTTCTTTCAGGTCGCAGACTTCCACT
This sequence comes from Deltaproteobacteria bacterium SG8_13, assembly GCA_001303025.1. GTDB lineage: Bacteria > Desulfobacterota > Desulfobacteria > Desulfobacterales > SG8-13 > SG8-13. Next base: position 57,298 of record LJNK01000010.1, read on the forward strand.
CGCGTGACGGAGATGTTGATGATGTCGGAGAAATTTTTGAACAGATCATGGGTCATCGGCCGGTCAAATTTGACGTTCTGCAAGGCCGAGGCAATCGATGTGGCCTCCAGCAGGCCGATCCAGATGGGTACGGCCTGATCGGTTTGCTCCGACTTTAGGATGATAATCGGTGTATTGGACGTCGGATCCATGGTCAGTCCCGCTATGTTCACCTTATGCAGCATGACTGTTTGCTCCTTTCAGCGTCGGCAAAACCGGCTCGATGCCTGCCGGTACCCCCCAGAGAGAGTGCGCGTGGGCTTTTTGTATTGTAACCCGAACCAATTTCCCTGTAAAGGCTCGCGTCGAAGAGGTCGATTGAGCGGTCCGTTCGAAATGAACGATACGATTGGTGGATGTGCGTCCGGTCCACTGCCCGTGCGGGTTGCCGTCAACCGCTGCGACAGGTTGCCCGCCGGCGGCCACTTTATGACGCAACCCTTCCACCAGGACCTCCTGTACCGAACCGACCAGGTCGCGATGCTTCTTTAGGGTGATCTGCTCCTGCAGCTGCAGCAGGGCCTGCAGCCTGCGGCTTTTCTCTTCTTCGCCCACTTTGTCTCCGAACCGGGCTGCGCGCGCGTTGGGACGATCTGAATACTGGAACGCAAACAAGCTGTCGAAACGCACCTTTCGAATCAAATCGAGTGTTTCCTCGAAGTCCGACTCGGTCTCACCGGGAAATCCGGTGATAAAGTCCGATGAAATTGCGATTCCCGGACAAAAAGCACGGAGCTGTTCGATCTTTTCGCAATATTGCTCGTGCGTGTATTTCCGATTCATCCTTTTCAACACCCGGTTGGAGCCGGATTGAACCGGCAGATGAATGTGCTTGCAAAGCTTTTCCAGGTCCCGGAAGCTGCGGCACAGATCCTTCGATAGATCTTTGGGATGGGAAGTGGTAAAGCGAATCCGATATAGATGCTCGATGGCGTTCACCCGGGACAAAAGTTCCGGGAAACTGCAGTGCCCTTCCTTCCGGCCGTAAGAGTTTACATTCTGCCCCAGCAGGGTCACCTCCCGCACCCCGCCGGCGACCAGGTGTTCGATCTCCTCGATAATACGCTCCGGAGAGCGACTGGCTTCGCTGCCGCGAACGTACGGGACAACGCAGTAGGTACAGTAGTTGTCGCAGCCCTGCATGATCGTCACAAACCGGGTGATCGCTTGGCTGCCGACAGGTGCTGCAGGTGCTTCAAAGGCATCGATACCGTCAGAGAGTGCCACATCGACCCACCGGCGCCCTTGGTCCTCGACTTTCGCGATCAAGGCACCCAGGCGTCCGATGGCGTGCGTGCCGAAAACTACGTCGACATACGGCGCCCGTTTCCATATGCGCTCACCGAGCTGCTGAGCCACGCATCCGCCGACACCGATGATCAACTCCGGCCGCTTGCGCTTCAGGCCGGCCATCCTGCCGAGAAAGCTGAACACCTTCTGTTCGGCCTTCTCCCTGATTGCACACGTATTGACGACAACCAGGTCCGCTTCGGCCACCTCTTCGGTGATCGCATAGTTCAGCGGTGCCAGCTGCTGCTCGATTCGGCCGGAGTCGTAGACGTTCATCTGGCAACCGATGGTTTGTATGTATAGTTTTTTGGTGTACATGTTTCCGACTCTGATCGGTTCCTCAACTCCAGCCGACAACCGGTGCAGGGTCAGACGCTGTTCGAACAGCGCGGGCGGTTATTTAAAAGTCGCGCGCCTGTTGCGGTTCGATTCTCATCTTTCGACCGAGATCCTCCAGCACCATGTCCACATCCGACTCACACCCGGGCGGTATGTCCAGCGCAATTACCCCTCGCCGGGAATCGATTGTGGATAACGTCGCGATCCCGTCATACGCTTCGAGAATGAATTTCAGGAAGGCGATCTGCCTGCGATCGATCCGGTAATATCGGCGGATGGATTTCACTAAAGGTCTTCATGTGTGAAGCGGCATTTAGTTCTAAGTTAAAATATAACCATACCATAGGCGAATTCAAATTCAACACCTTTTCAGAGTGCCTCGGACACTAAGGCGATGCGTCTGTGGTATACAAATCGGTGATTGGCTATTGTAAGCGGGCCGATTGTGGGGTATAAGCCGCTGCTGATGATGAAACACTGGCGAACCCTCCAACCGGACAATCAACTGGTTCAATCCCTGAGCGCAAAACTGCCCTGCCACCCGGTCACTGCATCGGTACTGATCAACCGCGGCATAACTTCCACCCGTGCAGCCGGCGCGTATCTGCGTTCCAGCTTGAATCAGCTGAAAACGCCATTCGGAATCAAGGATATCGATACAGCCGTGCAGCGAATCGGGCAAGCGATTGATTCCCGGGAAAAGATCCGGATATTCGGAGATTATGATGTGGACGGTGTCACCGCGACCCTGGTCCTCTATGAATTCCTGACAAGCTGCGGGGCAGAGGTTGCCTACACCATTCCTCACCGGCTGAATGAGGGCTATGGCCTGCAGCCATTGCACATTCACCGATTTACCGCATCGGATCGCCCCGATCTTTTGATCACCGCCGATTGCGGCACCGGCAGCATCGAGGCCGTGCGGGAGGCCAATCGCAGCGGAATCGAAGTCATCGTTACCGATCATCACAGCCTGTCCGGCCCGCTTCCCGATGCGGTGGCGGTGGTCAACCCCAAGCGGCCCGATTGCAATGCCGGTTTTGAACAGCTGGCCGGTGTCGGGGTGGCGCTATCGCTGGTGATTTGCCTGCGAAAACACCTCAGAGATGGTGGGTTCTGGCGTTCCCGCCCGCAGCCCAATCTCCGGGAACTCTGTGATCTGGTGGCTCTGGGCACCCTGGCCGACGGTGTGCCGCTCACCGGGGACAACCGGGTTCTGGTCCGCACGGGTTTGGAGGTGATCCGCAACGGCAAAAATCGAGCCGGCCTTTCAACGCTCATCGATCGCTGCAAATGCAAACCGGACGATATCGGTACAGAGGAGATTGCCTATCGACTGATCCCGCGACTGAACGCTGCCGGTCGGATGGACAGTGCCTCCCTGGCCGCGGCATTGCTAACCACCAGCGATCTGGAAGAAGCCGCCCGAATGGCTGACGTCCTCGAGGCTCTCAACGAACGTCGCAGGCAGGTGGAGGGCGAGATCCTGAGAGAGTGCCGCGCCCATCTGCTGGCTGATCCGGCGAACCTGCAAAAAAGTGCACTGGTTCTTTCTCGCAAGAACTGGCATGGAGGGGTACTGGGTATTGTCGCGGCCAGACTGGCGGAACGCCATCATCGCCCCGTTGTACTGATATCGGTGCAACAGGGTCTGGGCACCGGTTCAGGGCGCAGCATCGACGGCATCGATATCACCGGCTGCCTGGCCGCCTGCGCGCAGCACCTCGAAGGCTACGGCGGCCACGCGATGGCGGCCGGTGTGAGGGTCATGGAAAACAACCTGGGGAAATTCCGGGAAGCGTTTGAAAAGCAGGTGCTGAGCCTGACCACCGACGTGGAAAGCGCACCGGAGGTGATCATCGACTGTGAGCTCGCGCTCAGCGACATTTCCGATGCCCTGATCGATGAAATCGAATCTCTGGAGCCATACGGAGCGGGCAATCCGAATCCGCTGTTCAGAGCCAACGACCTGCAGGTGCGTCAATCGCAGATCGTGGGAGGTGCCCACCGGCGCATGCTGCTTTGTCATTCCGGCGGTACCCGGCAACGGTCGATCGGAGCCATCCAGTTCAACGTGGATCCGGACAAGTCGCTGCCGGATGCGTTTGACCGCGTGGCATTTCGGCTTCAGTGGAATCGGTGGAACGGTAGAAAGGTTGCGCAGCTGGTGATAGAAGAAGCCGTTTCCTTGCAGGAAGCAAGCCAGCGATAGGGATCATGCCGATCCGCGACGGGTGAAAAGAGGCCGGAAAGCTCACATTTCCCTTGCATTTGGCCGGTTTTGTCAATATGATATATCGTTTGAATAAGCCCGGTTATCACCAACCCGCTGAAGATAGGGGACAGCATGGCAAAAGTGTTCCGACCGAGCACCCGGGAGTCGAGCATTCTCTCGAAAATCGAATCATCCAAGGAACATGCGCGACGCATTGCCCTGCAGGGAATAAGGGATTGCCAGGAACCGCTGGCCAATGCCATCGCAATGAAACTGGTGGAAGACAACCTGGTTGAAACCGCCAGCAAGAATAGTCTTGAAGAACAACTCAACCGTTGCCTGGAAAAACTGGCCCGGGCTGATGACTTCGAAATTGACTATGCCGTTGCACCGTTTCGGGGTCTGATGCCGAATCCGCACGTCGTCAGCATCTACGTGATGGCATTCGTCCTGGAAAAGCTGATCAACCACAAGGATGTCGTCGACATCTATGGATCTGACGAAGAAATTTACCTTTGCATCAATCGCCAGGTAAAAAAGTATCTGCCCTGATATGCGCCCCTCCTTTGTACCGCGGTTGGTCAACGGTCCATTCGACGACCCGGCACTGTTCATCCCGTTTCTTTTTCAACATCGCGCCGTGATCTTCGATCTGGGAGATCTTGCTGCACTGTCTTCCAGGGATGTTCTCAAAACCACCCACGTTTTCGTCACCCACACCCATATGGACCACTTTGTGGGGTTCGATCGCCTGCTGCGCCTGTTCCTCGGGCGGGAGCAGACGCTTTCCTTATATGGACCGGAAGGATTTCTGAAAAACGTCGAAGGGAAACTGGCCGGCTACTCCTGGGATCTGGTCCACAACTACGACACACGGCTCACCTTAAAGGTCACCGAAGTCCACCCCGAACAATTGCTGCAGCGCAGCTACCGGTGCGAGCGCTCTTTCGCGCCGGATGGCAGCCACCTCGTCGAGCCATGGCAGAGCGATTTGGTCAAAGAGCCGGCAATGACCGTTTCAGCCGTTGTGCTCGATCACAGCACAGCGTGCCTGGGATTCAAGATATCGGAAAGCTTCCACGTCAACATCCGCGCCGAGCGCCTGTCGGCCAACGGACTTCGTCCCGGTCCCTGGCTGCAACATTTCAAAGAGGCGCTGTACCGCCGAAAGCCTGCAGAAACGTCCATCGAAGCCGAAAAAATCGATGGCGGTCGAACACGTTTTCGCCTCGGAGATCTTCAAGACGACGTTGCCGTGATTACCGCCGGTCAAACGGTTTGCTACATCACGGACGTGAGCTTCACAGCGTCCAATGTGGCCAGTATAATCGCTTTTGCATCCGGGGCGGACCATCTTTTTATTGAAGCCGCCTTTCTGGAGGCAGACCGGCAGATCGCCAAAGCGAAAAACCATCTCACAGCCCGTCAGGCCGGTGAAATCGCCGGGATGTCGAAAGTCAAGCTGCTCACTGCTTTTCATTTTTCCCCCCGTTACCAGGGCCAGGCGCACCTGCTGGAAGCAGAAGCCCAAAACGCTTACCGGGAGGCCCTCAGAGCAAACCGGCCGGATTGAACGCATCGGTGTGCAAGAAAGCTCGCGCCGACAGCTTCAGTGGCAAAGCACAGCAAACGCATTAGGGTAGGTGTGCAAAACTCGACGCCGGAACCGGCTCGAAGTCACCCGCTTCGGGCGTACGCCACCAAAGTTCGATGGCAGCCGTACCCTTGCGTTGAAAATACTCCACCTGCAAGGGATACCAGCCAGCCTGGCCGATGGTGACAACGGCTTGAATTGCGTAGCGGTCGGAGTGCTGCGTGGGATCATCGATGACCATGGCGTCGGCGACACGAACTCTCAGCCCGTCGTTGGAAAGGGCCCGGAAAGTGTACTCGCCGGGAGTTGGGAATCGAATCAGTCCCCTCATCCGGATGGCGACTCCTCGATTGGTTCCGCTGTCAAAAACTTCCTGCCGGCCAAACCGGTGGTTGAGAAAGGGGATCGGCTTGCCGGTTACCCCGGTGTCCGGCGGGACACTGCCGGAGGTGAGGGGATCGAGATGCCGCGCGAAATAGTCGAAATAATAGACCGCCGATAGTCCGGGACGCAGCGCATCATCCGCCGGCTGGGGATCTGCGGGCATCAGGTCAGCAAAGCGCACCGCAGGAAGCTGCAACCGGGAAGCATCGGGTACAGCATCGGTACCCGTGGATTCCACATTGACTGTTCGGCCCTGGTCCGCTCTGCCGGCACAGCCGGCTGAAATGGTAATGAACACCCCGGCGATGATGCAGGCAATGATCGCCGGCAGCCTCTGCCCGGCGCAAAAACCGTCGGATGATTTTCGCTGTCCCATGATCCTGCTTCCTTTCGTTCAGCCAAAATAATACACCGGGCGATCGCACACAAGCCCGGTGCGCGTCGAAGAATCTGAAATTCCCTTGAAATATGGGTCGGTCACATGGTAGAGCGTACCAGCGGAAAGTTATAATCTCACTGCTTTACAGGAGGAACGCTATGCATCCGACCCGACTGCTACTGGTGCTGTTGGCCGCTGCACTGATGCTCGGCTGCGCGGCATCAGCCAAAAAGATGAACCAACTCCAGCTGGGCATGACCGAAAAGGAAGTGGTCACGGCAATCGGCGAGCCGGGCAGCACCAGTTCCAAGGGCGACGAGGTGCTGCTGAAATATCGCCTCAGAGCCAGTGGGCTCTGGAAAGCCACCTACTATGTCAGGCTGCAGAACGGCAAAGTGGATGCCTTCGGGCAGGTGGGAGATTTCGGCCTCGGCTACTGAAGCCGGCAGGAGCCGCGACGGCGGCAAACCCGGCTGCGCAGGATGCCGCTACGCGCAGGTGGTGCAGATAAAACGGATTTGTACCATCGACGATTACCGGCGCCCCGGAACGTGCCGATCGTAGAATTCCCTAATTTTCTCCACAACGTAAGTTTGCTGATCTTCCGTCAATTCAGGATAGATCGGCAGTGCCAGGGTTTGCCGTGCGGCCTGCTCGGCAACAGGGAAATCTCCTTCCCTGTATTGCAGGTAAGAAAAGCAATCTTGCAGGTGAAGCGGTACGGGATAATACACCTCGCTGCCGACACCGTTTTTCTGGAGATACTGCCGCAGCTCGTCCCTTTGACCGGGGGCACGGATGACAAATTGGTTATAGATGTGGCGGTTTTGCTTCTCCTCCGGCAGTTGAACCGACGCCAACCCGGCCTCTGCAAACAATCTCCGGTAGGTGTCGGCATTTTTTTGTCGGGCGGCGGTCCAATCGTCCAGGTACTTCAGCTTGACTGCAACCACTGCCGCCTGAAGCGCATCGAGCCGGAAATTACCTCCGATAAACCGGTGATAGTATTTGGGCTGAGAGCCATGTACTCTCATAATCTTAAGCCTTTCCCACCAGCTGTCGGAATCGGTGGTCACGACACCTCCGTCTCCAAAAGCCCCCAGGTTTTTGGAAGGGAAAAAGGAAAAACAGCCGAAATCTCCCATGCAGCCGGCTCGCCGTCCCCCGCACTCGGAGCCGATCGCCTGAGCGGCATCTTCGACAACCAGCAGTCGATAGCGCTCGGCGATCTCTGTAAGCGGTTGCATGTCCGCGCACTGGCCGTATAGGTGCACGGGCATCAGCGCTTTAAGGGTTTCTCTCTCGCCGGCACGCATGTTCTCGATTCGCTGCTTGACCTGGACGGGCGAAATGTTGAAGGTGTCCGGGTCGATGTCCACAAATACCGGTGTTGCCCCGGTACGCGCGATGGAACCGGCCGTGGCAAAAAACGTGTAGGGAGTGGTGATCACGCTGTCCCCGGGACCGATCCCGGCGGCCATCAGGGCAATGAGCAGGGCATCGCTGCCGGAGGACACCCCCACGGCGTGCCGTGTCGAGCAGTATGCCGCGATGCGCGCTTCAAGGCCTTCCACTTGCGGTCCCAGGATAAAGTACTGGCTTTCGAAGAGCTCATCGACCACTTTTCGTATTTCGTCTCGAATCGTCGCGTACTGGGCTTTCAGGTCAAGCAGCGGTACTTTCATCCGTCTTCTCCTTTTTCAAACGCCACCCCACGACTGTCATTCATATAGATCCACCCGAATGATCTCCAACGGTTTCCTTCCCCGGTTCACGATCTCCCAGTTCTGCCCGCCGGAAATCTTGATCGACTCGCCCCGCGACAGCCGGTGGCCGTCCTCTTCAACACCGACGCTGGCAGCGCCTGCTGCGACACTGAGAATGCTGACCGCTGCCTCGGTCTCGGTCGAACTGGTCCAATACGTGGAACCGGGATGTATCTCAAGGCTGGTGACCTGAAACGAATCGGTCTTATCCAGCATGGTGGCAATCCCCCAGGGATGATATACCGCGCGGTGGCGGTGATACTCCTGCCGGCCCTTCTCTTTCAGCCGGGTGACAATGGCCTTGACATCGCGACTGTGTTCGATGTCGGAGACAAATATGGAGTCGGGCGTTTCTACGATCACTATGCGATTCAAACGATTGACAGCGATCAGCCGCTGGCGCCCCAGAACGAAGCAGTTGCGGGTCTCCATGGCAATCACATCGCCGTCGAAAACATTGTTCTGCTCATCTTTGGGCAACAGCTCATACAGCGATTTCCATGAGCCGATGTCGCTCCATCCAAAATTCGAGGGCAGCACGACCCCTTTATCGGTTTTTTCCATGATGGCGTAATCGATGGAAACGTCCGGCAGGGCCGCATATTCCGACCCGGAAATGCGAGCGGGGGTCTTTGCGAACCGATTCATCATATCGAAAAGTGTCGGCTGGTAGCGCCGGAATTCTTCCAGGATCACCGAGGCCTTGAATGCGAACATTCCGCTGTTCCAGAAATAATTGCCGGCATCGATATACTTCCGGGCGGAATCGATGCCCGGTTTTTCTACAAACCGCTTGGCGATCAGCGCGCCTTCTGCTACCGGTTCGGCACCCTCGATGTAACCGTAGCCTGTCTCCGGATAGCCCGGCTGTATACCGAACGTCACGATATACCCTTCCCGGGCCAGTTGAATAGCGGAGCGCAGCTTGCCGTGAAACGGCTCGATGTTGCGGATGACATGATCGGCCGGAAAGACACAAATCACCGCATCCGGGGTATCGGAAAGGATGTGAAGCACAGCCAGCAGCACGGCTGGCGCTGTGTTTCGGCCGCAGGGCTCGGTGATCACCTTACCCTCGGGGTCGATGCCGATCTTGTCCAGGTGGCGTGCAATTTCGTGATGGTGTTCCTGCCCGCATACAACCCGGACATTTTTGCTTTCCAGCACCGGCGACAGTCGTTTGGCTGTCGCTTGCACCAGTGAGTCGTCACCGATGAGCCTGACGAGCTGTTTGGGGTACAACTCTCTGGAAAGCGGCCAGAGTCGGGACCCGACCCCTCCTGCGAGCAGCACCGCATATACCGCGCTATCACTGTCTGCCATTTCGAATATGACCTCTTTTCCAGCTCCCGCCGCCGTTGCTGCCGGCCGTCTCGCTTTGAATCGGGCTGCAGACGGTATCAACAGCGCTGTATCCGAGCAGCCCGTTTACCTCGCGGGTCAGCATTTCACCGGCCTGCATCCCGACAGTTTCGGGAAGCGCAATGACCGTTTCGGCACCACCCGGATCTTTCAAATGAAGAAACCCGCGGCATGATCCGGGGTGATGTTTCAAGGTGTCCTGCAACTGCAGCAGCAAGCCCCGGTCGGTGCTGCTTGCGTCCAGGTGGAAATGGATGCTTGCCGTCCAGGTTTCCTCGGCACGATCCATCTCAATGATGGCATCGGCAATCACCTTCACCGCCTGCTCGTCTTTTTGAACCCGTCCCTGGACGAGCAGGGGATTGTCCTCGAAAAGCAGGGCACTGACGCCGGGAAACACCGAGGAGAACACCACAACTTCCACCGAACCGTGCATGTCTTCGATCGATACGAAGGCCATCAGGTCGCCGCGCTTGGTATTGATGGTCTTGGTACTGCCGACGATGCCCCCGATTCGCACCACCTGACCGTCGCTGAGTTCCTTGATCGAAACCGCGTTGGCATTGGTGAACTTTTCCAGCACCGGTTCAAAGCGGCCCAGGGGGTGACCGGACACGTAAAACCCCAGTGATTCCTTCTCGTAGGCCAGCAACTGTTTCTCTTCCCATTCTGCAATATTCTGCAGCTCGGGTATATTGATCGCCGGTCTTTCTTCACCGATGCTGAACAGCCCCATCTGGGGATCGTTTGCTTCCCTCTGGATGCGCTGGCCGTATTCAAGCGCTTCTTCCAGGCTGGCCATCATCTGCGAACGCCGGGCGCCGGTTGCGTCGAAAGCACCGCACTTGATCAAGCTTTCCAGCCCCCGCTTGTTGACACGCTTGAGATCCACGTATTCACAAAAAGAAAACAGTGAATCGAAATGCACCTCGTCGCGCGTCTCGACAATGGCGTCGATCGCCCCTTCACCGACGTTTTTCACTGCAACCAGACCGAAACGGATCTTCCCGTCGGCCACCGTGAACGCCTTGTCGCTGGTGAAAACGTCGGGAGGCAGCACCGGTATGTTGTGGCCTCGGCACTCGGCGATGTATTTCACCACGCCGTCGATCGAATGCATTTCACTGGTGAGCAGCGAGGCCATGAACTCCACCGGATAGTGGGCCTTGAGATACGCGGTCTGGTATGCGATCAGCGCATAGGCCGCGCTGTGGGATTTGTTGAATCCGTATCCCCCGAATTTTTCGATCAGGTCGAAAATGGTGCTGGCCTTCGCCTCTTCGATCCCCTTTTTCACAGCGCCCTGGACAAACCGCTGGCGGTGATCGGCCATGATCTCCTTGATCTTTTTCCCCATGGCCTTGCGAAGGTCATCCGCCTCGGCCATGGAGTAGTCGGCCAGGGCACCGGCGATTTTCATCACCTGTTCCTGGTAAACAATCACACCGTAGGTTTCCTCGAGTATCTCCTCCAGCTCCGGGATCAGATACGTCACCGTTTTGCGCCCGTGTTTGCGATCGACGTAGTCGTCGATCATCCCGCTTTCCATCGGACCGGGTCGATACAGCGCCACCAGGGCGATGACGTCATCGAAGCGCTCGGGCTTCAGCCGCACCAACAGGTCTTTCATTCCGGAGCTTTCCAGCTGAAACACGCCGGTGGTGTCTCCGGCCGAAAGCAGCTGGTAGGTTTTTGGGTCGTTGAGATCCAGGTTGTCCAGATCGGGAGGCGTCTTTCCCTGGTCGGCAATCAGGGTCAGCGTGTTTTGGATAACCGTCAGGTTGCGCAAGCCCAAAAAATCAAATTTCACCAGGCCGATTTTTTCGACCATTTTCATGTCGTACTGGGTGACCACCTCACCCTTTTTGCCCCGGTACAGCGGAAGGTAGTTCACCAGCGGTTGGTCGGCAATCACCACGCCGGCGGCGTGGGTGGAAGCGTGTCGGGGAAGCCCCTCCAGCACACGGCAGATCTCGATCAGATCGGCCACCTCGGCTCTCTGATCGGCCAGTTCCTGCAGCCGGGGTTCACTTTTGAGGGCATTGTCCAGACTGATGTTCAGCACATCCGGCACCATTTTGGCGATGCCGTCCACGTCCCGCAGCGGTATGTCGAGCGCCCGGCCCACGTCCCGGATGACGGCCCGGGTTTTCAGCTTTCCATAGGTGATA
>LJNK01000051.1 GCA_001303025.1 Deltaproteobacteria bacterium SG8_13
TGCCGCTTTCGCTTGCGGACGATGCGGACCCTGGCCCGATCCATCGGTGTGACCTGGTCGACGAAAACCGCCAGGCCATCGACGTGTGCCAGTCCTCTGCCGCCGAAGGCAATTCCGGTGATGTCGAGATCGAGAACCTGGCCCTTGCTGATTTGCATACTTTTTCCACATCCGGGATTGTCGGAAAACCACAGGCCGGACAGATTCATTTCTATACTGCAGCACGGCGCAAAAGAAAAGTGACAATACCGGACGGGTGCTTATAATTGTATTAACTATTTGAAGTTAAGGGGAAAATGTGTTTACAATAAATAGCAAACCGCTCTGCAGGAAGATCACTTTTCATTCCGACGGATACCTGCTCTCCGGGACCCTTCATTTGCCGGATGCCGATCGCCCTCCTGTTGTTATCGGGTCGCACGGTCTTCTGAGTAGCAGCGAATCCCCCAAGCAGCAGGAGCTGGCCGCACTGTGCAACCGCTACGGGATCGCCTACTTTCGCTTCGATCATCGAGGGTGTGGCGCCAGTCAGGGCTATTTCCCCGAGGTAACCTCCCTGAAATCAAGAACCGCGGACCTGCGCAATGCGGTCGACGCAGTCCGCAGGCGACCGGACCTCGGGCAGCGTATCGGGTTGTTCGGCAGCAGCATGGGCGGCGCGACCTGCCTGGCGGCCGCCCGCGAGGTGGCAGCCGAGGCGGTGGTGATCTACGCAGCGCCGGTTCGCGGCGGCAACATCCAACGGGTCCGGATCCAGGACGATGCCGACGGCGAGATGGCATCGCTGCCCGATACCTTTTCCCTGCAGTTCGACGTTACCGAAAAACTCAACGGAATCCACAACATTCTGATTTTCCACGGCGATGCCGACACTGTCGTCCCCTTTGCCGATGCCCGGGAGATTCACGCGCTGACCGGGGAACCGAAACGACTCATTGCTCTCGAAAAAGGGGACCATCGGATGAGCCGGAAAGATCATCAGCAGCTTTTCGCACGCGAGGCGGCGCAGTGGTTTGCATCCGGATTGCTCCGCTGATCATCTGGAACTCACGAATTCTCCAATTCGGCAGATAGGAGTGGCCATGGCTGACGAACTGACGAAAAAATTCTTGAGACGGGCCTTCGTAAAAACAGTGCTGCGGCGCACTTTCGCCCTGCTGACGTTGGCCGGGTTGATTTACGGGCTGATTGCGGTGATCTATGCCACCCGCACCATCTACAAGGTAAAGATGAACTACGCGGTGGTGCTGGAACGATTCGGCGGCAAGCGCGAGGCGGTCACGGACGTCGGGTGGCATTTTCGCCTGCCCTATTTCACACGCATCGAGCAGGAAGTGTCACTGATGAACCAGCGGCTCCTGCTGGGGGGGACGATCGAGCCGATGCGGATCATCTCCAAGGAGAACGTGGCGCTGTGGACTTCGGCCGCCCTGACCTACCGGATCCGCAATTTGAACACCTGGGCCATCGAGAACCTCGACCCGATGAGCCTGCTGCAGGGAGATTACGACGGCATCGTCAAGGATATCCTTCAGGCCCAGGCGGTCAACCAGCTGATCAGCGACCGGGAAGGAATCAAAGAGACCATTTTCCAGGCCCTCAAATCCCGCCCGATCAACGAGGGCGGGCCCACCCTCGAACAGAAATACGGCATCGACGTGGTTAGTTTCGTGCTGAAAGAGACCCGCTTCGGCGACAAGCTGGTGGAAGCCACGGAAGATAAAAAGAGACGGGAGCTGGTCGCCGAAGCGGAGAATTACGCGGCCGACCAGGAGGCCAGCCGAATCCGCAAACTGTATGCCGCTTACCTGGAAAGCATCCAGTCCCTGCAGAAATCGATCGGGCGCTCGGACGGATCCACCGATCTGGCCCTGTTTCAGTTTCTGACGCAGCAGAAATGGGCCACCGCCTATGAAAAGAACCAGGGCCAGCAGCAGACGGTCGTTATCCAGAACACCCACGGGTCACCGGCGCTGACCCTTCCGCCGCCCACGGCGGGCACTCCGGCCGCCGGCAGCGGGGGGGGGAAAAATGCCCCGTAAACTGACCAAAAAAATCAAATACGTCCGACTTCCGGAAGAGCGCATCCAGGAGATCGAAGACCTGGTCGCCTCCTGGCCTTACGAAACCATGGCCTTCATGCGTGCACGCCTTCACCAGTACAAACCGCCGTCGGATTTCGTAAACACGCTGCTGGAATTTTTTCTCTCGCTGTTCGTGAGCTCGCCGAAAAGAAAATTTATGGTTCTGAAAGATCCCGACATTCTCACCGACTGGCAAAAGCGTTTCGAGATCTCCGGTCAGACGAATCCCCAGGATGCCTGGAACAAGATCCTGGAAAAAGAGGTGTCCGCCAAGGACTATGCCTACCTGCTTTCCCTTCTGGACAGGGAACTGACCGATGTGCACATCCCGCGGGAGCTTTCGGCGCTGTTTGAAAAAATCTACCGCGCCCACATTCGCAAAGAATATGTTTCCGATCCGGCGGTGCCCAAAGCGCCGCTGCTGCTGTTCGTCGGACCGAGCGGCAGCGGCAAGACCTCCACTGTCTCCGGAGCCGTCGAGCGCGTGGTGTTCGGCAACGAGGTGCAGCCGGAAGTCGACCTGAGGCAGAAAAAAGAAGAGCTGATGAGCGGTGAGCCCTTCTGGAAGACCATCGACGAAATCGATCCGACCCTTTCAATGGAAATCGATCGGCGCAAACGGGTCAAGTTTTACAAGCGACTGTCGCGAATGCCCCTCATCCGGACGATTTTCAAACGGCGTATCGGCAAAAGCCTGTCGGCACTGGAGGAACAGGGGATCCTGGTCGACTACTCGATGGTGACCCCCAACGATTTTCAGACCGCCCTGGCCGGTGAGCCGGGCAACTATTTCAAAAAAGCGCTGGGAGATCCGCGCAAAACGTCCATCCGCCACGTAGAGGAGGCGCACAGCGCCTTCGGAAAGGCCGACGGTCGCGAAAGCGGAGTCGAGCGGCAGCAGCGAACGCTGATCGACACCTCCAACATCGTCATCGACGAGATCATCAACGGGCGCCGTGACTGCCTGCTGATTTCCACCACCGACCAGCCCGAACGGTTCGACGCCGCCATATATCGTCGTTTCGTCGAAAAGGGCAAGATCATCAACATCGCCGATTACTGGAAAAACCCGGAAAACCTCAAGGAGGTGGTGCGACTCGAGCTGCTGCGTCACGACATCCGGGTCAGCGAGTCCCTGGACAATCGATGTCATCGCAATACGGTCTGTCTGGCTCCCGAAGCTTTGGACACGGCCGTTGAAAAACTTTACACCATATTCGAAGAGCGGACACTGAAAGTCATCCCCTCTTATGTTCGCAAGCTGATCGACTCGGTTATCGAGATCAAGGAGGGGTTTTTCCCCGATTACCTGGATGACTCCCTGCTGGTGCGCAGGGCGTTCGAACTGGTGGCCAAAAACTCCTACGGGGAGCTGTTCGGCAAAGTGGTGGACCGCATGGACCGGCACGTCAAATGGGAAGAGTACGTCGGCGACGTCAAGGACGTCTTTTCGGAAATGGCCAACAACAGCCTCTATTACAGTGTCAGCGAAGAGAAAGGCGTGGTGCTCAACGGGCCGCCCGGCAGCGGGAAAACCTTCCTGGCCCGAACGTGGTTGAGCGAAAACCAGGACGTCCACGACATTTCCGCCAGCCCGAGCAGCCTGCAGGATCCGGTCAACCCCATCGACGGTGCGGTGGACAACCTGGAAAAAGTCTACGATATCGCCAAGATGATCGCCCCTACCGTCGTGTTTTTCGACGAAGGAGATGCGCTGGCGCCCAAACGAAGCGGTGCAGGGGGATCGCCTTCCGACAAGCTGACCAACCGGTTTCTGAACATCATCGACGGCGAAGTGCCCCTGAACCGGGTGTTTACGGTATTGACCACCAACCGACTCGACATCCTCGACCCTGCCCTGATCCGCTCCAAGCGTTTGAAAGTACTCGAAATTTCAGGTCATCTGCGCAAAAAAGACATTGCCGGCATCATCCGCAAAGCACTGGAAAACGTACCGCTGGCCGAAGGGCTGGACGCCGACACCGTGCTGTCCATCTCCCAGGGCCTTTGCAACACACCGGCAGATTATGCGGCCTTTGTGGAAAAAGCGTGTTCGCTGCGCAGCACCGAATACGAGGTGCTGGTCCGACTGCGCAACCTGTCAAAGGGCAGCCGGGACCACATGGTCAACTTCATCAAGTTCAACTTCAAGACCCTGATCGGGATCCTGGATGCGGTCAATGCCCCCCAGAAGATTCGGTCCGCAGTCCGGGGCGATCCGGCCGGTTTTCTCAACCAGTACGACAACATCATCAAACTGCTCGAGTACATCAAGGACGTGCGGGAGTATCCGCTCATGCAGTCTCACCTGCAATCGGCCCGCCAGGAAATATCGCAGAGCCCTGTGCGCAAAGGCAAGGTGCAGCTCGACGAGTTTCTGGAGGCCGAACTGAGCCAGGAGCCCCAGGTGGGCTTTATTATCGGTGTGGGGGCCAACGACGTTTCCGGAATGCTGCTGCCGATCGCCACCAGCCTGACCTACAACATCGGCCCTGAAAAGGTAATCGTCACCGGGGCCGTGTCCTCGGCGGCTCCGGCTGCCGCCGAACTCGACATGGCGGTGAAAATGACCCAACAATCGGCCCAGGAAGCCCTCACCATGGTGAAAAACTACCTGCAGGACCTGGATCCCAAGGTGAGCATGTCCCGATTGCTGGGAGATTTTCTGGCCAGCTACACGATCCACCACCAGCTGTTGACGGCATCATACAACGTGGGAGGGCCGTCAGCCGGATACGCACTGGCCCTCAATACGCTTTCGGCCCTGTTGCTGATTCCGGTGTACAACGATTTCGGCATCACCGGCGCCCCCTGGACCAAAGGTACCAAAAAAGGCGAGGTGGGTGGCTCGGTGATCATCGGCGGACACAAGAAAAAGGCCCAGAAAGTCCTGATGCACCTGCGGCGCATGTATATGCCGCTGCAGAACTACAAGGACCTGGAACAGGAGTTTCTGGAAAACTACTGGTCTCAGGACAAAGACATCTTAGGTGTTACCCACTTCGGGGACCTGGTCCCGGAGGTGATGTACCTGGGAGAGGAGTACGAAAGTATTATCCTGGATCTGATCGAACTGCGGATCCGTTACAAGCTCAATAAGTATCGGGACGGTCTAAGCCAGGAGGAAACCAAGGAAAAAATTCTTCGAAACAAAGAAATCCTGAAGAGCCAGATGGAAAAGGAAATCACATCGCGCCTGCAGGCTGTGCGCCGATATTTGCGATCGCCGTCCCGCGATCCGCATCTTTCACTGGAGGAGATTTTCCGAAAAAACAAAGCCCGGCGGATGATGGGGTTCAAGTCCCTGCTGGACCGGGTTTCCCGCCGCAAAGAGCGTCGCCCCGATCCGAGTCCGTGATCCCCACCAGCAGCTGTTTTCGCAATAAATCAAGCGCAGTGGCCGCAAAGATCTTTTTGTTCATCAGGCGATCCGGAAACGCAAAAACATATTTTCTGCTGTTCACCCCCTGCGGTCCTGCCAATCCCACGCACAGCGTCCCGACCGGTTTCTCCCTGCTGCCGCCGGTGGGGCCGGCAATACCGGTGGTGGCCAGTCCGTAACTGGCCCCGGATATCCGGCGGATACCGACCGCCATCTCCGCTGCGGTATTTTCATGCACAGCGCCGCAGCGGCGCAGGGTCTGCTCAGACACCCCCAGCAGCTGCTGCTTGACCTTATTGGAATAAGTGACCCCCGCCATCAGAAAATAATCCGAGCTGCCCGGCACGTTGGTGAGCAGGTGCGAAATCAATCCTCCGGTGCAGCTTTCCGCCACGGCAACACTGACCTGCAGCCTGCGCAGCAGGCAGCCGACGACCGCCTCCATCGATTCGCCTTGCGCGGACAGAAAGTGCGCTCCCAGCTGCTGCCGGCTCCAGCCGATCGCATCTCGAAGCACATCTTCGTGGACCTTCTCCGAAGAGAGTCTGGGGCTCAATCGCAGGTGAACCTCGGGAAATACCTCCTGGGTTTCGATGCGAATTTGAGGAAAGCGGCGTTCGAAGCCCTCCAGGGTTTCGTTGACCGTCGGCTCGCTGATCCCGAAGGTGGTAATAATGATTTCGGTTCTCATTGCAACCCGTCGTTTCGGCAGCAGTAACTGCTATCTCGCGGCTGCGGCGGCATCGCGCCCCGGCGGATTGAGGACGAACATCTCCGGTGCGATGTCCGCATCCGGAAACAGCCGTTCGATGCTCAGCAGCAGCCAGGCCCCGCTGCCTCCGATAATACGAATTTTTCGAGGAACACGGTACGACGCTGCCGCCCGCAGATCCTCGAACATCGCCCGGTATGCCGGTTGTCCCCGACCGTCGAAAAATTCCACCATCTGCACTTCGTCCCGCTGCGGGTCCACATGGATCTTTTGCACCACTTGCCACCACCGCTCCAGGATCAAAAGCCGGACGCCGGCATCGGTGGTGGTCAGTCGCACCCGGGTATGATCGCGTATCGGCGGACGGCCGGCAAGCAGCTGCACGATATCGCTGGATCGGACGGGAATCGATATCAGACGATCGAGTTGCGGATCGGAGGAACGAATCTTTTGGAAGGAACCGGCGGGATCGCGCATGTCGACGAAATAAAGATGCTGTCCGTCGGATGCAAATTTCAAGGCCGGCAGCCCCGAAACCAGGACCACGATACTCAGTTTCACCGGCACCGACGCGACCCAGACCGCTCTTTCGTTGATTGCAGTGCGGGAGCCGGTGTCGAGTTGAATTCGACCGATGCCTTTGAAATTCCGCAGCCCCTGATTGGCGGCGGTAAGGCGGGAGAGAAGGCTGCGAGCCTGTTCCTCGGCTTGGCGGTCTTCAGGAGTCTTTTTCTGCAAGGCGGCGCAGCCGGCCAGCACTGCAACGAAAACCAGAACGCAAAGCGTCACAAGACTGTAGCGGGAAAAAGATTTCAACTGGATCCAGGTTTTACTAATCTTCCTTGATGTTTTTGATCTTCGCTTCGACCGCACTCTTGTCCTTGTGGTTGTTCTTCACGGACTGCTGATAATATTTCAGGGCATTTTCCCTGTCATTGGTTTTCAGGTAGGCATCGCCTAAATGTTCCAGGATGATGGGATCGTCCGGCACCAGCTCGGCGGCCTTTTTCAGCACCTGCAGGGCTTCCTCGTAGAGTCCTTTTTTATAGTAAACCCAGCCGAGGCTGTCGGTGATGTACCCGTCATCCGGCTTGTACTTCAACGCTTCCTTGATCAGCTGCTCGGCTTCATCCAGATTGCGACCGAGATCTGCATAGGTGTAGCCAAGATAATTAAGCGCATTGGCATGCTGGGGATCGATTTCGATAACGGTTCGCATGGTTTCCATCGAGGTTTCTTTCTTGCCCCATTTGTCGTAAACCACTCCCAGGCGAAAGTAGAATTTCGCTTCCTCCGGCTCGATGGCAATCGCCTGTTTCAGCGCCGTTTCGGCTCGGGCGTAATCTTCGCTTTCCTCATAAAGGGTTCCGAGAAAGTACTTGAAATCGGCATTGTCCGGATGTTTTTCAACCGCATCGCGCATGAACCCGATCGCTTCGGCAGTTTTGTTCTGCTCCTGATAGAGAAATGCGATATGCACCACCGCATCCGGATAAAAGCGGCTGCCCGACTTGACCTGGAGGAAGTGATGCATCGCTTTTGCGTTCTGCTTGTCGCCGTAATACGCAAGTCCGGCCAGATGATGAATGTCGGAGCTTTGCGGGGCCCCTTTGAGCATGCCGGTGCTGATGACAATCGCTTCTTTATGACGGTTCGGTTCCAGGTAGTTTTGAACAACTCTCAGCGGAACGTCGAGATCCTCGACGCTGCGTTTTCCCAATCCAGAGAATATTTCGTTGGCTTCTTTTTTGCGCCCCTTGTTCCAGTACAGCAACCCGAGTTCCATCGCCGCCCGGACGTCACGCGGGTTGTTGCGCAGAATCTCTTTGTACATTCGGATCACCAGCGCGGTTTTGCCCTGGCTTTCGTAAATTTTTACCATCTCGAAGCGCGGCTCCAGCAAGGCCGGTTCGATGGCCAGTGCCTTTTTGAACGCCTTTTCCGCTTTGGCGGGCTGGCCCTGCAGTGCATATATTTTCCCCAGGAAAAAATGGCCGGAGTAGGATTCGGGGTGATGCCGCACCAGCTGCTGGTAGACCCGCAATGCATCTTCCGTGCGGTTTTCCTGCAGGTAAATGCCGCCGAGCAGCAAGTAGATATTCTGATTTTCCCTGTCGATGGTCAACACGGTTTCATAGGCCTGGCGGGCTTCGTCGTATTTTTTCTGGGTTTGTTTGATCTTGCCGAGAAGAATAAGCGCTTCGACGTCCTCGGGTTGCTGCAAAAGAACTTCATCGACCAGTGCAAGGGCCGGTTCGTAGTCTTTCTGGCGTGCGAACACCACTGCAAGTTCCCGCTTCAGGAAGGCGGAATTCGGATCGAGTTCTATCGCTTTTCTCAGAAAGTAGATGGTGCCTTCCGAATCACCCCGTTGCGCGGCCAACTGGGCTTCGGTGTAATAGTAGAATTGATTTGTCGGTTTGCTGAACTCGACGCCGTCTTCCGGCTTCGGCTGGCGAACCTGCTCTTCGAGAGAACAGCCGGCCAAAGCGTTGAGGGCCACAATCAAAATGGCCAGGATTGTTGCCAATTTGGTCATCGGTGAAATCACTTTCCGTACCGGTCTATTGTGTACGTAACCGTCTGTGGTCGATGGAGCTCTTGGGGGGTTGGCGAATCGGTTCGCTTCGCCAAAAGCCGTTTACGGCAAAGCAGGGTAAGCTGCTGCACCACCCGGAGTGAAATGGTAACCAGCGGTGACGGGAAGTCTTCGCTGCAGCGCCCCAACGCGTGCAGCGGTTATCTTCATTCGGTGGTGCTTTCTTCCGTGTATACCGAAAAATCGGGAATTTCTCTTTTGAAAAACTCGCGCATCTTCTTGACAATATTTTTTTCCACCTGCCGCACGCGCTCACGGGAAATACCGTAACGGTCGCCGATCTCCTGCAAGGTGACCGGATTGTCGGAGAAAATGCGCAAATCGAAGATCTCTTTTTCTCTGCGTGTCATCTTCTTTCTGAATTCTGCAATTTTGGTGTGCAGCAGCGCTTCTATCTCTTTTTTGGCGACTTTGTCTTCAATCGACTCCGAAGGGGTGCTCAGAAACTCGATCCGCTCGGTATCGGAGTCGTCCTTGAACGGCGCATCGAGGCTCAGGTCCCATCCGTCAAGGCGTTGATCCATGTCCACGATTTCACGTTCGGAGACGCCCAATCGCTCCGACAGCAATTTGGGCTTCGGGTCGAAGCCCTGGTCGATCAATTTCTGTTTTTCCTTTTTCAGCTTGAAAAACAGCTTGCGCTGTCCCTGGGTGGTGCCAATCTTCACCAGGCGCCAGTTGTCCATGATGAACTTGAGTATGTAGGCCTTGATCCAGAAAGAGGCGTAGTAGGAAAACTTCACGTTCTTATAGGGATCGAATTTGCGGACAGCCTGCATCAATCCGATGTTGCCTTCCTGAATGAGATCGAGCAGGTTCTGCATCCAGACGCGCTGAAATTCGAGGGCGATCTTTACCACTAGGCGAAGGTTGGAAGTTACCAACGCATATGCCGCTTCCCGATCGCCATGCTTCTGCACCCGAATGCCCAGTTCTCGTTCCTCTTCACGGGTGAGCAGGCTGTAGCGGCTGATCTCGGACAGGTAGCGCTGCAGCGGATCGAATTTGACCAGTGCTTTGTCAGAGGAGCGATCGGTGGTGGTTTTTCTGCCGGTTGCCGCAGTGGCTTTTTTCGAAACTGGCTCGCGGGTGCTTGCGGTCTTTTTTTTCTTCTTTGTCGTCATCGATCCTTTTCCTGGTGGCGAAGCGGACGGGAATTTATTATTGTACTCAAATCAACCTGAATTTTCCATGAAAAACTACTATGGGATTTCCAGTGGACAACTGAAACGTGCCGTGTTAATTTTACGGCCCAGGTCACCAGCCGCGACCGGACAGTTTGGAAGGCCTGCCACGTGCGCCTGTAGCTCAGTTGGATAGAGCAACGGACTTCTAATCCGTAGGTCGCAGGTTCAAATCCTGCCAGGCGTACCACCCGCCCTGCAACAGCCATTCGCTCCGGTTTCGCCCTCTGTTGTACCCCAACGCGCGGAACCATCGGCCGCCGTAAACGTAATGATGTAATATACCGAATTCGGTTACAAAACGAATTCGGCTTGCGCCTCTTGCCCTCACATTGGCATCGAGCAGGGACGGGATTTGAGACCTGGTTGTTGTACCGGGCGACTACCGCCCGACACGAGAAGGCCTGTCAGGCCGCTGGTCTTTGGCCGTTCGATCCAGCTTGCACATGACCATAAACGGCAATTCAAGAAGGAACTCTAACAAAAAACCAATGATGATGGTCACCAGGATAAAGGGTAGCTTGATCAGATAAAAGCTGATCTTCTGTTTGAAACCGCGATCGTGGGCCATTTCCATGGAGCGTACCCGTTGAATGTACCGCTGAAAGAATGATTCCTACCACAAGTGAAATCAAAACACAAATGTTCTGCCCGGCCGAGATTGCTTTTCGACAATCGCTGTGATAATATATTGAAATTGTTAAATTAAGTTACATCTCGGTATTGCTTTGCAATACGGCAACAGAGCGGCTTTTCGCAAATTAGAGAACAATTTTGACCGGTTATGTTCTGCTGTATTCAACAGCCGGTGTAATCCATGGACAAACTACCGCAACCGCGCACACAAGCGGAATCCGGACGCCGGATAACCTTTCTGGATAAAATCGGTCTGATCATCATCGGAGCCGGGGCCTCGATTCTCTATTACTCTTTCGAGACAATCGTCTCTCCGGCCGACAGCATCTCCGTTACCGTCCCGGTGGCAGCGATACTGATCATCAGCGTTTTCACCCAGTATCTGCTCAACAGCATCAACAAATCCCAACAAGCGCTTCGCCAGGCAAACTCGAATCTGGAAATCAAGGTACGGGAACGAACCGCCGAGTTGCGTCAATCCGAAAACAACTACCGTTCGATTTTTGAAAACACCGGCACCGCAACCGTTATCGCAGAAGCCGGAGAAACCATCCTCCTGGCCAATTCGACGTTTATAGACTTTTCGGCAACGCCCCGGCAGGAAATCGAAAACCGCAAATCGTGGCTTGATTTTCTCGATGACAGCAGCCGGCTGCGGATCACAGTGGAGATCTCCGAGACCCGACAAGTCAAGACCGAGATTTCCGATGCGCCGGCGATCTACGAGGCTGTCTTCGTCACCGCGAAGGGCGATCGACGCAACGTGCTGATCTCCAGTGCCCACATCACCGGATCCGAACGCAAGGTGATCTCATTTGCGGACGTCACCCGTCTCAAGGAAGCAGAAAAGCAAATAACCCACCAGGCATTTCACGACGCTCTCACCGACCTTCCGAACCGGGCCCTGTTCATGGAACACCTGAGAATGGCTATGAAGCGTTCGCGCAGGCGCAGCGGGTACAATTTCGCCGTGCTGTACATGGACATCGATCGGTTCAAGGTGATCAATGAAAGTCTCGGGCACAACATCGGCGACCAGCTGCTGCAGGCATTTTCCAAACGGCTGCGCAAAGCCCTGCGGGATATCGACAACCTGGCCCGTTTCGGTGGAGATGAGTTTGTCATTCTGCTGGAAGACATCGAAAGCAGCGACTTTGCCCTCAAGGTGGTCCAGCGCTTGCAAAAGGAGCTGCGGCCGCCTTTCACCTTCGGAGGCCACGAGATCTACGCGCCGGCCAGCTTCGGTATCGTGTTCGACACCGGCCAATACGAGCGTCCGGAAGAAATCATTCGCGATGCTGATGCGGCCATGTACCACGCCAAGGAAAAGGGCCGCGGGCAATTCCAGATGTTCGATCCCCAACTGCACGCGAAGGTCCGCGAGCTTCATCAGTTGGAAACCGATCTGCGCAGATCGATCGACCGGGACGAGTTCGAGCTCCACTACCAGCCGATTGTCTCGATGGACTCCGGGGCCGTCATCGGATTCGAGGCCCTGATCCGTTGGAATCATCCCACGCGGGGATTGATTTCGCCCGACACGTTCATTCCGATCGCAGAAGAGACCGGGCTGATCATCCCCATCGGACGCTGGGTGCTCAAAGAAGCCTGCTGGGACCTGATGCGCTGGCAGAAAAGAATGCAGCACCGCCACCCCCTGTTTATGAGCGTAAACATCTCGAGCAAACAATTTCTGCGCACGAATCTTTTGGAGGAGATACAACAGATTCTTTCCGAAAGCGGACTGCCGCCCGAGCAGCTCAAACTGGAGATCACGGAAACGGCGCTGATGGAAAACACCGACGAAACCCTGTCGCTGATCGAACAGTTGAAAAAATCGGGCATTAAAATCGTGATAGACGACTTTGGAACCGGTTATTCCTCCATGAGCTACCTGCAGCAGCTTCCCATCGATACCCTCAAGGTCGACCGCAGCTTCATTTCCAAGATGAGCAGTGTCTCGGATGAAAACAAAAAAATCGTCGAGACCATCATCGCCCTGGCCTACGAGCTGAAAATGAACGTGGTGGCCGAAGGGGTGGAAACCCGCGAACAGCACAGTGTGCTGTCGGGAATGAAATGCCAGCTCGCCCAGGGGTATCTTTTCTCCAGGCCCCTGCACAAAGAACAAATGGAAGAGCTTCTTGCAAACATGGATCGTTTTTCCTGCCTCAATCCCCATCTTCACTACAGCAGCCGCGCCTTGGAAGCATCGTCGGCCGCCGCCGACCCGAAACCCGCCGGTCTATCTCCTATTGCCGATCCACTCAAATGAAAAACCGGTTCTTGCACTAGCCGGATATTCCGGGTTATACTTGTCGCTTGCAGAGGCTTCTGCAGCAAACACCGGATCATCGTTCTTGCCGTGTTCAAGCAAAACCCCGGAAAGCATATGACCGCCGACAACCAAAACCGCTTGAGCCTTGTTTCCGACTGGCCAGCACACCGGCTGGCCGGACAACGGTTGATGGTCGGTTTCGATGGCACACAGCTCGAGCCGACCCTGACGGAAATCATAGAAAAACTGCAGGTCGGCGGCATTATCCTGTTTACCCGCAATATCGTCGATCCCGACCAGCTCCGGGGCCTGTGTGCATCGATCCAGGACTGCGCCCGTCAGGCCGGGGCGCCGCCGCTGTTTATCTCCATCGACCAGGAGGGGGGACCGGTGGCACGCCTGAAGCCCCCGTTCACCCAGTTTCCGGGGCCTTCGGAGATGAAATCCAAGGCACAAGTAAAGCAGTTCGCCCGGGTAACGGCCAAAGAGCTGGGGGCCGTGGGAGTCAACATGAACATGGCACCGGTATTGGACCTGCTGCCGGAGGGCAGCCCCAGCGTGATGGCCGACAGAAGTTTCGGCGCCGACCCCGGCCGCGTTTGCGCCATGGGCACTGCCGTTATCCGCCACCTCCAGCGCAGGAATATCATGGCGGTAGCCAAACATTTTCCCGGAATCGGCCGCACGACCGATGATTCCCACATCGATATGCCACGGCTGGAAGCCGGCCTGGACGCGCTGGAGGCCAGCGACCTGATCCCTTTTCATGCCGCCATCGAAGCGGGCGTATCGGCCGTGATGCTGGCGCACATCTTCTATCCGGCAATCGATTCCCGCTGGCCGGCCAGCCTGTCACCGGCCATCGCACGAGACCTGCTCAGGGGTGCCATGAACTATGAAGGGGTGGTGATCACCGATGACCTGGACATGGGGGCCATTAAAAAACACTTCCCCATTGAAACGGTCATCCGTCAGGTCGAGACAGCGGACATAGACATTGCGCTGATCTGTCACGCGGGACCGGACATCGCCCGGGCCCACGAAATTCTCACCAGGGACGTTCGCACCTCCGCAGCGCTCAGAACCCGCACGGTCGCATCGGTCGAGCGTATCCTGCGACTCAAAAACCGCTATCTTCTTTCCTGACTGCGTTACGTGCTTTCCCGGTTGTTCATGAAGGGTTCTGCCTGACGGGAGTATACATCCTCCTCGGGGCTGGATTGCCTGCCGGCTGACAGGTGGTGGTAGCCGGCTGCGGCGATCATGGCGGCGTTGTCGCCGCAAAGCGCTGCGGAAGGGATGTGCAACTGCAGTCCCCGGCGGTCGGCCTCGCCGGCAACGACCTCCCGGAGCCTTCGATTGGCGGCGACACCGCCCACCAGGGCGAGGTGACCGCAGTTCATTTGCTCGGCAGCGTGAAGGATCTTGTAGCTCAGCACCTCAACCACGGCTTCCTGAAATCCGGCGGCGATGTCCGGTCCGCGTGTCTGCAGGCTGCCCGGGTGCTTGTGCAGGTAACGGCTTACCGCCGCTTTGATCCCGCTGAAGCTGAAGTCGAATTCGTCCTTGTTCAGATAGGGTCTTGTAAAAGAGACGGTATCCGGATCTCCCCGGTCCGCCAGCTGTGAGATCACCCTGCCCCCTGGGTATCCCAACCCGAGCATCTTGGCGACCTTGTCGAAGGCCTCCCCGGCGGCATCGTCACGGGTCTGGCCCAGCAGTCTGGCGGCGGTGTGGTCGGTGACATGGTAGATGTTCGTGTGACCGCCGGAAACCAGCAAGGCCACAAAGGGAAACGGCGGCGGTTCGGATTCCAGAAACAGGCTGTTGAGATGGCCCTCTAAATGACTGACGCCGATCCAGGGGATCCGGCGTGACATGGCAAAGGCCTTGGCAAAAGAAAAGCCCACCAGCAGCGCTCCTACCAGGCCCGGCCCCCGGGTGACCGCAACCCCTTCGATCTGCCGCGCATCGACACCGGCCTTGCCCAGTGCCCTGCGAAATACCGGAACGATATTTTCCATGTGCTTGCGGGAGGCGAGTTCGGGAACTACCCCGCCGTACGGGTGATGCACTTCGATCTGGGAGGCTACGATCGAGGAGAGAATCTGGCGGCCGTCTGCAACCACCGCCGCAGCGGTTTCATCACAGGAGGTTTCTATACCCAGAATGATCATGGAAGATCGAATTTCGTTGCCGGCAGCCGGATAAGCGGTATGCCACAATGGATGCTGCGGCCGGTTCCTTCGCGTCGGTTATACCCACTCACACTTCTTTCCTTCTGATCGGCACTCGGCTATCTCCCCGATCAGAAAGGCTTTCTCGCCCAGGGTCTCCAGGCGGCTGAGCACCTCGGAGGTCGAATCTTCCGGCACGACTGCCACCAACCCGATTCCGTTGTTGAAGGCCAGCATCATCTCTTCGTCGGTCACCTGCCCCCCCTTTTGCAGGAAGGAAAAGATCGGCGGAATTTCCCAGCTGCGCTTCTGGAGAACCACCTGGCAGGTGCGCGGGATGATTCGCAGCAGGTTTTCGACCAGACCGCCACCGGTGATGTGTGCAAGACCGCGGACAGGCAGATCGCGGACCAATTGCCGGATGGTCTCGGCGTAAATGCGCGTGGGGCGAAGCAGCTCTTCGCCCAGCGTAGAGCCAAGTTCTGGAATGTGATCGTCACAACTGAGCTTCATCGCCTCGAAGCAGATCTTGCGCACCAGTGAATAGCCGTTGCTGTGCAATCCGTTGGAGGCGATACCGATGATCCGGTCTCCGACGTGTATGGCAGAGCCGTCCAGTATTTTGGAATTATCCACCATGCCGACTGCAAAGCCCGCCAGATCGTACTCGCCCGGCCTG
Source organism: Deltaproteobacteria bacterium SG8_13 (assembly GCA_001303025.1). Taxonomy (GTDB): domain Bacteria; phylum Desulfobacterota; class Desulfobacteria; order Desulfobacterales; family SG8-13; genus SG8-13. Next base: position 15,732 of record LJNK01000051.1, read on the forward strand.
TAGATGCCTGGCATCTCGGCCGTCTCACCACCGATCAGCGCGCAGCCGGCCTGCAGGCACCCTTCCCCGATGCCGCGGACGATTTCGGCGGCCGTGGTGGTGTTCAGCTCACCCATTGCCAGGTAGTCGAGGAAGAAAAGCGGTTTGGCACCCTGCACAACGATATCGTTGACGCACATGGCAACCAGGTCGATGCCCACCGTGTCGTGCCGGTTCATCAGAAAAGCGATCTTGAGCTTGGTGCCGACCCCGTCGGTGGAACTCACCAGCACCGGGTTGTCCACATTGGCCACGTTCAGCGAAAACAATCCGCCAAACCCTCCGATCTCCCCAATCACGCCGGATCGATGGGTTTGCCTGGCGATTCCTTTGATTGTCTCCACCAGCTTGTTCGCCTTTTCGACGTCCACACCGGCATCCACGTATGTCATCGGTTTGGTCATTGGCTGTCTCCCGCCCGCATGAATGAGGTTGCAAAACACGATAGCTAATGGGAATAGGTTCAAATGTCAAAACAATTTTTTTGACAACTTTGAATTCGTGTTGTAAAAACAATGTATTCCGAGTTCTGATCGACCGTCATGCAACCAATGGACCAGCCCATGCCGCCAACACCCTACCGCAAAGGAGCCCAGGGGATTGAGGGGAGCCACAAGCAGTGTCCCGCCCTCCGTCGATCCCGCTCGTTTGCGCGGAAGTCCCTGCCCACTGCACGGTATCCGAACTGATCCAGAACCGAAAATTCGTGACTTGCAGCACAAAAGGAATAAACCATGAGTGAATTTGCCAGATTGGACCGCCTGCCACCGTACGTATTTGCGACCGTTAACGCCATCAAGATGGAAGCCCGCCGCAAAGGAGAAGACATCATCGACCTGGGGATGGGAAATCCGGACATGGGCACCCCCGAGCACATCGTCGAAAAACTGGTGGAAGCTTCCCGAAAGCCCCACAACCATCGCTACTCCGCTTCTATGGGTATCACCAAGCTGCGCATGGCGATCTGTGACTGGTACAAACGTCGCTACGACGTCGACATCGATCACGAAAACGAGGCCATTGTCACCATCGGTGTAAAGGAAGGCATGTCGCATCTGGTTCTGGTGACCATCCGGCCCGGTGACGTTGTCTTTACTCCGAATCCGACCTATCCGATTCATCCCTATTCGGCCATTATCTCCGGCGGGGATGTGCGCGGCATCCCGGTCGGACCGGACCAGGATTTTTTTCAGAACCTCATGCACGCCACCCGGCAGACGTGGCCCCGTCCCAAGATCCTGATCCTCAGCTATCCCCACAATCCGACCACCGAAACCGTGGACATCGGATTTTTTGAAAAACTGGTGGACTACGCCAAGGAGAACAAGATCATCGTCATCCACGACTTCGCCTATGCGGACCTTACATTCGACGGCTTTCAGGCTCCGAGCTTCATGCAGGTAAAGGGCGCCAAGGACGTCGGGGTCGAGTTCTTCTCCCTGTCCAAAAGCTACAACATGCCGGGCTGGCGGGTCGGTTTCTGTGTGGGCAATCCGGAAATCGTGGCCGCCCTGCGCCGCATCAAGAGCTACCTGGACTACGGGATCTTTCAACCGATCCAGATCGCATCGATCATCGCCCTGAACGGTCCCCAGGAATGCGTTGAGCAGATACGGCTCACCTATCAGGAAAGGCGCGACAGCCTGATCAACGGGCTGAACCGGGTCGGCTGGCCCATCACCAGCCCGAAGGGAACCATGTTCGTTTGGGGTAAAATCCCGGAGCAATACCTGCACATGGGATCGGTGGAGTTTTCCAAGTTTCTGATACAGGAAGCCAAAGTAGCGGTATCTCCGGGGCTCGGATTCGGAGAGTACGGTGACGAATACGTCCGCTTCGCACTCATTGAAAACAGCATGCGCATCAACCAGGCCGTGCGGGGAATCAAAGCGGTCCTGCAACAAAGCGCGAGCCCGCCAGACGGCGATGCGGTGCCCGAATCCCGGTGAAAGACCATTTCCGCAATCGCGCCGGCAAGGCTTTTTTTGTTGACAACTGCTTGTGTACCGTTGAAAAATGGCGGCTTGCGTGGGTGGCTGGCCATTTCGACTATTAGGAACAAACCATGAAACAGATCAACATCGCTCTGCTGGGATGCGGTACGGTCGGTACCGGAGTGGCCCGGCTGTTGCTGGAAAAACAGGATATGATCCGCGCGCGGGTGGGGGCGCAGATAAACCTTGCCCGGGTGGCGGACATCGACATCACCACCGACAGGGGGATTCGCTTTGAACCGGGTGTGCTCACCACCGACGCCCAGGCGGTGATCGAAGATCCCCAAATCGACATCATCGTTGAAATGATCGGCGGGGAAACCATCGCCAAAGACCTGATTCTGGCGGCCATCGATAACGGCAAACACATCGTCACCGCAAACAAGGCGCTGCTGGCCTCTCACGGCAACGCGATCTTTGCAGCGGCAGCGGAAAAAGGTGTCGACCTGGCCTTCGAAGCCAGCGTCGGCGGCTGCATGCCGATCATCAAAACCATCCGTGAGTCGCTGGTGAGCAACGACATCACCTCGATGATCGGAATTTTGAACGGCACCTGCAATTACATCCTCACCAAGATCACCGATGACGGCAGCGCGTTCGAAACAGCGCTGGGCGAAGCCCAGGCCAGCGGGTTTGCCGAAGCCGACCCCACACTGGACATCGAAGGTATCGACACGGCCCACAAGATCGCCATCCTATCGGCCCTGGCCTACGGGATGCAGATCAACCTCAAAGATGTATACACCGAGGGCATATCGCAAATCACTCCGTTGGATATCGAGTTTGCCGGTCAGTTCGGGTACCGCATCAAGCTTCTGGCCATCAGCAAGCACAAGGGCGAAAGCGTGGAAGCCCGTGTGCATCCCACGATGATACCGTTTGACAACATGCTTTCGAACGTAAATGCCAACCTGAACGCGGTCACCATCTGCGCCGATGCCGTGGAGGACATTCTGCTCTACGGCCGCGGTGCCGGCATGATGCCCACCGCCAGCGCGGTCCTCGGTGACCTGGCCGACATCGCACGCAATCTGCTGACCGGAGCAACCGGCAGGGTTCCACTGCTCTCCTACCAGATGAACAACATCCGCCCGGTCCCGGTGCTGCCGATCAGCGAGATCGTCACCCACTACTATCTGCGGTTTTCCGCACTGGACCGTCCGGGGGTACTGTCGAAGATATCCGGAATCCTCGGGAAGAACCAAATCAGCATCAAGTCCGCCTACCAGAAGGGACGCAAGACAAACGGCTCGGTTCCGCTGGTCATGCTGACCCACTCGGCCCGGGAAGCCGACGTGATCCAGGCGCTCAAAGAGATCGAATCCCTCGATGTGGTCAGCAAGCAGCCGGTGCTGATTCGCATTGAAGACGAAAACAACGAATAGATTCGCACAGGACCCGATTCTTCTCCAACTCGATTCAAACGATCCACAACCGGACAGGAGCTGATCATGCACATCGTCTGCTCGGACCTGGAAGGCATATTCACCCCGGAGATCTGGATCAACGTCGCGGAAAAAACCGGCATCGAAGCGCTCAAACTCACCACCCGGGATGAGCCCGACTACGACGTGCTGATGAAAAAGCGCCTGGCCATCCTGGAGAACAACGGGCTGAAGCTGAAAGACATCACCGACGTGATCGAGACCATGAACCCGCTGGAGGGGGCACTCGATTTTCTCAACTGGCTCAGAGAAATCACCCAGGTGATCGTCGTGTCGGACACTTACGTGGAGTTCGCCAAACCCCTGATGGCCAAACTCGGCTGGCCGACGCTGTTTTGCCACCACCTGACCGTGGGTGCGGACGGCACCATCGAGAGCTACAACCTTCGCCAGCGCGACAGCAAGTACCGGGCGGTTGTTTCCCTGAAGGCGCTCAACTACTGCGTGCTATCCATCGGTGATTCCTACAACGACATCACCATGCTCAAAGAGGCTCACCACGGGTTTTTGTTTCGCCCGCCGGACAACGTGAAACAAGAGTATCCCCAGTTCCCGGTTTCCAACAGCTATGCAGAGCTCCGACGGCAGCTCGAACCGGTACTGCGCGACGGCCGCCAATAGTTCACGGCGTGAACTATTATTTTACACTTTTTTATAACTAACAATACCAGCATATTATTTCCATATATATAAAGTATTAAATGACTATGGGGGAAGCAACAAACATCCTCGTGTACCGCACCACCAGCCGGGTGATTTACGGCGATACCGACCGGATGGGGTATGCCTACAATGCAAATTATCTTCGCTGGTTCGAAATCGGCCGGGCGGAGCTTTTCCGTCACCTGGGTCTGACCTACCGGCAGATCGAAGAGCGCGGCATCTACCTTCCGGTATCCGAGGCATATTGCAAATACATCTCTCCGGTCGCCTACGACGATCTGATCGTCATCGAAGCCTCCCTGGACAATTCGGTCAGGGGCGGCGTCAAATTCGACTACCGCATTTTTGGCGAAGATGGTGCCAGTCCGGTAGCCGAGGGCTACACCAAGCACCCCTGCGTCAGCCGGGAAGGACGGGTCCTGCGCCCCCCGCAGTTTCTGCGGGATTTCATCCAACAAAAACTGGCGGAGATAGCGTAAGCCATCGACCCGAACGAAGCTGAAATAATGACCTTAGACATATCCAAATTCCAAGCGTGCAAGGTTCTGGTTGTCGGCGATCTGATGATCGACGAATACGTATGGGGCAGCGTCGATCGCATATCGCCCGAGGCACCGGTCCAGGTGGTTGCCGTAACCGACGAGGACTACACCCTCGGTGGGGCCGGCAACGTGGTCAACAACCTGAGCGCCCTTGGCGCTGCGGTGCAAACCATCGGGGTGATCGGCACCGATACGAACGGCAGCCTGTTGCTGAAAAAACTAAAGCGCCTCAAGGCCGGCACGGCCGGCGTGATCGCCGAAAACAACCGTCCGACGACGGTCAAAACCCGTATCCTGGCCGATCACCAGCACGTGTTGCGCATCGACCGCGAAACCCGCCGGGAAATTGCCGGAGACACGTTCACCAAGCTCTCCGATGCCGCCCTGGCCCTGATCCCCGCAGCCGATGTCGTCCTGGTGTCCGATTACGGCAAGGGCCTGATCACCGCCAAATTTCTGGCGCACGTGATCCGATGCGCACGGCAAAACCACAAACCGGTGATCGTCGACCCGAAAGGCGACGATTACACCCGCTACAACGGCGCATCCCTGGTGACTCCCAACCGGAAAGAGGCCGCCATGGCAAGCGGCGTGGAAATCGTCGATGAGGCGACCCTGCAAACCGCCGGAAAGAACATCCTGAAGAAAACCGACATTGAACGGGTGCTGATCACTCTGGGCAAAGACGGCATGGTGCTGTTCGAAAGAAACACAAAACCCTACAAGATTGCCGCCGAAGCCCGCCTGATCTTCGATGTGTCCGGTGCCGGGGACACGGTCGTGGCTGTATTGAGCCTGAGCCTGGCTGCCGGTGCCGACTATCGGCAGGCCATGACCCTGGCCAACACAGCTGCCGGGCTGGTTGTCGGCAAGGTGGGCACCGCCACCGCTTCTCCGGCCGAGCTCCAGGCGGCGCTCGATCCCTCAACTGGCAGCATCTCCGGCAAATTCGTCCCAATGCCGTCCATCAAAGCGCTGGCAAGGGATCTCAAGCGTGCCGGCAAAAAAATCGTCATGACCAACGGGTGTTTCGACCTGCTGCACTCCGGACACATTGCGCTTCTGTCCGAAGCCAAGAAACGGGGAGACGTACTGATTGTGGCCATCGACGACGACGCGTCGGTCCGCAGGGTCAAGGGGGCAGGCCGGCCGGTGCTCAGTGAAGGCGAGCGGACCCGGATCCTTGCGGCACTGGATGTCGTCGACTATGTGACGGTATTTGCCACCGACCGGTTGACGGAGCTCATCGAGCACCTCCGGCCGGACGTGCTCACCAAGGGTAGCAACTACAAGCACGAAACGGTATTCGGCCACGAAATCGTAGAAAAGCACGGCGGCCGGATCGTGCTGATCCCCATCGACGAATCGATTTCCGCCACCGGCATTATCAACAAGATCAAGAAAGGGTAACCTGGATTGCGCAGATAAGCGATCTTTCCCCGGGCTATCCTGCCCTTCTACAGTAAAATATCAGGTTATGTCCCCTAACACATTACAATTTAAATGAAATACATTACAGAAAACGCCGAGGGAATCCTGCTGAACATCACCGTTCAACCCCGCGCTTCCCGCAACCGGATCGTCGGCGTCCACGGTGATGCCCTCAAGATCACGCTGACCGCCCCGCCTGTGGGTAACGCGGCCAACAAGATGTGCATCGAGTACCTGGCCAAATGCCTTGGCATTCCAAAATCTGCCGTCGAAGTTGTCGCCGGACACTCCAGCCGCCGAAAGCGGCTGCTGGTTCGACCCAGGTCGGAAAAAGACCCGGCGCCGGAGCTGGATGGGATAAGAAAAAAAATCAAAGCGCTGGTAGACGGAAAATAACGCCTTGACAATTCAGGAGATTGGTTTATATTGCACTCTACCATTTGATGCGGGGTGGAGCAGTCTGGTAGCTCGTCGGGCTCATAACCCGAAGGTCGGTGGTTCAAATCCGCCCCCCGCTACCAACAATAAAAATAAGGGGTTACGAAGAAATTCGGACCCCTTTTTCAATACATAAAAAGTCGCTTTCTCACTCTTCGATAGCGCAGGAAATTGTAAGAACGCTACCCTCCTGCCTCCCTTCGTCCCTGAAGCCGCTAACGTTTGCGCAGGGATGCCCTCGGCGGTTTGACCGCATACAAATCAACCACCGCCCGGGCGATCAATCGTCCCTGTGATTCGTCCTGTTGGCGCAACCATTCGATGACATACCGCGGAAGGCGGCATGTGAAGACCTGCCGCCGGTATGGTTCCTGAACGGTCGTTCCCTTCGGGCGCCCCGCGCCCTTTCTTTTTCCCCCGCGCGGCATCGACTACCTTGGCGTTTCGCACACCGGTCCCCGGCCGTGCCGGGCAGCGAATCGAAGACCAAACCGCTCTGGCATCGCCAGGAAGGGAAGTTCGACTTCTTCCAGGTTGCGGTAGAGATCGCGCAGCAACTGGCTCTCTTCGGCCGTCATCGGTTCGGTTTCTTCGTCTGAAGCAACCCCTGACCACAGGTCGTGTTTGTGAATAAAGGCATCGATCAAACCGGATGCGACCCGTTCCAACTCTTTTTTGAAAGCCTTCCGATACACGCTGTAAAGCTTTTTCATTTCCGTGTGCTGATCTTCGGTTAAATCAACCAGAATCCGCTTCGAACGCTTGTTCGGGGCTTTGTATCGGATCGTGCTTTGTTTCGTGACCTTCGCGTATATCTGAATCAATAACCGCTTTTCGAATTTGTTTTCGTAACTGAAATCATACTGCTGTTTTGGTTCTTCGATGAATCCGGCTTTCTCCAATCCATGCTTGGAAATTAATCGATTCAGCATGGCACGCGCCGCTTCCCGCTCACCGGCGCTGCCCGCCTCCGCAAGTGCCTTCACCTTCAACAGCTTCGATCTCACGTCGTCGGTCATCTTTCCCTCCTTTGATTGTGTGTTCTTATGATTTCTTTCTTTATAATATATCTATGATTATTTGTAAATACATTTTTTATTTTTTTTCTACCGTAGAAACCGAAAGGGCGGTCTCGCCGGAAACCGCCCCGCCTTGACAATCGATGCTTTTTCACAAATATTGTTTCATATTCAAAGACCTGTCTGTTCGCAGACCGGCAATCCGAATCAGTAACCTGCCACCAGCGAGAAACCCAATGCCGATATACATGGACCGCCATACCATGGAAAATGCGACGGCAAAGGCCGTTGCCGATGCCCACACCAAGGACCTCAAGCTTCAGGAAAAATACGGCGTCAAACTGCTGACCTACTGGTTCGACGAACAGCGGGGTTCGGCTTTTTGCCTCGTGGACGCCCCGGAAAAAGACCGGGTTTCAGCGCTGCATGCAGATGCCCACGGCTCGATTCCCAACAAAATCATAGAGGTGGACACCGAGACCGTAGAGGCATTTTTGGGCAGAATCGAAGATCCCGCCCCGCCGGAAGGATCCGTTCCGGCTGACGGCGACACGCCGGTAGACCCGGCGTTTCGTGTGGTCATGTTCACGGACATGAAAGATTCCACCGCGATCACCACCGAGCTGGGCGATGCCGAAGCGCTGTTTCATTTTCGCACCCACAACTCCATATCCCGCGACTTGCTCAAGCAGCACAACGGAAGAGAAATTCAGCACACCGGTGACGGCTTCATGGTTTCCTTTACATCCGCCACCCACGCAGTGACCTGCGCGGTCGCCATGCAGCGGGCATTTGCGGCCCACAATCAGCGCCATCCCGACACCCCGATTAACGTGCGCATCGGCATGTGCGCCGGGGAACCGGTCGAAGAGGACCAGCGCCTGTTCGGATCCACCGTGCAGCTCACCGCCCGCATCTGCAGCACCTGCCAGCCCGATCA
>LJNK01000052.1 GCA_001303025.1 Deltaproteobacteria bacterium SG8_13
CTCCTTGATCTGCGCGCCACCGGGTTCGGAATGTCCGCATCCCGATCCCTATGTACGGCTGTGTGGTGGTTTCGTTAGGCGGTTTATCTGCAATCCTCGCTGCGCCGGTTCCGGTTTCGGCACCGCAGGTGCCCGTCTTATCCGGCCTCTTCGCTGATGGTGTAGATCTGGGCAAAGATCTGGTCGTTGTCAAATCCTTTCAGGTGAATGGCCCCGGACCGGCAGGAAGCCACGCACAGGCCGCAGCCCTTGCACAGCACCGGATTGATTTCCGCTTTGCCGGCAAACGGCCCGCCTTCGGTAAACGAGGGCGCCGAATAGGGGCATATGGAAACGCAAACTCCGCAGCTGCTGCAGTCGATTTGACTGGTGGCTGCGATGTTGCCACTGGTGTAGATCTTCTCTCTGCCCAGCAGCGTCACCGCGCGCGATACGGCGGCCTGCGCCTGGGCGATCGATTCGTCGATCGGCTTCGGGTAGTGGGCCAGCCCGCACAAAAACACACCGTCGGTGGCAAACTCCGAGGGCCCCAGTTTGGCATGGCGTTCGACAAAAAAGCCGTCTTCGTTGAGCGGCACTTTGAAAAAATTGGCCAGCCGGTCGTCCCGGTTGGGAATCACCGCGGTGGCCAGGCAGAGCAAGTCCGCCTCCAGGCCGATGGGGCGGCCGATGACGTGGTCCACAACCTGCACCTCGATCCGGCCGTTGTTGAGCGAAACCTGCGGCTTGTTCTCCAGCTGGTATCGGATGAAGATAACCCCGGCCTGCCGGGCCTCCCGGTAGAGCAGTTCACGCTCACCGTAAGTGCGCACATCCCGGTACAGGACAAAGACGTTCATGTCGGGGTTCAGCTTTTTCAGCGCCAGGGCATTGTCCACCGAGTGGGTGCAGCAAACCCGCGAGCAGTACATCCGCTCTGGCTCCCGGGAGCCGACACACTGAATGAAGACGGCCGTCTGGGCCTCTTTGAGGGCCGGATCCTTTGCCATCAATCGCTGATCCAGCTCGAGGCTGGTGACGATGCGCGGATCTTCTCCATAGTGATATTCACTGGGCTGCAGCGGTTTTGCTCCGGTGGCCATGATGGCCACCCCGTGCTCGAGAGCCTGCTCTTTGCCGTTGGATGCCAGCATGGTTTTGAAATTGCCCACGAAACCCTCCACAGCGGCGATGGTGGTGTTCAGGTGTACGTGGACCCGGTCGTCTTTTTCGATCTCACCGGCCAGAGCGGCCACCTTGGTCTGTATGTCTTCGCCCTTGGCGGTGCGGTAAAGCTGAAGGGCCTGGCCGCCCAGGCGACCCTCGCGCTCGATGATGTGGGTTTCGTATCCCTGCCGGGCCAGGCTGCGCGCGGCAGCCATGCCGGCCACCCCGCCGCCCACCACCATGGCGGTCTGGTTGATCTGCAGTTCGGCTTCGGCCAGCGGTTCCATCAGCGCCGCCTTGTATACCGACATTCGAACCAGGTCCTTGGCCTTTTCGGTGGCCAGGTCGGGATTGTTTTTGTGCACCCAGGAGTTCTGGTTGCGGATGTTGGCCATCTCGAACAGGTACTTGTTCAGCCCGGCGCTGGTGAGTGTCTCCTGGAAAAGCGGTTCGTGGGTCTTGGGCGTGCAGGCAGCCACGACCACCCGGTTGAGGTTCTTTTCCTTGATGATCTTGGCCATTTCCTCCTGGGTGTCCTGGCTGCACGAGTACAGGTTGTCGGTGGCAAACTCGACGTAGGGCAGGCCGGCGGCATGCTCGGCCACGGCCATCACGTCGACGACACCGGCAATGTTGACGCCGCAGCGGCAGACGAAAACCCCGATCCGCGGCCGGTCGCCCACAACGTTGGCCTGGGGGATCTTTTCCGGCTCCAGGGTGAGCGTGTTGCGCGCTTGCGCCAGGTCTTCTCCGGCGGCCGAGGCAGCGGCGCTGGCCTCGATCACCGCCTGGGGGATGTCCTTGGGGCCTTGAAAGGCGCCGCAGGCGTAAATGCCCTCCCGGGAGGTCGCCACCGGGGCAAAAGAGGAAGTAGCGCAGAAGTTGCCCGACGTGAGCTTGATGCCCAGCCGGTCGGCCAGTTCCACCACCTGCGGGTCGGTCTCCATGCCCACCGACAGCACCACCATGTCGAACTGTTCGACAATGCTCTCCCCCTGCTCGCTGACATACCGCAGTTCCAGGTCGTCGGTGTCGCCCACCGGATCGATGGTGTGCACCCGGCTGCGGATGAACCGCACACCGGACTTGTTGCGGGCACTTTCGTAAAAGCGTTCGAATTCCTTACCGGGCGTGCGCATGTCCATGTAAAACACGGCGCAGTCCAAATCGTCGCCGATGTGCTCCTTGGCGATGACCGCCTCTTTTATGGCATACATGCAGCACACCGAAGAGCAGTGCGGGTTGTCGCATTTGTTGAGATCACGGGAGCCGATGCACTGCAGCCAGGCGATTTTCTTGGGCTCGCGCTTGTCTTTAGAGATGCGCGTCACGTGGCCTTCGGTGGGACCGGAGGCGGACAGCATGCGCTCGAACTCCACAGAGGTCAGTACGTTCGGCAGTTGGCTGTAGTTGTACTGGTCGAATCGAGCGGGATCGAAGGGCCGGTATCCGGGAGCCAGAACGATGGAGCCGACGGTAAGGGAGTAGGTCTCCGGCTTCTGGTCGAAATCGACCGCTCCGACAGGGCAGATCTTTTTACAGGCGCCGCACTTTTTCTTTTGAACGTAAATGCAGCTGTCGCCGTCGATACAATATTTCAGGGGAACCGCCTGGGCGTATTCGACGTAGGCGGACCTGCGCTTGCTGAGCCCGGCGTTATACGTATCGACGATTTTCTTGGGGCATTTTTCCGCACAGGCACCGCAGCCGATACACAGGGATTCATCGATGTAACGGGGCTGGCGGATGACCTCGACGGTAAAATTGCCGACTTTCCCCTTGATTTGTTGAATTTCGCTGAGGGTTCTCAGCTCGATGTTCAGATGCCGGCCGACCTCGACCAGTTTGGGGGAAATGATTCACATCGCGCAGTCGTTGGTGGGGAAGGTCTTGTCCAGCTGGGCCATGACACCGCCGATGGACGAACCTTTCTCCATCAGGTAGACGTAGTAGCCGGAATCCGCAAGATCGAGGGCCGCCTGCATGCCGGCAATCCCTCCTCCGACCACCATTACCGAACCGATTACCTTTTTTGGCATTTTCTGCTCTCCTGTTTGCTGCCTCAGGAGGCGGTTGGAGCCGCCGCCTGGAAGATGCCCGGACCACCATCGTGGCCGAAGCTGCGGGAACAAATGGCAAATGCCTCAATCTCTCATTGTGATTGAGCCAAACCGTTTTTTTAAACGTCTGCGCGTGGTCTTGTCAACGAAAATCGGACTTCACCCTTGCGGCGGGATCGTCGACTCTCGTCGACCGCACCGTCAAAATCGTCGATATAGCGCTTGACTTGTTGCTTATGCCTTGATAGGTTGGCAACAGGTTTGTGAGCAATCAGTTCGATTGACCACGACTTATAAGCGAAATGGTCAACAGTTGCAATAAAAAACATACTGCCGGCGAAAGACCGTCCGTATGAATCCGCCTGAAAACAGACTGACCGTTTCACAAGCGGCTGCCCTGTGCGGCGTGAACCGCAACACGATCGGCGCCTGGATCCGATCCGGCAAGATTCAGGCCGACAAGGTCGGCCGCAACTACTCCATTCCCGTCGAAGAGCTGGTCTTCTTCCTTCATTCCACCGGCCAGAAAATTCCCGCCGAACTCGGCGGCGACCGGCTGGCAGGTCCCAGTTTCCGAACCATCCGGCACTGCTGGCACTACTTTCAGGACAAAGTAAACCAGAAAACCTGCGAACAATGCACGGTTTTTCAGAATCGGCTGGAGGTCTGCTTTACCGGCAAGGACAGCCATGCGCTGGTATGCAACGGACGATGCCACCAATGCGATTATTACCGGGACGTGTTTTATCCCCGCATCCAGTTCATCCAGCAGATCGCATATCCGGCAGCCGTGTACAAAGATCTCTGCCTTTGGGCCGGAAACCCGAAATGGTCCGAACTGACCGGGGTACCCGAAGCGGAACTGGTGGGACTCGGGATCGAAAAAATCTGCCATCCGGCATCGCTGGGAGAATTCATATCGAACGACAAAAAGCGCACCCTGGGCAACCCCCAGGCGCCGCGTATCGAGGACCTCTACATCCGTCACGCACAGCTTGGCAGGATGCGGGTGCGCATCGCCGTTTACCCGCTCAGCGAGCCGTCCGGCACCTGGTTGTTGCTGGGAGAAGCGCACACCGGCAAATCCCTTAACGACCAACCGGGTATCAAACGATAGAATGCAGGCGATTCCGCAATAGCCGGGCCCTGGACGAAAGGATCCCCGAAAGCTCAAAACATCTCCGGTGGCGGCAGCAACGCGCAACGCAATGACGGATCGACTGGCAAACGGCGGCGCCGCCAATTAGTGAATGCGAAGGAGGAGGTATGGTCGACACGACAAACTGGGACTGGTCACCAGGCGAAAAGCGCATCGCTTTCGGTGAATGGGCCGGCAAGTACCGGTGGGTGGAAGAACCGGCTGCCAGCCCGGATGGTGAAACGGTGGCGGCGATCGTCAACATCGACGAAGGAGAGTTCAGCGTCTGCGCCAACGGCGAGCAGTGGGAAAGTGTATTCGACAAGATCTGGCACCTGCGCTTTTCGCCGGCCGGACGTCTGACTGCGCTTGTGTCGGAAACCGGCGAGTGGACGGTTGCGGTGGACGGCAGCCCCTGGGAGGCCAGATTCGGCTACGTGTGGAATCCCCTATTCAGCAGCAGCGGCGAAAGCATTGCCGTCGCCATTCAGCAGGACATGCAATATGGCATGGCCGTGAACGGCGCGGCCTGGCAGGACACTTTCGCCAATGCCACCTATTTCATTTTGAGCCCGGACGGAACCAGAACCGCAGCCGCAGTCCAGACCGTCGATTTCGATTCCGGCGAGATCCACAAGTTCCAGGAAGGTACCTTTTCCGCCGCATTGGACGGAAAGCCCTGGGATGCCAACTTTGTGAACGTATGGAGCCTGGCCATCAGCCCCGACGGCAGCAAGCTGGCTGCCGAAGTGCGGATCAACCTCTACGAATACACCATTGCGGTCAACGGAAAGCCCTGGGAAAAAACCTTCAGCTGTGTGTGGGAGCCGGCCTTTCATCCCACCCGCAACAGCGCCGTCGCACCGGTCCGCGAGGCCGGACAGTGGACCCTGGCCGAGGAGGGCAGCCCGATCTGGCAGCGCTCCTTCGTGCAGCTCTGGCAGCAGGCGTTCAGCCCCGACGGCAGCCGGCTGGCCGCCGTGGTTGCGCCCAGATACGGGCGATGGACGGTTGCGGTGGACGGCAGCCCCTGGTCGGTCACCTTTGCAGACATGGTCACCGACGTGGTTTTCAGCCCGGACAGCCGACGGGTGGCCGCCGTGGCTAAGGATGGAGAGATCTACAAGGTAGTTGCCGACGGCAGCGCCTGGGGACTGGCCTTGGACATGGCCTGGCAGCCGGTGTTCAGCCCCGACGGCCGGCACCTGGCCGCCAAAGTGGAAAAAAACGGCAGATACACCATCGCCGTCGACGGCCGCCTGTGGGACCGCGAATGCCAGGCGGTCTGGGATCCGGCATTCAGCCCGGACGGCAGCCTGGTTTTGCTCAAATCACTGGAAGACGGCGTTTACTTCCGTCGCGTGATACCCGTAGCAGACATCGCAGGGTAGAGGGGAGGAAACAACATGGTTGACGTATACACGTTCGTCAGCGGACCGCTGGCCTGGGCGGCATTTACAATTTGTATCGGCGGCTGCCTCTACCGGCTGATCAGCCTGATTGTGCTGGCCTATAAAAAGGAGAGGTTCATTTTCACCTACATGAGCTTCTCTTACGGTCTGCGATCCATTGTGCACTGGATCACACCTTTTGCCACCGAGAACTGGCGCAGGCACCCGGTACTGACCGTCGTCACCTTCGCCTTTCACATCAGCCTGGTCATCGCACCGATATTTCTGCTGTCTCACATCGTGCTGTGGGAGGAGGCCTGGGATCTGCGCTGGCCGGCACTGCCCGACGCGCTCGCCGACACGATGGCGGTGATCGTTATCGCCGGCTGCATCTTTTTTCTGGTCCGGCGGCTGAAACTGCCCGAGGTGCAGTTCGTCACCACCGCATCGGACTACGTGATCCTGGCAATCGTGGCGGCGCCTTTTGTTACGGGCTTTCTCGCTTACCACCAATGGGTTGCATACCCGTATATGGTCATCGCCCACATCATCTCCGGCGAGGTGATGCTGGTGGCTATCCCGTTTACCCGGCTGAGCCACATGGTCTTTTCTCCCCTGACCCGGGCCTACATGGGTTCGGAATTCGGCAAGGTGCGGATGGCCAGGGATTGGTAAACCAAGCGGTTGTCGTTTGTCACCCGCGACCCACTTTTCACAGGAGTTCGACATGACTGAACCGGCACAGCAAAGCGAAACCAAAGCGCAAGACAAGGGCATCGAGGTCGGAATATCCAAGTTGGACGTCGAGCGGATCGAAAAGGTGGTCACCGGCGTCCTGAAGGGCGAAACCGGGGCCCGCCTGAAGGCGTATGTGGAAACCTGCATCCACTGCGGCCTCTGCTCCGAGGCATGCCATTACTACCTTTCCCACGACAAGGATCCGCACTACTCGCCGGTGGGCAAGGTCAAGCAGACCCTGTGGGAAATGATCCGCAAGAAGGGGCGCGTTTCCCCCGAATTCATCAAAACAGCCGCCGTCATTGCACACACCGAGTGCAACATGTGCAAGCGCTGCGCCCAGTACTGTCCCTTCGGCATCGACATCGCCTACATCATCAGCGTGGTGCGGCGCATCATCCACCGGCTGGGGGCCACACCGCTTTATATCCAGGACACGGCCCACAGCCATTCGGTCACCATGAACCAGATGTGGGTCAAGGCAGACGAGTGGCCCGACACGCTGCAGTGGCAGGAGGAGGAAGCCCAGGCCGAAATTCCGACCCTGCGCATCCCGCTGGAAAAAGAAGGCGCGGAGGTGATGTATTCGGTCATCGGGCCGGAGCCGAAATTCCAGGCCCAGCTGATCTACCAGGCGGCAATTATCATGGATGTGGCCGGCGTCAACTGGACCATGCCGGCAACGATCGGCTGGGACAACAGCGACATGGCCATGTACACCGGCGACAACGAGCTGATGGGCCGCATCAAGCGCACCCACTTCGAGACCGCCGCCCGGCTGAAGGTCAAAAAGATCGTCATGGGAGAATGCGGTCACGCCTTCCGGTCGGTCTACGACATGGGCAACCGCTGGCTGGGCTGGAAGATGCCCCCCATCCGGATCGTGCACGCCATCGAGTTTTACTACGACCTGCTCAAGGAAGGGCGCATCAAGATCGTCAAAAAATTCGACCAGCCGGTAACGTTGCACGACCCCTGCAACGTGGTGCGCGGCGGCGGATTGGGCGAAAAATCGCGCTACGTGGCCAATGCGATCTGCGAAAAGGTCATCGAAATGGTGCCCAATTACGAGCACAATTACTGCTGCTGTGCCGGCGGCGGGGTCATCAACTGCGGCCCGCCGTATAAGATGACCCGTGTCAACGGCAACCGGGTGAAGGCCGAGCAGCTGTTTTCTGCCAAAACCAAGGGCGCCAAGGTCCTGATCGCGCCTTGCCACAACTGCCACAGCGGTCTGCACGACATCGTGCACCACTACGGCGTCGGACTGGATATCAAGTTCTTCGCAGACATCATCTACGCGTGCATGGAAAAACCCGAAGCGACCGAAGCCTAACGACAGGGAGATAAAGATGAAAAAGTCCGCCTTGTTCACCGTTGCCGTCCCGACGTTGCTGCTGCTGATGATCGCCGTCGCCGGCTCCCAGGAGGAGATCGAGTTTGTCGACAACAGTGATTTCAGCAATGCGCAGCGGCCGCCGTCGGTTTTCCGGCACGAAGAGCACAATGAGATCGCCGAACTGGAGGACTGCGCCGAGTGCCACCACATCTACGACGACAACGGCCAGAAACTCGAGGACGAATCCTCCGAGGATCAGCGCTGTTCGGAATGCCACGAAAGCAGATCTTCCGGCCGCAAGCCTTCGCTCACCCGGGCCTATCACGTCAACTGCAAGGGGTGCCACCTGAAGCAGAAAAAGGGCCCGTTTCTGTGCGGTGAGTGTCATGTCAAACAGTGAAGGGCACCACGGAAACGCCGAAAGAGAGGAACTCCATGGCCAAGAAAATCCTGATCATCGACGATGACCCGGTGGTGGTCAAATACCTGGAAAACCTGTTCCAGGACAACGGCTACGAAACCTGCTCGGCCTCCAGCAGCATGGAGGGCCTGGAACTCGTGCGCCGGGAAAAACCCGACCTGATCTCCCTCGACCTGGAGATGCCCGGTGAGTGGGGACCGCGATTTTACCGCAAGCTTCGCAAGGACAAGCAGCTGAAAGACACACCGATCGTCGTGGTCAGCGGAATCGACGGCGACCATGCCATCAAGGATGCGGTGGCCTTTGTGGCCAAGCCTTTCGATCCCGACAGGCTGCTGGGGATCGTCAAACGAACGATCGGCTGACCGCTGTCCACACCCCACCGCTGTCGAACGCCAGTTGTCAGTGAGCCGGTGCGCCAATTCAGGCTACGCCGGCTTTTTCGTGTCTGCCTGACCGCTGAAGTCCCGAATCGGCTTGATCTGGCATCCGGTATCGGGTATGTGATACCGACCGATGTGAACGCAAAGTCGTGAGGATCCGAACCGACTGCCTCGTTGCTGCCGACCCATGCAAGAAGAAAGAAACCATCTCCACAGCCATCGACCGCCGGTGCTCGTCATCTGCGGGCCCACCGGCATCGGCAAAACCGCAGCGGCCATCGAGATCGCCCGCCGATTCAACGGGCAGATCGTCGGTGCGGACGCCATGCAGGTTTACCGCCGCATGCAGATCGGCACCGCCAAACCCAGCGTCGAGGAACAATCCCTGGTGCGTCATCACCTGGTCGATGTGGTCGAGCCGGACGAACCCTTCGACGCCTCCCGCTATTGCGACATGGCCCGGCAGGTGGTCGACGAGCTTCACGCCCGCGAAGTACTTCCGCTGGTGGTGGGCGGCACCGGGCTGTACATCAAGGCGCTGCTTTACGGCGTGTTTCGGTCCGCGCCGCCCGACCCGCAGGTGCGCCGTCAGCTGAAAGCCGAAGCCGCCCGAAACGGACCGCGGGACCTGCATCGCCGCCTCGAAGACGTCGATCCTGACGCTGCCGGGCGGATCCATCCCAACGACACTTTCCGCATCATCCGGGCGCTGGAGACGGTAGCGGCCACCGGAGAGACGATTACGGCCCACCAGGACTGTCACCGGTTCCAGGACGCACCCTACCGAACATTCAAAATCGGTTTGAACATGAAGCGCGATGCCCTGTACGAGCGGATCAACACCCGTGTGGACGCCATGCTGCAGGCCGGATTCGTGGAAGAAGTGCGCAGCCTTCTGGAAGCCGGCTACCGCCCGGAGTTAAAATCGATGCAGTCGCTGGGGTACCGCCACATGGTCGCTTTTCTGCAAGACAGGCTGCAGTGGGAGGAGGCGGTGCGCACAATGAAAAGGGACCACCGCCGCTACGCCAAGCGGCAGCTGACCTGGTTTCGGTCGGATCCGGATATCATCTGGTCCGAACCGCAGCAAATCTCCGGGCTGTTTCCCGCCATCGATGCGTTTCTTTCGATACGCACGATCCGACCAAAACGGCTATGACATTCCGTCAGGTTTGCGGTGCGATGTGACCTTGCCGGTTGGGTCCCGTTCTCGACGTCTTCATGGAATTCCAGGATATGGTTGATTCATAGGCTCTCGCGGCTTCGGATCATGAGGGCAGCTTCTGCGCCGGAATCGCGATCCGGGCAATGCCCACCGGGTCGGCGGCGCAGCAATCGCCGGGGGAACAGAGCAATGACGGTACGCTCGCCGGCTGCCTGCCGTTCGTCGAGCTGTCGGGTGAGAACTTCCTTGCAGCAGCGCAACCGGGCCGGCTGAATTTCTGTTCCCCGCTTCAAATGCCTGAAGGCGAGCCGATATTGCAAAGCTCGCCTGCAGGCCATTGTCAAACCAATGAAGCTATTCGGAAATGACTTTAAATCCATGAACGTCAATCACCGGACCATCGTCGCTGTCTTCAACGTCTCCGGTGACCGACACACGGCTGCCGACATTATCCAGCAATTCGTCACCTTTGTCGGATTCAGTGACCGTGTAGATCTGACCATTGTCGTCCACGAGCAGATAGTCGTCGGTGATCGTTCCATTGACGGTCATGACCCTGCCGGCAAAGGCCGTGGCAGAAAAGGCCACCAACACGAAAACAACCGCGATTCGCGAAAAATGTCTCAACTTCATTGAACTGCCTCCTTATGATAAAGTCCAGATACCTGTGTTGCCTCGATGGAGGAAGCGGAAGTGGAAAACGCATGTGCGCTGCGCGCAATGCCCCCTCCGGGGTATTCTACAAAGCAATCGTCGTGCCAAGGACGTAAGGGTCTGATATCCGGAGTTTCTCCGGTTGTTCCCCGGGCGATTGCGAACCGCAGCTTCCGGTTTTGCCTGCTGTAGCCCGAACGGTCGGGAGAGCAACGGACGCGATATTTCATCCAACTGCCTGAAATACAGGTGTTTTTTGCTTTTTCCCCGGGCAGAAGGCCTGCCTGGGTGCTTCGGAACCGGGGATTCTGCTCGGGGCGCACCGCAGGTGGGTGAAAACAGGAGGAAATTTTCCCGGCTTTTTAATTGCGGAAAACCGGAACCGACAATTCTGTTCCACCACGCCGAATTCACATATTTCCTTTAATTCCAAAAGGCTACAATCGTGGCACATGTATTGCTAAACAACACGATTCTGCCTTTCAACCGCAAAAGGGGCTTTCCAAGGCGGAGATTTGACAGTATGATCCGACAAACGATCACGTCATCGGGAAAGGAACAATCATATGCCGTTTAATATTTTGGACGGTGCTGTCGGGGAAATCGGGCCGGTAGCAAGAGAGGTGGAGGAGCAACGCAAGATTGCTTCGGATCCCCACCAGCCGATGGAAATGCGCCTGGAAGCGTTTGAAGACATTTTTGAATCCGAAGTGGGAGATACCGGCCTGGTGCGAGCCCGCAATCTCGAACGGGAAGTGGGGCTGCGCCAGATTTACCTCAAATTCGAAGGCGGCAATCCAACCGGCACCCAAAAAGACCGGATAGCGTTTGCCCAGGCCATGGACGCTCTGCGCCGCGGTTATGACCGCATCACCATGGCAACCTGCGGCAATTACGGAGTGTCGATTGCCCTGGCTGCCTCTTTTGCCGGGCTGGCCTGCCGGATTTACATCCCCGAAACCTATCACACCAATCGGATCAAGGAGATGGAAGAGCTCAACGCCGAAATCGTGCGGGTGGAAGGAGACTATGAAAAAGCGGTGATCGTCTCGGGCGAGGCCGCCCAGAAAGAGGAGCTCTACGATGCCAATCCGGGCGGCGACAACACCATGCACCAGTTGAAGGCCTACGGAGAAATCGCCTACGAAATCTATGACGAACTCAGGGACGCGCCCTCTGCGGTGGCCGTTCCGGTTTCCAACGGAACGACAGTGGCAGGCATTTACAGGGGGTTTCTGAGCCTCTACCGGCGGGGGAAAACCTCCCGCCAGCCGCGTATCGTTGCCGGTTCTTCCTTCGGTAAAAACCCCATCGTTCAGGCGTATCTGAAAAATTCACCCGTGTGTGAAGACCTGGTGCCAGAGCGAATACACGAAACCAATGTCAACGAGCCGCTGATCAACTGGCACGCCATCGACGGCGATCACGCCCTGGAGTCGATACGTCAAACAGGAGGCTGGGGGGCGAACGCATCCGATAAAGCCATGCTTGCCTACGCGCGGTTGATTCGAGACAAGGAGGGATTGCAGGTGCTCCCCGCATCCACCGCCGGCCTGATCGCACTGATCGAATATCACAAGAAATCGCCGCTGACCAATGACCGCTATGTTGCCGTTCTCACCGGGAGGAGATCGTGAACCCAAGGGACACCGTCGACGGGAATGCAGTCGTGTACTGTGAAGGAGCTTACAACACGCCCAACGGAAAGACCGCGCACGGCCTGGTGCGTTTCACCAACCGCTACCGGGTCGTGTCCGTAATCGATTCCCGCTACAACGGCCGTGACGCCGGGGAGGTGCTGGACGGCAAAACCGACGGCATTCCGCTGGTTGCTTCACTGGAACACGCACTGGAACACGCCCGCAGACAAGGCCAGGGGGCAACCCATTTCGTGATCGGCCTGGCGCCCGACGGCGGGAGGCTGCCGGAAAATGCACGCGATGCGGTGGCCCTGGCACTTACCGGGGGATTGAACGTCGACTGCGGATTGCACGATTTTCTTTCCGAAGACCCCCGGTTGTCGGAACTGGCCCGGCAGAAGGGACTCGCCATACGGGATATCCGCCGGCCCCCGGATCGAAATTCCCTGCACTTTTTCAGCGGCAAGATCGAAGCGGTCACCGCATTCAAGGTAGCCGTGTTGGGCACGGACTCTGCTGTTGGCAAACGGACCACAGCCTGGAAAATCGTACAGGGATTCAACCTCAAAGGCGTGAAAACGGAAATGATCGGAACCGGGCAGACCGCCTGGATGCAGGGCGCCCGATACTGCCTGATCATGGATTCCTTGATCAACGACTTTGTCTCCGGAGAAATCGAGCATGCGATCTGGTCTGCCTGGAAAGAAGCGGCTGCGGAGGTGGTCGTTATCGAAGGACAAGGGAGCCTGATGAATCCCGCCTATCCCGGGGGTTTCGAAATCCTCGCCGCCGGCAGACCGGATGCGGTAGTACTGCAGCATGCACCGGCCAGAAAGGATTATGACGGTTTCCCGGGATACCCGATACAGCCGCTGGCGCAACAGATTGAAGTCATCGAAAAGCTTTCCGGCAGGCCGGTGGTGGCCGTTACCGTGAACCACGAAAACCTCGATGCGGAAGAAATCCCTCTGATCTGCAAGGATATCGAAAAGCAGGTCGGCGTCCCTGCGTTCGATGTGCTGCTGGAAGATCCGGTACGACTGGTGGAAACACTTCTGTTATTTAAGGGCAAAAGAGATAGATCATGACAACAGGACAACCGGAATCTCCGCACGGCAGCGACCCTGGCATACACAATGCGCAAACCGATCCGCTGAAACCCCTGCGGGTATTCGACCGTCTCGAAGTAGGGCCGATTCGCATAGAACCCCGCCGTTTGGTCGCTCCCTACCGTTTGCACTTTGCAGGGCAGGAAACAGGCATCGACCTGATCTGCCGATACGAGGAGGATGTGTTCACTTCGCAAGAGCCGGGATCGCAGAACCTGGCCGCCCTGATCGCCGCGCAGGTGGCTATCAATTACGGCCTGTTTTGCCGCGAGATCGTCTTCAACGGCCTCTTTGATGATCTGGATCGCCGGTTTATCCGGGAGATGATCGAAAACACCGCCCGGGAAATACTGGTGAAAAAATTTCTGGAGCCCAATCCATTTCTGACGCCGGATGCACCTCGAATCACCGCCGTCAAACTACCCAGATACGCTCACGCTGCGGTTCAGTTCAAAGGGGTTTCGACGAAAACGCTGGATGAAAAATGGCGGCTGTGGGCCACCGACCGGGAGCGGCACTGCGTGCTTTCCAGCGGTGGAAAGGACAGCCTGCTCAGCTACGGCCTGCTCGATGAGCTGGGAAGAGAAGTCCATCCGATTTTTGTGAATGAATCGGGAAGACATTGGTTCACTGCGCTGAACGCCTACCGGCATTTCAAGGATAACGTGCCCCATACCGCCCGTGTGTGGGTCAACTCCGACCGGGTGTTCAACTGGATGCTGCAGCAAATGCCTTTCATCCGCAAAGATTTTTCGGCAGTCCGATCCGATGAATACCCCATCCGCCTGTGGACCGTGGCGGTCTTTGTATTCGGCATTTTGCCGCTTGTGCGCAAAAAAGGCATCGGAAGGATCCTCATCGGTGACGAATACGATACCACTGTCCGCGCCAACCGCGACGGGGTTTTTCATTATGACGGACTCTACGACCAAAGCATTTACTTCGATAGCAACCTCTCCCGGTATTACCTTCGCAAGGGCTGGTCGGTCAGCCAGTTCTCGATCCTGCGGCCGCTTTCCGAGCTTCTGATCCAAAAAACACTGGCCGAAAGATATCCTCAGCTCCAGAAGCACCAGCTCTCCTGCCATGCCGCACACAAGCAGAGCGACGAGCGCATCCACCCCTGCGGCCGCTGTGAAAAGTGCCGCCGGATCGTCTCCATGCTGACGGCCATCGACGTGGATCCGAAACACTGCGGTTACAGCGACCGGCAGATCGGGGATTGTTTGGAGGCGTTCTTTAAACGCGGCGTACTGCAGGAAGAGGAAGGCAGACAGCAGCTGGGTTTCATGCTGTTGAAAAAGGAGGGGGGCCAACCGCCGGGGAACCGTCAGCATCGGTTCAAAGAGCATCCGGAGGTCTTGCAGCTGAGATTCGATCCGGTTCGATCTCCCATTGACGGCATTCCCGTTGATCTGCGAGTCCCTCTTTACCGCGTGTTTCTGCAGCACAGCAACGGAGCGGTCCGGCGGACGAACCGTTCGTGGAAAGCCTTCGAGCTGTTGCAGGCCAAAGAATTGGGGCTTTCCTATACCTTCGAGCTCAACGGTACCTTTCAGGACGCCTTTCCCGGCGCGACCGCCGATTTTGCCGATCCGCAAAGCTGCCTCTGGGGGGAGATGACATGGGAGGATGCTGAAAAACGCCTCAGGCAGGTGGACATCGCTCTGCTGCCGGTTGGGGCCATCGAGCAGCACGGCCCGCACCTGCCGCTGGACACCGATGCTTTCGATTCCGATTACCTGGCCCGCAGGGTAGCGCAGGCCTGCAGCCCTCCCCGCCCGTTGGTGCTGCCACCGATTGCCTACGGCGTGTCGTATCACCACGACGATTTTAAGGGCACCATCAGCATCGACAACCAGACTCTCACCCGGCTGGTGTACGATATCGGATTGAGTGCGGCCCGCAACGGGGTGAAAAAACTGGTCATCATCAACGGACACGGCGGTAATGCACCGGCGATCAACCACGCCGCCCAGATGATCAACCGGGACGCGCATATTTTCGTGTGCGTGGATACCGGCGAAACCAGCGATGTGGACATCTATCGCTTCATCGAAACCCCCAATGACGTGCACGCCGGTGAAATCGAGACGAGCACGAGCCTGGCGGTGCGGCCCGGCCTGGTTCGCATGGAAAAAGCGGAAAAAAGCGTCCCCGAGTTCTCCAGCCGCTACCTCGACTTTACCGGCAAACGCGGGATTACCTGGTATGCCTTCACCCACAGAATTTCCTCCAGCGGTGTCATGGGCGATCCCACGAAAGCCAGTGCGGAAAAGGGCGAAAAAATCTGGGAAATCATGGTGGCCCACCTGGCCGCGCTGGTCGAGGAGCTGAAGAACATGACCCTGGACGAAATCCACCACAAGCGGTATTGACCGTGAAAATCACCCGCCTCGAGGCCTGGCCGGTGCGCATGCGTCTGGCCGTGCCCTACACGATTGCCTATGAAACCATCGACCGGACAGAGAATGTTTTTCTGCGGGTGGAAACATCCGTCGGCATCACCGGCTTTGGCTGCGCGGCTCCCGACAAAAGCGTTACCGGCGAAACGGCCCGGTCGGTTATGGACGCCTTTGCCGCCGTTATCGAACCGCAATTTCGAAACACCGACCCGCTGCGCATTGCCTACCGATTGGAGAGGTTGAAATCGGCCCTCGAAAAACAGCCCTCGGCGATAGCCATGGCAGACATGGCACTTTACGACCTTTTGGGAAAAAGCGCCGATCTGCCCATCTACAGACTCATCGGGGGCTACCGGCACCACATCAAAACCAGCATCACCATCGGCATCCTTCCGCTGGACGAGTCGGTGGAGCGCGCCCGCGAGTTCGCCGGCCGGGGGTTTGCGGCCTTGAAGATCAAAGGCGGGCACGACGTGGCCGAAGATATTCAAAGAGTGGTGAAAATCCGCGAGGCCGTCGGAAGCAAAACCCAACTGCGTTTCGATGCCAATCAGGGCTACAGCGAAGTCGATGCCGTCCGGTTCGTGCGGGAAACCCGCCAGGCGAACGTGGAGATTTTAGAGCAGCCGTCTCCCATCAAGCAGGAGGAGACGCTGGGCAACATCACCGGACGGGTGCCGATCCCGGTTATGGCCGACGAGAGTCTCATGAACTTGCGGGATGCGTATAAGCTGGCCAGGAAAAACCTGATCGACATGGTCAACATCAAGTTGATGAAGGTGGGGGGAATCGACGAAGCCCTCAAAATCAATGCCGTGGCCCGGGCCGCCGGTCTGGAGGTGATGGTGGGCTGCATGGATGAATCCGCTCTGGCCATTGCGGCCGGACTGCACTTTGCCCTTGCGCGCCCCAACGTGGCCTATGCCGATCTTGACGGTCACCTCGACCTGATCGCTGACCCGGCAGCCGGTGCCGTGCGCTTGAAGGCCGGGGTCTTGTATCCGACGGGTCGGCCCGGGCTGGGATTTGACTTGAAATAACGACAGGTCCCGAAATACTACCGGTACGAATCAATAGCCCTGCAGTTTTCTGCAGGGCTATCGGTTGTGCGGCATAGACAAAATTTACTGTAGCGTTTAGTTGATGGCGGCATTCAAAGATTTGCCGGGGTTGAACCTGGCAACCTTTTTGGCGGCGATCTTAATGCTTTCACCGGTTTTCGGGTTTCGCCCATTGCGGGCCTTGCGCTTGGATACTTTAAAGGTCCCGAAACCGGTCAGGGTCACGGGCTCTCCCTTTTTCAGGGTCCGGGTGATGTGGCTGATCAAACTGTCCAATACCGCTGCGGCCTGTTTTTTGGATTCCAGCACCTGGCCCATCTCGGCAAGCAATTCTGTTTTATTCAACGCCAATTCCTTTCTGTAAAATGCGTTCGGGGTTGATGGAGAATCGTCCGGCTAATAGTATTTGAGCCGGTAGTGTTTTTTCTTGGTTTCTAGGTTTTTCCTTTCCCCCTCGTCGTTCGGTTTTGATTTATGGTGTCGGCACTGGGGGCAGCGGAGCGGTTCGGAAAATCCCAGGCGTTCGTATCTCAATCGATCACTGCCGCTGAAGACAAAATCGGCTTCGCATTGGACACATGTCAAAATGATGTCTTTCATTGTTACGCGCCTTGGTAAGACTGTGCAGTGCAAAAATGCCTTCAGTAAACTTTTACCGCGCTGTGCTGTTTACCGAAGACCTCCATGGTGTTGTGCACGATGATAAATGCTTCAGGGTCGCTGTGCAGTACCAGTTCTTTTAATTTGGGAAGATCCGTCAGGGGACTGACGGTCAAAAGGATTTTCTTCTGCTGGCGGCTGTAGCCGCCTTCACCGTTTAAAATGGTCACGCCGCGCCGGAGACGGCAGATAATGTCATCGGCAATGCTTTCTGCCCGGTCGGAAACAATCATCACCGACTTGCGCATATTAAAGCCTGAAACCACGCAATCGATCACCCGGCCACTGGTGAACAGCAGTACGATCGAGTAAAGAGCGACATTGATGTCGTGCAGATGAACGCCGGCAATGATGACGGCCGTGTTGATGCCGAAGGTGACCGCACCCATTCTGTACCCAAATCTTTTGTGCAGATAAACCGCCAGGATGTCGAAGCCGCCGGCCGAGCCCACAGATCGCAAAATCAGGCCGCTGCCGGCACCACAGATTACTCCGGCCAACAACGCCGCCAGCATCGGGTCCTGAACCTGAACAGCCGGTGGTTTGACGACGGATGCGGCCACCGAGAAAAAGAAGATGCCGAACAAGGAGTATAACACAAAACGGCGGCTGATATGCAGCCATCCCAGAAGGATCAGGGGGATATTCAGCACGAAATACACCACTCCGATATCCATGAAGGAAAACCGATAATTCAGAAGCAATGCGATTCCCGTCAGGCCTCCGCACAAAAAGTTGCGAGGGACCATGATGGTATTCATGCCGATGGCAAACAGCAGACTGCCAACCGATATCAGTCCAAGGTTTACCAGGAGCGTATTGGTGCTCCGGGCTGTTTTCTGGAAATTGCCCTCGCCGGGAAAAACCGTGGTCGCCATAATCACCCCTCTATCATTCACAGTGACAGAATAACTGGCGCAGAGCCATCTCGGGGAATTTGGCTCCTTGCTGAGTGTAGCACAAGGCATGCCAAACCATAACCGTTTGATATAACGACGATTTTTAGTTTCGCAGCCCCGGTGCCCGGAAACAGTGATTCACCGGACCGCTTAGTGGAATCGGTTCGACCGTCACAGGGGTTGACGTAACATCATGAAATTACCTAAAATTTGGTGGATGGGGAATTGATGTTTCCGGTTTCCGGGGTAACGGAACTCTTGGTTCCGGTACCGGCGGCTATATCGCACAGAATGGAAAAGAAAAAATTGATAAGTGGGATA
The DNA here is from genome assembly GCA_001303025.1 of Deltaproteobacteria bacterium SG8_13. Classification (GTDB taxonomy): domain Bacteria; phylum Desulfobacterota; class Desulfobacteria; order Desulfobacterales; family SG8-13; genus SG8-13. The sequence goes on from LJNK01000052.1 coordinate 18,531, forward strand.
AACTGCGGTATTGGGATGCTTTAGAAAGGGCCTGGAAGAACATCGAGACCGAAAGAGAGCCGATATGCAATCAGTGTTGGTAGCTTCGGATAAAGGCGGGATTGCAGGGACCATTGAGTCTGCACTGGCGGGAGAATACCGGGTCGACAGTGTTGCCACCATGCAGCACGCTCTGAAGAAGCACAACGCCAGACGTTACGATATTTTATTTCTAGATCTTGCACTGCTTCAGGTGAACCAAGGTGCGGGGGGATTTGAAAAAGCGTTTGATCCGTTCAAATCCCGGTACCCGTCCATCGAGATCGTGGTCATCTGTCCCATAGAACAGGTGAAACAAGCCGTGGAGGCGCTGAAGGCCGGTGCCAGGGAATACGTGACGGATTCCGTTCTGCCGGAAGAAGTCAAGCTGGTGGCGGAAAGCATACGATCCGCCATCATCCAGCGTTCGGAGCTCGACTATCTTCGCGATCAATCCTGGCGACTGGATGTCAAGGAGGTGGTTTTCACCAGCAACGATGAAATGAAGGCCGTGTTCAAGAAGATCACGTCGGTCGCCCCTACCAAAGCCACCGTTCTGCTGAGCGGTGAAACCGGCACCGGCAAAGGGGTTATGGCCAGGCTTGTTCATCAGCACAGCCCGCGGCAGAAAGCACAGTTTATCAGCGTCCATTGCGGGGCCATGCCCGAGACGCTGCTGGAGAGCGAGCTGTTCGGCCATGAAAAAGGGTCCTTCACCGGTGCTGTGCGCAGAAAACTGGGCAAATTTGAAATCGCTCGCGGCGGCACCATATTCCTGGACGAAATTGCAACCATTCCACCGTCGGCCCAGATAAAACTGCTTCAGGTCCTGCAGGATGGAACTTACAGCCGCGTCGGTGGCGAAGAAGTATTGCGCACCGATGCCAGGGTTATCGCCGCCACCAACGCAGATCTGAAAAAAATGGCTGATGAAGGCTTGCTGCGCAAGGATTTGTATTATCGCCTCAATGTTTTCCCGATAGAGATCCCGCCGCTGCGGGATCGTATCCAGGACCTGCCGCTATTCCTCGACTATTACCTGAACAAACTGAATATGTTGTACCGAAAAAAGATCGCCGGCATACGGCCGGTGGTCGTCGAAGCCCTCAGACACTACAGCTGGCCTGGTAATATCAGAGAGTTGGAGAACCTGATTGAACGGGCCTATATCCTGGAAGAAACCGATCAGCTCTCCCCCGAGAGCTTTCCGATCGATCTGTTTGAAAACGAGGCTCCGGCGACCATTTTACCGTTGGATACCTGCCTGCCGCTGGCCGAGGCCCGCAAGCGCGCCATTGAAGCCTTCGAACGCCAATACCTAAAAGACCTGTTGATCCGCAATCACGGAAAAATCAAAAAGTCGGCCGAAGAGGCCGACGTTACCACCCGCCAGATACACAAACTCTTGACCCGCCACGGACTCCACAAGGAAGATTTCAAGGGGTAAGCCCCTCACCGATATGCCGCCTTCCCGCCGGCAACGACCGTCATAGATGACAGGCGCTGGACCACAACGTCACCAAAAGAACCGCAAGTTCTTGTTTTCCCTTTATCGGAACTCAATCGTTCTAACCTAAATTTCTTTTATATTTCAGAAAGTTATCACGTTATTTCCCCTTCCGGCAACGGTCGTCGACCCGCACCCGCATGGGTAAAAAACGCCCCTGAATTCCCCCCTTCACAAAAACAGTTGCATATTCAGCAGGATATAATGTTGGCATAACAATTGCCTCTACTACCGGAGGGAAGAAAACGGACAAAAACTTCATGCAAGAACGACGATTATGAATACGGAAACCAAAACCCATCCATCGACGAGACCCACGGTGAACCTCAGAGGTGTCATCGTACCGACCGACTGGGATGATATCGGGAACTCTACGGCAGTTGCCCTGGCAGCGGACGACGAACAGGAATACCGCATCAGCCCGGAGAATAAAACCGGGCGGTCGTTGCATCAGCTGCTTCGCATGCGGGTGAAGATAGAAGGAACTGTTGATTCGGAGGCCGTCGATGGACACGGGAAAGTCATCTTGGTGAACTCATACCGGATTTTGGAAACCCCCCAGCCGTAACATCTCCGGTCGACGGGCCGCAAGACCGCCGGCCCGGCAAAATTATCCCCAAGCGTGAAGATGACATCCCGGGCAGGGTAAAAAACCGCTGCGGGAGAGCATATCGCGCAATCAGGTTTGACGTCGCGGTTCATCTTCCGGCCATGCCGTTAATCAGGGCCAGCACATTCTCCCCAAGGACATCGTGGTTATACCCCCCCTCCAGGATGGCGAAACATCCACCGGCGTTGCGCTCGGCCGCCTTTCGGACTTGCCGGCCGATTTCCTCGTAGTCCCCGGTGTGCAGCAAACCGCCCCAGTCGTCCGTGTGGTAGTCAAAGCCGGCGGAAATGCCGATCAGGTCCGCCCGACAGCTCTTCATGGTCTGCTCCACCTGCTGCAGGTATTCGCTGCGGTTGCTGGCCTCCACATTGACGATGCCTGCCCAGTTGCGATTGCCGAAAATGTTGACCGTGCCGTCTCCGAAATGAAGGTCGATGTCGAGGACCAGGGCGCTGTTGATTTTTTTCTGCCGCCGCAGCGTTTCCAGGGCGACGGCCATGTTGTTGAAATAGCAAAAGCCCCAGGCCGAGGCTGCTGAAGCGTGATGCCCCGGCGGGCGGATCAGGGCAAAGCACGGCTCGAGCAGCCCGATTCGGGCGGCCTGGACAGCGCCTCCGGCGGCCAGGGCCGCAATGTCGAACAGTCCCTGGTCTTCGACCTGCCGGATGTGCGCCTCGGAGTGGACCGCGGCGATGTACTGGCGAACCGCCGGCTCGGCCCGAACGAACTCCACCTGCGGTTCGATGGTTTCCACCACAGCCTCCATGCGTCCGGAAGCCGCAGCCGGATCGCCGGTATAGACCTGGTAGAAATCTTCGTGAAATACGACCTGCATGGCGCTGGCCCCTTTCCGGTCTTCAACCGTTGGCGGATCTGCTTGCATCTGCCGGCGGCAGATTCGCGCTCCCGTTGCCAAACGAGACTGCTGGCGGTTTGCCGGCAGGTGTGTAATGCAAATGAAGATAGCAGCATCCACAGCTTTTCGTCAATTGGCTCCATATCGCCGATAAGCAAGGCCGGGCTTTACAATCGATGCCGCGCCAGCGTCTTTGGCACGCCGGACAATTTCCGATGAGACTGCGCCTGCTCCACGGATCCGGTCGGCACATTGCACCGCATCCGGCGTATTGGAAAACTCGGCGAGCAGGTTGTCGCCGACGAATGCATCCAGCCGCCCTCGGTTTTTTTTCACTCCCGCTGCAATCCGACCGCGACAGAGGGTAAGGGCGCGAATCGCAGCGATTCGATCGTCGGCCGTCAGGCGGCTGTAGCCGACCACATCGGCACTGATCAACGCCGATAGATGCCGCTTGTATTGCCTGTCACGGATGCGCTGTTTCTTGCATTGGGGTGCGAAGAGTCTGGTTTATATTCATTGCGGATACCGCTTGAATCCTGCCGGTGTCGGGTATCCTTGAAGCGCTTTTGCAGATGCGGCATGTCGGGGGACTCTTTTTCGATCCAGCGGGCGGCAGGGCTTCTGAAGCGAATCGACGGAGGAAGACCTGCCCCTTTTCGCCTGTTACAACCTGTTACAAGTAGTTACGTTGCGGATAAGCATTATTTGCGGGACTGCCTTACTGTGGGATCAAACGATCGCGGCACCGGCTGCGACGTTCAACAACAATTCCTTACAGGAGGCAGTCATGAACAAGCGAAATCTTCTATTTCTCACCCTTTCATCTTTGTTTCTGGTCACCGGATTTACGGCCTGCAGGCACGGGTACCACCGCAGCGGGTTCGACGAATTCGACATCGAAGCCGCCACCAACCGGATTGCGTCGCGGCTGGAACTCAGCGAAACCCAAACGGCCGATCTGAAGGCGATCACCGCCGAAATCGCAGCCAAGGCAAAAGAGATGCACGCCGATCGGGAAGCCCGGCACCGGGAGCTGGCCGCCCTGGTGCGCCAGGAGACCATCCGCCGCGATGAAGTCAGCCGCATGGTGGACGACAAACTGCAGAAAATGCAGGAGCTGGCAGACTTCGCAGCGGACCGGCTGGTCACGTTTCATGCAACCCTTACCCCGGAGCAGCGCGAAAAGACCGCCGAGCTCATCGAAGAGCACTCTTCGAACCGGTGCGGTTTCTTCCGCCGCTGATGGGATCCGTCAAGGGGGGGCCGCCGGCGGCCAGATCCCGGTGCCCCCCCCTTTCTTTTGCAGATAAAACCTGCTACCCAAAAACAGTTCACTGCCGTCCGGCAACCCCATCAAGCCACGAGGGATCCGACATGCCATGGGCCATTCTGGTCATCGATGACGATGAAAAGCTGAACCGGCTGTTGAAACGCTTCCTCGGCGATTTCGACTACACCGTTTACACCGCCACCGACGCAGAGCAAGGACTGAAAAAACTCCGGTCCGTGTCCCCGGACCTGATCATCCTCGATGTGATGCTGCCGGCAATGACCGGCTTCGACCTCTGCAAGCGGATACGACAGTCGAGCGCCGTGCCCATCATCATGCTCACCGCTCGGGGCGATCTAATGGACAAGGTTGTGGGGCTCGAGCTGGGCGCCGACGATTATCTGCCCAAACCTTTCGAGCCGCGGGAGCTGGTAGCCCGCATTCAGGCCGTACTGCGCCGCACACGGCACACCGGGACGGACCGCCGCCGACGATTCGGACGGCTGGTCATCGATTTCCATCGCCAGCAAGCCTGGCTGGACAAAGACCGGATCGGTCTGACCACCAATGAATTTGCCGCCCTCGACCTGCTGGTCCGGCACGCCGGAAAGGTGATGGATCGCGATGAAATCCTCCAGACCCTGCGCGGCATTGACAGCGATCCATTCAACCGGGCCGTGGATGTCACCATCAGCCGGCTGCGACAAAAGCTTGGGGACGACCCCAAAAACCCCGAATTCATCAAGACCGTGTGGGGTGCCGGATATGTATTCATTGCCGAGGAGTCCGCGGATGCACCGTCGCAAGGTTAAACGCCTTTTTCACTCGGTTTTCACCAAGCTGCTGGTGACCATCCTGCTGGCCGGCACCGCCATTTCGCTGATCGTCGGGATCGGATTCGCCCTCATGCGGTTTCACAGCCTGTCCCACCTGGATCGCAACCTGCTGCTGTATGCCGAATACCTGGCCCGCGATATTGGCGATCCGCCCGATTTCGATCGCGCGGTACAAATCGCCCGGCGAACCGGATTTTCCATTCGCTTCGACCATCCCGACCGCGGCTGGCAGACCGGCAAGATCCCCGGATCGTCTCAATTCACGCGAGCGCGGGTGCGCAACCACGGTAACGGCATCTGGACCGGTCACCAAAGGGGGCAGTTCTTCATCCGACTGCCACACGGCGGGGGCGAGCTGATGCTCATCACCCCTTTCAGGGCCGGCGACCATGAAAACGCGGGAGCCATCCTGGCGTTTATGGGTGCCGCCCTGGCGGTGGTTCTGGCAGCCGCCTATTTTTTCATTCGAAGGGTGCTCAAGCCGCTGCGCACCCTGGAAACCGGTGTGAAGGAGCTGGCGGCCGGCCCCGCAAGCCGGTGACGACGAACTTCGAGACCTGGCCGAGGCGTTCAACACGATGGCCATGCGGCTGTCCGATCTGCTCGACAGCAAGGAGCGTCTGCTGCTGGACATCAGCCACGAGCTGCGCTCACCGCTCACGCGCATCAAGGTGCAGCTGGAATTTCTGCACGATGAAGAGGTTCGCGAGGCCCTGGGCGCCGATGTGGCCGAAATGGAAGCCATGGTGTCCGCTATCCTGGAAAAGGCCAGGCTGCGAGCCTCCGCCACGGCGCTGAAACTGGAAACGGTCGAAATAAGCGAGTTGATTCGAACGGTTGCGGAGGAATTCACGGAACGCCCACCGGGCATTGTTTGCCATGCACTGGAGGCGGCTGAAGTCCGGGCGGATCGGGAAAAGATGCGCATGGTGATGCGCAATTTGATGGACAACGCGCTGAAACATACGCCCGACGATGGTGAGGCAGTAACCATATCGACGGCCCGCAAGCCCGATGGCATTGACATCGTCGTGGAAGATCGCGGCGAAGGCATCCCCGAAAATGCCCTGCCTCAGATCTTCGATCCATTTTTCCGGGCAGACGCATCCCGCTCACGAAGAACCGGCGGTTACGGTTTGGGGCTTAGCCTCTGTAAGGCCATCATCGATGCCCACAAAGGCCGCATCGAAGTTGCCAGCACTCCCGGCAGGGGCACCAGGGTGGCGGTGACGCTACCTTTGGGCGAAAAGAAAACCGGACAGGGGCGTTCTGGCCGGGTCGCCCTCATTTGAATTTTTTCATGCCGTACTTGTCGGCCAGCCCGATTCTTTCGCCTTCGGGCAAGGAAAGCATGTACGCCTTCCAACCCGGGCACCAGTTGGCATGAAACCGCCAGAGCCGGCCCAGCAAAGATTTCGGGCGCTTATCGTACTTTTTCCGCAATCCGCAGGTCGCACAATTTTCACCTGCCATCGTTCCTCGCTTTGTTACTCAATCCGCGGTCTTCGTTTGCCCTGCAGAAGTTTTAGGTAAAAACGCGCGGCACCCGGGCGCTGATGGCGGTCACCACCTCGTAGTTGATGGTGCCGAGCAGGTCGGCGATTTCATCGGCGCTGACCGCTTCCGCGCCCTGGCGGCCCAAAATCACCACTTCTTCGTCAACGGCCACGCCGGGGATTTGTCCCACATCGATCATGGTCAGATCCATGCAGACCCGGCCGACAATGGGTACGCGCCGGCCGCCGACCAGCATGATGCCCCGGTTGGACAAAAGCCGGCTGTAACCGTCGCCGTAACCGACCGGGACGGTGGCAATGGTGGTCGGCTGCGCGGTGCGGTGGGTCATTCCGTAGCTGACGTAAAAACCGGCGGGGACTTTCTTCAAATGAACGATCCTGGCCTTCCATGTCAGGGCCGGTGTTAGGGTGATCGTTGATTGTCGGACCTCGCCGGAAGGGTAGAGGCCGTACAGGGAAATACCGGCCCGCACCATGTCCAGGTGGGTTTGGGGCATGTCGATAATGCCGCCGCTGTTGGCGGCGTGCCGGATTTCAATTGACAGACCGGCTTTCTTCAGCCGATCCAGAAACCTTTCGAAAAGCGCCAGCTGGCCGTGCGTGTAGGATTTATCTGCGCTGTCGGCACTGGCAAAATGGGTGAAAACGCCTTCCAGGTGCAGCCCCGGAAGGCCGGCCATCTGCATCACCTCGCGCACGGCGGCATCTGCCGGTGCAACGCCGGATAGCCCCGGTCGGTGCTCATCGGTGAGAATGCCCAGCCGTCCCATTCCGGTGTCCACCTTCAGGTGAACCTTCAGCCGGTCACCGCTGCCGGCAGCTTGCTCCGACAGGGCGCGGGCCGCATCCAGACAGTGGACGGACTGCGTCAGATGCAGCCGGATCAGCTCCCGCGTGCAGCGGGCCGGGGTGTATCCGAAGATCAAGATCGGTGCGGCGATGCCGGCCTCGCGAAGCTCTAAGGCTTCCTCGAAGCGAGCCACTCCCAGCCAGTCGGCACCGTGGGCCAGGGCGGTGCGGGCAACCTCCACCGAGCCGTGACCATAGGCATTGGCCTTGACCGCCACCATCAGTCGTGCTGCCGGTTTCACCACCCGACAAAGCTCGCGCACGTTTGCGGCAATTGCGCTCAGGTCCACTTCGGCCCAGACCAGTGGAAATTCGATTCGCACCGGACCTCCTTCCACTTCTTTATCGTAACTGCCTGCCGAGCTCAGGATCAGATCAGGCTTTCCACCGGCACGTATTTCAGGTTGAAGGCTTCTGCCACGCCCTGGTAGGTTACCTTGCCTTTCACCACATTCGCGCCCAGCCGGATCTCCGGATTGCTGTCGAATGCCTGCTGCCAGCCCTTGTTTGCAATCTCGATCGCGTAAGGCAACGTGGCGTTGGTCAGGGCGATGGTGGAGGTCTTTGGAACGGCCCCGGGCATATTGGCCACGCAGTAGTGGACCACACCGTCCACCACGTAGGTCGGCTTGCCGTGGGTGGTGGGCTTCGAGGTTTCGAAGCAGCCGCCCTGATCGATGGCCACATCCACCAGAACCGAACCGGGCTGCATGGTCTTGAGCATTTCCCGGGTCACCAGTTTGGGCGCCTTGGCCCCGGGGATCAGTACGGCACCGACCACCACGTCGGCGTCGCGCACCAGCTCCCGCACCGTGGCCGGGGTAGACATCAGGGGAAAGCAGTTCCTCGGCATGATATCGCTCAAGTACCGCAGCCGACTCAGACT